>CAVEOA010000009.1:0-78563 GCA_963617205.1 Alloprevotella sp. | reverse complement strand
TTCGCCCTTCCTTGTCTACCGCCCAGTAAATCCTGTCCATGTCATAGAGAGCGCCGGCCTTTGTTTCCTTCTCTGTCAGGGCGTCGCTCTGTAGCGTGGTGGTGACCTCGGGTTCGATCACGATGTCCGTGCTTCGGGTCATCTCGCAAATTAGGCGCTGCCTTGCGTACAGCATGTGTTCTCCTGACACGTTTTCCCAAATTCCCCGCTCGATTTGTAAAAAATCACAAAAGCTATGCATCCTTTGTTTACAGCGTTGACTTTTTTTGATATAATGCTTAAAGAACGAGTTAGTGGTTTCAGCCGTCAATTACCTCGGACATGAAATCCGGCTTATTCAGCTATCAATCTCTGCTGCAAGCTTGCCGCAGAGAACTTGATAAATTAGGAAGGAGAACTGAACATGAAACAGACAGTGCTTGCCAAGGCATTGGCGCTTCTGACAGCGTGCACCCTGGCGCTGGGCACAGGAGCCGTTGCTCTGGCGGAGACCAATGTCGCCAGTCTCGCCTCGGTTTCCAACATTTCTTTGACCGAGTTCACGCTGATGGCAGCTTCCAACGTGCCCGTGGAGAGCGTCAGCATCTCCGGCCGCGACACCTTGAAGGCCGGCGAGAGTGACTATCTCACGGTGACTGTGCTGCCCACCACTGCGACCAACAAGACGCTGTCCTGGTCCAGCAGCGTGTCCACCGTCGCCACGGTCAACAGCGCCGGCGTCGTGTACGCCCGCAGCGCCGGTCAGACGCTGATTACCGCCACCTCGACCGATGGCACCAACATCTTCGATTACTATCTGCTGACCGTTACCCCTGCCTATGATGATGACACCCGCGTAACGAAGGTGTCCATCACCGGCAAGGAAAGCATGAAGATCGGCGAAACCTACCCCATCTCCTATGAGGTTTGGCCCTCCACCGCGACCAACAAGGCACTGTCCTTCTCCAGCTCCAACACAGCTGTTGCAACGGTAAGCGACACGGGCGTTGTCACCGCAGTAGGCGCCGGCACTGCCACCATCATTGGCACCTCCAAGGACAACACCTCCATCGTCGACTCCTATGAGCTGACGGTTGATGCGCTGGTGCCTGTCACCACGATCAACGTCACCGGCAAGGATTCCATGACGGTTGGCGAAACCTACAAGTTCACCGCCGAGGTGCTCCCTGCTGATGCTTCCAACAAGAGCGTCACCTGGTCCAGCTCCAACACCAATGTTGCGACCGTAAATCAGAGCGGTGAAGTGACCGTGATTGCCAGCGGCACAGCGATCATCACTGCCACCTCTGTGTACGATAACAATGTGTACGGCTCCTTCCTGATCGGCATTGAAAACGTGCCTGTTACCATGATCACGCTCACCGGCAACAACGGCATGGTCTACAAGGCCACCCAGACCATCGGCGCCAAGGTGTATCCTGCCACCGCTTCCATCCAGACGCTGGTCTGGACGTCCAGCAACACTGCCATTGCCACGGTTGACCAGAACGGCAAGGTCACTGCCCAGAAGACGGCCGGCAGCACCATCATCACCGCAGCCGCGACCGATGGCAGCAACGTTAAGGCAACCTTCATCATCAACGTCACCAAGAACGTAATCAAGGTGACGAGCGTCAGCGTGAGCGGACGCACCCTGATCGGTGTGGGCGAGTCCGTTCAGGCAAACGCCTCCGTGCTGCCCGTTAACGCCCATAACCAGAACATGTACTGGGACACCGACAATGCCTCCGTTGCCACCGTCGATCATGAGACCGGCGTAGTGACCGGCGTTTCTGCCGGCACGGCCATGATCAACGCCATCGCGACCGACGGCACGCTGGTGCGCGGCGGCTACACCGTAACCGTTGTCAATGATTTTGTGAAGGTTACGCAGGTTGGCGCATCCGGCAACACCGATCTGTACCCCGGCGCAACGAGCTACTCTTCCTATGAAATCTGGCCTGCTGACGCAAGCGACAAGACCGTATCCTGGTCTTCCAGCAACACTTCCGTCGCCACCGTCACCGCATACGGCGTGGTTTCTGCCAAGGCGATTGGCACAGCCGTAATCACCGCCACCGCCAACGACGGCAGCGGCAAGTCCGCCAGCTACACCGTGAACGTTGCCAACACGCAGGTTATGGTCTCCAAGGTAAACGTGACCGGCAAGCCCTCCATGGTCGTTGGCGAGACGCAGTATATGTCCTATGAAATCTGGCCCGCCAATGCCACCGACAAGACCGTATCCTGGTCCTCCAGCAACACCAAGATTGCCAAGGTTAGCGAGTATGGCGTTGTCACCGGCGTATCCATCGGTCAGGCAACCATCACCGCCACCGCCAAGGACGGCAGCAAGCAGTCCGCAAGCTTCATCGTCAAAGTCGGCAATGGCATAACGCTGGTTACACGCCTCGCTGTCTACGGCAAGACTTCCCTGACCGTCGGCGATGTGGACTACGTCAGCTATGAAGCATGGCCTGTGGATGCCACCAACAAGGGTGTCACCTACTCGTCCAGCAATTCCAAGGTTGCAACCGTCACCGCCGAGGGCATCGTAACAGCCGTTGGTGCCGGTTCTGCCCGCATCACCGCAAAGGCGCTGGACGGCAGCGGTGTGACCGCCTACTACGACGTGGCGGTTAGCAATGTGCCTCCCGTGCCCGTCAGCCAAGTCGGCATTTCCGGCAAGGAATCCATGATGGTTGGCGAGGTGCAGTACCTGGGCTACGAAATCTGGCCCGCCAATGCCACCAACAAGAGCGTTACCTACATTTCCAGCAACACCTCCGTTGCGACAGTCAACCAGTACGGCATGGTAACCGCCAAGGCAGTCGGCACGGCTGTCCTCACTGCCACCGCTCAGGACGGCAGCGGTAAGAACGCTTCCCTCACGGTAAACGTCGTGCCCGTAACCGGTCAGGTGACGCAAATCAGCATCTACGGCAGCGGAAAGCTGTCCATTGGCGCTACGGAAAGCCTTGCTTACGAGGTGTGGCCTGCTGATGCTGTGAACAAGTCCGTCACCTTCACCACCAGCAACAAGAAGGTCGCTTCTGTGACCGAAAGCGGCGTTCTGACTGGCATCAGCGCAGGTACTGCCACCATCACCGCCACCGCCAATGACGGCAGCGGCGTGAAGGGCACCTATACCGTGACGGTCAGCAAGAACACCCAGAAGGTCACCAAGCTGGAAATCTACGGCAAGGGCACCCTGGGCGTTGGCGAAATCGAGTATCTTGCCTACGCTGCATGGCCGGTAGATGCCGCCAACAAGACGATCACCTACTCTTCCAGCAACACCAACGTGGCCACCGTGAACGCCAGCGGCATTGTAACCGCCAAGAACATCGGCACGGCTGTGATCACCGCGACCGCCAATGACGGCAGCGGCACCAAGGCCACCTATGCCGTGACGGTCGTTGGCACTGTCATCGACGTACCGGTCACTTATGTGGGCGTTTTCGGCGATACCGACATGACCGTTGGTGAAGTATCCTATCCCGCCTATGAGATTCTGCCCGCCAATGCAACCGTGAAGACCGTCACCTACTCCTCCAGCAACACCAGCGTTGTCTCCGTTACCGCCAACGGCATCGTGACTGCTGTTGGCGTCGGCACCGCCACCGTGACTGCTACGGCGAATGACGGCAGCGGCAAATCCGCCTCCTACACGGTTACCGTTCATCAATAATTCCATCAAAGCCCCGTATTCAGAAATGGATACGGGGCTTTTTGTGCGCTTCACGTTTCATGCGTAGCGGTTGCAAAGTTGTATGAGCTATGATATAATGAATCGGTGTGATATGGCAATATCATGCGTTTGGAAACGGTTTCCTTCACAGTCTGAAAGGAGTCAAGGATGGAAAAGGTCAGTGTTGTTACCCCGACGCATAACGGTCTGACTACGCTGCCCGAAACCATCGCTTCTGTCAAAGCGCAGACCTATCCTGCCATTGAGCACATCATCGTCGATGACGGTTCCGATGACGAAGCATTCCTGCAATACCTCTCCTCACTGCCTGATGGGTTGCAGGTGATTCACCAGCCCAACGCCGGTCCTGCCGCTGCCCGAAATCGCGGCATCGATGCGGCTGCCGGCACATATATTCTTCTGCTGGATGACGATGATTTGATCGATCCGACCTACATCGAAAAGGCTGCACAGATTCTCGACCGCAAGGAAGCGGATATTGTATACTGCCAGGCAGACCGCTTCGGCGAAGTGGCCTGCCCATGGGATCTGCCGCCTTTCTCCCCTGTTGCCATGCTGGTGGACAATGTCGTCTTCATCACGGCGCTTTTTCCAAAGGCGTTATGGCGCAGCACCGGCGGTTTCGACGAGTCCATGAGAAAAGGGCTGGAGGACTATGACTTCTGGCTCACCCAGCTGGAGCACGATGCACAATTCTACCGCATTCCGGAGGTGCTGTTCCACTGCCGGGTGAAGGCTCAATCCCACAACACGGAATCCGCCAGCACGGAGCAGAAGCTGCTGGATAACTACAGCTATCTGTATCGGAAGCATCATGCACTTTTCATGCGCTATGAAGAGGAATACATGGCCGCTCTGCGTGCGGATTGGGTTCACCTGCGCTATATGCTCAACAACCCTGTTGAGCCGCCTCCACCGCATCCCAGAGGCTTGCGCGGATATGCAGGAGCACTGCTTCGGCGGATTATCGGAGAAAAAGGAGAAGATCATGGCAAAGCTTGATGTGCGCCCCGGTCATGCCAACGATACAAAGACCTACTCGGACGGAAGCATTGAGCAGGAAATATTGCAGGCTGTTTCCGAAGGCAAGGAAATCGACTGGTATGATGACAGGCGCTGGCCGATCCTCTGTTACTTTTCTCCCCTGCGCTCCAACATTTTTAACTGGTACCCCTTCAGGGACGGCGCATCCGTGCTGGAAATCGGTGCAGGCTGCGGCAGTCTGACGGGCTATCTGTGTGAACGGGTCGCGCATGTCACCGCCGTGGATAAGTCGCTCATCCGCTCCGAAATTAACCTGAAGCGCCACGCGGATAATGAAAATCTGGAGATTGTGGTGGATGATTTCGCCACAATGACGCTTGCCGAAAAGTACGATTACGTGGTCGTCATCGGTGTGCTGGAATACGCCGCATGGACGTTCCCCGGAGAGGATCCGGCAGACGCCTTCCTGCGAAAAGCCGCTTCCTTCCTGAAGGAGGACGGCAGGATGCTGGTGGCAATCGAGAATCGTCTGGGACACAAATATCTTTCCGGTGCGCGGGAGGATCATACCGGCCACTTCTTCTCCGGCATCAACAACTACGCCGGCGAAAGCGTCCGCACCTTCTCCCGCAGCGAGCTGACGGCCAAAGTCGAAGGCGCCGGGCTGCACGTCAACCGCTTCTTTTATCCCTATCCGGACTACAAGTTCCCCGAGGAGATTTTCACGGATGCCTCGGTAAACGAACGCTATCCCATCTCCACGGATTATCGGCTGGACACCGCCCGGGTATCCATCTTCTCCGTAAAGGACTTTTATCAGGGGCTGATGGGCGACGGCATTGCGGGCAACTTTGCCAACTCCTTCCTAGTGGAAATCACCAAGGATGAGCTCCAAACGCCTACCCCCTACCAATACGTGAAGGTCTCCAACGACCGCAAGCGTGAGCACGCGATTTGCACCATCATCACCGATGATAATCAGGTGTTGAAGCAGCCGCTGTATCCCTGCGGCGAAGCGCATATCCGCAGCATTGCCGCTCTGGGCGGTCACAGCTACACGGATGCACTGCGGAACATTCGTTGTACCCTGTTAAGCAACTGCAACGCCACGTTCCCCTATGTGGAAGGCGCTTCCCTGCAGAGCCGTTTGACTGCCGCCCCGCACGAGACTCGGGAAGATCTCATCCTGCAGTGGTTTACATGGCTGAAAAACGAGCTTTTCTCCGCAGGAAGCGTCCATCCGCAGAATGCAGACAACGAAGCCTTCCGTCAAGTCTTCGGCGATGCCATTTGCAAGGATGATCTGCATTGGGTGCCCTGCGGCAACATTGATATGATTCCCTCGAACATCTTCGGCGAAATCGGGAATGTCACCCTCATCGACTACGAGTGGCAGATGACCTTCCCTGTGCCGGCGGAGTTCAGCCTGTGGCGCTTCCTCCTCAGCCTGATGAACGACACAGGCCTGCTCAGCACGGATTACGCCTCCGATGAGAAGCTGACAGCGCTCCTTTCCTGCTCAGCAGAGGCGCTGCGTTGCTTTGAAAAATGGGTATATACCTTTACGAACGAGTACATCGGCATGAAGAGCATGGTGGCGCTGTCCCAGCCTGTTTACCCGCTGGATTTCGACGATGCCCTTCGCACGCAGCGCCTTGCGGAGGAACAGCAGGCGGCGTTAAGTCAGGCTTACGATGCCAACAGCGCATTGACGCAGGCCAATCAGCAGCTGACGGATGCGCTCGCTGCCGCCAAGCAGGAAATTGCCGATGCCCGCCAAACCATCGACGATCTCACCAGAGAGCTTCAGCTAATCAAGGAAAGCTGTACAGAAAAATCCACACAACCGTGCAGAAGAGCCTTCAGTGAAGAGGCAAAAGGAGACAATCAGATGAATACGAATCCCATCGTGACTGTCGTTATGCCCTGCTATAACGACGGATGCTACATTCAGGAAAGCGTAGCTGCCGTCAAGGCACAGACCTATCCTGAAATTGAGCTGATCATTGTCGATGACGGTTCAAATGATTCAAAGACGCTGGAAACATTGGCAGAGCTTCAGAAGGAAAGCGGCATCACGGTCCTTCATGCGGATCATGCAGGTGTCTCCTCGGCGCGGAATACAGGCATTGCCGCGGCAAAGGGCAAGTACATTCTGCCGCTGGATTCCGATGACACCATCGATCCCACCTACATTGACAAGGCGGTGAAGGTGCTGGAAACCCGTGATGATATCGGCGTCGTGTATTGTCAGGCAGATCTGTTCGGCGCTCAGACCGGTCGCTGGGATCTGCCCGACTATTCCCGCGAAGCCATGCTCCTTGACAACATCGTGTTCGTAACGTCTCTGTTTCCCAAGGCGCTGTGGCAGGATGCCGGCGGCTTCAACACCAACATGAAGGACGGCATGGAGGACTATGACTTCTGGCTTTCCGTTCTGGAAACCGGCAGGGAAATCTATCAGATTCCTGAGGTGCTGTTCCACTACCGCATTAAGGATATTTCCCGCACGACACAGTTCCAGAAGGACCCAAGCAGCATCAAGGCCACCTACCATCAGCTGATGGACAACCACAGGCAATTCATGCTGGATAATGCGGATGTGATTATTCCGCAATTACGGGATGCGCTGATTGATCAGCTCTATTTGCGGCGCGTTGCCGAGCAGCAGGTGCAGACGTATCAGCAGCAGGCACAGATCATCGAGAAGATGCGGCAAACGCCCGTCATCAGCAAGGTTCTTCGCAAGATTTATCATCTTTTTGTCAAGTAATCATCACCGGGCAAGCAGGAGGATGCTTTTTTATGATTATCTTTACCTCTGTATGCAGCAACTACATCCACAAGGCACGCTGCCTTGCGCAGTCCGTGAAGCAGCACATGCCCTACGCCCAATTCTTCCTCTGCCTGACAGAGCGTGAAATTCCTGACGGCGCACGCTGCAAGGAATTTGACCAGATTGTGCTGAGCAAGGATATGTGGCCGGGCAACTTCGACCACTTCATCTTCAAGCATGCCATCGTAGAAGCCTCCACCGCCGTGAAGGGCGAATTTTTCCGTTATCTGCTGAAGACCTATCCGAACGAGACGGAATTCGTCTATCTCGACCCCGACTGCTACGTCTATGACGACATGCCTGAGCTCCGCGAGAAGCTGAAGACACGTCCCATCGTGCTGTGCCCGCATCTGCTCAAGCCCGGCAACATTGACATGGAGCTCTCCAGCACCGCGCATGGCGTATACAACCTTGGTTTTCTGGCTGTGAACCACTCAGAGGAGGCTGTGAGGTTCATCAACTGGTGGGCAGACCGTTTGCAAATGTTCTGCTATGACGATATTCCGCGTGGCATCTTTACCGATCAGAAATGGATTGATCTGGCGCCCTGCTTCTTTGATACGGAAATCTTCAAGCATCACGGCTACGACTTTGCCACGTGGTCACTGATGAACTGCAACCTGTCCAAAAAGGACGGTCATTATTTCGTCGAGGGCGATCCCCTGCGTTTCATCCACTTCTCCGGCTACGACAGCGACACCATCGATATGTGCATGCGGAACTGGATGCCCGCAGATGAGAAGCTCTTTCACGAGCTTTATGCTGATTACCGTGCCCTCCATGAAAAGAACGATGCAGACCGCATCTCCAAGACGCCATGGAGCTACAACACGTATCTCTCCGGCGACAAGATTGACAAGCAGGTGCGCATCGACTACCGCAACAACATCTACCACATGGATGGCGTGGAGAATCCCTTTGCCCTAAGCAACGCCGAGCTGAAAGCCATGCTCATGGCCGTGCAGAAGCAGCCCCTTGACCTGCCTCTCTCGAAGCGTGCAATAAACGTCCTGCATGAAAAGGGCTTCGGCACCTTCTGCAAGAAGGTTGTTAACCATTTCTTCCACACATCGTTTGAATAAGCCTTCCGGCGATGCGAGAGCCTTTTCCGCGAGAAGCCTCGCATCCTCCTGAACGCCTGATAAACGTGATGATTCTGTAGGGAGTCATCACGTTTTTTTGCACCTTCTCAGCCTTTCTTTCCCCTGAGGATGCCACCTTTCATGATGGTTTTTGCGGCACCGCCTCGGGCAAAACCTCCAGCAGGGCATAAAAATCCCCGCCGCCCGAGGTGGGAGGCGGGGAAGATGCATTGTTATTGCTCGCTATCCGGTTCCGTTTCTTCTACGACTGCATCCTCTGTCGCGACAACAGCGTTTTCATTGAAAAGCGTGCGGATGGAGTAATCGTCGGTGCGGTTCAAGAAAGTCTGATTGAAAATGCCCGCTTCCTTGCAATCCGCATAGAAATTGCTGATAACTTGCTTATCCTCATCGGTCAATGTAAAGCTGGTAGCATAGCTGCCGATCTTCACTTCAATTTCTGTCTGCGGATACAGCGCCAAATCTTCCAGCATAATCCTTCCGCCATTGTACATGGGTTCTACCGAGCTGTCCGTTGCTGAGGAATCCTTGCTGGAAGAGCTGCGGGAACAACCGGATACATCAATGATATACCTGTTGCCGCCGTTACGAATGTACGCATCACTCATACGATCGTCATAATACGTTTTCCAACCACTGCGTCTAAAGATCATGCGCGGAATCAGGACACAGGAGCCTGCGCTATACAGCACCTTAATATCAAATTCGATCGTATATTTGTCAACGCAATAACTTCCGTCGTTTTTGTATGTAATTGTATTGTTCTCAGGCGATAATTGAGCCGAAAACTCAAAATCGTCATAGTAGCAGGAATAGCCTTTTTGGATGAACACGGACAAATCAACATCCGTATAATCGGCAAAGCGCGCAATGTCACTCGTTTCAGCCATCGCTGGTATTGCTGTCAACAACAGCATACACGCAAGCACCGCAGCCAATATCTTTTTCATTTTATCTGTTCCTCCATTCGTTTCTGTTCCCGTTCCAACACCCTCTTGTAAGAGGTTGTCCTTGAACACAGCGTTTTGACAATCTACTCCAGTTCTTCACTGGTCAGGCTTTCCTTTGTGTTCCTTCAGAAGCGTGCTGACCGCATTTGCCTCAAAACAGGCTGAAAGCATAGATGCTGGCGCAGAAACCGCCGACCGCGCTGATGATACCAAGGACAATGCCTGCCGTTCCCAAGCCTGTTTTGCCACCAATCTGTTTTGCCTGATTGCGACCAACAGCGGACAGCACGATGCCCGTGATTCCCGCCAGACCATAGAAGCCGAAAATGAAGCAGCTTACCAAAGAAACCACAAAACCCGCAATCTGCAATCCGTTCGTTTTACTTTCCATTTGACTATTTTCTCCTTATCCTTCATTCTTATTGATTGTTTTATTCACCGTTCTCGTTCTTCTTCTGTCCTTCGATGAGCTTATTTGTGTTTCCAAGACGTTCGTTTGTTTGCTTCTATTCCTTGGTGATTCAGCTTGGTTTCTCTTCCCCCCCTTTCAGCCTTCTTCGTCGATGACCCCGAGGCACACGTCCTGCGCGTCGAATGCCAGCGCGATGAAGTACCCTTCCTCGCACCAGACCTTCCGCGTAGTGCCGTCCGCCTGATGAACGATGGTATTGGGCTTTGCACCTGCGATGGTCAGCACCTCTCGATAGCTTCGCCCCCGAAACGATTCCACCTGCGAAAAACGCTCCCGCAGAGAGCATCGATTTTTCCGCTGCCAGAACCAGAGCGCCATCAGGACACCGCCAAGAAACGCCGCCACAATCCAGCCAAGATACAGCATTGAACCTCCCTTCTTTCGCCTTGTCGTGCCTTTATTGTACCTGTGCACAGGGGCAAAGTCACGTGCAAATCACGCACATTCGGCGTGCACAATGTGCAAATTCTGCACATTGTGGATTTTCAGCCATATAAAACGCAAAAAAACTGCCTCCGAAGAGGCGGATATGCGCAAAAGCCTTATTCCTTGATTTCCTTTGACAATTCTACATAGCCCGAGAAGGACAGCTCGTTTCCGTTCGCATCTGTGCCGTTGAGCGTAATGCGAACGCCCTGCGCAGGTCCCAGCGGGAAGCCGCCTCTCAAGGACTGCGGTTCGCCCGCTCGGAGTGTGGGGCTGCCGAGCCACTTGGTTACGTCGTCGCTCGTGTAATAATCGTTGTATTCATACCCGCTGTCGGCGACGGTGGTCACGATAAACTCGTTGATGGTGAAGGGCACGCCAGCCGTTTCTTCATATTGGAATTCATAGAACCAGCCCACGCCGCCCTGAAACATATCCTCACCGGCGTTGATGGCATAGGTCGGATTCTCCAGAGGCGTAATGGCGACGTTGGCCTGCGCCTTTCCGCCCGACGCTTTGCCGCTGAGCAGGAAGCAGACGATGATCGCCGCATTGAGCACAAGCGCGCCCGACGCAATGAAGAGCGGTTTGCGAACGCCTGATTGCTTCGGAGAAGCGGCGCAAAGGGTATCGTCCTGCGCAGGA
The DNA here is from genome assembly GCA_963617205.1 of Alloprevotella sp. GTDB lineage: Bacteria > Bacillota > Clostridia > Christensenellales > Aristaeellaceae > UBA11524. Next base: position 67,456 of record CAVEOA010000009.1, on the reverse strand, counting down.
GAAGGTATTTCTGGAACAGGGGTTTCTTGGAGCGGCGTGTCGGTGCCGGTATCTTGTTCCGCAAAGAAATTGTAATCCAATATCTGCGAAAGACGCTTGACAGTATCCAAATCGGGCATCATTTTTCCGCTTTCCCAGCGGGAAATATTGGTGCGGGATACGGCCAGTTTTTCTGCCAACTGCTCCTGTGTGTAGCCCTTCGCCTTGCGTGCGTCGCAAAGCTGCTCTCCAAAATGCTCCAAGTTTGTTCCTCTTTTCATTGCCATATTTCTTATATTATAGCAAAAATTCGGGTGCTTTTCCAAGATAAAATGTGCATTTTGCGGATGTTTTCCGGTTTCCATTCGATTTTTGAACGGTTTCCGTCAACCATCCGATAATCAGCGAAAATGTGAGAAAAGAACATGCGCAGCGCAATGCCGCTGAAGCAGAAACCCCCTTCGCAGAAAATGCACCCGCATCTCATTATACATTATATATATATATATATATTGTCAATACTTTTATTTGCAGATTATCTATGGGCAGATACAATAACAGGGGCAACAGCCATACATGACTGCTGCCCCTGCTGTTCGATTGATTCCTTCTGATTACTTCTTGGTGAAGCTTGCCACAATCGCGGTGATCACGGAGACGAGACCGATTCCCGCCAGCTGATAATTCATACCAGCCAATTCAGGAAGACCCACCATCTTGATCCCGCTGATGGACTCAGCAATGTTCCAGATGCCGTCGGAAAACACCGTCATTGCAACGAAGGCCAGCGCAACGCAGGCGATGATGCACGCGAAATCCGTCCAGACCTTTTCGCCGAACAGGCAGATTGCCTCGCAGACCAGTGCAACAGCCAGAGAAGCATAGACCATCGTCTGCACAATGCCGCCCTTGGATGCGTACACGCCCAGCAGAATGAAGGTGACAACAGCCAGAATGCAGGTGATTGCGGAAAAACACTTGCCAACAGTCATTTTTTTCATGGTATTCTCTCCTTCCTCAGTGATTACTGCTTCTGCTTGGGCTTGCTTGCCTTCGACACAGTCAACATGACGAAGCAGGCTGCCGCAAGGATCGCAGAGGCAATTTCCGTAACCTGAATTGCCGTCTGCCACCACGGCGTTGTATGCACAATCACAGCCGTAGAGCTGTAACCATTCGTAATCACGGAGCGGCTGATGGCGTATTCCCAGCTGATGGCCGCTTCCTTCAGCAGCTCAAGCAGGTAGCCGTCATCGGTTTCCCTCGCCTTGTTCAGCACCCAGTTGCCGTGACCAGCGACGCCGTCCAAGCACCATTCCTGCGTGCCGGCAGTCAGCACTTCAGCCGCATGATTGCGATAGCCGCCATCCGTATATTCGCCGAAGCACGGTGCAGCATCGGTGTCAATCGCGCCGTTCCAGCCCCATTCGTTGCGGAGCACCTGCGTGTTGAGCGCATAGCTGGAGGAGTTCCACTTCAGACCCAGACGAGAGAAGGACTGCATCAGACCGCCGGCATTTGCCACGCGGACAGAGCCTTCAAATGCGCGGAGGTTGCCTTCACGGAACGCCTGCTCGTTGAAGAAGCAGCAGACGCCATCGCGGTAGAATTCCTGATCGTTGCCCACGAAATGCTTCGGAGCTGCGTGAGAGCCGGTCTTTTCCATCGCTTCCACTTCAACAGCGCCAGCCAGATAGTTCATCGTCGGGCATTCGGACATGTACTCGAAGTTACGACCGCCGAAAGGCGTTCTGTGCAGGTCGTTGCCAAGGTTATAGTTAATCATGAAGTTGGACCAAAGTCCGTCTTCACCCATCATCGTGCCGCGGTTTGCAATCAGTTCATTGTTGAACGTGCCGGTCAGGATGACGTTGGAGCAGTAACGCGTCGTGGGAACGGTGACTTCCTCGCCATTCACCGTGACAGGAATCGGATAGTTGCCGCCAACGGAGTCGCAGCCATCGCCAACCGAGAAGGACGGAGACAGCTCGCCGACTGCCGGGCAGGTGAAGCTCTCAGCGGTGGCGTTGGGCAGATCCTCAACCTTCAGCTGATAGATGAACTTTTCCCACGTTTCCGTGTCGGAAAGCGGAACATCCTTCATGGTTGCCAGATTCAATCCGCTGTCCACACCGAATTTGGACGCAACCTCGTCAAAGCTCGGCGCGTCGTCAGCCTTAACGTACCATTCACCGTCAAGAATATCCATCATTTCAGCGGTGGCACTCACAGTGGTCTGGCTGACGGGGAAGGTGCCTGCCCAGTCGCTGCGGGTCAGGTAGGTGCCTGCGCCTTCAACCCAGTAATTCAGGTCGCAGTCTTCAAACTGGTTGGTAACAGCAACGCCGTTTTCGCCGTAGTGGTACTTTTCCTCGTCGAACTTTTCAGTCCACTTGTAGCTCTTGGCGCTGTCGCCGCTGGCAGTCATCCCCTTGTCGGTGGTATAACCCTGTGCAGCAAGGACATTGTTCAGCGCATCGTGCACATCATCGCCGATCGCCACATAATAGTCGCCTTCGGAGAGGATGTAGCCGCCTTCGCCATTGTAGGCGGTCATGTCGTAGCTGGCGAGGAGGTACTTGTCAGCCGTAATGGTGATGGTTTCGGAAGCGCCGGGCTGCAGAATCTGCGTCTTGCCGTAGCCGATGATGGCAATGGCGGACTTCTCCACGCCGTGTTCCTTTTCGTACGTGCCGTAAGGCGTCTGCGCATACAGCTGCACGACGCTCTTGCCCGCCACATCGCCGGTATTGGTGACAGTCACCTTCGCGGTGATTTCGTCATCGCCGACCGTCACGCCGTCCAGCTTCTGGGAGAAGGTGGTGTAGCTCAGACCGTAGCCGAAGGGATACTGCACCTCGTCCGCATAGCGCCATTCCGAAGCGCCGTCCAGTGCGCCGACCGCAGAGGAAGCATTGCCCTGCTCCATCACGCAGTCCGCATAGCGGGTTTCATAATAGCGGTAGCCGATATAGATGCTCTCCGCCTGGAAGGAGATATACTCGGCACGCTCGTCAGAGCCGATGGTATTGTTGATTTCGTCCACATTCGCGAACAGGGGCGTGTCCGTGCCGGAGTTCACGACAGCAGGTGCGGACAGCGAGCTCGTTGCATAGGTGTCAGCCAGCTTGCCGGAAGGATTCACCGTGCCCTTCAGGATTTCAGCAACGCCGGTGAAGCCCTGATGTCCCGGATAGCCGATGAACAGGATGGCGTCGGCATATTCCTTGATTTCGTGCACTTCCATCTGGTACGGGCTGTTGAGCAGCACGATGACCTTCTTGAAGTTCGCACGGACAAGCTCCAGCAGGTCGCGCTCATTCTTATGAAGCGCAAGGCTGCTGATGTTGCCGGTCGCGCCGCCTTCGTCATCGACGTCCTTCATCAGCATGTCGGTGCCCTCTGCGCCTTCACGGGTGAAGACAACGATTGCAGCGTCGTTGTAATCCGCGAAGCTGTCGACATACTGCTCATAGAAAGCGCTGTTTTCCTCGGAGCCTGCTGCGGAGCCGGTAACGGAAATGCCCACGCCGCCCCAGGTTTCCTTCAACACGCCGCGCGCTGCGGTGCCGCCCTTCAGGCCTTCCCACAGCGTTTCGTTGACGCGGAAGCCGGCACTTTCCAGCGCGGTCTTCAGGTCAATCGTGTTCGTCGAGCCGTTCTTCGCCTTCGTGCCGGCGGAAGAAGCCTGATACGCAGGGTCGACAGCGCCGTGACCGAACACGGAGATGTTAACCTCGTTGCTCAGCGGCAGGGCGTTGTCGTTGTTCATCAGCAGCGCAGCGCCCTCGCGCATTTCGTTCACGTTCTGCTCGAGGGCAGCGGCGATGGCCTTTGCCTGCGCTTCAGGATCATCGAAGTCGCCGAACTGGCTCTTGTAATAGGTAGTGTCGGTCGTCGTTTCGCCGGTTTCCACTACCTGTGCGGTGCTGATGCCAAGCGCGCTGTTGATATAGCTCGCGTTGGCCGTTGCGAGGGTGTTGCCAATCAGTGCAATCACCAGAATGACTGCAAAGATTGAAGTCAGACCCGTCCACAGTTTTGAGTTCTTCAAGGGATCTCCTCCTTTTCCGTTGAAAATGGTTTCAGCGATCTATTCAACGGATTTCATAAGTATTGTAAACGTTTTATGAACGCATTGGAAGCTTTACTTCGTAGATGGTTTCTTTTTTGCCGTAATCGGTCATAATGTCACCTATATTTTACATCAGCATTTCTTATGCAGGCCGCACTTTGCCTTCGATGGGGAAAATCATATCCAGACTGAAAATCCCGTCTTCCCATCTGGAGGAAAGAGCGCCATCGTACTTTTCACACAGATAGCGCATACTCCGCATACCATATCCATGGCAATCCGTATCCGGCTTGCTGGTCATCGGGATGCCGTCCATAAACACCGGCTGATCCCTGCACGGGTTTTCGATATGGATGGAATACAGTTGATCCTTCGCCGCCGCATAAAACGAGACAATCCTTCTTGCCTCATTTTCCTCCTTGGCGGTCGCTTCAATGGCGTTGTCGAGCGCGTTGCCGATCAGGCAGTATACATCCTCCAGCGCCATGTACGACAGCTTCTCGCCATCCGCAATGCATCGCACGGACACATGCTGTTCCTCCGCAAGCAGGCACTTTTCAGCGAGAATCACATCCAGATCGGCGTTTCCCGTCTTGGGAAAGCAATCGTAAATCATCACGGCTTTTTCCAGCTCACGGATGCTCTTCTCCTTTTCCGTGTCGTTCATGTGGCGCAGCGCGGCAATCTGGTGGCGTAAATCATGGCACTTTCTGTTGATGACGTCCGCCGTCGCACGGCTGACCATGTGCTGTCCCTGCTCCTGATGCAGCAGGCGCAGCATAATCATCTGGTCGCGCTCCGCCTTTCGAATTTTAAACACATCCAGCAAAAGCACCAGCAGCATAAAGCAGGAGAAGAAATCGAAGATATACAGACCGATTGTCCGCGTTTCCTTGACGGAGGACCAGAAGCTCACCACATAGATAATCAGCGTAGAGACGATTGCAAACATCATCAGATCGTTATGCTGGACATCCGCCGTTTCACTGCCGCGAAACCGTTTGCACAGCAGAAAATAAGTGACTGCGCAGGCCAGCAGCATCACCGCAAGCTGCAGCAGCTGCGAACTGATATTGGAAAGCGGGAATGCCATGCCGCAGATTTGATACAGGCAGTGCACCATGTGCTGCAGCGTATGCCCGACGCAGCAATAAAAAATCACCTGCCGGACACTCATGCGGAAGCAGAAGGCAATCAGCAGACCGGACAGCAGGAGCATGACGATAAAGCCGAAGGTGAACCACCCCAGCACAAGGAAGTCTGCGAAAAAGCCGCCGGGGACAATTTTCGGAAGCATCAGATACAAAAGCGTACTCGGCAGAAAACGCGCCCAGAACAGCCTTCTGCGAGGCAAACGCATGCAGAACAGCAGCTCAAACGCCAGCAGCTGAATATGGAAATAGTTGATATACCACATCAGTGACACACCCCTCCTAAAATTGCCGCAATCTTTTCGAGGCATTCCTTCCTGCGCCTTCTGGAAATCGGCAGTTGGACGCCGCGCACTGTCACGGTATCCAGCTGCACCGAGGAAATCATGCTGCAATTAACCAGATAGCTCGCCGAGCAGCGTATGAAATTGCGGAATCGCTCATCCTCCTCCAGCGCGGAAAGCTTACCGTATACTTCAATATCGCCGTCCGTGGTATGATAAATCAGGCTGTGGTTGTATACCTCCACATAAACAAGGTCGCGCAGGTCAATCCGGCGCACCTCGTTGCGGCTGCTGACCAGAATAGACGCTGATGCCTGCCGCCGGAAAATGCGCACAATCCGGCTCATCTTCATGAAAAACTCGTCATAGTTAACCGGCTTGATGATAAAATCAATCGCGCCAACCTCATAGCCCTGCACCGCGTATTTTGCCATGCTGGTCACAAAGCACAGGATGACATTTTCATCCTGCTGGCGCAGCCGTCTTGCGCAGTCCATGCCATTCATCTGCGGCATGAGGATATCCATGAAAATTACGTCCGCGTCAGCCTTGTATTTTTCCAGAAAATCGATCGGATTGTCGTAAATCGTGACTGCAATCTCCTCGCCGCACTCCTTCTGGTAGCTGCTGCAAAAATGCGCCAAGGTCTGCGCAAAGCTCGCCTCATCGTCCACAATCGCCACCCGCATCACGGTTTCCTCCCCTTCGCTCCTTTTCCTACAGATATTATAACATATTGAGCGCCGAAATGGTAGGATTCACACGAATTTTCAACATGTCATGGCGTCTCCGTCAAAAAATCGCAGTTGTGAAATTGCACCGGTTATGCTATAATAACCTCCTGTCGTCAAAAAAGCGGCAGAAAAAAGCTGTCCGGTCGGATGTTCCTGTGCATCCCTCCTTTTTCGGTCTTCAAGCCGAGGCAGCTGTCGCACAGGACTCCTCCACCGACCGAAAGCCCGGCAGAGCTTTTCAATCTGCACGCTCATCATGATGAAGCAAACATCCGTCCGGAAGCTGTTTTCCACCAAGTCCCTTTGTGTATCCGCTGTTATCGCCGCGCTCTATGCCGCACTGACGCTGCTGCTTGCGCCGATTTCCTATGGCAATTTGCAATGCCGCGTGTCGGAGGCGCTGACGCTGCTGCCTGCCGTCCTGCCGCAGGCGATTCCCGGCCTGTTTGTCGGCTGCCTGATTGCAAATCTCTTTTCCCCGGCCGTCAACGTGTTCGACATCGTATTCGGCTCGCTGGCGACGCTGCTTGCCGCATACGGGACATACAAGCTGCGCGCAAAACCCATCCTGGCATATGCCTGCCCGATCATCTCAAACGGCATCATTGTCGGGCTTGAGCTCGCTCTGACGCTCGGTCTGCCGATTGCGCTCACAATGGCGGAGGTCGCGCTGGGCGAAATCGGCGCGGTGCTGATCGGCGTCGTGATGCTCTACGCCCTCAAGCGGGTTAATTTCGATTTCAGCCGGTTTGACAAGTGATTTTTCCCTGTTTTCTCAGGCAGAAGCATGTGGTCCCGCTTTGGGGCGCGTGTTTCTGCTTTTTTCATGCATCGTTCACACGAATATGAAAAGCAGATGAAAATTGGCGAAATCCTTTGATAAACGTGTGAAATGTGGTATAATGCAAGATGGAGTGTTTTATTTTCAGGAGGAAGTCTGTCATGCGCGATGCTGTTCTCTATCTTGCGTCCGGTTCTCCGCGCCGCAAGGAGCTGCTTTCCTTAACCGGTTTTCCGTTTGTGGTGGATGTTCCGCAGGTTGACGAAAGCTGTTCCCTGCCTCCCAAGGAGGCCGTCGCGGTCATCAGCCGCCGCAAGTGCCTCGCCGGCTATGAGGATCATCCGGACAGCATCGTGCTTGCCGCCGATACGCTTGTTTCCGTGGACGGCAAGGCGCTCGGCAAGCCCCATTCCGAGCAGGAGGCCTTCGACATGATTGCCCTGCTCTCCAACCGCTGGCATCAGGTGTATACCGGCGTGTGCGTCGCCGATGCGCAGGGCATGCTGCATCAACGCGTCGCCGAAACAGAAGTCCATTTCACCAGCATCTCCGATGAGGAAATCCGCCGCTATGTCGCAACCGGCGAGCCGATGGACAAGGCAGGCGCCTACGCCGTTCAGGGCATTGCCGGATTGTGGATTGACCAGCTCAACGGCTCCTACAGCAACGTCGTCGGGCTGCCGATGCACATTGTCCGCGAGCTGCTCGACGAATGCGGTCTTCCCTGCTGGCACGGCTGATCAATACAAATCGAATGAATTTAAGGGATGGGAAACAACATGCATTTTAAAGCGCCGGATATCGGTCTTGATCTCGGCACATCCAATACGGTCGTTTATGTAAAGAACGAAGGCATCGTCATCAGCGAGCCTACGCTGGTGATTGCACGCCGCGGCGACAAAAAGCCGCTTGCCGTCGGCGAGGACGCGCAGCGGATGTACGGCCGCACCAGCGATGCCGAAATCGCCATTCATCCGATCCGCAACGGCATGATTGCCAACTACGATGCGACCGTGCTGCTGATCCGCGCCTTCATCAACAAGGCCGTCGGCGAAAGCAACCTCGCCAAGCCGCGCCTTGTCATGTCCATCCCTTCCGAAATTGACGAGGTCAACCGGAAAGCACTGATGGCGGCCGTCCGTTCGTGCGGGCTCAAAAAAGTCTACCTGATTGAGAAGCCGCTTGCCGCAGCAATCGGCGCCGGTCTGTCCGTGTTCGAGCCGGAGGGCTGCATGGTGGTCGATGTTGGCGGCGGCACAACCGAGATCGCTGTCATTTCGCTTGGCGGCATGGTGGTCAGCCAGTCGATTCCGGTCGGCGGCATCAAAATGGACGAGGCGATCGTCAACCACATCAAGCATGAATTCAAGCTTCTCATCAGCACAAAGACGGCTGAAGAGGTCAAGCTCGACCTGGCAAGCGCGCTTCCATCGGAAAGCAACGCCAGCGTGCGCATCCGCGGACGCGACCTGCTCTCCCCCAGCGCGCTTGAAATCGAGTATACCGCGCAGCAGGCATACGGCGCCGTCCGCGAACCCTGCAAGGCCATCCTGACCGCCATTAAGTGGGTGTTGGAGCGCACGCCGCCGGAGCTTGCCTCTGACATCATGCGCAACGGCATTTACCTGACCGGCCGCGCCGCGCAGCTCGAATCCCTCGACCGGTATATTTCCGATGAGCTGAACATCAAGGTCATTCTTGCGAAGGAGCCCGGCGACTGCGGCGTACTCGGTCTCGGCTACATTGTCGAGAACCTTGCGCTGCTTGCCCAGCAGGGACGCATGCCGCAGCTTAACTAATCTTTGGAAAAAGAGGTGAAATGAATCGCCATGGCAAATCAGAACGACGGCAGCAACCGCAGGCAGAAGCCCGACAGGCAGGACGCCTTTTATTTCGAGGATGATCTCGATGCTGTGACTGCAGGGCTTCCCACCGGCGATGAGCCTGAGGAGGAAGAAGCCGAGCCGCTTCCCGAACCCGAGGACGCGCCGCTGACAGCGGGCATCAATTCCACCGGCATCCGCATGGTCGGGCTGAACGCGAACCGCGCATCCGCTGATGAGGATGGCATTGTCCGCGGAAAAAAGCCTGCCCGTCCATCGATGGATTTCTACATGGAGGACGAGCTTGAGCCGGAGCGTGCACCGCAGAAGGCGCAGCAGGAAACGGATGCCGACCTCGACAGCAGCGATTCGCAGATTGACCGCGGCTACGGCAAGCAGAAGAACCGCGTTGACGATGCGGACAAAGCCAAAGGCAAACAGAAGCAGAAAAAAAGTCACCCCATTCTCCGCACCATCCTCATCTGGACGGTCAGCGTCATTCTGCTGGGCATCATCGGCATCATGGCGCTTGCCAGAACCATGTATCAGGATTCATCGCTCCTGACGATTCCCGAGAACACGGTCTCTTCGCTTGTCACGCCCGTGCAGACGTGGTTCTCCGGCATCGTTCAGTCCATATCCGATTATTTCTACATGGTTCGCCTCCGTTCCAACTGGGAGACGGAATATAACCGCGTTGTATCCGAAAACATGGAGTACGCGCAGCTCGTTGCCCGCAACGCCGAGCTTGAAAAGCAGATTTCCCAGTTCACGAACATGCAGGAGGAAATCGCCACCAACGTCAACATGAATCCGCTGGCCGCGCAGGTTATTGCGCGCGAGCAGGGCACGTATTTCTCTGTGTTCACCGTCAACAAGGGCAGCAGAGACGGCGTTGAGGAGTACATGGCCGTCACGATTTCCGGCGCACTTGTCGGATACACGGAAAACGTCTATGAATCCTCCTGCACCGTCCGCACCATCATCGACTCCGACGCCTCCATCGCTGCGCTCATCCAGTCCAGCCGCGATCAGGGCATCGTCAGCGGCACGCTCGGCGTTGACGGCACGGCGCTTTGCCGCATGTATTATCTGCCGGATGATTCCCTGCCCCGCCCCGGCGACCAGGTTGTCACCTCCGGCGTCGGCTTCTCCTTCCCCAAGGGCATCCCGATCGGCACCGTCCGCGAATCCACGCGCGGCATAGACGGCAACAAGCAATATGTCGTCATCGAGCCGCAAGCGGACTTTGAGCATCTCGAATATGTCATCATCCTCCGCTACAAGCCCGAGGCGGAAGCGATTGAGGGACGCGAAGCGAACTCCGTGCTGACGGAATATGTGCCGCTCGTGACGGCGCGCCCGTATCCGACGCTGAAGATCGGCTCGACGACCATGTTCGGCGCGACTGCGACCCCAACCGAGGTGCCATCCGTCACCCCCAGCCCGACGCCAAGTCCCACGCCGACCGCATCGCCGACGCCTTCGCCCGAACCGACACCGCGCGGAACGGTCTATGAGTACAATTCGACCCTGCTCAGCCCGACCGCCACGCCGAGTCCTTCGCCCACGCCGTCGCCCACGCCCATCCGGACGATCAATCCGGGTGATCTCGATTGGGAGGAGTAAAAAGTGCGTCATACCCTTTGGCGGCAGCTCCGCTTTCTGTTCATCGTTTTCCTCGGCTATCTGCTGCACGTCACCGTCATGACAGAGCTCGGCATCAGCAACTGCATTCACCTGCCGATGGTCATCCTCTCCGTCATCATCGTTGGCTACAAGCGGCACAAGTCGCTGTGGGCAGGGTGCATCTACGGCATTCTGCTGGAAACGATGGTCCCCGGCGTCAAGCTGCTCAACCTCGTGTTCTACCCTGTCTGCACGATGCTGCTCACGATTCTCTTTACCGACAAGAGTGCGGCGCGTTTGCAGTACGAGCTCTCCAACCACCGTCTCGGCCGCAACCGAAGCGTCTATCTGCGCACGCCGCTGTGTGCTTTTTCCGGCATGATTATCTACGAAATCGTGCAGGTAATTTACCTCTACATCAGCAGCGCCGAGCTGAGCATGTCCTTTGTGACGAAGGCGGCAGGCGATGTGCTGCTGACGACGCTCGTGTGCATCGTGCTGATGTGGCCGATCCGGCGTCTGCTCGGCTTTTCCGCGCCGCTGTCAAAGGCAATGGCTGCGTAAAAGCACAGAATGCGTTATTGAAAGGAGGCTGACCATTGAGCCAGTATCAACAGGACCATACCAATGCTCCTGAGCAGGTTCGCGGACGCTTTATCGTATTTGTGATTATTCTGTTTCTGATGTTCGCTTATCTGCTTTCCGGTCTTGTCAATCTTCAGCTTTTGAACAGTGACACCTATTCCACCAGTGCGAGTTCCACCAAAACGAAAACCATCGCGCTAACCGGCAAGCGCGGCAACATCACCGACGTCAACTCCGTCATTCTCGCCACGGACGAAATGGTCTACAACGTCACCTTCTACAAGGACGCGAGTGAAAGCTCCTCCACCGAGTACAAGACGTACACGCAGTCCATTCTTGACACGCTGGAAATTGTTGAACGCAACGGCGGCTCTCTCGCCTTCAGCTACAACATCCAGCGCAACGAGGAAACAGGCGAGTGGGAATTCAACTTCGGCTCGGGCGTTTCCGAGGCGACGCTGCAGACCCGCGAAAGCCAGTGGCGCTCCAACAACTATGTCACCGCCAAGAGCTATCCGACGGCGGAGGACTGCCTTGTGACGCTCAAGCACCGCTACCGCATGGTCAACAGCGAGGAGGAGGACGAAGAGCTCCGCGCCGCATACATCGAGAAATACGGCAGCGACGACAGCTACGTCTCCTGCATCGTGGTGGACGAAGAAACCATGCTCAAGGTCATGGCGGTCTTCTCCGAGATGCAGATGAACCTCTACAACTCCCTGCCCATCACCATTGCCAAGAACGTTTCGTTCGAGACCGTGACGGAAATCGAAACAAAGTCGATGATGCTCAGCGGCATGGACATTTCCGAGAGCACGCAGCGCGTTTATCCCAAGCAGACGCTGGCTGCTCAGGTCATCGGCTATATCGGCAAAATTCCTTCGCGCAGCATGTGGCTGACCCTGCAGGCCAAGGGCTACAGCTACAACGACACCATCGGACGCGACGGCATTGAATCCTCCATGGAGGACTGGCTGACGCAAAATTCCTCTGTCCGCAAGGGCAGCCGCGTCGTCGAACGCAACAACTGGTCGAAAATCGTCCGCGAAATTTCCTACACCGAGCCGACTGACGGCAACAACGTCAAGCTGACGCTGGACGTGAACTATCAGACCGTTGCGGAACGCGCCATCGCATCCAACGTGGAGAAAATCCGCGACAAGCAGGAAAGCCTGATGGTCTCCAACAAGTGGCTGGAGGAAAACCGCAGCCTGATTGCCACCTACGACTGGGAGCATTATCCGCTGGAGCTTGCCGAGCACGGCGTTATGCTTGTGCTGGACATGGAGTGCCGCGTGCTCGCCATGGCAAACTTCCCCACCTACGACCTGAACTCGCTGGTGGCCGCCGGCGATGAGGCACGCGCCATCCTGTCCGATGACCGCAACCTGATGCTGAACTACGCCATCGGCTCCCGTGCGACGCCCGGCTCGATTTTCAAGATGGTCACGGGCTTTGGCGCGCTGGATTCCGGCGTGCTCAAGACCGATGAGAAGATTTCGGACATGGGCTATTTCACGGAGTACAACTCCGACCTGTCCACTGCGCCAAAATGCTGGATTTCCGAGGGCTACCGCAGCAATCACTACTACCAGACGATTGTCGAGGGGCTTTCAAACTCCTGTAACTACTTCTTCTACGAGTGCGGCAGCCGTCTGGGGGAAACGCGTCTGTATCAGTATTCCGCTGCATTCGGTCTGACGAGCAAAACGGGCATCGACCTGCCCGGCGAGGTTCGTAGCGTTGTCGGCAGCCAGAACACGCTGTATGACCCGACCAAGTCCGTCGATGAAGCATCGCAGGACACCTCGCGCCCCATCATCGTCTACAACTCCATCAAATCGCACCTCAAGAAATGCGGCGAATCACGCGGCATGGAGTATGATGACGAGCGACTGTCAAAGTGCGCCAAGCGCCTGATGGACATGGCGGTCGCGTATCCTGAATCCTCGTGGGTCTCCAACATGCGCACCATCCTGATGGAGGAGCTGAACATGCCGCGCTCCATGGTCTACTCCAACTCCGTCATCACGGATACGTACAATTACATGAACGATATCAAATGGGGCGGATCGCAGACAATTCTGACTGCCATCGGTCAGTCCGTCACGACCGTCACGCCCATCGCCGTTGCGCGGTATGTCGCGGCTGTCGCAAACGGCGGCAAGGTTTATAACGTCTCGATTGTCGACTCCATCATATCGCCTGAGGGCGAGGTGCTCTCGACACGCGACCCCGTGCTCGTCAACGACCTGAACGATACAAACGGCTACATGGCATTGATCCGCAAAGGGATGAAGGGCGTTACGGACGACACCGGTACCGCTAAGAACTACTGGAAGGACTTCAAGTGGCAGGAGCAAATCGCCGCAAAAACAGGAACGGCGCAGGTCAACCAGATCGACCTGGAAAACAACGCATGGTTCGTTTGCTTCGCGCCGTATGAGAATCCTGAAATCGCCATTGTCGTCTTCGTTCCGCACGGCTACTCGGGCGCCATGTGCTCCTACGCGGCAAAGGATTTCCTGAACTGGTACTTCCCGGAGCGGGAAAAGAGTACCATTGACTATGATCTGCCGATTGGCAACACGCTTGCGCCCTAAGGAGGAAGCAGCATACACATGGGAAAGGCTTGGATTATCGCATCAGGCAAGGGAGGCGTGGGCAAAAGCACGCTCAGCGCCTCCCTCGCGCTTGAGCTTGCGCGCAGCGGCAAGCGCGTCTGCATCATTGACGCGGATATCGGTCTGCGTGATCAGGATATACTGCTGGGCGTGCAGAACAGCATCGTGTTTGACGTGCTGGACGTGGCCAACGGTCTTTGCACGCCGGAGCAGGCGCTGATTACGCCGTATCCCGAAAGCATCCCGACGCTCTTTCTGCTGCCTGCCAGCCAGTTTGCGCGCGCGAAGGCGCTGGATACCAAGGCATTCAAAAAGATGCTTCATCAGCTCAAGAGCCGCTTTGATCATGTGCTGATTGATGCGCCTGCCGGTATCGAACGCAGCCTGCGCGGACTCCTCAGCGACGAGATTGACGAATGCATCCTCGTCTGCACGCCGGATGACGTCTGCATCCGGAACGCCGAACGCACCGCAGGCGTGCTCCGCAAAAAGGGGCTGACCTCGCAGCAGGTCATCGTCAATCGGCTGAATCCGGACTACATCCGCAAGGGCATCATGTGTTCGGCGGAGACCATTGCCACGACGCTTGACATGCCCCTGCTCGGCGAAATTCCGGATGACCCGGCCATCTATCGTGCGCTGCTGGAGCACAGCCAGCTGATGGCGGGCGACAGCGAGGGCATCTGCGCCCTGTCGCGCACCGCGCAGCGCATGATGGGCGATGAATCCGTGCCTTTCCCGAATTACGGCAGGAAGAAAACGCTGCTGGAGCTTCTCTTTCCGCGCCGTCAAAAAGGAGGAAACAAGCTTGCTCGGTAATGCCTCGCGCCGTTCAAGGGCGCATGTGGATGTTCCGCTGATTGCGCTTGTCTTCGGCATGTGCATCGTCGGCATCTATGCTGTTTGCGTTGCAACCTATTCTATTGATTCCACCGCCACCACCCTGCTCGGGCATATTCTGGAATCTTCCTCAACGCTCAAGCAGTGCTTTTTCGTGCTGGTTGTCGCACCGATTGTTCTGGTGCTCATCCTGATGTGCCCCTATCACCTGATTCGCCGCGCCACCCGTACCATGTACGTCGGCACAACCGTCCTCGTTCTGGTCGTGTGGGTGTTCAACCGTGCGTCAGGCGTGAAGGCGTGGCTGGACGTCATCTGGAACATGACCATTCAGCCGTCGGAATTTCTGAAGCTCGCCATGATTCTGATGCTTGCGCAGCGGCTCAGCCAGTCGGAGCACCCGATGAGCACCTTCCGCGAGTTTATGGAAATCATGCTGATGGTGCTGATTCCCTGCGGCATCGTCATGCTGTCCGGCGAAACGGGCTCCGCCATCGTCGTTGTGTTCGCCTGCGCGTGCATGATGCTGTTTGCAAATGTCCGCTGGCGACTGCTGATTACGCTGACGCTCGTCGTTGTTCTGCTCGTTCTGGCGCTGTACGGCTTCATGGTCGCTACAGGCAGCGATGACTACCGCCTCGCGCGCATCGTCGCCTTCCTGAACCCTGACCTTTCGCCGCAGGACGACGCGTATCAGATGCGGCAGTCGAAGATGACCATCGGCGCCGGCGGACTGACCGGCATCGGCACGTTCGTGACAGGCTCAATGAGTCAGCTGAATTACGTGCCTGCCGACTGGACAGACTTCATCTACGCAACCATCGGCGAGGCGACCGGCTTCATCGGCTGCACGACCATCCTCGTGTGGTATTTCATCATCATCCTGCGAATGCTGTATCTGGCGCGCTATACCTACGACCGGCAAGGCATGCTCATCATCATCGGTGTCATCGGCATGATGCTCTTCCATGTATTTGAAAACATCGGCATGACGCTGGGTCTCCTGCCCATCACCGGTATTCCCCTCCCCTTCCTGTCCTACGGCGGCTCGAACATGGTCACGAACATCGGCGGCATCGCGCTGGTGCTCAACGTGACAAAGAACCGTTCGCTGACGCAGATTGACGCAAGCCGCAAGTTCTACAGCAGTTACTCCAAGTACATCACCCAATAGAAGGGAGAATCAGCCAATGCCGCCCTCTGTTCGCTTTCCCAAGGAAGCTGTGCTTGATGCTGCCTGTCAGCTGGTGCGCAAGAGCGGTGCGGATGCCCTCAATGCACGTGCCATCGCCAGGGAGCTTGGCGGCTCAACCCAGCCGATTTTCCGCATTTTCACCGGCATGGACGACCTGCGCAGCGAGCTGATTGATTCCGTTGCAAAACAGTTCCAATGTCAGGCGAAGCAAGCCATGGCAGGTGCCGATGCGCCCTATGTGCAGTTCTGCGTTGCCTATCTGAAATTCGGTCGCGATGAGCCGGAGCTGTTCAAGCTGCTGTTCATGCGCAGCCGTGAGGGCGAGGCGGATTTCTGCAATCAGACGGTGTATGCGCCGCTCTTTGACATCATCCGCGAGGAGATGCCGCTCGACGCCGACACGCTGAACCGCTTCTTTGAGCGCACGTGGCTGTTTGTACACGGTCTGGCGGTCTGCATGGCGACGCACTATATCCCCTATCAGGATGACGCATACCTGACAAGCATGGCCAGCGAGGCGTACCGTGCCGCTCTCCGCATGATGAATCTCCCCGAAAAGAGCGCGGAGGCAAGCCATGACGAGTGATGCCATTCGCGAAAAGCTCGCATCCGTCCGCTGCTTCCTGCTCGATATGGACGGCACCTTTTACCTCGGCAATCAGCTGATTCCCGGCGGGCTGGATTTTCTGGATGCGCTGCAGCGCACAGGTCGAACGGCGCGCTTCCTCACCAACAATTCGAGCCGTTCCGGCGCCTTCTACGCCGAAAAGCTCACGCGCATGGGCGTACCAGCTGCATATCTGGACGTCATCACCTCCGGCCAGGCCGCCGCACAGTACTGCCTTGAGCACTTTTCAAATCAGCGGTGCTATCTGCTCGGCAACGATATTCTCCGCACCGAGCTGACCTCGCTCGGGCTGACGATGGCGGAGAATGATGCGGATTACGTGCTTGCCGCCTTCGACACAACGCTCGATTACAGCAAGCTCTGCCGCGTCTGCGACCTGATTCGCGCCGGAAAGCCGTACATTGCGACTCATCCGGACCTCAACTGCCCGACTGAAACCGGCTTCATCCCCGATTTAGGCGCCTTCATGGCGCTGATCGAGGCCAGCACAGGCCGCAGACCGGACGTAATCATCGGCAAGCCGAATTACGGCATCATCGCCGAGGCACTCCGACGAACCGGCTATTCCTGCGGACAGATGGCAATGGTCGGCGATCGCCTGTACACCGACATTGCCGCGGGCGTCCGCCACCACATGACCTCCGTGCTTGTCCTGTCCGGCGAAGCCACACGAAAGGATCTCGATGCGTCCGACGTTCAGCCTGATCTTGTGTTTAACCGGCTGTCGGACATGATTCCATACCTGTAATCTTGCCGCGAGAGGTGCTTTTCAGCCCTTTCGCAGCTTTTTTTGCGCAGAAAATCACGATTTGCCCATCGGCTGTTGACCTGCGTCGCCAAATGCGCTACAATAAGCATCAAGGGACACAGAATAATTCGAGGAAAACAAACTGAAAGAGAGGTTTCTGCTATGCTGCAAACCGCATTCCCCACCAACCATCTGGAAAGCTCAATGCTTGGCTTCGGCTGCATGCGCCTGCCCACGCTGCCCGACGGCAAAATTGACGAGACGGAAGCCATCCGCATGATTCGCCATGCCATTGATTCCGGCGTGCGCTATATCGACACGGCTTACCCGTACCATGGCGGCGAGAGCGAGCTGATTGTCGGCAAGGCGCTCAAGGACGGCTATCGCGAGCGTGTCATTCTGGCAACGAAGCTGCCCGTCTGGCTCGTCAAGACGCATGACGACATGATGCGCCTGCTCGATGAGCAGCTCAAGAAGCTCGATGTCCCCTATGTCGACTTCTACCTGCTTCACGCGATGAACGGCGACAGCCTTGACCGCATGAGCAGCCTTGACTACAAGCGCTTCTACCGCGATGCAATCGCACAGGGCAAGGTTCGCTTCCCCGGCTTCTCCTTCCACGACAATGCACAGGCATTTCTGCGGATTCTTGATGACTGGGATCAATGGGGCATGTGCCAGGTGCAGATGAACGTGCTCGACGACAAGAATCAGGCGACGCTTGAAGGCATCCACGAGGCCGGTCGACGCGGCATCGGCGTTGTTGTCATGGAGCCCCTGCGCGGCGGTCTGCTGGCGAATCCTCCCGCGGACGTGCAGGCCGTCTATGACGCGTACCCCGAGAAGCGCAGCGCCGTCGAATGGAGCTTCCGCTACCTGTACGCCATGCCGGAAGTCGTCACGATTCTCAGCGGCATGAGCACGTGGGCGCAAATCGATGACAACCTGCGCATCTTCGACCTTGCCGAGCGCCCCACGCTGACGGCGGATGACTTCGCCCTGTACGCCAAGGTCAAGGAGACATACCTTGCGCGCACAAAGACGCGCTGCACCGGCTGCAAATACTGCCAGCCCTGCCCGATGGGCGTGCAGATTCCCCGCATTTTCCAGGGCTATGACGGCGCCATGCTGCGCGAAAGCGGCTCCTTCAAGCAGGGCTACGCGCAGATTACCGCTGACAACGCGGACGCCTCTCGCTGCGTCAAGTGCCGCAAGTGCGAGCGCGCCTGTCCGCAGCATCTGCCGATCACCCAATATCTTGCTGAAATCCATGCGGAATGCAAAGCTGAGTAATCCGCGAATATGCGCAAGGAGGAAAAAATCATGGAAGACACTGTAACGCTCGCTTATGGCGGCTGCAAGGCGGTTGTGCGCCGTCTGGGTGCGCAAATCATTTCCTTTCAGGACACCACCGGCCGCGAGGTCATCTGGCAGGGCGACCCGTCTGTCTGGCCGCAGCATGCGCCGCTCGTGTTCCCCGTGTGCGGCTCTGTCAAGGACAATCAGGTCAAAATCGGCGGCACATCCTACCCGATGCCCAAGCACGGCTTCACGCGGAATGTCAAGTTCGACATCACGAAGCTCGGCGATGACTTTGTTGAACTGACGCTTGGTCCGAACGAGGAAAACCGCACCATGTATCCGTTTGACTTCCGCCTCCATGTCACCTACACCATGGTGCAAAACGGCTTCACCACGAGCTTTCTCATCGAGAATCTCGACAGCAAGCCCATGCCGTTCTGCGTCGGCGGACATCCCGGCTTTATCTGCCCGATGGAAAACGGCGCCTCGTTCACGGATTACGAGCTGATTTTCGATGAAATTGAGGAAGGCAAGAACTACCTCGCGCCCGGCGG
Source organism: Alloprevotella sp. (assembly GCA_963617205.1). Lineage (GTDB taxonomy): Bacteria > Bacillota > Clostridia > Christensenellales > Aristaeellaceae > UBA11524. Next base: position 48,524 of record CAVEOA010000009.1, on the reverse strand, counting down.
CGGTCTGATTGACGGCTATGAGTACCTGCCAGGCTTCCGCAACGCCAATACGCTTCCGTTGAGCCACGACCTGTTCGATCCGCGCGATGCGCTGCTGTTCTGTGGGCTGAAGAGCCGCGGCGTGAAGCTGGTGCACAAGCAGTCCGGTCACGGCATCCGCTTCACATTCCCCAAGTTCGAGGTGCTGGCGGTCTGGAGCAAGCCCGGCGCGAATGCTGATTACGTCTGTCTGGAGCCGTGGCACGGTATGCCCGAGTCGGTCGGCGAAAGCGGCAATCTCGAGGACAAGCCCTATGCAACCATCCTTGCGCCCAATCGCGCCTATCAGGCATCCTTCACCGCCGTCTGCATCTGATGTCTTTTCGCCTGATTTGCCGATTCCTTTTCGTGCAATCTGGTAAAAAAAGCGTTGATCGCCCCTTGACAAATCAGGAAATCGTGATATAATAGTTTCTGCTGATTGGAAAACAGTCAGCAGATATGCACCATTAGCTCAGTTGGTAGAGCACCTGACTCTTAATCAGGGTGTCTAGGGTTCGAGTCCCTAATGGTGTACATTCTCTTTCGCCCTGCTTGCAGGGCATATGCACCATTAGCTCAGTTGGTAGAGCACCTGACTCTTAATCAGGGTGTCTAGGGTTCGAGTCCCTAATGGTGTACATTCTCTTTCGCCCTGCTTGCAGGGCATATGCACCATTAGCTCAGTTGGTAGAGCACCTGACTCTTAATCAGGGTGTCTAGGGTTCGAGTCCCTAATGGTGTACATCATTGCCGAACGCGCTGAACGTTCGGTGTTTTTTTATGCGGCTTATCTTCCGCCGAAAAGCACCCGGAACACATTGCTGTGCGCCGGGTGCTGGTGTCTCAGAGAGTTGAGCGATTAGAAGCCGGGACCGCCCATGCTGCCGCCGCCGCTGCCGCTCGCCTCGGTGCCGTCGCCGGCCGTCGTGCAGGTGAACGCAACAGGATCGCTGGCCGTCGTGCCGGTGTAAACATCCGGATCGAAAGCCATCACTGCGTAATATTCCGTGCCGACAACCAGATCGCCTTCCGCTGCGTCAGATGCGTCCTTCACCTCGAGGGAGACGTTGCAGTTGTGGGTGATGTTGCCGAAGAACTCGCTCGTGGTGTAGGTCATGTCCTGCTGCTTGAGGAGCGTCGTGCAGTCCTTGTCCGCATAGATGCTGACAGTCAGGGTAATGCCCGCGTTGTAATCCTCGTAGTTTTCCAGAGAAACCTTGATGCCGCCGTTTTCAGGCTCAGTCGCTGTGACCTTGGGCTGAATTGCTTCCACGCCCGTCCACGCGATGAACGTTTCCAGCGCTTCGCCATTGGCGTAGTTGCTGTTGTTGCTGTACGCTGTCACAGCGACCACATAGTAGCCGGGGACGAGCGCCGCGTAGTTCGTGGAATCCATCATGTAACCGGAAGCCTGCGCTGCCGGAACGGTCAGGCGCGTGGTGTATCCAAGGCTCGTGAGCTGCTTTTCGCCATTGGCGTCCGCCTTGTAGATATCCACCAGATAACGGCCTGCATTCTCAACGCCGGTGAAGGAAATGGTCGGATAAACCGCGTTTTCCTCGTCAATATTGGTGAAATCCATCGTCACGTTGGAAACCTGACCAAGAACTTCCTTCTTCTCCTCTTCGACAACGTAATCCACCTTGTCGGATGCCGCGGAGATTTCGTTGTTTGCATCGACTGCCACAACGAACACGTGATACGTGCCTGCGTCCAGCGGATCAGCCAGCGGAAGCGTCGTTTCCGTACCTGCGGTCACCTTTGCGGTCGTGTCGCCGTCCTGATAGACGTACGCCTTATAGGACACGGCGTTTTCCACCGCGCTGAAGGAAATGGTGTCATCCGCGCTGCTGGAGGCGTTATCGCCGTAGTTGATGACGATATCCTGCGGTGCGGCAACCTTCGCGGTTTCCGCCATCGCGGCACCGGTCATCGTCAGACCCATCATGCCTGCGGTGAACAGAGCCATCCACCGTTTCTGAATCCTTTTCATATTGTCCTCCTGTTAAATATTCTTAAGAACAATGAGTGTCACTGCAAGCAGCGAGTAAATCCAGCTGCCCGCATGAATTTCCTTTGCCTTGCCGGAGAGAAGCTTGGTAAGCGTATCCACCACGATGCCCAGCAGCACTGCGATGCCGAGATCCTGCGTCAGTGCAGCCGCACCGACCGTCAGGAGGAAGGGCATTGCATCCGCCGCGCTCGTGAAGTCGCAGTTCTTGAAGCCCATCAGCAGCGTCAGTGCCACAAACGCCAGCAAACCGTAGACAACCGCGCCGTTCATGAAGATGCCGCAGAAGGCGACTGTGAAGATTGATGCGACACAGAGCAGACCGGCAACGATTGCCGCCAGACCCGTCTTGCCGCCTTCCTTACCGCCGACTGCGCTTTCGCCGCGCACCATCACGGGACCGCCGCCGATGACGCAGCCAATCACAGAGGACAGCGCGTTCACCGTATAGACATTCAGGTACTTGCCGACCCTGCCGAGGTGCGGATTGCTCTTATAGACAATTTCGCCATCCTCATCGTAGGCATTGCCTGCGAAGGCACTGGCATGAATACCTGCCGCCGTTTCCGATACGCCCAGCGCGAGGAAGGACAGCACAGAGGTCACGGTCGCGAGAATCAGCTCCGGCGTGACATTGAGCGTAATGTCGCTCATGGAGACGCCCGTTGCCTTCGACTCGAGGTACTTCTGATAGCTCTCGTAGCGGGTGAAATCAAACCCTTCCAGGAACTTGAAGAGCATGGAGGAGTTGAATTCGCCGCTAATGCGCGGGATGCTGTCGTAAAAGTACATGCCGCCGTAGGCAGGGGTAATGAATGCGTAGTAGTAGTAATCCATGAAGTTGCCGCGGTACACCCACAACGCGACGTAAACCAGCGCCGCAAAGAGCAGCGCGAGGCTGACGGCGTGCTTGCGCTTGCGTGCCTGAAAAATCGCAAGAAAGATGAACGCAGCCAGACAGGTCATCACGGCAAAGGAGGCGTACCAGCCGAGAGAAGCGATGTTGTCCAGCGAGAGCGTCGTGGTGTTCAGCCCCCACCATGGCAGCGCATCACCGGCCGCCGCCATCTTTTCCAGCACAGAGGCGTAATTGTGACTCTTAATACCGAACACGCCGAGCTGAGAGAGCACATACACCAGCAGATACGCACCCATGGCTGCCGGAAGCGCCTTTTTCACCTGAGCAGGAACAGCACCTGCGAAGAAGCGGCGAAGCGGCGGTACCAGCATGACCAGCAGGTAGATGGCATTGCTGATGAAGGCAATCATCAACACGTTCGCCAGCGTCAGACCCATATAGCCGGACAGCGTGGAGACAATCAGCGACACGCCCGCCATGCTCAGCGACTGAATCAGCGGCGCGTTGCACACAAGTCCCATCAGAACCGTCGTAATGGCGCTGACGAGCATGATACCGAAGTAAACCGTGGTGTAGCTGGAAATGTACGCGTTGCTGGCAATCAGCTGTGCGCTGACGGCTGCCATGCAGATGATCTCAAGAAACATCAGCAGACCGGCGTAGATTTCCGTCTTGATGTTGGTGCCTCGCTGGCTCATGCAGAACCAATTATCCACCGCGCGGTAGACAACGTTATGCTCCGAGGGCAATTTTTTCCTGCTCATATTCCGCTCCTTCCCTCACCCCCGGGCGCGGTGCCCGAGGGCGAAGGGATTCCTTTAGAGTTTCGGTCAGATCAGACCTTCCAGAGATTCAACCGTATAGTTGGTATCAACGATTGCTTCCCAGTAGCTCATGTCGAAGATATCGCCGTCGCACAGGATATGCGTATCGTACCACAGGCGGTTCTTCCACGTTTCGCGCAGCTGGTAAACAGCGTAGTAATCATTGATGGTGTCAAGCGAAACAACATTGTCAGTGAAGACGTAGCCATCCTGCTCAACAGAGGTGGACGCAGTCACAGGCTTGGACCACAGCAGGCAGGCAATCTGCGAGAACGCAGCCTTCACAGCACCGGTTGCGGATTCAACGTCCATGCCGTCGGAAATCAGCAGACCGTGGAAACCGAATTCCTCACGCAGGATGCCGACATACACGCCGCGGTGTGCCCAGGACAGACCGATACGGTTCAGAGAGGCCATCATACCGCTCATGGGCGCGTCTTCGCTCTTGATGGAGTATTCCCATGCGCGGATGTAGATTTCACGCAGCGCCTGCTCGTTGCACCAGTCAATCTGACCGGAGCGACCGCCGTCAAGGTCGTTGAGCATGAAGTGCTTGTTGAAGGTACCAACGCCCTCGGACTGGATGCCTGCGGTTTCGGCAACGCACATCACGCCGGACAGCAGACCGTCCTCAGAGTAGTACTCGAAGTTACGACCGCCGAAGGGAGAACGATGGGTATCCATAGCCGGACCGTAGCAGGAGGTGATGCCGGTACGCACGCACTGCTTGCCGTAAGCCTGACCAACGCGTTCGATGAGTTCCGGATTCCAGGTGGAAGCCATAACGACTTCGGAGCAGAACCAGGTGTTGCCTTCCTTGCCGCCCGTGCCAGCCTCACCAGGACCGTCGGAGGCGCTGATGCTGTTCGTGCCCGCGAAGGCGCCGTTCCAGCTGCGTCCCTGGAAGGTCACCAGATCCTCGATAGAGATCTGATCGGTGAAGTCATCCCAGCGACTGTCTTCCCACGGCACCTCGTCCCAGCCGTAAGAGGTCGTCGGGGCGGTATCCTCGGTCACCGCATCGGTCGCGCTAATGACGCCGTCGGCGCTGCGCACGAAGCGGGTAGAAACAGTGTAGTTCGTGGTGCTCTTGCCGATGTTCATGACAACAGCCTTGTAGCTCTCGTCATTGTTGTTCAGACCCCAGTAGTTCGTGGTCGTGTTGCCGACATACTCCGAAGCGCCCTGATAGCCATAGGACAGGCTGATGGTCGTCGTGCCGTCCTGATAGGGAACCTCAATGGCAACCTTGGTTTCGCCCTGCTTGGCAGTGTTCACGAGTGCGGCCTGCGTCTCACCCAGCGCCACATTGGACGTGACGGTCTTTTCTTCCGTCATGGTCATGATGTTGTAGGTGACCTCGACCTCGCCGAGCTCATCCTGGCGGCAGCGGGTGCCTTCGCCCATCACGTTCAGGTTGGTGATCTCATCCCAGTCCTCCGCCATGGTGGAGCGCTGCATGTAAAGCATCGTACCGGAGCCGTCGCCTGCGTTGACGTCGTTCATCTTGTTGTAGGCTTCGGTTTCGTCGCTTGCGCGGATGCCGTCTTCATTCTCGGTGTAGATGATGTTCTCCGCCACGTTGACCTTGATCGGGTCGCACTTCTGGGTGTGGGCGTCGCTCTGGATGCGGATTTCGTAGTCGCCCTGCTCCAGCACGTAGCCGCCGAACTTCGGGTTACCGTTCTTGTCGGTGCCGCGCTCGGAGGCGATATAGCCCAGATAGTCGTAAGAAGCGATGTTGTCGGTCTCGAAGGTGATGGTCACGATGCCGCTCTCACCGGGCTGGAGGTTATCCGTCTTGGCAAAGCCAGCCAGAACAACCTCGCTCTTGTCGATGCTGCCTGCATAGTACGGTGCATGCACGTACACCTGCACGGTGTCCTTACCTGCCCAGTCGCCGGTGTTGGTAACCTTCACGCGCACGGTGTTCGTGCCGTGGGCTTCAAGCTTCACATCGTACTCAACGACTTCCCAGTCGAACGTCGTGTAGCTCAGACCGCCGCCGAAGGGCATCAGGACGATCTTGTCATAGTCGTTGTAGAAGTCATAGGTAATGTAGTTGCCGTTCTCGTCGGTATTCGAGCCTTCCAGGACAAGCTTGTCCGCGTAGGCGGTCTCATACCAGCGGTAGCCGACATAGATGCCTTCCTCGTACTGGTTGTACTTCGGAGCGCCCATGCCGCCTTCGGTCAGATTGGTGTAGGTGGTGCCGTTGCCGTTGTTGTAGTGCACCGGGTAGCTGTAGAAATCATACATCCACGTGTCCGCCGTACGACCGGCAGGGCTGATCTGGTTGCCCTCGCTGTCACGGCCGAGGAGGACGTTCGCAACGCCAACCAGACCGGATTCGCCCGGACCGCCGATCCACAGGATGGCATCGGTGTATTCCATGTACTCGCCCAGCGTCATGACGTTGGAGGAGTCAATCAGCAGGATGATGGTCTTGTATCCGGCTTCCTCACGCAGATACTTGAGCAGCTCCAGCTCAGTTTCCGTCGGTTCAAGGTAGGTGCGATCCGCACTGCCCTTGCGCTTGTCGGTGGAGATGTTGTTATCTGCCATGGACATGGGCAGCTCAGCGCCCTCATGCCCCTGACGGCCAACCGTCACGATCGCGACGTTGTGCTCAGCGTCAGCATATTGAATGCTCTCGCGGTACTTCTCGACCGGCACTTCCGGCAGGTCGTAGGTGTTGGCATTGACCAGCACGCCGCCGCGGTCGGCAATCCAGCTCTCCTGCGTCAGGTTTGCGCCGGAGGAGGAGCCCATCCACGCCCAGAGGTCATCGTTGACATCCAGACCGGCCAGCTCGAACGCCGCCTTTTCCTGAAGGCAGTCCGCATCCCAGCGACCCTTGCCGGAGCCGCCGCCGCCATGGATAATGTTGTAGGAAAAATAGCCATACAGGTCCACCGTCACGTCGGAAGAAAGCGGCAGAACATTGTTCTTGTTCTGCATCAGAACCGCGCCTTCCTCTTCGAGCTCGATGTTGAGGTTGTAGCCTTCCTCGAAGAGCTCTGTCTGGCTGTACGTCTTTGCTTCATCCGCCAAAGCCGTACCGGTTCCCATTGTGCCGACCGCAATCAGCAGCGCCAACGCCGCCGAAGCAATCGACCGCAGGGTCTTTTTGCCGTGTTCCATCATGTTTCGGAACCTCCTTCTTTTGCTTCCGAGCCGATGCATCTTGTCTGTGCGCATGGCTGTAGCTTATGGGCATATTATAGCTGATGTCAAATTTCGTTTCAGTAAAAACGGCGCATAAGGCACGCCTCATGGAATGACAAGCGTTATTTTCAGAAGAAGCGGATGCTGAAATGGCATCAATGGTCCGGTTTCGTCCGTTTATTCCATTTGAAAACGGTGTACATTCAACCATATGATGCATTTTTCATGGTTCGCGCTTCTTTATTTGCAAAAAAAGAAAGCCCTGCCTCAGCTAAAAGCCAAGACAGGGCTGGTCGAACAAGCGAAATTAGTTGCCTGTGGGAATGAACGGACGAATCACGCTCGCAACCTGCGAAATGGGCATCGTCTGCAGCGTAATCCGACCCGGACCATGCACAACCGTGTTAAACAGCCCTTCCCCGCCGAACAGCTTGTTCTTGATACCCGGCACGCTCACGATTTCCATCGAGCACGTGTCATCCATTGCCGCGAGATAGCCGGTGTCGATGACCATCGACTCGCCGCTCTTCAGCTCATACTCCACCACAGAGCCATCAATCTCGAGGAACGCGGTACCCTGACCGGACAGCTTCTGCATGATGAAGCCCTCGCCGCCGAAAAAGCCTGAACCAAACTTCTTCTGGAAGAAGATGGACAGCTGGACGCCTTCCGTTGAGGCAAGGAAGCTGCACTTCTGGGCGATGATGCCGTGACCGGGCTTGATTTCCACGGCACGGATTTCGCCCGGGAAGCTGGACGCAAACGCGATTATCCCTGCGCCGTCCTGCGCGGTGTAGCGGTTCTGGAACATCGATTCACCCGAGAACATGCGTCCGAACGCGCCGCCGATGCCGCCGTTTACGTTCGTTTCCATCTTCATGTTCGGGGTCATCCAGCTCATGGCACCCTTTTCCGTAATCATCGCTTCTCGATTTTCAAGCTTGCAGATGACAACCGGCAGATTTCCTCCCTTGATTTCGTACTGCATACAAAAATCCTCCCGTTCCTATCCTATTTATATTCAAGCATTCAGAGCAATGCCCCGCGTGCTCAAATATCTGCATTCATGAAGCGGTCAAGCGTGTACTTCCCTGCTTCATCCGCCGTCAGCTGATGGGCAAAGGATGCAGGCTCACCGCGGCTGCCGTCACCATAGCAGCCGTACTCTGCGTAAAAGCCGTTCTCATGGAACTCCGGCTTGTTCCAGTCACACCAGCGTGCAGGATGAATGTGCGCACCCAGCTCGCAGCCAATCAGCACCGTTTTTGCAAAGCTGCGCCACGGTCTGCCGAGGTACACCGAACCGTCCTTCACGCCCTGCGAAAGGAATCGGCAGTGCATGAACACATAGCCATACGCCTGTCCTTCCGGTGTGGACGCTGCCGTACAGTATCCCGGTGTCATCTCCTCCTGATTTTCGCGCCCGTCAATGCTGATGATGTCGCAGTCCTCGAACCATGCCGCCGCGCCGCCAAAGATGAAGTCAATGTCGCCGATGATACGGCAGCGGCGGTATACATGGCGCTGCGGTGTGCGCGGCAGGAACTGCGTCGGGCCAAGAAAGCCGTCCTTCTGCACCTCACGCGGCGGCAGCGGTGCAGTGAACAGCGTATCCTGCCGTGAGCGCAGCACGCAGTCCGTGCATTCAAAGCCGTCACCATCCGCAAAGAGCGCAATCGCCTGTCCGACCTGTTCACGCGGATAAGCGTTGTTTTCGACCGTCAGACCGCGCAGGGAGCAATTCCGCCCAAGCATCAGCAGCGTCGCCGTGCGGAACGTGCCGCGCTTCCGACCCTCCGGCAGCATCTCGAACGCGCCGTCATTCCACGTGATAACGGTCGAATCCGCCCCTTCGCCGACAAGCGCGGTAAAATTGCGGCGCACAGCAAGCTTTTCGCGGTAAATGCCCGGCGCAAAATGGACCGTCACGGGCGTGTCATCCGCCGGAAGCGCATCAAGCACCGCCTGCACAGACGGCATGTCCGGTGTTACGTAAACATGTGTGTCTGCCACGGCTTATTCCTCCGCCTTTACATGAGCGAAAATCATCCGTCCTGCATTCGTCTGCAAAACGCTGGTGACCTCAACCTGAACCGTCTTTCCGACAAGCGTTCGCCCGCCTTCCACAACGACCATCGTGCCATCCTGCAGGTACGCCACACCCTGATTCGCCTCGCGCCCTGCCTTGACGATGTGAGCCGTCAGCATATCGCCCATCACGACCGCCGGACGAAGCATGCACGCGAGGTCGTTGAGATTCATCACGCGCACGCCATTCTTTTCCGCAAGCTGCGCCGATGAGGAATCACACGTCACCAGCGCCGCATGATACTTCTTCGCCTCGCCCATCAGCGCATCATTCAGCGTGGCGTAGGCAGACTGGCTGATTCGCTTGAGCCGCGATGTTTCCTCCAGACTGCGAATGGTCTCCTGACCGCGTCTGCCGCGGATGCGCGATGCCTCGTCCTCCGATTCCGCCAGCCGTGCCAGCGCCTTTTCCACCTGCACGGGCAGCAGGATTGTCCCCTCCAGGAAGCCTGCGCGGCAGACCTGCGCGATGCGTCCATCAATGAGCACGGTGTCATCGAGCAGCTTCGGCACGACCGTCTTGATTTTGCGCTTCTTGAACGAAATGCTTTTCTTGCCATGCGGCGTGAAGCGCAGGAAGAAGTGCTTGAAATCCGCAGCGCGGCGCAGACCGAGCGTTCCGCCCATCACGCCGAACACGAGGAACAGAATCGCGCACATCGCGACCGTGAACATACTCGCACCCATCAGCATGACAAGCTGAGAGAGCAGCGCGGCAATAATCAGTCCGCCGACAAAGCCGCTGACGCTGCCAATCAGCTGCTCCGGCGTCATCTGATCCATCCGATGCGCAGCAGCATTCGCCAAATGCATGATGCCGTCAATGACGCGCGGCGCAATCAGGTAGGCCACCGTGCCCAGCAGAATCGCCAGCACCGCGTACATCAGCAGCAGTTCATCCACCGTCATCGGCGGCTGCCCTGCCATGGAGTTGACCTGCACGCAGACGTACGCAAGCACCGAGCCGAGTCCAACGCCCAGCACCGTCACCAGCGCGCGCAGCATCTTCTTGAGATAATCCGATTTCATGCATTGCTCCTTGCTCAAAACAGGACGCTAATCGCCTGCATCACCGTATCCACGCCCAGCAGCCGCACACCCTCCGGCGCCTTCAGCCGCTTCTGATTTTCCTTGGGCAGCAGGATGGTCGTAAAGCCCAGCCGCTGACACTCCGCAATCCGCCGATCGCACTGCGGAATCGCGCGCACCTCGCCTGCCAAACCGACCTCGCCCATGACCGCGACTTCCGCGCCGATTGGTTCATCCTTGAGCGACGAAACGACCGCCATGCACAGCGCCAAATCCGCCGCCGGCTCCGACAGCTCCAGACCGCCGGCTACATTAATATATACATCCTGATTATAGGTTTTCTGATTGGCACGTTTTTCCAGCACCGCCAGCAGCAGCGCCACGCGCCCTGTATCCGCACCGCCAACCGTCCTGCGCGGCGTGCCGAAATACGACATGCTCGCCAGCGCCTGCACATCGCACAGCAGCGGACGCGAGCCCTCCAGTCCGCAGAACACGACCGAGCCGCTTGCGCCCTTCGCGCGGTGGCTCAGCAGCTGCTCGGACGGGTTCGGCACAATCTGCATCCCCTGTTCGGTCATCTGGAACACACCCAGCTCATTGACCGAGCCGAAGCGGTTCTTGACGGCACGCAGCAGCCTGTATTCCTGCTGACGGTCGCCCTCGAAGTACAGCACGACATCCACCATATGCTCCAGCATCCGCGGACCCGCAATCGCGCCGTCCTTTGTGACGTGTCCAACGAGGAAAATCGCCGTGCCGCTCTCCTTGCACAAGCGCATGATCTGGCTTGTGCATTCGCGGATCTGGCTGACAGAGCCGGGGGCGCTTGCCATATCGGGGCGATACATCGTCTGAATGGAGTCAATGACAGCGACATCCGGCGAAAGGCTCCGCAGCTTTTCTTCTACGTTATCCAGCGCGTTTTCGGGGAGAATGTACAGCGTGTCCGACTTGACGTGCAGGCGGTTCGCACGGAGCTTCAGCTGACGTGCCGATTCCTCGCCGCTGACATACAGCACACGTCTGCCGGATTTGCACAGATTCGAGCAGACCTGCAGCAGCAGCGTTGACTTGCCGATGCCCGGGTCGCCGCCGATGAGGATGAGCGCTCCCTCGACAATGCCGCCGCCAAGCACGCGGTCAAGCTCGCTGATGCCGGTGGAGGAGCGAACCGCTACATCCTCAGGAATTTCCTTGAGCAGCATGGCGGACGCGCCTGTTCCGGGACGCTGCTTTGCCGCCTTGACCGGTGCCGCGGCCATCACGGCGGCTGATTCGACCATCGTGTTCCACGCGCCGCAGCCCGGACAGCGTCCCACCCAGCGCGATGTCTCATAACCGCACGATGAGCAGGCAAACAACGTCTTTTCCTTCGCCATAGCATCCTCCGAAAGCTTCTTCACAATCATTATAACACAACTTTTCCGGACATGGAAGATTTATTTCAATGGTAACACCATCTCCTCACTTCCTTTTTCTTCCCATCGTCGGCGAGTACATCATGGCTGACAGCCTCGTCATCATCCGTAGCGTCCAAATTTCCGTGCAGTCAGGCGAAGTACCCGACGCACACCCCTGACGCATGACGGTGCGACCGTCACGTTCCCCGTCGGCGCAGGCAACGCCGCCGTGAGTGCAGTCATCATCGTTTCATTGGTATCAATATGCATATTTACGCCTGTGCAGGGACTTTTTCGCGCCGCAAGAGGATTCCGCAGTCCTCCTGTCGAACATCTTAGCAAATCTTCGTTTGGAGGACCAACAGCATGAACAGATGCATCCCGACAAGCCAGCAGCTTGCCTTTCTCGACTGGGAATTTGGCGCATTCTTTCATTTCGGCATCCGCAGCTTCTTCCTCGGGCATCGCGACTGGGATAACAAGCCCATGCCGGCAGATGCGTTCAACCCGGAATCGCTGGATTGCAACCAATGGATTTCCACCGTCAAGGCAGCCGGCGCGAAATATGCCATTCTCGTGTGCAAGCATCATGACGGCTTCGCGAACTGGCCGAGTCGCTTCTCCAGCTACGGCGTCGCGCAGTCGCCATGGCGAAACGGTCAGGGTGATGTCGTGCGCGAATTTGTCGATGCATGTCGCCGGTATCATATGAAGGTCGGGCTGTACTACTCCCCTGCCCAATGGGGCGGCACGGTACGCTTTGAGGATGACCGCGCATATGACGACTACTTCATCAACCAAATCACCGAGCTGCTGACGAATTACGGCAAAATCGACTACCTGTGGTTCGACGGCTGCGGTTCGGAAAACCACACCTACGACCGCGCGCGCATCGTCACTGCCATCCGCACGCTTCAGCCTGACATTCTGCTCTTTGAGCTATGGGATCCCGACACGCGTTGGGTCGGCAATGAGGACGGCTATGCCAGCCTCGACAACCCCAACGTGCGGCACTCGCTCGACTTTTCCATGAACGCCAACGAGCAGAGCTTGCTGGCGGAATCGCGTTTTCTGCCTGCGGAGTGCGACTGCATGCTGCGCAGCACGTGGTTCGACTGCGAGCAGAACGAAGATACCATCAAGACCATCGATGAGCTGCTCGGCATGTACGAGATGAGCGTTGGACGCGGCGCGAATCTCCTGCTGAACATCGGTCCGAACCGTCACGGACTGCTCAACGATGCCGATGTTCACCGTGTGACAGAATTTGGCGAGGCGCTGCGTGCCCGCTACGGTCATCCGATCGAAGCCTTCGGCGATATGCAGCAGGAATCAGCGAACATCTGGGCGATTCAGCTGCCAGACTTTCATGCAGAGCGGGACATGCCATCCGGCTGTGTCGCCGTCAATCGCCTGATCATCGAGGAGGATCTGACCGAGGGCGAAGCCGTGCGCGAATTTGAGGTTTACGCAAGCCTGCCGGGATACACCGCGAAGGAAATCTGCCTGTACCGCGGACGCACCATCGGGCACAAGGCAATTTGCGTTTTCCCGACCATGCGGACAGGCAGGCTTGCTGTCCACGTGCTGCAGTCGGACGGGGTCTGCCGCCTGAAAAGCATCCGGGCATACCACAGCTGATGCATCATCCATGGCAGCAATCCGAAACAGTCCAGTCAAATTGCTGATTGGGCTGTTTTTCTGCATATTGAAAAATGCCGAAATATCCGCATTTGCAGAAAATACACAAAAATTTTGCCGATTTACACAGCCATTTTCCATATGATAAACTTTTAGCACGATCAATCGATCAGCTATCGAAGAAAGCAACGGAGGGATCATCATGCAGCAAGCATCAAAGCAGCTCAGCTCGAAGAAGAAGCCGAGCCAGCCGCTGTCGGTACGTTTCGCACGCACCGTCGGTCAGGAGTGGCAACTGTGGGTTCTGCTTCTGCCCGCATTGGCATATTTTATCGTGTTCTGCTATTTCCCCATGTACGGCATTCAAATCGCCTTCAAGGATTTCAAGGTGGGTTTGGGCATCGCCGCCAGCCCCTGGGCATCCACCAAGGGCGAGCTTGACCTGTTCAAGCACTTCCGCAACTTCTTCAGCATGTACTACTGCGGCCGCATGTTTGCCGACACGTTCCTGCTGAATGCATATGGACTGATTTTCTCCTTCCCGATTCCGATCATCCTCGCCATCATGCTGAACCAGCTCAATTCCAAGCGGTTCAAGGGCTTCGCGCAGACGGCGATTTACGTTCCGCACTTCATTTCCACCGTCGTGCTTGCCGGCATGCTGTACCTGTTCTTCTCCCCGACCACCGGCATCGTCAACAAGCTGATAGAGGCTTGCGGCGGTGATTCGATTTACTTCATGCTGGAGGAAAGCTGGTTCCGTCCGCTGTTTATCGGCTCGGATATCTGGCAGAACGCCGGCTGGAACACCATCCTCTATATTGCGACGCTGACGAGCATCGATCCGCAGCTGTACGAAGCCGCAACGATCGACGGTGCGACCCGCTGGCAGAAGATCCGGCACATTGACATCCCGCACCTGATTCCGATCGCCGTCATGATGCTGATTCTCTCCTGCGGCTCGCTGCTGTCCTCCAACACGGACAAGGCGCTGCTGATGCAGACCTCCGGCAACATCAAGACGTCCGACATCATCGGCGTGTACGTCTACAACACCGGTCTCGGCAAGGCGCAGTACTCCTACACCTCCGCCATTGGTCTGTGCCTGAACGTCATCAACTTCGTGATCATCATCTCTGTCAACGCATTCTCCCGCAAGGTCAGCGATATCAGCCTGTTCTGAGAAAGGAGGAAAGCAAAATGGCTAAGGAAAAGGAAATGCATGGTACCCGGATTAAGGAAACCGGTCACGACCGTGTATTCAATATCATCAACATCATTTTCTGGATTATCGTACTGTTTCTGACGCTTTATCCGCTCTGGCTCGTTTTGATTGCCTCCGTTTCCGACCCTGACGCAGTCCTCGCAGGTCAGGTATTTCTCTGGCCGAAGGACTTCTCCACCATGGGTTATGAGGCCGTCTTCCAGTACAACGAGCTGTGGACGAGCTACCTGAACTCCGTGTTCTACACGGTTGTCGGCTCGGCGCTGTCCGTCATCATTTCGCTTGCTGCTGCCTACGCGCTCAGCCGCAAATTCAAGGGCAAGGCCTTCGTGAACTTCCTGATTACCTTCACGATGTTCTTCTCCGGCGGTCTGATTCCGATCTTCCTGAACGTCCGCGACCTTGGTCTGTATAACACGCGCACGGTCATGATCCTTATCAACCTCGTTTCCGTCTGGAACCTGATGGTTGCCCGCACCTACATCCAGTCGACCATCCCGAACGACCTCTATGAGGCGGCGGTCATGGACGGCGCGGATCACTTCACGTACTTCTTCCGCTGCGTGCTGCCGCTGTCCGGCACCATCGTTGCCGTGCTGAGCGTCTACTACGGCGTGGCGCGCTGGAACGACTACTTCACCGGTCTTGTCTTCATCCGCAATCGTGCCTATCTGCCGCTGCAGACGATTCTTCGCGAGATTCTGGCGTCGCTGTCCATTTCCGGCTCGAGCGACACCTTCTTCGCCGCCTATGCCGACAACCTCGGCGGTCTGCAGGAAGCCATGCGCAAGGCGGAGGTCGCCAAATACTGCTGCATCGTGGTTTCCACGGTTCCGGCGGTCGTCCTCTACATCTTCATGCAGAAGTACTTTGTCAAGGGCGTCATGATCGGCTCCCTCAAGGGCTGACGGACTTCGTTCGCATTCGTTCCAACCGTTTCCACTTTTCCACGGATTTCACACGCCCGACATGGCGTGATGAGTCAATATAATGAAAGGGGATTTTCTCATGAAGAAAATCATCTCTGTGCTCCTGACGCTGGCCATGCTGCTGACGCTGGCCTGCACCGCTGTGGCCGATGACAAGGTCAACCTGACCGCTTTCCAGTATCAGCTGGAAAACCAGACCACCGATTTCAACAGCATGTGGTTCTTCCAGCAGATTGAAGAGAAGACCAATGTCCACGTTGATTTCACCATGGTCAAGGACGGCGACTGGGAGACGCAGCTGAACCTGATGTTCGCCAGCAACGAGTATCTCGACATGATCCTGCGCAACACCGTCGACGTTGAGGATCTCGGCGTGAACCAGGGTCTGCTGATGCAGCTCGATGAGTACATCACCGAGGACATCATGCCCAACTACACCAGCCGTCTGAACCTGAACAACGCAGGCGACTCCATCCCCTCCTCTGACGGTCACAGCTACTATATCGGCTACCTGATCGCCCAGAATGTCAACCACAACGGCACGTGGTACATCAACACCACCCTGCTCAATGACCTTGGCCTCGAAGTGCCCACCACCATCGAGGATTACACCGAGGTCCTGCGCGCCATGAAGAATGCGGGCGTGAAGTATCCGCTGTCCACCTCCACCTTCAATTATGGTCCCGAGACGCTGTGGAATCAGTTTGCTTCCTTCGGCGTGCCGGAAAACTACGCTTTCTATCACATCACGGACGACGACAAGGTTGAGTTCACCGGCTTCATGCCCGGCTGGCGTGCCTGCGTCGAATGGCTGCATCAGATTTATGCGGAAGGCCTGCTGGATCCCGAATCCCTCACGCAGGACTCCAACCTGTGGGCAAACAAGGTCAACGCCGGTGAGGTCGGTTCCTTCGTTTACCTCCGCCTGATCAACACCGCTCTGCAGCAGGAAGTCTACAAGGACTTCACCTCCATCCTGCCGCCTGCTGACCCGACCTACGGCGCATGCGTGTCCGCCATCCTGGAAGTTCCGGATCAGGGCGCTATGCTGACGATCACCAACCCGAACCCCGTTGCTTCTCTGAAGTGGGTCGACGCTCAGCTCGAAACCGAAACCATGATGGTTGCCGCGAACGGCAAGGTCGGCGAGCAGATCGTCCTGAACGACGAAGGCAAGTACGAAGTTATCAACGTGCCGGAGAACAATGGTCTGTACGAATTCGTGCCTGTGACCATGGGTCAGTTCTTCGCGCCCGGCGAGTACTATACCCAGATCTACCAGATGGCACCCCATCGCGTGGAACGCTATCAGGATTCCGAAATGTACGCAGCCGCCGGCGTGCTGGAGCACAAGAGCTATCAGTACGTTTCCAAGCTGAGCAAGATGGATAATGAGGACTCCGTTGAGGCCGCGAACATCTTCACCGAGCTCAAGAAGTTCATGGAAGAATCCATCACCGACTTCATCAAGAACGGCGTCACCGACGAGAGCTACAACACCTTCGTCGAAACCGCGAAGTCCATCGGCGTTGAGCGCTACATCGAACTGCAGCAGAACGCCTACGACGCTTATCTCTCGAAGTAAGACAAGCGCAGGAATCCCCCGACCGGAGAGGCATTGCGTCTCTCCGGTCTTTTTTTAAGCCTGCTTTTTCATCGCCAGATGTTTGTGATTTGTTATGCTTTGTGATATAATAAGGAGCAAGAAATCATGGTTCACCTGCCGACCGGCTCGGCAGCACAAGCGTGACAAGAATCATTATTCAGAGGGGTATGTTGATGAAAAAGCCAGTTTGCTTTCTGTTCCTTATGTCTCTCCTGCTGCTCCTGAGCGGCTGCGGCAGTCAAAGCACGACGGAAACGGAAAAAGTCACGCTGACCGCGCTCCAGTATGAGCTGGAGAATCAGACGCTTGACTTCGATAACATGTGGTATTTCCAGCAGATTGAAGAGCAAACAGGCGTGCATGTCGATTTTGACGTGGTCAAGCATTCCGACTGGTCAAACCGTGTCAGCCTGATGTTCGCATCCGGCAAATATCACGACATGCTTCTTCGCGGCGACCTCGATATCGAGGAATACGGCGTGTCGGAGGGCATCATCCTTTCGCTGGATGACTATCTTGCGGAATACATGCCCAATTACTTCAGCCGCCTGACGGTCGACGGCGCAGACACGAAGCTGAAAGCATCCGACGGCAGGATGTACTATGTCGGTTTCCTGCTTTCACAGGGCATCAACACCAACGGGCATTTCTTCATCAACAAGACGTGGCTGGACAAGCTCGGTCTGGACGTGCCGACAACGACGGACGAGCTGACAGAGGTGCTCCGCGCCTTCAAGAACGGCGACCCGAACGGCAACGGCGAAAATGACGAAATCCCCTACGAAGCGACCTTTGATGATGTCAACACCGGCATTTACAACGCCTTCAGTGCGTTCGGCGTACCGATGAACGAGGCCTTCGTGCACCTTTCCGACGACGGACAGGTGCTCTTCGCGCCGGAGGAGGACGGCTTCCGGCAATGTCTGGAATGGCTGCACGAGCTGTGCGTCGAGGGTCTGCTGGACATCGAATCGCTGACGCAGGGCTCCAACCTGTGGGCAGCGAAGGTCAATCAGCAGAAGGCGGGCTATTTCTCCTACTGGCGGCTTCAAAACACGGCGCTGAATGCCGATATCATCGATGAGTATGTCGTCATGCTGCCCGTATCCGCGCCGAATACGCAGGTCAAACTCGCACGCGCAGCGGACATCGTCGAAATCGGCGCCGCGCTGACAAGTCAGAACACCAACATCGAGGCTTCCCTGCGCTGGCTCGATGCGCAGCTTGAAACGGAGAACATGCTCGTCGCGCAAAACGGCAAGCTCGGCGATACGCTCATCGAGTGCGAGGACGGTCGCTATGAGGTTTCGTATGTGCCCAGCAGCAACGAGCTGTACAAGACCGTGCCGGTCATCTGCGGGCAGTTCTTCGCGCCGGAGAGCTACTACACCTCCGTGTATGTGCCTGCCGCGCACCGTCAGGAGAAATCCGCGTACTGCCAGCTCTATGATGAGGCGGGCGTGCTGGAGACGCTCTCCTACACGCTGCTGAACAACACGGCTCCCAAGACGAGCGAGGAATCCGCCCGAATCCTGCAGATTCACACGCCCATGAAGTCCTCCATCAATGCGTATCTGGTGGAAGCCATCACGCGCGGCGTCACGGACGAGAACTATCAGGCATTCCTTGAGGAGCTGAAATCCATCGGTTCCGAGGAATACGTCACCATCTATCAGACGGTCTATGACCGCTACGTGGAGGCAAACGCACAGCCATGAAGCCTGTCAAAACATTGGGCAGCAAGCGCCTGTCCACCTTCGCGCGCTATGTTGTTTCCTATCTGCTCGTGCTGCTGCTCACGCTGAGCGTCCTCTTCCTGTACATGTACTTCTATACCAGCCGCGAAGTCCGTGCGCAGATGATCGACAGCGAAATCAACCGTCTGAGCCGGATTGCCGACCAGCACGAGGGTTATTTGAGCACGATGCTCAATTCAGCGGAGCAAATCGGCCTGTCGCCTTATTTGCAGCCGTTCAGCTATCAGGAGGAGCCATGGCGCGCCTATGACCTGATGCAGCAGCTGATTCCCTACACGGTCAGCAGCGCCTTCGCCGATCAGATGTACCTGTGCTTTTCGGAGGATGAGTACCTGTATTCCTCCTCCTCGATGATGCAGCTGAACATGTTCGGCGAGCTGATGCATTATGCCGACACGACGACCGACGAGCTGCTGGACATGATTCTCCATCCAAGCGGTCTTATGGTGCTGCCGTCCCAGCAGGTGTCCTCTTCCCTGCTCGGCAGCGGCGAATACAACATCGTCACCTTCATCCTGCCGCTTGGCATGAGCCAGAACAGCGACCGCGGCTCGATGATTTTTCTGCTGCGTCAAAACACCTATCAGCAGCTCTTTTCCGATGCCATCACGACAAACGCCATCACCTGCATCCTGCATGACGGCAAGCTTCTCGCGTCCTCCGGCGGCCTGCCGGTCAGCGCGGAAACCCTGTCCGGCATGATTTCCACGGACAGCGGCACCTCGCAGCAGGAATTTACCGCTGGCAGCACGACCTATACGCTGCTCGCCCTCGGCAATCGCAGTTGGAACATGCAGTATGCCATGGTCATGCCTTCCGCAGAGCTCACAGGCAACGTCTGGGACAGCATGGGCAGCGTGCTGATGCTGATTGCGGTGCTGGCTGTGGCAGGCTCCGCATTGTCCTATATGCTTGCACGGCAGAACATCCGCCCCATCCGCGAAATCAGCAGCCTTCTGCCGCAGGAATATGCGCCCGGCGATGAGCTGAGCACCATTCAGTCCGGCATCCGCGAGCTTTCCCGCCGCAACAGTGACCTTGCGAGCCGTCTGGAATCCTCCCTGCCCATGCAGCGCCATTATTTCGTGCTGCGCTTCATGAAGGGACGCTTCGACAGCCGCGAAATGGCGGTCGCTGCTGCCCGCAATTTGCAGCTTGACATCGACAAGCCGTATTACGGCATGGTGCTCTGTCCGGAGCAGGATGCCAGCGACCAGCCCTTCAGCATGCAGACGCCGCCGCTGAACGCCATCGAGGGCATTACTGTATGCAGCGTTGAAATGGCGTCGATGAACAACTTCCTCTATGTCGTCTTCTGCGACACGCCGGAAGACGTGCACAAGGTTGCCGATGCGCTCCACACCGCCTGCAACGAACGCTACGGACACGCCTGCATCGCCATGAGCAACGTCCACACGAACTTCCTGCATGCGCCTGCCTGTTATCTGGAGGCGGCAACCGCCTATGACAACCGCTTCGTCATGGATGAAACGAGGGTGCTGGAATACTCCTTCGTTTCGGTGAACCTGAGCGAAATTCTGCCGCAGGCGCGCAAAATCACCGACGGCATCAATCAGGCGCTGATGCTCAGCAACCGTGATATGCTCTCCGACAAGCTCGATGAGCTGCTGGCCTTCCTCAAACATTCCGGCATCACGCCGTTCGCCTTCCGCCTGATTTACAACGACGTGATTCACACGCTGCTGCGCGCCCATGCCGATAACCTGACCGACACAAGCGACATGAAGGATATGTACGACATCTTCTCCCTGTCCGGCTGTCAGAGCGTTGACGACCTGAACGAGCTGCTGCGCCGTGTCTGCGATACGCTGCTGAAGGCGGAGCGTCCGCCGGAAAGCAAAGAGGAGGACGGCGAGATTGAAGAGGTCGCGGCGTACATCCGCGAGCACTTTGCCGACCCCGAGCTGTCCATCAGCGCCATTGCGGAGGCGTTCGGCGTGTCGACCGCGCGGCTTTCCTTCACGTTCAAGGAACGCAATCACGTCTCCCCGAACGAGTACCTGACTATCCTGCGGCTGGAACGCTCCAAGCAGCTGCTGACCCAGACGGACCTGTCCATCAAGGAAATCGCCGTCAGCGTCGGCTATTATGATGCCTCGAGCTTCATCCGCCGCTTCAAGCAAATCGCCGGCGTTACCCCTTTGCAGTATCGCCGAAGCAAGGAGAACACAGAGCATGGAAACGATACTTGACGTCAGCGGCGTCTCAAAGCGCTACGGTCGGCGCGAGGTGCTCCGGGAGATCACCTTTTCCGCCGAAAAGGGCGAAATCATCGCGCTGCTTGGCAGGAACGGCACCGGCAAATCAACGCTGATGAATATGATGACCGGTTACCTCTGCCAAACCAGCGGAAAAATCACCGTCTGTGGCGATGATACGCTCGAATCGCCCATGAAGGCACGGGCGCACATCGGCTATTTGCCCGAGCAGCCGCCGCTTTATCCGGACATGACGGTTCGGGAGTATCTGCACTACTGCGCGCAGCTTCGCGGAATGTCCCGCAAGCAGCAGAGGCAGGAGGCGGAGCGCGTCATTGAACTGACCGGACTGAATGAGTATGCCTCGCGCCTGTCCGGTCGGCTGTCAAAGGGCTATCGGCAGCGTCTTGGCGTGGCGCAGGCGCTTCTGCCGCATCCGTCGCTGCTGATTCTCGACGAACCCGGCAGCGGTCTTGATCCCCTGCAGATGGTGCAGATGCGCGATGTCATCCGCAAGGCCGGTGAAGAAAGCACCGTGCTGCTCTCCTCTCACCTGCTCAGCGAGGTTACCAACGTCTGCCGCCGCGCCATCGTGCTCGATCATGGGCACATCTGCTATGACGGCACGATGACGTCGCTGCTTCAGGGTGCGGCTCGCATCCGTCTCCGCTACCGCGGCGATGACGGTCTGCGTGCGCTGCTTTCCGCCATTCCGGGCGTTACCAGCGTAACCGGTGCGGATTGCAGTGAGGACGGCGCTGCACAGCTCATCATCCATCATGAGCTGCACGCCGATTTACGTGCGCAGGTGTCCGCCTGCTGCCTGAATAACGGCTATGAGCTGCTGGAAATGACCAGTGAGGGTGCGCTGGAGGAAGCCTTCCTCGACGTCATCGGTCAGAAGGAGGGAAACTGATGCGCGCTGTGTTTCGCCATGAGCTGAGCAGCTATTTTACGACGCCTGTCGGCTATGTGTTCCTTGCCATGTACGCGCTTTTGTCCGGCATCGTGTTCGTGTTCATCAACATCGGGCAGGAAATGAGCGCCAGCATGAACCTGCTGTTTTCCGGCATGCAGCTGCCGCTCCTGCTGATTGCTCCCCTGCTGACGATGCGCCTGTTCGCCGAGGAAAAGCGCATGCGCACCGACCAGCTTCTGCTGACGGCGCCGGTGCCGCTTGGCAAAATCGTGCTGGGCAAGGCATTCGCGTCCATGCTGATGCTGCTGCTGGCAATGCTGCTTTCTCTTCTGCATCCGTTGCTGATTTCGCCGTACGCGCAGCTTTCCTGGACGCAGATTGCCGTCGTTTTCCTCGGCTATTACCTGCTGGATGCCGCCATGCTTTCCGTCGGCGTGCTGCTGTCCTCGCTGTGCACGAATCAGATTACCGCCGCCATCCTGACGCTCGGCGTGAACGTGCTGATGTACCTGTCCGAGCACTACATTGTGCCGCAGGCAAGCACCAGCGCGTATCTGCATCCGCTCAGCGTCATTCTCGGCTATCTGCCGTCGTCCTCGCGCCTGGGTGACTTCGCCAACGGCATCATCAGCTTCGCGGATATCGTCTATTTCCTTGTTTTTACCTTCCTGATGCTTTTCCTGACCGACCGCGTGCTGGAAAAGCGCCGTCACGCAAAGGGGTGAGCATCGATGAAGAAGAAAAAGCAAATGCCCTATGGGCTGTATCATCTGCTGACATGCGTGCTGGCGGTCGCGATGGCGGTTCTGCTTATCCTCGTCAGCGAACGCGCAGAGGACAAATGGTACTTAAAGGCAGACGTGTCCTCGGACGGCGTGACGCAGCTGAGCGACTACACGCTTTCTCACCTCGATGCGCTTGAGGAGGACGTGCTGCTCTACCCTGTCTTTTCTGCCGCCTATGACAGCACGATTCGAGACCTCGTAACCGAAACGCTTTCCAAGATGGCTGCCGTCTGCGCACACGTCCGCGTAGAGGCAATCGACCCTGTCACGCAGCCACAGCGCATTGCCGCCCTCAGCGGTGACGCGCAAAGCGTTGAAAACGGCACCATTTTCATCACAAACGAAGCATGCACGCGCATCATCCGTCTTGACCCGGACGACCTGCTCTTCTCGCGAACCGTCCTGGACGAGGAATATACCATCTACTGCGGCGAGGCACAGCTCATCGGTGCCATCAGCCGCGTCTGCACGGACAATCCTGTCGGCGTATGGTTCATCGCCGGTCACGGCGAAGCAAGCGAGGAGGATTGCTCCCTGCTGGCGCTGCAGCTTCGTTCAAACGGCTTCGATGTGCATTCGGGCGAGCTTGGGCGCATCTCCCCTGCCGCAACGGACATTCTCCTCCTAATCGATCCGCAGAACGACCTGACCGGCGATGAGGCGCAGACGCTTGTCTCCTTCCTCGATAACGGCGGACGTGCGCTCATTGCCTGCGGTGCCGATACGCCGCTTGACCGCCTGACGCAGCTGCGGACGGTTTGCAGCCTGTACGGGCTGGACTTCCAGTCGGGTTGGGTGGTCGAGAGCACACAGGAAAGCACACGCTATGTCGATTCTCCGGAATACCTGTCGCCGGCACTTGCTGATTCCCTTGCCGAGAATATCACCGGGCGCGTCATCCTTCCCCGTTCCTGTGCGCTCGCAACGCCTGCCATCCGACCGGGTGTCACCGTGACGAAGCTGCTGGAGACCTCGACTCGTGCGGTCCTCCACCCGAATGCGGACGGCTCGTCCATCGATGCGCAGGAAAATGACGTCTCCGGTCAGTTCCTGCTCGGCGCTGTTGCGAAGAAGAGCAGCGGCACGGCGCTGTGCCTGCTGTCCTCCGCAGCCATGTTCAGGGATGCGACCGAAATCAGCGGCGCGTCCGTGCTCGATGCGAGCGATGACCTTGCCCTGCTAACGTGGTGCGTGACCGACATGAGCGACCTTGACCAGACGGCCTCGCTCGATGCCGGTGTCAAGCGCCTTGCCGCGCAGCGTATCACGTTCGACAACGCCAGCAGCCGTCAGCGTGTCACCATCCTGTCGATTGCGCTTGTGCCGGGCATTCTGCTGCTCGTCATGGCGGTCGTGCTCCTGAAAAGGAGGCGGCTCTGATGCGGCGCGGACTTCGCCTGCTGGGGATGCTGCTGTGCTGCGCGGCGCTTTTCGGCGCGTACGTGCTTCTTGGCAGCGATCAGGCAGCTAACAGCACCCTGCCTGCCGAGGAGGCGTCAGGCGCATCGTACTTTCTGCTGTATCAGGACGCCCTGTCGAGCCTCAAGAGCATCACCGTGTCCCCCAAGGGCTATGACAGCTACACCGTCGCGTCCGATATGGCTTTCGACGCAAGCGGCAATCTGCTCGGCGTGTACAATGCGCTTTCGCAGCCGTTTCTGGTGGAAGGCGATGAACTCTTCACGCTGAACAGCGATGCGTGGCAGATGCTGATTGTCATCGCGCAGTACACTCCCGCAACCGCCAGCTATCCGGCGCTCGACCGCGACGCCTGCGGTCTGACCTCCCCGGACGCGGTCATCACCATCCTGCACACGGACGGCACGAGCCGCACGCTGCGCATCGGGCATAAGACATCAGACGGTGCAAGCTGCTATTTCGCCATCGACGGCGATGACAACGTCTATCTTGTCCCCTATGACCTGCACGACACGCTGTGCAAGCCGCTGCAGGCACATCACACGCTTCCGGCCGCCATCACGGAAAGCACCTCCGATGCGCTGCAAATCGCCGTGGTGAACTCCTCAAGCGACCGTCTCATCTTCTCCAAGGGCACCACCGACAGCAGCCTGCTCAAGTGGCATTCCACCACGCCGCTCGTGCATGACGGTGACACCACGCAGATTAGCGCATTTATCGAGGGCGTTTGCGCCGTTTACGCCGAAGAATATATCACCACCGTATCCGACATGGAAGGGCTCGCGCCGTATGGGCTCGATGACCCGCAGCGACTGATTGTGTCCTTCTCCGACGGCACCATCCGCGACATCCATATCGGCAGCGATGCAGGCGATGGCATGGTGTACGTCCGCATGGATTCAACCGGCGATATTTACACCATCAGCCGTGCGCAGCTTGCCTTTGCTGACGGCTGCGGCGTTGATACGCTCCTGAACCGCTATGTTGCGCTCGTGCCTGCCTACAACGTTTCGCAGACGCTTGTGCGCACAGCGGACACCCTCTACCTGCTCAGCACCGAATATTCCGGCGATGATGACACGCTTGGGCAGCGCTGGCTGTTCAACGGCAAGGACATCTCGCAGGAAGCTTTCTCCTCCTGCTACGCCGCCGTCATCGGGCTGATGTTCGACAAATCCGCCGAGCAAGGCGCATCAGGCGGTTCGATACTGGCTGAAATCACCTTCACGCTCCGCAGCGGCAGCACCCAAACGGTGCGCTACTCTGCGTACAACGATTACTATGCCCTGGCGGAAACGTCCGGCGGCGGTAGCTTCCTCGTGCGATTGAGCAGCGTCAAAGCAATGCTGTCAGCACTTTCCGCGCAATAAGCAAAAGGGACCGGCTCCTGAATGAGCCAGTCCCTTTTTTGTATGGTTCTCAATTCATCGGTACGTATTCAAAGTCGATTTCAATCGTCTTGATTTCGGCAATGACTTCATCGTTGCGGTTGATGGGCGTCGGCGTTGCACCGGCCAGGTTGCCGCCGGGCAGACGAGCCGTCTTCGGGACGCTCGTCACCCACTCGTTGTACAGATTCACACGCGTGCAGACGCTGTCATCCGATGTCGTGTAGGCGCGTCCCTTCAGGCGGTATACCTCGCCGTTGATGCGAACCTCCTTGATGGTAATGAGGTAGTTCGGGTAGAGAATTTCGCCGTTGCTGATGCCGATGGCAGCGAATGCCACAGACGCGGAATAGCCCTGCGCCGTGCCGGTGAAGTCCAGCCCGATCGTATACTTGCCTTCGCCGGTAATCATCGCATTCGTGGCAACCAGCCCAGCCGTGATGGAATCCGCATTGTAGGTATCGCCGACGCTGTGGGTGATTGCCCAGCCGCCGTCATTCCACATAATCCACGCCATGCAGGTCTGGTCATCGATGACGACCGCGTCCTCCTGGAACGTTGCAGGCGCCGCCTCAGCCGCTGCCGCCATGGCTGCCGCTGCCGCTTCCTGCACGGATGCGTAATCAAGCCCTTCTTCTGTGGATTCACGCTTGGACTGATACATGGCCAGAATGTCGTCATCCGCGAACGTCTGCGACGTGCGCAGGTACAGACCGCTGCAGTCCCACAGGCAGTTCGCCAAATCGTACTTCGTGCACGCGTCAAGGAAATCCGTGTGATACGCGAGCGTGTTCTCCTTTAATCCATCGCTGCACGGCAGGGCGCCGTATTCGCCGATGACCACGCCGTATCCTGCTTCGGTGAACTTCGTCATCTTCCCAAGCTGCGTGTCGAGGTACTCATAGTCGCTCTTCGTCCCCCACTTCGTCGCGCCTGCCGCGGTAGATGCGCCGCAGTACGACCACGGGTCATAGTAGTGCACGGACACCATCAGCTTGTTTTCCGCCGTGTCCGTCGGCATCTGGAAGCGGTCATCGCACGTCTGGTCGATATTCGTGCCATAGCCTGCAATGAGCAGCAGGCGCTCGGCATTGTTGCCGCCGGTTGCACGCACGACATCCACAAAAGCCTGATTGACTTCGTTTGTCAGGGCGTAGCGCTCATCATCCGGCAGATAGCTGACGACCGAATCCGAGCAGTACAGCGCCGAATTTTCATCGAAGCGGCTGCCAAGCTCCTCGTTCGCGCTCTCAAAGATGACGTAGTCCGAGTAATCGCGGAAGCGTTCGGCAATCTGCTGCCACATGCCCTTGTATGCTTCCATCGCCAGCGCACGGGTCTCCTCGCTCTCCGAGCCGAACATGCCGTACCAGCCGCCGTCCCAGTGGTCATTGATGATGACATACATGCCGGCATTGCGGGCGTAGTCAACAACCTCTGCCACGCGCTCCATGTAGGAGGCGTCGATGGTATAATCGCCCTCATAGAGATGCGTCGCATTGGTCATCCACGCCACCGGAATGCGCAGCGTGTCGAAGCCGGCTTCCTTCATGCCGCTGACCATTTCCTGCGTCGTTACCGGCTGACCCCACGATGTTTCAAAGCTCAGCGGATTCGCCGTCTTCATGCCGTTGTTGCTGTCGCATGCCTCGAGCGTGTTGCCGAGGTTGATGCCGTTGCCCATCAGGCGCGTCGCCTCAATCGCCGTCAGTCCCTCGCGCATCACGCCGTCGTCCGCCGCCGTTGTTTCCTCCGCCAGCGCACCCATGCAGGAGGTCACCAGCAGTGCTGCCACCATCAGCAGGCTGAACAGATGCTTTTTCATCTCGACCCTTCCTTTCTTTTGTCCCTTCGCCCGGGAATCATTCGTATTATAGCACCTACGAAATCGTTTTGTCAACCAATTCATGTGCATCTAACGTCGCTTTTCTGCCAGATATGCCATATGTTTTTCAAAAGGCGAACGTTTTTCTCGAAAAATCGTTTTCGTATCGAAAACTGGTTTTCGTTCTATGAATTGGCATGTTTTACCCAACAAAAAACCCTCCGGGATATACCCGGAAGGTGTAAATGCCGACTTTTCAGCCAAGCAGCATACGGTCGTTGTTCAGCTCGCTGCCGCTTGCCTTTTCAAACATGACCAGCAGATCCTCCACGCGAATCTTGCGCTTCGTTTCGGCATCGATATCCAAAATGATTCGCCCTTCATGCATCATGATGGTGCGGTTGCCATATTCCAGCGCATCCTTCATGTTATGCGTGACCATCATGGCGGTCAGATGGTTTTCATCGATGATCTTCTTCGTCAGCGTCAGCACGGTCTGTGCCGTCTTGGGGTCAAGCGCGGCGGTGTGCTCATCAAGCAGGAGCAGCTTCGGCTTCTTGAGCGTCGCCATGAGCAGCGTCAATGCCTGCCGCTGACCGCCGGAGAGCAGCCCGACCTTGCTGGTCATGCGATCCTCCAGACCCAGCCCAAGCGATGCCAGCAAATCATGATATTCCCCGCGTTCCTTCCGCGTAATGCCCCACGAGAGTGTGCGGTTCTGTCCCCTGCGATAGGCCAGCGCGAGGTTCTCCTCGATGTTCATCGTCGCGGCGGTGCCAGTCATGGGATCCTGGAACACGCGGCCAAGGTATTTCGCGCGCTTGTACTCCGGCAGACGCGTCACATCAATGCCGTCAATGACGATGCTGCCGCCGTCCACCATGAAGGTGCCCGCGACCGCGTTCAGCATGGTCGATTTGCCTGCGCCGTTGCCGCCGATAACCGTCACGAAATCGCCGTCAGCCAAATGCAGATCAGCGCCCGACAATGCCCTCTTTTCGGTGATGGTGCCGGGATTGAAGGTTTTGCTGATATGATTGACGTCAAGCATCCTTCTTCCCCTCCTTCTTTGCCTGCGCGGCGCTTGCCAGTTTTCCCTTCCAGAACGGAATCGCAAGGAAGAGCGCCACAACCAGCGCCGTAATCATCTTCAGGTCATTCGTGTTCAGGCCGAGCCAGAGCACCACCTGCATGACAATGTAGTAGATAATGGCGCCGATGGACACCGCCAGCAGCTTCATGCCGAAATTCAGGAAAATCTTGCCGAAGATGACCTCGCCGATGATGACAGCCGCCAGACCGATGACGATGGCGCCGCGTCCCATGCTGACATCCGCAAAGCCCTGATACTGCGCAAGCAGTGCGCCGGACAGCGCGACCAGTCCGTTCGAGAGCATCAGTCCGACCACCTTGCACGTATCGGTGTTGATGCCCTGTGCGCGCGCCATGTTGCCGTTCGCGCCGGTTGCACGCAGTGCGCTGCCGTATTCCGTGCCGAAGAACCAGTACAGAACCAGAATCAGCACGACGGTGATGAGCACAAGCAGCACAATCGGGTTTTCCAGCGACAGCGCGCGGACATTGCGCAGTGACACGAGCAAATCGTACTTCGTGACATTGACGGAAACGTTCGCCTTGTTGCCCATGATGCGCAGGTTAATGGAATACAGTGCAAGCTGCGTCAGGATGCCGGCAAGGATCGCCGGAATGCCCATCTTCGTATGGAAGAGACCCGTGACAAGACCCGTCACCATGCCCACAACAAACGCAGCCGCCGCTGCCAGCGCCGCGTTCCAGCCGTTGAGGATCAGAACGATGGCCACCGCGCCGCCCGTTGCGATGGAGCCGTCTACCGTCAAATCCGCCACATCCAGAATGCGGTAGGTAATGTAAACGCCGATGGCCATGATGCCCCAGATCACACCTTGAGAAACTGCGCCCGGCAAGGCATTCAACAGCTTCATGATATCCAATTCCACGGATGCTTCCTCCTGCATGCTCGCCTGTTTTTTCGCGCCGCATGATGTTGCGTTATTTTGTATTTGGGTACAGCAAAGGCCGCACAACAAATAAAGCAGCGCCGCAGGAAATCGCCGTCAAGCGCCTCTCCTGCGGCAGCCGTGCTGTGCGGTACTGCTGTTTACTCGATCGGGATGTAGTCCTCCGGCACGGTGATGCCCAGTGCCGCGCAGTTTTCCGCGTTGTACTTCTTGGTGAACTGCGGTGCAAACTCAACCTCCATGGTGGAGACGTCCGCGCCGTTGACAAGGATATCGTACGCCATTTCACCGGTCTTGTAGCCGATGTCGTAGTAGCTGATGGTCAGCGTCGCAACGCCGCAGCCCTTGCAGATGCCCTCTTCGCCGGTGACGGCAGGCTTGCCGGCGGGCAGCAGGACGTTGCCGATCGTCTCGGTGTACGCTGCAGCGGTGTTATCGGTCGGGATGTACACCACATCGCACTCCGTCGCCTGCTGCGCCATGGACGCAACGTCATTGGAGTCCGTGAAGGCGTATTCTTCGCAGGTGTAGCCCAGCTTCTCCAGCTCGGTCTTGATGACGCCAATCTGGTAGGCGCTGTTCGCCTCAGCGGAGCAGTACAGCAGGGCGACCGTCTTTGCCTCGGGGAACAGCTCCTGAATCATTGCCGCCTGACCATCCAGCGGAGCAAGGTCGCTCGTGCCGGAGACGTTCATCTCCGTGTAGCCCTTCCAGTCGCTGATATCAAGCGCCGTGCCATAATGCGAAATGGACGTGCCGAGAATCGGAATGTCAGCCGTTGCGCTGACGCAGGCCTGAAGTGCAGGCGTTGCGTTCGCCATAATCAAATCAACATTCGCCGCGACAAAGCCATTCGCGATGGTCGCGCAGGCAGGAATGTCATTCGATGCGTTCTGTTCGTCAAATACCACGTTGTCGCCGAGCTTATCGGTCAGCGCGTCGCGGAAACCCTTCGTTGCAGCATCCAGTGCTTCATGCTGAACGAGCTGCAGAATACCAACATGGTAAACCTTGTCCTCCGCGGAAGCAGTCACCATGCACGCCAGCGCCAGACACAGCGCCATCACCAGAGCAAACACTTTTTTCATACAGGGAAACCTCCTTCTGTGCTTCACGCAGCCGAGCGATTTTTCGCTCCGCTGTCCTACAAGCAGAAGTTTACCTGATTTATGCGGGCATGTCAAGTACGGTGGCGGAAAAGGACAAGAAGAAAACATTGGGCGTTGATGAAGGCAGGAACGGGCAAACGATACGATTCTCAATTAAAGCGGCTGCGAATTGCGAATCGTATTACTCTTGTTTCAAATCGAAATTAGTATGATATGTCCTCTACTCAAAGCGAATTGCAAAAAAACGGGGCTGTCCCGCTCGACCTCACCAGTCAGCTGAAGGACAGCCCCTTGCGTGTTCACTTGATTGCTTCTATAGGAAAGCGGAGCATCGTCGAATTATTCCTCGTCGTCCTCCACCTTGTCCGCGCTGGCGATGATCTTCTTCGCGACGTCCGCCGGCACTTCCTCATAGCGCTCGAACGTCATCGTGAAGCGCCCCCACGCCTGCGTCATGGAACGCAGCTCCGTCGCATAGCGGAACATCTCGCTCTGCGGGGCCTCGGCGATAACCTTCTGTCCGCCCTCGCACTGTTCCATGCCGATGATGCGTCCGCGGCGTTTGTTCATGTCGCCCATGACGTCGCCCATGTAGTCGTCCGGCACGATGACCTCGACATGCATGATCGGCTCAAGCAGGACGGGGCTTGCATCGGCGCAGCCCTTCTTGTAGGCGATGCGTGCGGCGGTCTTGAACGCCATTTCGGACGAGTCAACCGGATGATAGCTGCCGTCGTAGAGCTTTGCCTTCACGCTGACCATCGGATAGCCAGCCAGCACGCCGTGCACCATGCACTCGCGCAGTCCCTTCTCGACCGAGGGAATGAAGTTGCGCGGCACGACGCCGCCCACGACCGCGTCCTCGAATACAATGTCGGTCGAGCCATCCGTCAGCGGGCTGAACTCAATCCACACATCGCCGAACTGACCGTGACCGCCGGTCTGCTTCTTGTGGCGACCCTGCACCTTGACCGTCTTGCGGATCGTCTCGCGGTACGGAATCTTCGGATCCTTCAGTACGCAGTTTGCGCCGAACTTGCTGGCCAGCTTGCTGCGGATGACGTCCAGATGCATTTCGCCCTGACCGGACAGGAGCGATTCCATGGTTTCCGGATCCTTCGTCAGCGTGACAGACGGATCTTCCTCCATCAGACGCTGCAGACCGGAGAACACCTTGTCCTCCTCGCCCTGCTTTGCGGCATAAACGGCCTTCGAGATGCACGGCGCCGGATATTTAATCTTCGGGTAGACAACCGGATTGTTCGGGTCGCACAGCGTATCGCCGGTCGAGGTGTATTGCAGCTTCGCCATCGCGCCGATGTCGCCCGCATGCAGCGATTCCTTGACGACCTGCTTCTTGCCGCGCAGGATGTAGATGCCGCCGCACTTTTCGGTCTTGTCCTTGCCGGGGTTGTACAGCGTCGTCTGACCGCTGAGCATGCCGGAGAAGATGCGGAACAGCGACAACTTGCCCACGAACGGGTCAGCAATCGTCTTGTACACGAACGCCGAGAAGGGCTGGTCATCCTTGCAGATGCGCGTAATCTTTTCGCCGGTCTTGGGGTTCTCGCCTTCCCAGTACAAACCGTTATGCGCGGGCGACGGGAAATACTTCGCCACCAGGTCGAGCATACGCGCAATGCCGACGCCTGTCGTTGCAGACACGGCAACAACCGGCACAATCGAGCCGTCCTTCATGCCCTTGCGGAAGCCGGCCTTGATCTCCTCGAACGTCAGCTCGCCGGTCTCAAAATACTTCTCCATCAGCTCTTCGTCCGCCGCTGCCGCCTGCTCAATCAGGTAGGAATAGCATTCCATCAGCTGCGGCTTCATGGCGTCAGGCATCAGCACTTCAACGCTCTTTTTATATGCGCCTTCATACGCCTTGCGGTCGAGGACGTTAACCACGCCGCGGAAGGACGATCCCTTGCCAAGCGGCAGCAGAATCGGCACGACGCATGTGCCGTACTTGGCACGCAGCTGCGTCGCAATCTTGTCGAAGTCCGCATGGTCGCGATCCATCTGGTTGATGATAAACATGCGTCCCAATCCGTGCGCACCAGCATAATCCCACGCCTTCTCTGCGCCAACGGACAGGCCGTTCACCGCGTCCACCACAATAACGGCCGTCTCCACCACGCGCAGAGGGCCGATCATTTCGCCCACGAAGTCGAAGTAGCCGGGAACGTCCACCACGTTGATAATCTTGCCGTTCCAGTCAACAGGAGCGGTCGCCGCGCTGATGGAGCACTTCCTGCGCACCTCTTCGGGGTCGAAGTCCGTCATGGTTGTGCCGTCCTCGACACGTCCCTGACGATCCACTAATCCGGCAGCGTAGAGCATGGCCTCAGTCAGCGTGGTCTTGCCCTCGCTGCCATGACCTATGAGGGCGATGTTCCTGATATTTGTCGTGATATAGTCTGCCATGATACTTTCCTCCGTTTCGATGATTTGGTTGGGTGCATTTGCTGTTGTCACCCTGAATATGAAACCGCTTGTTTCCGAATTTATTTCGGATGTTAGGAGTATTATATCATGACTTTTACCAAAAGAAAAGAGGATTTTTTGCCCATTTTGTATCTTTGTATAATTTCAACAAAACGTTATTGGCTTTATTGGCTATTCAAATCCCATTTTTGCCATTCATGTGGACGTTTCTATACAAAAACACCGCATGGTCAGCGAAAAGCACAAGACCGTGCGGTGTTCTTCATTTTTTGTCAGAAAATCAGGTCAAGCTCACGCAGCCGTTCGCGCAGATACGATTGCGAAAGCCCGGAGCGACGCGCCATTTCCGCAAGCGTTATACCGGACAAATATGCATCCGCCAGCACCTCATCATCGCGCAGCTGCTCCCAATCCACAGGCTTCGCCTGGTTTTCCTTCGCCTGGTTTCTCTTCGCCTGCTCAGACTTCGTCTGGTTTCCCTTCATCTGGTTTCCCCTCGCCTGACCGGAAGCCGGCGAAGCGGGTGCACTGCGGAACACGGACGACTGCGCCCGTTCCGCCAGCGCCTTGATATCGGCCTTCATTCTGCGTTCCTGCGCCGCATAAGGGCGGATAACCCGCAGGAATGCTTCGCCATACTTCTCCGTCTTGACCTCGCCCATGCCGCTGACGGTACGCATGCCCTCGAGCGTTTCCGGCTTGCGCTGCACCATCGCGGACAGGGTCGCATCGTTGCAGATGACGTACGGCGGTACGTGCCGCTGCTTCGCCAAGGTCATTCGCACCTGACGCAGCTGCTCGAACAGATCGCCGCCATTCGGCGCGGCAATCTTCCCCGACCTGCGTTCTGCTGTCGGAGGGTCCGAGACGGTACTGCGCGCACGCCTGGTCTCCGCCTCGCCGTAGCGGCTGCCGCTGCACGCGCTGCAATGTCCGCAGTCGCCGGATGCATTCTCCCCGAAATAGCGCAGGATAAACGTCCGCAGGCATCCCGGCTTCGTGCAGTAATCAATCATCTGATTCAGCCGCTGCAAATCCTGCCGCCGGACAGCCGCCTGTTCTTCCGCCGTCATGTGCTCGTTCGGTTCGCTGTGGTCAATCATCCACTTCGCCGTGAAGATATCCGAGCCATTGTAAAGCAGGATGCACTCCGCCGGCGCGCCGTCGCGTCCTGCGCGCCCTGCCTCCTGATAGTACGCCTCCATCGAGCGCGGCATCTG
This sequence comes from Alloprevotella sp., assembly GCA_963617205.1. Taxonomy (GTDB): domain Bacteria; phylum Bacillota; class Clostridia; order Christensenellales; family Aristaeellaceae; genus UBA11524. Next base: position 14,631 of record CAVEOA010000009.1, on the reverse strand, counting down.
GTAATGCACGACATAGCGCACGTTCGATTTGTCGATGCCCATGCCGAACGCGTTTGTCGCGACCATCACCGGCGAAATGTCGTACTGGAATTTCTCCTGATTGCCCTTGCGCTCCTCGGCATCGAGCCCGGCATGATAGCGCGTTGCCGCAATGCCTGCGCGGTTCAAATCCTCGCAGACCTGTTCAACCGCCTTGCGTGTGGCACAGTAGACGATGCCGCTTTCATTGCTTTTCCGGCGGACGATGGACAGCAGCGCCGCGTCGCGATTCTTCGGACGGACGACCTCGAAATACAGGTTCGGTCGATCAAAGCCGGTTGTCAGCATCTCCGGCTGACGAAGGCGCAGCAGGCGAATGATGTCGTCCCGGACGCGCTCGGTCGCAGTTGCGGTGAACGCACCAACCGCCGGACGAACCGGCAGCGCATCCACAAATTCCGCGATGCGAAGATACACGGGGCGGAAGTCCTGCCCCCACTGGGATACGCAGTGCGCCTCATCGACCGCAATGAGCGAAATGTTCATCTGCTTCGCCGCATAGAGGAAGGACGTCGTTTCAAGGCGTTCCGGCGCTACGTAGATGATTTTGTATGCGCCCTGAAGCGCGCGCTGCATGGCAAGCTCCATCTGCCGCGGCGTCAGCGAGCTGTTAAGATACGCCGCCGGAATGCCGGCTGATTTAAGCGCCGCGACCTGGTCAGCCATCAGCGAAATCAGCGGCGAAATGACGAGAGACACGCCCGGCAGCATCAGCGCAGGCACCTGATAGCACATGGATTTGCCTGCCCCTGTCGGCATGATGCCCAGTGCGTCCCGATGGTGCAGCAGGGCATTGACCATGGTCTCCTGACCCGGGCGAAATTCGTCATGTCCGAAGGTTCGCCTGAGAATTTCGCGTGGGTCCATGGATACACTCCTTATATCCGCTTGATTTGCACCGTGTGCGGCGTTTCGGGCTGCTCCTGCTCCTTCGTCAGGGCAAGGATTTCGATGCGGTAGAGGCGCATCAGCTCCGGCAGGGTCAGCCGCTCCTTCTCCAGCTCCAGGACGCGATCAACGCAGCGCAGCGCCAGCAGTGCATAACGGCGCATCTTGCTGTCCTGCTTGCCCGGCGTGAGCGCAACGGTCAGGTGACCGCCCATTTCCTTGGCGCGAATCAGGAAATCCACCGTTTCATAGGACAGATTCTCAAATTCGCCGATGACCATGACGCGGTGCATGATGCCGCCGGAAATATGGCGCATCATGGCGTTCTCAAAGCGCAGCGCCAGTTCGCTCTCACGCACCTCGCTCGTCTTATCGCGCGTCATGAGGATAACCGCCATCTCCTGCGCGCTGATTTTGCCCTGCACGATGGCGTTGACCGCCTTCGCGATGGGCATGTCCACCTGATAGCGCTCCATGAGCTGCATCGCGGCAGGCAGCGCGTTGATGCCCTCGACCGTACCGACCTGCCTGACCGCCTCCATCGGCGGTACGCCCTGACCAATCAGGATGCCGCAACGATTGTTGCGGCTGTGCATGGAGGTCGCCGTCACGATGAGGTCGCCGATGCCCGCCAATCCGCCGAACGTATACTCTGCGCAGCCCATCTTCAGCCCGAGGCGGATAATTTCGGCGATACCGCGCGTAATCAGCGCCGCACGGGCGTTGTCGCCGTTGCCGAGCCCCGTCGAGATGCCGACTGCCAGCGCGTGGACATTCTTCATCGCGCCACAAAGCTCAACGCCAAGGATGTCCGTGTTCGTGTACGTGCGCATGCAGGTGTTCATGAACACATCCTGCACCAGCTCGGCGACCTGCAAATCCGTGCAGGCGGACACAATGGAGGACGTCATGTCCAGCGCGACCTCCTCGGCATGCGTCGGACCGGAAAGCGCCACCAGCTTGATGTTCTCGTGCTGCCCATCCCTGCCGATTTCGTCGCGGATAACCTCCGTCATCGTCATCAGCGTGTCCGCCTCAATGCCCTTCGCGACATCGACAATGACCTGTCCATCCGAAATGAATGCACGCGCTGCCCTTGCCGTTTCACGGATCGCCACCGACGGCACGGCAAAGAGCAGAATCTCCTTGTTGACCGTGACCGTTTCCAGCTCCGTCGTGAAGCGGATTTCGTCCGGAATGACCATGCCCGGCAGCGCGGGATGTTTGCGTGTCGTGCTCAGCTGCTCAATTTCCTTGGGGAATTTCGACCACACCGTCACATCGTGCCCGTTGCGGTACAGCAAGCGTGCCAGCGCCATTCCCCATGCGCCGGCGCCCAGAATACCAATCGATACCTGCTTATTCATGCGGTGCTTCTCCCTCTGCTTCGTTTTCGACCTGCGCCGCCAGCGCTGCATAAAATTCCGGCTGCTCGCGCTTCAGGCGGAGAATCCGACCCTCGCGGTTCAGGAAGCAGTGCTGTGAGGAGCCGGTGAACACGTGCTTGCCGTCCTGATTCATCATCTCGTACCCGACCGTCAGCACAACACCGTTGAAGGCAATCACACGCACATCCACCTGAATGCGGTCATCGAAGGTCGTTGTCGCCAGATACTTGCAGTTGACGGCGGTCACGGGCGATAGTATGCCGCGCCGCTCCAGCTCCGCATAGGGGAAGCCAAGCTGCTCCAGATAGTCCACGCGTGCCTCCTCCATAATCCGGATATAATTGGAGTGATGCGTGATGCCCATGCGGTCTGTTTCATAATATTGAATCCGATGCGTCCATGCGCGCATAGATGCCTCACCTGCGTCCGCCCAAAGCGGCAGACGGCTTTCTGTCTGATTTTTCCGGAGGAAACGTGCCTGAAACAGGCGCAAAAGCCTTCCTCTGTGCCTATTCTACCACTTTCGGGGATTCGTTTCAAGTCCATGCATAAAAAGGAGCCGCACCGCTCCTGTATGCAGGATTGGTACGGCTCGAATGGGTTCAGCCATGTAACAAAGCCTCTTTGCCGACGTCTGGAGTCAGGCGAAGCCTGTCAGCCCTGACCGTCGTCAATCGTGGCCTTCCATGTGAATTCAGGCTGGCTGTTCGCAGGGATTTCGTAGTGCTCGCCGCCCTCGATGTCGTAGGCGTTGATGCGCATGACGACCTGCCCGACGCCCTCCGGCTTGATATACTCCTTGCCGAAGGAGAACTGGCCGTGACGCGTTGCCTGACCGGGTTCAAGCGTAAAGTTGTATGTGCCCGTGAAGGAGAAGGATCGTCCGTCCGTGTTGCAGACGAGCGGCTCGCCGAACGCGTTGTAGAGGTAAATCGTGTAGTAGAACTTTGTGATGGTCAGATTGCTGACGTTGTAGACCACGATCTTTGCGGCATTGTTCTCCGCCCACAGGTTTGTGATGCGCAGCGCGTCCTTCTTGCTGCCGACGTTGACGGTGTACGTCACGACATAGCCGCCGTCCTCCGTCACGCCGATGATGGTCGTTGTGCCCCATCTGCGGCCGGTGACCTTCGGGTTTACGCCTGTGCCGGACACGGTCGCGATGCTTTCATCCTGGCTTGTCCACTTGATGGTCTTGTTGTTCGCGTCGGACGGCTCAAGCACCGCCATGTTCGTGACGTACTTGTTCAGCCCGACATTCTGCTCGGCTGCCTTCATCGTGATGCCGGTGACCGGCTGAGTAACCGTCACCTTGATGGTCGCCTTCTTGCCGCTGCCGTCGTTCGCCGTCGCATAAACGTAGCATTCGCCGCGTTTGAGACCGGTGACGATGCCGTCATCGCTGACAGACACGACATCCGGCTTGTTCGTCGAGAACGTCACGGACGAATCCGTCGCGTCCAGCGGCTTCACCGTCCAGCTTAGCGCGATGGTGCGCCCGACAGACACCTTCGGGGTCTTCTCATTGAAGGTGATGGACGTGACAGGCGCATAAACCGTTACGTTCATCTGCTCATACACGGATGGATACGTCTTGCTCTGGCAGGTGATGGTGCACGTGCCGGCCGCAATGCCCTTGACGTAGCCGTTTGCGGACACGGTCGCGATGCTCGTATCGCTGCTCGTCCACGTGACGGACTTGTCGTTGGTGGTGTTCGGCAGAACGGTCGCCTTGATGGTTACGCCGCCGCCGACCTTGATGCTGCCATTCACGCCGCTAAGCGTGATGCTCTCCGGCTGCTGACGAACCGTGATGCTGATGGTCGCACGCTGACCGCTGCCGTCCTTTGCCGTCGCGCGGATGTTTGCGCTGCCCTTGCTGATGCCGGTCACCATACCGTTTTCATCCACAATGGCGACCTTCTCGTTCAGGCTCTCCCACGTAACGCCCGTGATGTCCGCATCGGCAGGATTGAGTGCCGCCGTCAGCTGTGCCTTTTCGCCGACAAAGAGGGTCTTCGTGTCCGCCGTCACCTTCACGCCTGTCACCGGCGTAACGACCAGCACGCGGTACACGACATTGACCTCGGGATTCTGCGTGCTTGCCACGGTCACGGTGCATTCGCCTGCCGCGCGAGCCGTCATGGTAGCGTTGGTGATGCGGACAATGTCCGGATTAGAGGAGGTCACCGTGAAATTGCGATTGCTCGCGTCAGACGGCGAAAGCGTTGCGCGGATGGTCGCCTGCTTGCCCTTGCGCAGCAGCAGCACGCGGTCGCCTGTGCCGCCGGTCAGATGGCTGACCAGCGGATCATTCGCCTCATAGAACGTCAGCGCGGACTCGTTGACCTCGATATCCGTCACGCGGCGGGCAACCGTAACCGTAACCGTTGCCTTCCACGTGCGCTTTTCGGTCTTGAGCGTCGCGGTGATGGTGCTGTTGCCCTTGCTGATGCCGGTCACAACGCCGTTGGCATCGACGGTCGCGATGTTCTCGCGTCCGCTGGTGAACGTCAGCTCGCCGTCCTCCGCGCAGTTGCCCTGACGAACCAGCGTCAGCGCGAGCGTATCGCCCTCAAATACAGTCAGATTGGTCTTGTCAAACTGAAAACGGTCTGTTTCCGCCAGCGCCGTTACGCCCAGCAGCGCCATGCACAAAACCGCAATCAAAATCCTCCAAAGGTGCTTCATCAATGCGTCCCCCTTCCCTTGCAGCGGGTGTTCACCTATATAACGAACGAACGCCCTGCATTCTTCCGCATCAGTTGCAATTTCTGATAAAAATTTTCAGATGATGTTTCATCGCTGCCGGCGAGGCGAAAGTCAGCCGGTATAATGCACCCGGCCAGCTCTGCATCATGCGCGCATCGGTGACGGGGATCTCCTCCACCGCTGGGATGATCGCCGGTTCACTTGTCATCGCCGCATGGTCAAAGCGGATGAGATTCCCCTGCACGTCCGGCTTTTCGCGTGCCATCAGGACGAATGTTACCGGCTGGGGCGATTGCAGCGCAATGTCGTCCGTGAGCTGCACGCCGTCGTCTGTGACGATTGCCGTGCGCTTCGCTGACAGCACGCCTGCCTTTGCGGGATACGCGTCCGCCATGTCCAGCGACGCGCCGTCCTCCAGCGGACAGAAGTCCTTCGCAGCGTACTGCACGCCCTCATGCTGCTCATATGCGTCAATCTTCGGAACAGAATGGTACATGCTCCGGCAGTTCCACAGCGTATATCGTGCGTCGGAAAAAGTCTTTGCCGTATAGCACATGTTGCCGGCATCGATGAGAACCGGATGCTCCCCTGCATACACCATCAGCGTGCCGACGTCATTGTGATTGTGGCTTTCGCCGTTGCTTCCGCCCTTGATGCACAGCGTGAATTGCCCCTTCGTCACGATGCGCACCTGCAAATCAGGCAGCAGGACGTCTCTGCGGACAGGTGTCGTGCTGATGCTTTCTCCCGCCTTGTGGAACAGCCGCTGCAGCATGCGCGAAAGGTGCGGCACATCGGCTATGCTGTCGGTGACGCGCCCGCGAAGCTGCTGCCCCATCTGCCGGAGCGCCTCGTTATGCGTCAGCTCTCCGGCACGCTGCAGCCGTTCGCCGTACATCACCGGACGCGCATCGCAATCCGCGAAATTGACGAAATAGCCGCCGCCGAGGTTCATCTTCAGCGGAAATTCCAGCATATTGCGCAGCTTCTCGTCGTCCCACAGCGACAGCCCTGCCTCTTCGAGCAGCTCCAGGCAGTCCAGCAGGCTGCCCGACGCCATATTCCAGTATGCCACGCCCTCATCGCAGCCGCCATCCGCCGGAATGCAGCGCAGATAGGCATCCAGCATGACGCATGCGCGGCGATACAGCGGAATCGGGTTTTCGAGCAGCGTGCGCGCGGCAAACATCACATTCGACACAATCCACGGCGTCCAGTTGCACAAATCCCTGCGTGTGAAGCCCATCCACCAGTCCGTGTTGCGCGTCATGAACGGCGTTATGATACGGCGGTCGATTTCATGCCGGACGCGCGCCGCCAGCGACTGCTCAACCGCATCGCCCAGAATCGACAGCGTGAACGACAGAATCATGCCCGTCTGCGCGGCAAAAAGGTCGAGCGTCGGCTCCTCCTCCGTCGGGAACGGATGCTCCTTCGTCAGCCCGACATGTGCGCTGATTGCCCAGGTCGTTTCCTCACAGATGCACCACAGCCCATCCTCCACCTGCGGCATACCGGAAAGGTCGTCACGCATCGCCACCGACATCATCGCGGCAATCAGCTTCCGGCGGCGCGCAAAGTACGGGTTTTCGCAGCGGCTGCGGCTGGACGTGCGCACATAGGCGGCGTAATCGCTCAGCAGCATCATCGGGTATGGCTGATCCTGCCACGCCCGTACATACGCGCTCAAGTCGGCACGGTCAGTCTCATCGATGCTCTCCCACGCCCTGCGGTCGGACATTGGCGGAAACAGCGGCCTTCTGTCCTCCGGCAGCGGATGAAGGGACAACGCCTTTTCTGTCAGCATGTTTTCGGCTCCTCCTCGATAAAGAACGGACGGAATTTCTTTGAAATCACACCGATAATCGGTCCCAGGCAGAAGCCGGTGACAAGCGTCACGACACCGACCGTGCTGCCGAGCATGTAACCGATGGAAAGCACCATGACGTCATAGAGCATGCGTATGACGGCAAACGGCACCTTCTTCACGTACTTTGAAACGATTTGCGGAATGGCATCATACGGCGACGTCCCAAGCTCGACGATCATGTAGAACGACACGAAGACCATGAACACGCCCAGCGTCGGGATAAGCCAGCAGATGCGCACAGCCATCGTCAGCGAATCCGGCTGAAGGATGTGCAGGGCATCGAAGATGACGTCGAACAGGTCCTTTGCGTAGCCGACAATCACCATGTTGGCAATCGAACCGATGCCGATGACTTTCCATTGGCGGCAGGCGATAATAATCAGCAGCAGAAAGATGTTGAACAGCACCTGATACGTCCCGAACTGCATCCCCAGCTTCCGCGAAGCGCCCAGATTCATCACAGATGACGGGTCTGTTCCGAAGCCGATGCGGTCAAACACCGCAATGCAGGCGCCCATCGCCGTGACGCTCAGCAGCAGCACGATTGTCCGCCTGACCATCCTCGGCTGGCAGAACAGGTGATGCATGATTTTCTCAAGCATGAAAAGCCTCCTCATTTCATTGCAAGACCTATGCCATCATATCACAAATGCACCATGAAAGAAAGTGTTACATTTCACAATTTGACATTGCTCCGCAAATGCGGTATGATGAGCTTGAATCGTATGCTACTGGAGGTGCTTCTTTGATGCGTCATGCCGCTTCATGGCTGAGCCTGCTACTCATTGCCTTGCTGTTTTCCGCTTCCATATCCTTCGCTGAAGACCTTGCCACTGCCTCTGACACCTCTGCCGAGCCCACTGCAGCATCCGTCCTGACCGAAGTGCCTGCGGATGCGCTGTTTCCCTTTTCGCTGACGCTGCCTGAAGGCGCGCATGTCGAGCTGACCGACGGCAGAACCGTTCTCGTGTCCGGCAGTGCGCGCGTTGTGGCAATGGTGATTGCCCGCACGCCTGATGACGATCCGGCAAGCACCCTGCCGGAGCTGATGAACCAGTTCGATGCAAACACCGATGAGCTGATTGAATTTGACGCGGAGGACGGCTTCCACATTCTCGGCGGCGTGGTCACGAATGCTTTCGGCGAGGGCGAAGACAAAATCACGCTGATGGTGCTTTCGGATACCGGCAACCTGCTCATCCTCTCAGGCTATCATCTCGAAAAGAATCATCAGGCGCTCTACACGTTCCTGACCGACCTGCTTGCGCGCGTCACCGTGGACGGAACGCGCGTCTATGTGCCTGACGAGGACATCGCGGCGGATTAACCTGCGCTGCAATCAATAAGCGCTCCATCCCATGTGGGACAGAGCGCTTTTTCTGATGCAATTTTACTGATGCACAACGACCGTGTACGGCTTCGCGGAGTCGGTTTCGACAACCGCCTGACCGTCCTTCATGGTGACGGTGAACGTCGCTGCGATGTTGCCCTTGGTGTCCGGGATTTCCACCGTTGCGCTTTCGCCGTTCTCGAGCTGATAGACGTGCAGCTCCAGCCCGTCGAGATAGTCGTAATCCGGACGGCTGTCGCAGGCGCCGATGGGCAGCACCGTGCCCGGGCGAACCATCAGCGGCAGGGACATGAAGTCGTGAATCTCCGTCTGCCAGCGACCGCCTTCGATCCTGGTGTCATCGAGCAGAGACGTCCATGTGCCTTCCGGCAGGTAGTACTGCACCTCGCCGTCCTTGCGGAAAATCGGCGCAACAAGCAGGCTGTCGCCCAGCATATACTGCCGGTCAAGCATATCGCAGGCAGGGTCATCGGGGAATTCCAGCACCATCGGGCGCATCATCGGCACGCCGTCCGCATGCGCCTCGACTGCCTTGCCGTACAGATAGGGCATCAGACGGCACTTGAGCTTGGTAAACTTGCGGCAGACATCAACGCTCTCCTCGTCAAAGAGCCACGGCACACGATAGCTGCTCGAGCCGTGCAGGCGGCTGTGGGAGGACAGGAGACCAAACTGCACCCAGCGCTTGTAGACATCCGCCGGTGCGGTCGACTCGAAGCCGGAAATATCATGGCTCCAGAAGCCGAAGCCGCTGTGGCTCATGGACAGACCGGCGCGGAGCGTTTCCGCCATGGACACATAGGATGCGGAGTTGTCGCCGCCCCAGTGCACAGGGAACTGTTGACCGCCGACGGTCGCGCTGCGGGCGAACAGAATCGCCTCACCCTCGCCCTTGCGATCCTTGACGACGTTGAACACCACCTGATTATACAGATAAGTGTAGTAATTATGCATGTACAGCGGATCGCTGCCATCGAACCATGCGATGTCGCGCACCGGAATCCGCTCGCCGAAGTCCGTCTTGAAGCAGTCAACGCCCATGTCCATCAGCTTGTAGAGGTACGATGCATACCACTTGCAGGCATCCGGATTCGTGAAGTCGACAATCGCCATGCCTGCCTGCCACATATCCGTCTGGAACAGGCTGCCATCCGTCTTTTTGAGCAGATAGCCGTTCTTCATGCCCTCGGCAAACAGCGGCGATGCCTGCCCGATGTACGGGTTGATCCAGCAGCAGATGTGCAGTCCCTTGTCGTGATAGCGCTTGAGCATGCCGACCGGATCGGGGAACGTGTCGTGATCCCACTCGAAATCACACCAGTTATAGCCGCGCATCCAGTAGCAGTCAAAGTGGAACACGGACAGCGGAATATCGCGCTGCGCCATGCCGTCGATGAAGGACGAGGTGGTCTGCTCGTCATAATTCGTTGTGAAGGACGTGGACAGCCACAGGCCGAACGACCATGCCGGCACCAGCGCCGGACGACCGGTCAGCGCCGTGTAACGCTCCAGCGTATCCTTGGGCGTGCCGCCGTAAATCACGTCGTACACCATCGTTTCGCCCTCGTGCGAGAACTGCACGCGCTCGACCTTCTCCGTTGCAACCTCGAAGGAAACGTCGCTGCTGTTCTCCACCAGCACGCCGTAGCCGCGGTTCGTCATGTAGAACGGGATATTCTTGTACGCCAGCTCCGATGCCGTGCCGCCGTCCGCGTTCCACATGTCGACCGTCTGACCGTTCTTGACATACGCGCCGAAGCGTTCGCCCAGACCGTAGACGCACTCGCCGACATCCAGCATCAGGCTTTCCGACATGTACGACTGACCATGCGGCAGCAGCGATGCAGGCGTACCGTCCTTGCGAAGCGCACGACCCATGCCGCGCCAGCCGGACGTCGTCAGAATGCGGTCGCCGACCATGTAGTCCACTGCCCAGTTGTCGCCCTTGTTCACGCGCGCGGTCAGGTCGCCGGAGGTGAAGTACGCGTAATCGTCATCCTCGCGGATTTCGGGCGTCACATCCTCCTCGTACGTTGTGAACTTCGGATCCTTGCGCGGCGTGCCGGCGAAATGCGTCACCTGTACGCGGATGATGTTCTTCCTCGGCGCGGTGAACACGACATCGAGCGAACCGCCGTCAAGAATGTCGCCGCGCGTGCGGATGGGACGGCAGGCGCTGATAATGTGCAGCTCCCTGTCGGACTTGATGACACGAACGGTCTTTGTCGCGTAGGACATGACGTAGTCCTGACGAATGACCCAGTAGCCCTGCGTAAAGCGCATGATGATGTTCCTCCTCTGTTTTTGCTTCCGTTAGTCTGTCATGATTTTGACAACAACCGGCATGTTCGAGCGGTAATCGCCCATGTCGACATGCAGCGCCTCGCTGTCGCGCGACCACGTCACCCCGTGCGGACATCCCAGCACCTCCACCTGCCGGATAATGCCGTGCCAGAGCGGCAGGCTGCTTGCATCCGCCTCACGCAGCGACTTGATGTGCATCCTGCCGTCCTCCGGGCAGACAAGGCACGCCGCGTACACATTGCCGCCGCGGCAGGTGAAGCGGAAGTCCTCGCTGGTGAAGTTGCGGCTCGTTGCGTCGGCGAACTGTCCCTCCTGAATCCGCGTCGGTCCTTCCTGCGAGATGCGCCACAGCCCTGTGCCATGGATGCACTCGTCGTTGACCTTCATCCAGTCGCGCATCGCGTGCAGGATTTCGATGTCCTTGTCGGACAGCGTGCCGTCCGGCTTCGGACCGAAGTTCAGCAGCAAGCGTCCGTTCTTGCTCACGACATCGAGCAAATCCCAGATGACCTCGCGCGGCTCCTTGTACTTCGCACGTGCAGGATCCTTTGAGTAGCACCAGCTGCCGCGCATGACGGACGTATCCGACTGCCACAGGAACGGCTTTGCATCGGCGAACTGACCGCGCTCGATATCCGGCACGCCGATGCCGAACGGGAACGCATCATGCTTGTAGTTGATGACACAGCCGCCATGCTCCTCCATGACGTTGAAGTAGTACGCCGCGAAGCGCTGCAGGTACGGCTTGACGGCGGAATGCTGAATCCACCAGTCAAAGTAGATGATGCGCGGATGGTAGCGGTCGACAATCTCGCAGCAGCGCAGCAGCCAGTCTGTCAAAAATTCATCCGTCGGTGCCGGTTCGGAGAACAAATCCTGATTGCCCCTCTCCGGCATCGAAGGCCACGCGTAGTCGCCCTGCTTGAGCGGCTGCTTGATGTCGCTGTCGAACTCCAGCGCATGGCTAAGGAACCACCAGTGCTCCACGCGGTGACTCGACGCGCCGAGCGTCATGCCGGCACGATCCGCCTCACGCAGCAGGTCGCCCATGATGTCGCGATGCGGACCCATTTCCACGGCGTTCCAGTGGGACAGCTCGCTTTCATAGTTCTGGAAGCCGTCATGATGCTCCGCGACCGGCACGATGTAATCCGCGCCTGCATCCATGAATTCCTTCACCCACGCCTGCGGCTCGAACTTCTCCATTGTAAACTGGGGAATGAAGTCCTTGAAGCCGAAGTCCTTGTGTGCACCGTAGGTCGCCAGATGATACTCGTATTCCGGCGTCCCCTGAATGTACATGTTTCTCGCGTACCAGTCATGATATGCCGGCACGGAGAAAACGCCCCAGTGCAGGAAGATGCCCAGCCGCTTTTCCCGATACCAGTCCGGCACGGGATGCTGACTCAGCGATTCCCATGTCGGCTGATACTTTCCCGATGCATTTCGCGCATCAATCTCCTGCAGGTACCATTGTCTGTCCATTTCAATCTCCTTTCCTGCCGAAAAGAATGATTTCCCTGTATGGGGGATTAGTACGACAAACGAGTCAAAAATCCTTGCGGAAATTTTGCGAAAAGAAACGAAATTTTTTCGAAAATCCGTCTCAGGCCCATGTAAAAAACGATTTCGCTTCATATTCGGAATTGACATAAAGTTACCTGCGCTGCGCTGAAGGCGTTCCGCAGACTTCATCCGCTTCTCTGTTCAGCGCTCGTGAGGGCGTGGTTGATGACATTTGCATTGTTGACTGATGTCGTTTTGTTGGTGCGTTGCCCCAAACCCCAGCAGGGACGCTGTCCCTGCACCCTGCAAGGGACAGGAAACGGGACGAAGTCCCCCCTTGACCCGTTTTGCGTGCTGCGACAAAGAATTCATGGCGTTTTTTGTTGACAGTTGCCGGAAAAGAAAGTATAATGGAGCATGGTATACACCAAGCATTTTGAATGCTCGCACCCGGTTTTGGCGGTCTTTCCCGCTGTCAATCCTCTCCGGGTGCTTCTTTGCGGCTCATTGCCGCGCACATGAAAGGAGCTGGGACTCATGGCGGAAGAAAAACATAATATAATGACAGCCGAATCTCTCCGCAAGCTGCAGGAGCGTTACGATTACCTGCTGAATGTCAAGCGCAAGGAAATCGTCACTGCCATCGAAATCGCGCGTGGCTTCGGCGACTTGTCTGAAAACGCAGAATACACGGAAGCCCGCAACGACCAGGCAAAGAACGAAGCCGAAATCACGCGTTTGAAGGCGTTGATTGAGAGCGCGGAGGTCGTTGACGAGAGCGACCTGTCCACCGATCGCGTGTCTGTCGGCATTACGGTTCGCTATGAGAACGTCGAGAGCGGCGCGCAGTCCGAGTACGCCATTGTCGGCGCAGGTGCAGACGAGGCGGATCCCGATGAGGGACGTATCTCCACTGACTGCCCCATCGGCGCGGCGCTGCTGGGCAAGACGGTCGGCGACATCGTTGACGTTGAGACGCCCCGCGGGCTCATTCAGCTCCGCATTCTGGACATCCATCGGTAATCCTATATTTTGACACAGGAGTGGACACCCATCATGGCTGATTATCCCGTAACTCCCCTGACGCCGCCGCTTTCCGAGCAGGAAATCATCCGCCGGCAGAAGCTGCAGGCGCTCATCGATGCAGGTCAGAACCCCTATGAAATTACGCATTTTGACGTGACGCACCATTCCAGCGACATCACGAACAATTTTGACGCGCTTGAGGGCAAAACCGTTTCTCTCGCCGGACGCATGGTTTCTCGCCGCGTTATGGGCAAGGCCTCCTTCGCGCACCTGCTCGATGCGCAGGGCGAGATGCAGATTTACGTGACGCGTGATGACCTCGGCGAGGATGCGTATGCCGCGTTCAAGAAGGACGACCTCGGCGACATCATCGGCGTACAGGGCACTGTCTTCCGCACAAAGACCGGTGAAGCGTCCATCCATGTAACGTCGCTGACGCTGCTGTGTAAGTCCCTGAAGGTGCTGCCGGAAAAGTTCCACGGTCTGGTGGACCCTGACCTCCGCTATCGTCAGCGCTATGTGGACTGCATCGTAAACCCTGAGGTGCGCGACACATTCCGCAAGCGCAGCCGCATCATCGCCGCCGTGCGCGAGTTCCTTGACGGGCGCGGCTATCTCGAGGTGGATACGCCTGTGCTCCACACGGTGGAAATCGGCGCGTCTGCACGTCCGTTCCGCACGTACCACAACGCGCTGAACATGCCGATGTTCCTGCGCATTGAAACCGAGCTGTACCTGAAGCGGCTGATTGTCGGCGGCTTCGAGCGCGTGTACGAGGTCGGCCGCATCTTCCGCAACGAGGGCATGGACGCGACCCACAATCCGGAATTTACGTCCGTCGAGACGTATCAGGCGTATGCCGATTACAACGAAATCATGGAGATGGTCGAGCAGCTCTTCGAGTTTGTCGCCATGAAGACGCTCGGCACGACCGATGTCGTCTATCAGGGGCAGACCATCCATCTGAAGGCGCCGTGGAAGCGCATCACCATGGCGGATTCCGTCAAGGAAGCCTGCGGCGAGGACTGGACAACGTGGCAGAGCGATGAAGAAGCGCGCGCCATCTGCGACAAGCGCAATGTGCATGTTGAGGCAAACGCCACGAAGGGCGACTGCCTTGCTGCGCTGTTCGACGAATATGTTGAGGCGAGCCTCATTCAGCCGACCTTCATCACCGACTACCCGGTTGAGATTTCTCCGCTGGCCAAGCGCAAGCCCAGCGACCCGAAGCTGACCGAACGCTTTGAGTTCTTCATCACCGGTCACGAGATGGGCAATGCATTCACCGAGCTGAATGACCCGATTGACCAGCGCCGCCGCTTTGAGGCGCAGATGCTTGCCCGCCGCGCGCAGGGCATTCATGCCGATGTTGACGAGGACTTCGTGACAGCACTCGAATACGGCATGCCGCCTACGGGTGGTCTGGGCTTCGGTCTTGACCGCATGGTCATGCTGCTGACAGACAGCGCCACCATCCGCGATGTGCTGCTGTTCCCGACAATGAAACCTTTGGACTCTGACAAGAAGGTTTCCAAGGAAGTTTCGGC
>CAVEOA010000008.1:0-89872 GCA_963617205.1 Alloprevotella sp. | reverse complement strand
TTTCCGTGCCGTCATAGGTGTAGGTCGCGCTGTTCTCGGTGACGGTGACGGTGACCTTGTCCGAAACGGGGTTGATGGTCAGCGTGCCGTCAACGATCTTGAACTCGACATTCGTGAAGTTCGCGTTCGTGTTCGCGAAATCGGCCGCAGCGATGCCGACATCATACGTGCCTGCATTGGTGCCCTTCGCCGTCCATGCGTCGGTTGCAGTTTCCTTGACGCTCGTCGTCACATCGTAGAGCGTGTTGTTGGAGACCATGCTCTCGTAGCCGGTGACGGTCTTTTCCGTGCCGTCATAGGTGTAGGTCGCGCTGTTCTCCGTGACGGTGACGGTGACCTTGTCCGAAACGGGGTTGATGGTCAGCGTGCCGTTGTTGGCTTTGGTGACGATGTACTTGCCAGTCGCATCAACCGTGCCGACCGTGCCGTCTGCGAAATTGGCCGGATACGTGCCGGCATTCGTGCCGGTCGCGCCGACGCTGATGGCGGAGAAGTCAGCCGCGTCCTCGCTCTTGGTGAAGTCGCTGACAGACCGCTCGCTGCCATTGTAGGTGTAAGTCTCGCTGTTCGCGGTCAGGGCGACGTTCTTATAATAGTAGAAAGTGATGACATTTTTGTCGTCGTCCGCGGTGATGGTGATGGACTTGCTGTCGTTGGAAACAGCCGTGTAGCCCTCAACCGTCGCCGGAGATTCGGTCACCTTTGCGTTGTAGACCTGCGCGGTCATCGTCTTGCTGTTCGCAACGGGCGTGGTGGTGCCGTTGAGGTAATAGTAGACGGTGTAGCTGAGGTCGCTGCGCTTGGTGTAGGTAACTTTCACGGTGACGTTCTCTGCGGGCATGGTGCCGCTGACCACTTCCTGATCGGGCACATAGCCGGTAATCGAAGGAGAGGTCACGGAATAATCCTCACCGTAGGTCACTTCTTTGGTGTAGGTGTCTGCTGCCGTCGTTTCATTCCCGTAAACATAGTTCACGGTGAGGGTGAAGACATTCTTCTTATAGTAGACGTTGATGAAGTTCAGGTTCTCATCCGCGCCAATGGTCAGGGGCAGTTTTTCCGGCTCCGTCTTGTCCAGCACGTAGCCGTCGCGGCACTTATCGGTGTAGTCAGATACCTGCGTGCCATAGGCGGCCGTGCCGTGCTCCTGAAGCTCCGGCTGCAGCACGCCGTCCAGATAGTAATTCACATAGTAGTTGTAGTCATTGGCGGCATAGTAGAAGGTGATTGACTTGCCGTAAGCATCCAGCGTCATGCCCTTGGTTGCATCGCCCACCACCCTGTAGCCGGTGACAGCTACTGCATCCTCTTCAACATAGGTGTTGAAGGTCTTGCCGGTAACGGTCTTGTCAGGAGAAACGCTCTCTTCCGTTCCTTCCTTATAATAATGCACCGTGTAGCTGACATCCGTGTCGGGCGCCCAGATGGCGTACAGGATGTTGCTGCCAGTGCTGTTGACACGGGCGGATGCGCCACCAAGGAAGTTGGTGCCAGTGGCTTCCGCCGTGGTGTTCCAGCCTACGAAATAATAGCCTTTCTTCGCGCTGATGCCGACATCGCCAGGCTTCGCCACGGTAATCAGCCCATTATTCTGGAGCTCGTTGATTGTCGTTTCCGCGCCAGCGCCGCCATTGGGGTTATAGGTCACGGAGACGGTAGCCTGAACAGGCACGTAGTTTGCCGTCAGGGTGACATCGCTGCTCTTCATCTCGACAAACGCGCCCGGATAGTACTTGTTGCCGGCGCCATCCGTCCAGTAGGCGAACACCATGCCGTCCGGAGCAATGAAGGTGCTGTTGGCCACACGCGCCTCGGTGTCGGGACCGTATTTGGTGGAGTCAACCACATCAGCGCCGGTGCCATCGCCTGCCTTGTAGGTCAGGGTGTAGGTCGTGCCGACGAAAATGGGCTTGATGGTGACGTTGCCGTACAGAGGCTTGTTGATATCTACGGGGGCGTTATCGCTATCGACCCACTTCAGCAGGGTCAGATTATGCTCCGCGATGTAAGTAAGCGCATTCGTGTAAATTGTCGTACTGGCAATGGTAGTGCCCTGCGGAAGACCCTCTTCTTTGTCACTGAAAACGTCTTTCTCATCGATTGTGATGGTGATTCCGACATCGATCTTGGGCTTTGCCCAGTAGGCATAGAGCACCACATTCTTGGCAGGCATGGTGCCGAAGGTGTAAGGCTTGGTAGTATCATTGATCTGAGCGGGTTCTACTTCGTACCAGCCCTTGAAGTCAGATGCTTCGAAACCATCCGGAATGGTGGAAGGGGTAACGCCCTTGCCGGAAATATCCGCTTCAAACATGATACTTTCGGAGGTTTCGCTGCCCATGTTGTTCAGGGTCAGGATATAGCTATTGCGGGAATAGTAAAGGTTTACGGTCGTGCCACTCTGAGCAACATTCACAGACGTGAAGCCCGTAATTGACTTAGCACTCCAAGAGGAACCACTGGATGTGTACGCCGTCTGAGAATACTGCTCGTTCTTCTTATAATAGCGGGTCGTGCCGCCATAGGTATAGGCGGTGCCGGTGCCGTCCGGCGTTTCGAACATGTAGTTCAGGGTATATTCTACCAGATTGGTTGACCAAGAGGCATCCACAGTGCCCTGAGCAATAATATCGCTGGTCAGCGTCAGCCGCTTGGATGTCCAAGTCGAATTCCAGCTGTTGAAGGAATAGGTGGTTGAGCTACCACCACCGCCGCCAGGACCGCCGCCGCCGCGTCTTGCAACAGGCAGTGTAGTAAAGTCGCCAGCTGTAGGCCACAGGGCAGAAATGTCCTGCTCATACTTGGCTTTAAAGTCATAGGTGCTGGAATAGTTGGTGCCGTTCATCGTCAGCACAGGATAGGTGGTAATCGTGTACCGGCTCAGATTACCAATGATATTAAAGGTGATGGTGTACTCATTTCTCGTATAGTACACGTTCAGCACAGAAGAGCCATCGGCTGCGATGGTCACCGTGTCGGACTTTTCGTAGGTGAAGTACGCGCTGTCCGTCACGGAGCTTGGCAGAGCGCCTGTCTCAGCATCCAGCGTCAGGCTGGTGCCGGTGTTTGCCGTCTTGGTGGCATCCGTTGCCAACATGGAATAATTTTCGTCATTGGCATTCTCGCCCCAGTAGACGACCGTATACTTAACAGACTCCGCGTTCCACACTGCCTTCAGCACCACGCTTGCAGTGGGCGTGTAGCTGTCGGGTACGCGGTTGCCGTCAGGATCCACCCAGTAGGCGAAGCTGTAGCCCAGCTTGGTGGGCGTGGCAACTTTGCTCCAGTCGAGAGAATAACCCTGCGCGAGATACTGGCTATCCACCTGTGTGCCGCCGTCGGTGTTGAAAGTCACCCAGTAAGCGGGCACGGTCACAGGTGTCACATAGGTGTCCGCCGACACAACCGTGTCAGCCGTGAAGTCATTTTTCGTGCCCCTGATGACCCAGCCGGTCACCTTGGAATCCTTGATCTCCAGGTTCGTCGGCGGCTCGACCGTGTAGTTCGGGCTGGTAGCCTCCCGGGTCGCATGCACGTAGGCACTGTCATCCGCGCCGGACATGAAGTACACGTAATACACGTCGCTGTACTTCGCCGTCACATCGACCGTGGTGCTCTCCGTGTAACCGGAAATTTCGCCGAAGGAAAATGGCGTCTCGCCGACATACCATCCCTCGAAGCGCTTGCCCTCCACCGCATCCGGCGTTTTCGGTTCGGTGACGCTTTCGCGGTTTTTCACGATCTGGGTATCCACAACGGTGTCCCCATCCTTGAACACGAACGTAACGTACACGCCCTCAGCCGGATCGACGCTCGCGGGCATAATGTCGCCGAAGGGCTGCACAGCATTACTGACGTCGATGATGTCAGCCAGCGCCGTCATCGGCAGGCTGCTGAAAATCATGAGGAATGACGTCAGCAGTGCCACGATTCTCCGAAAACCGTTTTTCATGTTTGTCTCCTCCACCTCAGGTAAATCGCTCAAGAAGCTTCCTATTTATATAGGCGCATTCTCCGGAAAAGTGCTTTTGTTATTCGGCAACCGTCACAACAACGCGCCAGTAGTCGAGATAATTCTCCGCCGTCACAACCACGTACAGGTTCGCGGTCGTTGCACCGGGAACATCCACCCATTCGAGGCAATCCTTGCTGGTCTGCCACTGAATGGTGTAGGGCGCGTCATTGTAGCCGTTGAGAACCGCCGTCAGCATCGCAGTGCCGCCGAAGGTCCGCTCCTCGCTGACCCACAGCAGATAGATGTCAATCGTGCGATCCGCATCGACTATCGTCTTGATTTTTTCCGCCCCTTCCGGCGCGGCTTCCGTCACGACGGGGTTGCCGCTCTCATCCGGGACAGGGCTGGCCTCTTCATCAACCTGCTCTGCGGCGGGCGCATCGACCGCTGCCGGCACGGCTTCCGTCACGACGGGCTCGCCGCTCTCGTCGAGGACAGGGCTGGCATCTTCATCGCACAGCTCTGCGACGACCGCATCGACCACTGCCGGCGCGGTTTCCGTCACGATGGGGTTGCCGTTCTCGTCGAGGACAAGGCTGCCGTTTTCATCGCGCTGATAGGCGACAGGCACATCGACCCCTTCCGGAACAATGGCAATCGGATTGCCTTCTTCATCCAGCATCAGGGTGCCGTCCTCGTAACGCTGCCATGTAACATTTGTGCTTTCCTCGCCTGAAACCGTCGCAAAGGCAGACAGAAGCAGGATGAGGAGCAGGCTCAGCAAAATTGCGAGTCTCATTTGGTTTTTCATGTGGTTATCCTCCTTTTCACACCAACAGGTGCGAAAATATATTCCTAATTGGCACACCGTTACATATTGATTATACAGGATTCATCGATTAAAGTAAAGTCTTTTGCCCCACATTTTACAAAAATTATACACTGCCGAATAAAACCCAAAAAGGCACAAAAAAACACCCGTCACCGTTCCTTTTTGAACGATAGCGAGTGCTATCATGTGCGGGAAACAGGACTTGAACCTGCATGAAGTTAGCCCTCACTAGAACCTGAATCTAGCGCGTCTGCCAATTCCGCCATTCCCGCATGATGAAAAGCAATCGATTTTCATCATTTGTATAATTCGCCGTTTTCATCCTTTTTCCTGCTTGAAACAGAAATTTTGCGAGGAAAATGAAAATCGGCTGCTTTTTCGTTTCCGCGTGTGGTCGTATAACAAAAAATATGCTATAATGGACTGACACTTTGCTGCGGAAGGATGGATGACCGTGAACAGCTTGATTCCCAGATGGTATCGGGAGCTGGAGCTATTTTGCGCCGTGAAGCCGATGCTCGTTTTAGAGGGGCGCGTGATGGATCAGGTGCGCGTGCCGGTGACAGGCTCGCTGGCGGAGGATACGCTGCTGCCGCTGAGCGCGTTTCTGCACAGCTACCTGACGGATGCGGGCTACGAGCAGGTGGTGTTTTATTCCAACCTTGTCGGGCTGATGAATCCGTATGCGCCGGAAATGACAGAGCAGTTCGCCAAAGCATACGGCGTGCAGCCCGCAAACGGCGCGATTCCGGCAGAATTTAAGGGCAATGACGCGAATACCGCGCCGAACCTCATCCGCCGCGCCATGATGCAGGGACAGCATGCAACCGCGATTGTGCTGGAAATGGCAAGCCGCTATGTCGTTTCGCCGGACAGGCTCGACCAGCAGGAGGTCAACAGCTTCAATCTGCTGCTGCAATCGGCGCTGTCCTCCGCCACTGTCCGCACGAAAATGGGCAAGAAGCCAAATCTGCTGATTCTGCTGGTCAACAAGCTCAACGACCTGCCGACATGGTTCTATCTGGACAACCCCGTCTGCAAGACCATCACCTTCGAGGCGCCCGACCGCGACGAGCGCATGCGTTTCCTGAGCGGCAGCGCGTGGCCGTCCTTCTTTGACGCGTCGGTCTACCGCACAGACATGCCCTATTATCAGGCGCATCCGGATGATTTGCGGAAGCTGCGCGAGAAGTTCGTAGGCGTAACCGACGGCATGACGTTTACCGAGCTGGATGCGCTGCGGCGAATGTCCCGTGCGCAGTGCGGCGCCATCCGCGAGCTGTGCGGCATTGTCGATCTGTACAAGTATGGCATCCATGAGAATCCGTGGGAAAAGCTGTCCATGGAGAGCCTCCAAACCGCCAAGAGCGACTTCCAGAAGCGCATCAAGGGACAGGATGCAGCGCTGGAGCGCACGCTGGACGTCATCAAGCGTGCCGTAACAGGGCTCAACGGCGCCAATTCCTCCGGCACAGGCAAGCCCAAGGGCGTGCTGTTTTTCGCCGGTCCGACCGGCACGGGCAAGACAGAGACCGCCAAAGCGCTTGCCGAGAAGATTTTCGGCGATGAATCTGCCTGCGTGCGCTTTGATATGAGCGAATACGGTCAGAGCCACTCCGACCAGAAGCTGCTCGGCGCACCGCCCGGCTATGTCGGCTACGAGGCCGGCGGTCAGCTGACAAACGCCGTCAAGAAGAACCCCTTCTGCATCCTGCTGTTTGACGAAATCGAGAAGGCGCATCCGTCCATCTTCGACAAGTTCCTGCAAATTCTCGAGGACGGCCGCCTGACGGACGGTCAGGGACACACGGTCTATTTTTCCGAAACGATTATCATCTTTACCTCCAACCTCGGCATGTACGTCAAGGACGCGCTCGGTCAGCGGCATCAAAACGTGTCGTACGACATGCCGTATGAGGAGGTCACGCAGCGGCTTCGCGCAGCAGTGGAGGATTACTTCAAGCTTGAGCTGGGTCGTCCGGAAATCCTCAACCGAATCGGCGAGAACATCGTCATTTTCGACTTCATCCGGCAGGAGGCAGGCAGGGCGATTCTCCGCGGACAGGTGGATAAGCTGATTCGCCGCCTGAAGGAGCAAAAGAGCCTGACGCTTGTCGTGCCGGATGAGAGCTATGCGCAGCTGTCCGACGCGGCGCTGGCGGATTTGAGCAACGGCGGACGCGGCATCGGCAATCAGGTCGAGGCGCTGCTGATCAATCCGCTGGCAAGGACGCTGTTTGACAGCGGCGTGACCGAGCATGCGACGGTGACGGTGGACGCGTTTGACACCGATGCACAGCCACCGGCGCTTCGCTGCACGATTGAAAAGGAGGAGCAGGCATGACGAGCTATCACTCCCGCCGCAACGCGGGCGATTCATTTAGGAAGAGCATGTCCGGCATCGCGAACGACCTGTGGGGTGAACCCGCAGCATTCGCAGCAGAGGAATCGACCGCTTCGCCGAGCGCTTCCAAGCCTGATGAAAAACAGGAAGCGGATCCCCAAAACGAGCCGAAGCCGCTTCCGCTGGAAGACGTGTGGAAGGTGGCCGATGAGCCGATTGACTGGACGGAGGTGCTCGCCTCGCCGGAATCGCCAGATGGGCTAACGCCGCAGGCGCAGTGGGATTTGTACCGGCAGTATGCCGAACGGGTGCTTTCGGGCGACCTCGATGCGTACCGTGCGGTGCTGTCTGCCGTTGAGCCGCTGAAGGATCTGCTGCCGTACGCCGACAGCATTTCCGCCGAGCCGGAAGATGCCGACAAACTGACCGCCTGCTGGGCGGTGCAGGAGGCGCGCTATCAGGCGGACGGCGAGCGCTACGTCTGCACCCTGTCGCTGCGGATTGCCCGCGATTTGCTATCTGTCCTGCCGGTGAATCATGTCGTCGTCACGGCGATGCAGGGCGAAAAGCAGCTCAATAGGTTTGATTTTCCACGCAAGGCGCTTCAAAAGGTGAAGGTTCCCTTCGTCGACCCGATTTCGCTCGTCCATTCCTTAGAATGATTGTATACAGCATGCAGACTTTTCCGCCTCAGGGCAAATCAGCAAGCCGAAAAGTGCATTGCGAAGCAGTCGAGAGGGCGACCGCGGACCTCCTCCGTTTTCCTGCCCTCTGGTCGCGTCCGCAGACGCGAAACCTCTGCAAGCGGCAAAAGCGAAAGACAATCACAACACCAAAAACGGCAGCACCCATGCAAACAGGTGCTGCCGTTTGATTATCTTTCTCCATTTCGCCCGCGTGCGCGGTTCACACGGCGCACAGGCTGACCCATGCTCTTTGCGGAGGGATGCGCATCGGATGACCGCGATGCGGATGGCCGTGAAGCGGATTGGCGCGATGCGGATTGCCGCGGTGCGGATGACCGTGAAGCGGATGGCCGTGAAGCGGCTTCGGGCTTTGCCGGTGCGTTGCTGAAATGCACCTTGCCGTCGCGCCCGATGATGACCGGCTGACCGCTCTTCGCAGGGCGCGCAGATGCAGGTCCGAAGCGCGGCACGGGCTCTGCCTGAGGAACCTGCTTCTTCCCTGCCCCCGGCTTCCCAGCAACCGGGTTCCCGGCAACCGGGTTCCCGGCAATCGGCTTCCCGGCAGGATGCATGGGCTTGCGCTCCGGCACGGGATTCCCCTGACGCGTCAGCTTCTGCGGTCGGGGTGTGCGCGGCTTGGGCTCGCTGGGGGTCGTCACCTCCATCGGCCAGTCGCTCTCCCGAAGCGGCAGGCGCTTGCCAAGCAGCTTCTCAACCTGCCCAAGCTGCTTCACCTCGTCGATGCAGCAGAAGGAGATGGCCGTGCCGTCGCGTCCGGCGCGTCCCGTTCTGCCGATGCGGTGGACGTACGCCTCGGGCTCCATGGGCATATCGTAGTTGATGACGTGGCTCAATCCGGCGATGTCGATACCGCGCGCAGCGATGTCCGTTGCAATCAGCACCTTGCATTCGCCGCTCTTGAAGGCATTCAGCGCCGACTGGCGGGCGTTCTGGCTCTTATCCCCGTGGATGGACACCGCTTCGATGCCCTCGCGCTTCAGCTCGCGGACGATGCGGTCTGCGCCATGCTTTGTGCGGCTGAAAACGAGCGCGTTCTCAACATCGGGGCTGCGGAGAATCTGCGCGAGCAGGTACTTCTTGTTCACCTTGTCCACATAATACAGGTACTGGTCGATTTTCTTGACGGCGGATGACACCGGGTCGACCTTGACCGATTCGGGCGAATCGAGCAAGTCCATCGCAAGCTTTTCGACCTCCTCCGGCATCGTCGCGGAGAACATCAGCGTCTGGCGCTTCTCCGGCAGTTTTTCGGCGATTCGGCGGACATCGTGGATGAAGCCCATATCCAGCATACGGTCCGCCTCATCCAGCACAAAGGTTTCGACATGGTCGAGGTGCACAAAGCCCTGATTCATCAGGTCCCACAAGCGCCCGGGACAGGCGATGACCACATCCGCGCCGCGCTGAAGGGCATTGACCTGCCCCTGCTGGTTCACGCCGCCGAAAATCACCGCCGGATAAACGGGCAATCCCTTGCCGTAAAGCACGAAGTTATCATAAATCTGCTGGGCAAGCTCGCGGGTCGGCGTGAGAATCAGCGCGCGGATGGTTCGCGCCTGACCGAAGCGCACGGGATTCTTGGCAAGGCGCTGAATCATGGGCAGCGCAAACGCGGCGGTCTTGCCGGTACCGGTCTGCGCGCAGCCGAGCACGTCCCTGCCGGATAACACCAGCGGAATGGTGCTCTGCTGAATGGGGGTGGGGGTTTCATAGCCTGCCGCCTTGACATTTTTAAGCAGCAGGGGCATCAGGTTCAAGTCGTCAAATTGCATTCGGGTATTTCCAATCTATTCATTCTTCGGTGAAAAAAACACCGTTTTTCATTATAGCACAATCCCGAAGGCGAAACAAGCGGAAAGTTAAAGGCGGTGACAAACCTACAAAAGTTAAAGGCGGTGACAAACCTACACATCCCGGTGCAAAATGATACTCGACATTGTCGAAAGCCTCTATATCCTCATTGACTGCGATGATCTTTCGCGTCTTCATTTAGTGATTGTCACATCATGCGCATGGTCACAAACACTGATAAGACCTTCCTCCAAAGACTCAGCCGTCTTTCCTGCCACACTGAAATTCTCGTAATGTACACCGACAACACAGTGATCTGCATCATAGCCACCCACGCGGGAACCGATCGAAGGCTTTACATCTATGTTTCTGAAGACGACGTTGCGAATCCTGCCTGCATCCTTCGTCTTTGTCCATTGATCTCTTGTGATATTCACATGTGTCGCCAAATGCACTTCATGATCAATGCGGATGTCGTCGAAAAGCACATTTTGCACCAATGCATGATCACAAATATACACGACCAGGGAGCCCAATTCCAACGTCCAATTGGCATAAGATCGAATGACATCACAATCCCTGAAAGTGACATCAGCGATATCCTCCACAGATTCTGCTGCAATGCCAAAACAGCGAACCTTGTCATTCCACACAACACAACGCTGGCAAAGAATGTCTTTACCGCCGCACACACCTTTCACCATGGCCTTGACACATACCGCATCGTCACCGGTTCGGATGAAGCAGTCCTGCACCACGGCATATTTCGTTGATACCACATCAATTCCATCAGAGTTTTCGCGATAACCGAAAATGCGAATCTGATCCACAAGCACATCTTCACAATTGAAAAAGCTGAGGTTCCAAGCTTCTGCATTGACAAAGGTAATGTCCCGCACAGTCACATCCTGACAACCATGGAATGTGACAGGTGTCCGTTCATGCCAGTCCAACAGAGAGAAGTCCAACAGACCAAACCCCTCAATAGTCAGGTGCTTTTTGTCAAAAGCTCGTATAGCTTGGCGATAGTTTGTCTTGCCTGCCCAATCTTTGAGCCGAGTGGGAACTTCATCCTCGGGGTGGGGCTGAAGAGTCACAATGGCACCCGCCGCCAGGTAAAGCGTGTCTCCATCCTCGAAATCAAAAGTATCCAGTTTGTGTAAGCCGGGTCCGAAATACAATCCTTTGACATCTTCCGGCTTCTTTTCCTCGCGAACACAGTCAATAGAAATAGTCAGAGGCTGCTGGATATCTCCATCCACTAAGATGGTTACATGGCCATTGCGGCACATGTCAAAACGCACCTCATTACCGCAAACTTCATGGGTCAGCCCGTATGAGGAGGGCAGCAGCTCGGCGGAAGTCAATCCATCCATACGCACGGCAGTCAATTGAACCGCCTCATCGCCCTCCCAGCTTAACCGGGCAAAGGAATGGGGGCCACCGCGAGTTACGGGAGTGGTGTAAACCGGGACTTCAATGCCATCAGCATAGAGCGTCCAGTCCGAAGACAAACAGACTCCTTCCTTTGCTGCGTCGTGGGGCTCGTCGCCCTGAGTGCGCTGCGCCTGTCGATCCTTCGTTTGATGAAGTCCTTCAGGGAAAGGCGGGATTATTACTTTCTTCATATTTCATTACTCCTTTTCAAAAACGATCTTCAGTGTTGTATCAGCACCTGCATCCTTCATGCCCCAACTTAGCTTCATTTCTCCATCGAAACCTTCAGGAGTTGTGAGGATGAGCACACCATTCAGATTTAGTTCAGCATCCATATAGTGCTGTGTCTGAACCACTTGTCCTTCCTTCAAGTATTCCACTGTAAGGTATATCGACGCGCCTTCGGCGGCTACGTGATTCAGGCTTGGATAAGCCGTTAGCTTATCTGGCAAGTTAGACAGAATTGCCGCTCCCTTTGTCAAGCCCTTTTCTCGATTGCCCATGCCCGCCCATGCAGTGAAAGAGCGCAGATCGAACTCAGAGAACATAGTGCTATCTCGATCCTCGAAATAGTATTCTCTACGCTGTACTGTTGCGATTCCTCCCTGCAGCACTTGCTCTTGACTATCTATCGTGCTCACGGGATTAAGTATTACAGCGTGTCCACTCTCGGTGATCTCCGCGTAGATCAGGCCATTGCTGGGCAAATCACCTTGGATACATAAATCCTCCGTTTTCGCCCCCTGCATGCTCATGATAATAGCAGGCTCATCACTACCGCCGTTGCGTCCGTAGTTGGAGTGCTCCTTATCAATGGCATATACCGTGATGTCACAAGTCTCCCAGGGCAGATTGTCCAGCTGCAGGACGTAATCCTGGGCCTTGTAGGTACGGTTGTACAGCATCACGCCGGCCTGCTGGCCATCGATGGACGCAACGCCCTTGAGGGTGCTGCTGGTTTCCAGCGCCACGCGATCCACCGGCATTCGGTTATAGAAGGACAGCAGATGGTATGCAGCATAGCGCTTGCCGCTGCGGCTGTCGATCATCTGGATGCCGTTTTCGCTGGAAACGCGGAAGCATGCCCAGTTGACCGAGGTGATCTGCGGATGCTCCAGGGTATAGAGGATGGCGTCCATCATCGGGCCGACGCATTTCTCCGTAGCGGTCGTATCACTGTTGAGGGAGACGTGGAATTCATTCAGATGCAGCCCTGTGGTAGCGAAGGTATCGCCGTAAGCAGCCAGGGAGGCATTGGCCAGATTGGTGTAGGTGGGATAATTGCTCGTCACGTAGCAGTGATAGGAAATGAAGTCCAGCGGCAGTTGCTTTTCCTGGACATAATCAAGGAATGTACGCACATTGCCATTGCTGTAGTACTTGTCAAACGTGGCCAGCGACAATCCGCCCACCATGGCGTAGGGATTGCCCTGCCGCACGCCGGTCGCGCCATACTCGTAGATCTTCAGGTACTCCTCCCATGTGCCATCGTAGAACTCATCGCCCCAATCCGGCTCATTCCAGAGCTCATGGGCCGCCAGAGGCCAGCTGCGCCGGACATAGTGCTCCGCGATCTCCGCGCACACCTCCAGCCAGGCGTCATAGTCAATGGGCGGATACTTCCAGGGGGCAGCAGGACCGCGCTCCTTGTCAAACAGGGCGTTGGGCGTGGCAAAATACACCAGATAGGGCATTACGCCGCCCTTGTAGAAGTTTTTGAGGGTCATATCGATCTGCATCCAGGAGTAACTCAGGTTCTCCGGGGTGCCCTTGCCCAGGGTTGAACCAACGCCGCCATTGCCCATGAACAGGTCAATGCGCTGGCTCTCGCTGTGGATCTCTGACAGCAGCGGCACATCCCGCATGAATTCCGCCATGTAGCTGCCCACAAAGGAATGGGAGGGTGAAAACACATTCTGCCGTTTGAGCAGCGGCACGCCCGTGAAATTAGAGAAATCCACGCGCACAGCGGTCTTCTTCGGCACATCATCCCGCCAGACGATTTCATCCTCCAGCGCATAGGTGGTTAGGGTAGGCAGCATGCACAAAGTCAGCAGCATGCACAGCCGTCTGATCGCGTTTTTCACCGGTATCTCTCCTGTTTCCGGGCCAGCAGTTCATTTTCCGCCCTCACATTGGTTCAAAAAGAGGAGGGAATGGCATACCACTCCCTCCCCCAGGGGATGAAAGATTACTTGATGGCCTCAACGATTGCAGCGTCATGCACAGCGCCAGCAATTACCTTAACCTCATCCACAGCGCCGATGTAGCCTTCGACGGTCACATCGCGGTTGCCGCCATTGAACCAATCCCACTGAGCCCAGCAGCCGCCCACGCAGAAGGTGAAGGCAGAACCCACAGGTTCTTCCTCAGCATAGGTTTCGCCGGTCTTCACGCCGTCGATGTAGGTGGTCACGGTGCAGTTTTCAGCGTCGTACACGTGCATGTAGTGATGCCAGCCAGCGGGATCGGCAGTCACGGTGCCAGCGGCTCCCCACCAATCGCTGCCGCCGGTAACGGCGATGAAGGTGATACCGGACACGGTGCCATCCTCGGCCACATTCTTCTTCAGCACGTTGGTCAGGCCCTCAGCGCTACCGTTGATGCCTTCGCAGATCACGCGCATGTTGTCGGTGTGGGCCTTCTCCAGGTCCACCTTGGCCCAGAAGGAGATGGTGAAGGACTTGCTGCCATACAGATCCATGAAATCGTTGTTGGCGTCGTCAAAGGGAGTCAGGCCGGAAGCGCCGCCGAAGTAAGCAGCAGTGCCAACCTTGCCTTCCACGACGGAGATGCCGTCGGGGTTAATGACTCGGATCAGGTCATTGGCGTTGGCAGAAGCATCCTTGCCGAGGTTCTCGGCATCGTCGAAGGTGTAGTAGGCCAGCAGCGCGGGGCTCTCCTCGGCAAGCGCAGGCAGGCACAGGCACAGGGCCAGCAGCAGGGACAGACCGAGAGACAGCTTCTTCATGGGGTTACCTCCTTGAGAAAAATATTTATGCTGAACGATCAGTACAGCCAAGTGGAAGGGGTGCAGCCTACATCAAGCCTCGCAGATGATGATGCTGCCTTCGTCCGACATGCGGATGAAATGGGGCCGCTCATTGGGATGGATGTTGGGGCTATGCAGCGCGAGCCACAGCTGGCCCTCCAGGTCACGGAAGAGCATGCCATGACCTGCGTCGTCCATATCGACGGGCGACAGATGGATAAAGTTTCCGTCGATCTCGCCATTGTCGGACATGGCGAGCCCCTGGGTGTAGCCGCGCTCGGAAAAGCTGGCCCACAGGCTCAGGAGCGTACCGTCCTGGGTTCGCCACAGGAAGGGACCATCGGTCACATAGCCCTCATGGTCAAAGTCCTTGTTCATGATGACCCAGGGGGCGTCCGTCGCATACCAGAGCACACGAGGCTCCCCTGCCGCAGCCTTCAGGTCATCCGTCAGCGGCATCGCGCAAACCTCGCCATTGCCGATCTGCAGCCATTCGTGGCAGAAGACCATCCAGGGCTTGCCCTGCCTGTCAAGGTAGAGGGTGCCGTCCAGACACTCCCAGTCGTCAGGCGTAACGCATTTGTCGCTGTGGGGACGGAAGGGTCCAAGGGGGCTTTCCGCCTTCAGGATGGCGGTACCGCGGCACATGCCCTTTCCCAGGAAGGATGCGAACATATAGAATGCGCCATGATACTGGTGTACCTCAGGCGCCCAGTAGTGGCGGGTGGCCCAGAAGGAGCCATCGTTGTGGAAAACCACAATGGGATCGGACCAGTTTTCCATATCCTCGCTGACGAAAACGTCAAATCCGTCCGCATCACCCCAGGCCGTGCGTCCGCGGGTGCCGTAGAGGTAGTATTTTCCCTCATGCACCAGCACGAAGGGATCCCGGATGTGAATCTCGTTCTTTTTCATACCGCTGCACCATCCTTATGCCTTGCACAGCAGCACGCCCAGGCCACAGTACTCGCCTCCGACGTGGAAAGTCACCTTGCCATTCTCCAGCACAGCACTGCAGTCGCTGTCGCAGTACACGCTGTCGATCACATAGCCGGAGAAATCCTGTTCAAGGATATATTTGCCGCCGTTGTTCTCAAAGGCATGGGCGACCAGCAGCACCGCATCCTCGCCCGTGCGGACATTCACCTGCCAGCCGTGAGCATGGTCATAAGCGGTGATATCCTGGCGTAAGGTGCGGGTAGAGCCCTTGGCAATGACCGGCGCCGCCTTGCGGTAGAATGCCACGCCCTCGCGGATGGCCTGCATCTGCGCTTCGTTCAGGCGGGCAACGTGGCCGGAAATGCACATACGACCCATCAGGGTGGCGCTCAGGCTCCAGATGATGCGGCGGAGGCTGTCTTCATGGCGGATAACAGCCCAGATCTGGCTCTGGCGGGGCAGGATCAGGCGGTTCAAATCAGCGGCAATCAGCGGAATTTCCGGGCACTCATGGGCATCGGAGAAGGAAGCCATATCGCTGCGGCTCATCATGCTCAGCTCCAGGCGGTGTCCGCCTGAGGAGCAGTTCTCGATCACCAGCCCGGGAAGCTGTTTGCGCATCGCCTCAAAGAAGCGGTAGGTGCCCAGAATGCCGTTGCGCTGTGCCTCACCTATGGATTCAAAGCCGTCGAAGCCCAGACCGTAGGTATTGTTGTAGTCGATCTTGATGTACCCAAAGCCGTTGTCCCGCAGGAAGTCGATGACCTTCTCCTGCAGGTAAGCCTGGGCGTCCTCACGGGTGAGATTGAGGAAGGCACGGGTGGTTTCAATGATGTGCTTGCCGCCGTCAGTCATGAACATTTCGGGATGGTCGCGCAGCACCTGGCTCTGGTCATTGGCGACCTCCGCCTCAAACCAGATGCCGGGAATCATGCCGGTCTCTCGGATCATATCCACAGCAGGCTTCATACCATCCGGGAAGGCGGTTTTTCGCACGTCCCAGTCGCCGGTGGAGCTGTTCCAGTCGCGGCTCTGACCGAACCAGCCAGCGTCAATCACGAAGTAGCTCAGCCCCAGGTCGCGCACCGCCGCGATCTCGCCGGTGATGGTCTCCATCGTCGGCCAGCCCCAAGTGTCGCAGTACTCATTGTACATGGGGTTGAGTGTCTTTTCGGCCTCTGCAGTCAGGGGCAGACGGGCCTCATGCACATCCAGCAGTGCCTCGCAGGCCGCATCCACACCGCCGCGCACGACGGTCAGGATAGCCTCGGGCAACTCAAGCGCTTCGCCGGGCTGCAGCGTCTTTCGCCAGTGGCCATCCTCATAGCCGGCCAGACCGCCGGTGATAACCAGGTCCTCCTTCTGGCGGAAGAGTTCCATGTTCCAGCTGCCGGCCCAACCAATGGCCGCTGCCCAGGTCACGCCGCGCTTTTCATCCTCCAGCGCCATGGTCGGGAAGTACCTGCGCACGGGCAGCGTACCGGCCTGGCCAATGCGGATGGACTTGGTCGCCCAGCGGCTCCATGAGGTTTCCATGTTCAGCTCCTCAATGGTCTGGCATTCGTGCCGGCCTTCGCAGCTCCAGAAAGAGGAGAAGCGGTGGAGCTTCATACAATCGGGGGTCAACCCTGCCTCAAAGGGCGTCATGCCGCTGAGGCAGAAGGTGGCCGCATGGTCCAGGGTGAAGGGCGCATCGCCGGCATTTTCCACCTTGGTACGGCAGACCAGAGCCCGGCCACAAGCCGTCAGGTTCTGCGTCCAATTCACCCCGTGAGCGCCCGTCAACACCGTAGTGACGCTCCCCTCGCCTGCCTCGCGGCTGGCCAGACGCATGCTGGCCGCCGTGTGAGAGCCGATCATGGTCATGCCCTTGGAATAGGGAGTTTCATGGCCATCGCCCCGCACGTGCAGCTGCGCCATGGAAAACACGCTGGAGGCCTTATCCTCCACCACCTGATCCGCCATACCCTGGGGCACCAGCACCAAGCCGGGGCGACCGTTCTTTTCCGTAAAGAGGACTTCCATCGTCCCCAATCGCTGAGCAATCATCATCTATGCCCGTCCATTCTTGTGTTATTTGAACTGGATATTCTTGATGTAAGAATTGACCTTCATGTAGGGGTTCATCATGGAAGTAAGCTTCTTGCCCTCCACCACGAAATTCTCGAAGGTGACATTCTGGATCTGCTTGTCCTTGCTCCAGCCGTAGATCAGGATCTCATTGGCGATCTTGCTGTTGTTGCTGCTGGTGCAGGTAATGTTGCGCAGCGTCACGCCGTCCACATAGCCGGGGAAGGATTGGTTGCCCTGAATGGACCCGAACCAGAAGCTGTCCACAAAGCGGAAGCACACCAGGCGCTGACAGTTGTTGACCCGGATATCCTCCCAGAGGATGTTGGTCACTTCCGTGCCGTGCAGCTGCACGATGGACATAACGGAGCGCTCCTCCAGACGCTCATGGTTATCACGGTCGTCATAGGAGTAAAGCACATCGATGTTGCGGAAGGAAATATCGTTGTAGTAGGCAGCCATGCTCTCCTCGCCGATGACCATGGCATTGTTGCAATCGCTCCACAGCTGTGAGTCCGAAACATGAATGTTCTCATTCGGCGGGCAGTCATCCGGCGTGGCACCCTGACCAAGGCCCTTCACGGTAATGCAGTCATCGCAGGAGCGCAGGAACACATCCCTGATGGTGACGTTCTGGCTGTTGGAGATGTCAATGGCGTCGGTGCTGGCGTACTGGGGGCTGACGACGTGGTAGCCCTCCACCGTCACATCCTTGCTGAAGTAGATGTGAGTGGTCCAGTTCTGCGTCTTGTGGGCATGTGCAATGATATTGCCGATGTACACGTTGAACGAATTGTTCACGCACAGATTGATGTTGCCATACTGGGGATTCTTGGCGTTGATCTTGTCCATCATGATAACGCCGGTACCCAAAACCTTGACATTCTTGGCATTCTCGATCACAACCGGCGCATTGAGCACCGCACCGGCGTCCACATACAGGGTCATGCCGCTGCCCAGCAGGATCTGGGTGTCGCTCTTGTCATGATAACCAGGGCCAAAGTAGAGCACGCCGAACTTGCCCTCGTAGCTGTCCGCCTCATGATCGATCTCATTGGTGAACAGATGCAGGGTATAGCCCTGATAATCGCCGTCGAAGACGAAGGACAGATCCTGTCCGGGATTGTCCATGGTGAAGGTCAGATATGCGCCGTCCACCTGGGGCACGATGCTCGCCCCGGCAGGGAGGACCTCCACCTTCTTGAAGGGGAAATCGACCTTGATCTTGACCTCGACGTTCTCGCCGGGATCAAAGTTGAAATATGCAAAGCCGATTTCGTAAAATTCCATGTTGTAGTCGCCGTACACGCCGACCTCCAGACCGTTGGCCGTCACCTCGAAGGGCGCATATTCGATGGGTGTACCCTCGGGCACGGGGTAGGCCTGTACCTCCGCCACCGCAGCAGACAGACCCGTCAGCATCAGCATTGCCAGCAGCAGCATCCAAATGCCCTTCATTTTTTCATCTTCTCCTTATGCAGGCGCCGGACATACTCCCGGGGCGTCATGTCGTACATCATGCGGAATCGCTTCGTGAAATAGGGATGATCGGAAAAGCCAACCTTCTCGGCCACCTCATTGACTGGATATCGCTGCGCATTGAGCAGCTCTCTGGCTTTCTCCAGCCGGTAATGGATGAGGTAATTGGAGGGCGATACGCCGTAGTACCGCCGGAACAGCTTGTACAGATAGCTGCGGGAGATGTTCAGCCAATGGCAGATGGCGTCCACAGAAATATTTTCGGTATAATGCTCACGGATGTACACCGTTGCCCGGTGCACATAATCCGCCGCCACGTTTCCGTTGCTGCCCTGTGCGCCGCATTCAGCCAGCAGCTCAGCAAGGAAGAAGTACATATGTCCCAGCGCCAGAAGATCGCCCCGGTCATTCCCCTGGCTGGCGCACTCGTAAATCTGACTCATCCGCGCCGCCAGCGCCTCCGGATGACTGATAGATGTACAAATCACCCGTGGAAGCACAGTCTCATTCAGCGTAACCATCGCTCGGGTGCCTACGAACCCGACCCAGCGGTACTCCCACGGATCATTCTCGTCTGCCCGATAATTGACCTCCCGCTCTGGGGGAATGTAGAAAACATCCCCCGCCTGAGCATGATAAACGCCGTTGCCAGTATTGATGGTGCCCCGCCCGCTGATGACCACATGAATCATGTGGAAGCCCTTTCGGCCCGCCCAGTAATGGTTGGGATCGCAGCGCTCGTAACCACACTCGATCAGCACCAGGTCAACGCCGTTCTCGGAATACTGGTAATAGTTCAGGAAGGTCTCATTGTTGTCAAAACCCGGCTCATGCCGATTCTGGACGATTTCAATCATGGGAAAGCCCCTTTCTCCCGCGCCCTGCCTACCGCAGCACACAGGGCGCGGGGAACGGGTCACGATTCATTACTCAGCAGTGGCCGTCCACAGCTCATCGAAGGAAGCCTGACAGGAGGCCTTCATCGTTTCCACGAAGGTACGGGGCGCAATCCCCTGCTTGATGCCCCAGTCGTTCCACAGCACATTGTCGCGGAAGTAGGTGGACACCTCGCCCAGGATCGACACAGTGCGGCCATTGATCATTTCGATCGTTTCCAGGGACTCATCGTCATGCACCAAGTTCTCCCACTGGGACACCACGTCATCTTCGTCTTTCCACTCATAATCGCCGTACCACTCCGTCACGATGGCGGCGATGGCGGCGCGCTCGTTCTCCGGAACCATGGGCTGCATGAACATGCCGGAGGGAGCAGACTGGGCATTGACGTAATCGTCCGCAGAGGGGCCCTTGGGGATCAGCAGGATGCCGATCTCGTCGTCCTCCAGTTCCTCAAAGTAGTCATACATGTTCCAGGACGCCACGGAATAAAACGCCGTCTTGCCCATGCGCCACATGCCTTCCCAGCTGCCCCAGGCCTGAGAGCCCGTGTAGCAGACCTGGTCAACCCAGTACAGGTCGTAGCAGAACTGGATGGCCTCGATAACCTTGGGATCATCCAGGTTGTAGGTATAGTGCCAGTTCTCGTCCACGCGGATGGGGCTTGCGCCGTTGGCATACACAAATGGCTCGGGACAGGTGGGGCAGGTGCCGTAGGAGCCGAAGCCGTACACGTCGATGGTGCCGTCGTTATCGGTATCCCGGGTACACTTGATTGCCAGCTCACGGAGCTTTTCCCATGTCCATTCGCCATTGGCCTGCAGCTCGTACAGCTCCTCGGCCTCGATGCCGTTTTCAGCCAGGATGCGCTTGTTGAACATGATCACGTGGCCCAGCGCGTCATCCCATGTGGTAACGCCGTAATGCTTACCGTTTACAGCCCACTCATCATTGATGTCCTGGTTATAGATCTCATTCTCCAGGTCAAAGTAATCATCCAGGGGAATCACGAAATTATTGTCGATCCAGGTAGGCACAACGTAGCTGTAGCCAGCCCAGAACACATCCGCGATCTTCTCGCCATTGACCACCTGCGCATTGATGACGGACTGGTAGGAGTGCCAGTCGCCAGTGGAGACGAACTGCAGGTCGCAGTTGTACTTCTCGTTGATATGATTGAGCAGCTCCATCTGCTCGGCATAGGTATCGCTGTTCTCATTGGGGGCGCCGTCGTTCCAGTGCGCGATGGTCACCACGCGGCCGCCCAGATCGTAGGTGGGCTCCTCCGCCAGGGAGACCATGGGCAGCAGCAGCGCCAGGGGCAGCAGCAGGGCAAGAATCTTCTTCATAGCAATATCCTTTCTGCAAGCATTGTGGGGCAAACCGCGCCGCAGCCTGCGATCAAGTGCGGATTACTGGGGCAGATCGCCCACGCGGGTCAGGCTCAGGTAGAACCAGGGATCGTCCCAGCCGCCATTGCCCTTGGTATCGCACACCAGCCAGATTTCCTCGCCGGCCTTGAACTCAACGCCGTTGTAGCTGGTCTCGGTGGTGGGCAGACGGTAGCCAGAATCCACATAGTCGAAGGTATCCGCTCCGAACACCATCTCCCCCTTGAACCAAATGCTCATGTAGCAGCCGTCCACCGGGGGAACCCAGTGGCCGCCGTTGGGATCATAGTAGCCCTCAAAGGGTGCGCCAGCAGAGCTGCCGCCGGAAACGGAGGTAAAGATATCATACACGCCGTCCTCTTCGCACACCCACTTCAGCGCAGCGCTGAAGCCAGTATCACCACACAGGTAGCCGTCCTTGCGGATATTGAACCAATCGGCATTGTAGGTAACCATGGTACCTTCCGCTGCAGCAGGATCGCTAGAGGGCAGAACGTTAGATTCTGCGGGCTTCCACAGGCCAGTTTCCGTCTGGGTGCACTCCTTGAAGGTGGTCAGATCAATCTCCGCGCCCTTGTCGATTTCCAGGGAGTACATCATGTACCAACTCTGCTGGCCCTGCGTCTTCAGCTTGGCACGATTCTTGTTGGATGCACCGCCGTAGATGTAGGTCAGCTGATCTTCCTCTGCCAGCACGGGCAGCATCAGGGACAGCAGCAGCATGGCTGCCAGAACGAGGCTCAGAAACTTCTTCATGTTGGTTCCTCCTAAGCATTATTTGAAAGGGACGCACCCTTCCTGAACAGGTGGTTGGGAGAAGCCTTTCCTCCTCCGGAATTGTGTGTACACATCACCGAATCAACATTTATTCAGTTCTCCAGATTCCCCTTTTTCGGAACAAAGCCACTCATTTATATATTATTATAGCGACTTTTCCACCGAATTCTCAATCCCGCATTGTTTCATATACTATAACATATGTTTCCTCATCAAGCAAGATCACATACCCGTCAAGCCTGTGCGTTCCACGCCCTGGACAAACATCCTTTGCACCAGAATAAACAGCACAATCAACGGCAGAATGATCAGCAGCGCGGCGGCATTGGTCAGCATGGACAACTGCACCGTGTCAACCACGCTCTGACCACCGGTGGCGCGGCTGATGGAGAAGGTCAGATTATTCAGCAGCGTTGAGAACAGCGGCAAGGAAGACATATACGTACTGGCAGTATACAGATCATTCCACGTCCAGACGAAGGAAAGCACACCCACCGTCGTCAGCGCGGGGCCTGCATTGGGCAGCATCACCTTGAGGAAGATGGTTCCCACGCCTGCACCGTCCACCCAGGCTGCTTCCTCCAGCTCACCAGGCAGACGAATGAAGAACTGCCGCAGAATATAGATGAACAGGCCATTCTTCGTCGCCTGGCAGCCTGCTGACATGAGCATCAGCGGCCAGGGGGTACCCACCAGGGAGCGGGACTCTATACCGAACAACCCCAGAATGCCGTAAAAGTCAAAGTAGCGATACTGGGCATAGGTGGTGACCATATAGGTCTGCTGGGGAAGCACCAGGGTCAGGATCGCCAAGCCGAAGATCAGCTTCCTGCCGCGGAACTCAAAGCGTGCCAGCCCATAGGCCGCCAGGGAGCAGCTGATCAGCTGGAGCAGCATTGCGCCGCCGCTGACGGCCACGGTGGTCAGGAAGTACTTGCCGTAATCGATCAGCTCCAGCACCTGAGTAAAGTTTTCCAGGGTAGGCTTACGCGGTACCCACTGGACAGTCATGTCATACATGTCGCTCTTGGACATGAAGGCCACGGAAAGCTTCACCAGCAGGGGGTACAGGATGACATATGCAATACCAATGATCAGACCCAGGCGGAACAGCTTCCAGCACCACTCCCCCACCCGCTTGGAGGTGAAACGCTTTTTTCTCTTGTTTGCCTTACTCATACTGCTTCACCACCTTTCGCATAATCAGAACCACCACACCCAGCAGCAGGAGAATCAACGCCGTGTAGATCCAGGACATGGCCGAGGACAGGCCGTAGTTGAAAGTCGAGAACGCCGTATTCTGGATCATCTCCAGGGTTGCATTGGTGCTGGCGGTAAATGAGTCAATGATGGTATAGATCATGCAGGTCATGATCATGGGGCAGGTCATGGGGAATGTGATGCGCCAGTAACTTTCCCAGGGAGAAGCGCCCTCGATGGCAGCTACTTCATACATCGTAGGAGGAATGGACTGCAATGCCGCCAGAAACACCAGAATCTGCACGCCGGAGAGGATCACGATGTCATAGATCCGATCCGCCGCGCCAGCCAGGTAGCTCGCAATGGTCTGAGGCAGCACACCGCTGGAAATCAGGAGGTTGGTCAGGTTGACCGACTCCAGGCCCGTCAGCGATTCGGAGGCTTTGAAATTTCCCGATGCCCCCATCATGTTCTGCAGCGCATCACCGGCGTCAAAGTTCATCAGCGCCGGCGCCGCCAACACCAGCGGCAGAAAGAAGATCGTACGGACCAGCCAGCGGCCACGGAACTTCTGGTTCAGCAAGCTTGCGGCAAAGAAGGAGAAAATCGTAATCAGCGGCAGATTCAGCAACACTGCCAGGAGGCTCTGTACCGCCTTTTCACGGAAGGTGGTGTTGACCAGCACTGCATCGTAGAAGTTCTTGATGCCCTGAAAAGTGAGCTTGACACCCTCGGTGCCCTGAATGTCCACATCGCACAAGGCAAACCACAGCGACTTGAGCGCCGGCCAGCCGAACTGGAATATCAGGCCAAAGAGCAGCGGCAGCACAAACAGATAACCCCAGCGCGCCTTCTTTCGGGACAGGGTCATCATGCCCTTTTTCTTTTTGGTTGGCTTTGTGTGCATCACAGTTCACCTGCCTTCATCAGCACGAAGTCCATCGCCGGAACGGTTACACCATCCACTGCTGCGGGCTCACTGCCATAGTTGACCACCACGCAGCTTCCGTCCGCGTAGGTGGTTCTGTACACATTGAAGCTCACGCGTTCATGCCCGGTCATGGCTACGCCAGCCAAGGGGGTCAGCGCCGCTGCAGCGGAGCTCGCCTGCTCACGAATGGTCTGTTCCCAGTCGCTGTAACGGCCCCGGTTGATCCAGGCATAGTCCGTATCCTTCAGCAGCGCCGTGGTTTCCCAGGTCAGCGTGTACTGCAGCCCCGCGCCAAACTCCACCGCCTGCAGGAAGGCCATCCGGCAATCATCCTGGTAATTGATAGACTCGGATACATAGGGAATACTGCCGCGCACAACTGCCTGGTAGAAGGGCACTGCTTCATCCGCAATGCGGAAGCCGCTGTCGGTGCAGGGCATGTCGTAAATCGCGTCCGTCGCCTCCAACGCATAGCTGTTAGGGTTTCGCAACGCCAAGGTCACGTGCTGCGCCAGCCCGGTCAGCGCATCCGTTTGGGCCTCTGCCATGGCCACACGGTTCATGGACTTGTCCTTCGTGAAGTCACTCCATAGATCGACGCCCAAATCCGCCACCGCAGCGCTGACCAGCCCGTTTTTCTGCACATCAGCCCCGAAAGCCTCTGCCTGATGGAGGAAGCGCTCCGCTGTCAGCTGGTAGATGGCATGGCCGTTGTAGCGACGATAGCGGCTGATGTAGTCGTAATCATAGCGAACGGCTACATCGCGGCACAGATCGCGGATGGAGGACCACTTGACCGTCAATCCGGTGCCGTCCAGATCCGTCGCCAGATACACCTCGGGCAGGAGCAGCCAGCCATTGGCCTCCGCCTTTGCCACCAGTGTTTTCAAGCCCTCCGCGCCGCCCAGCACTTGTTCGGGCTGGATCTTCGTCTGCATGGGCTGACGCATGCCGCCCTTCTGCCATCCCTCCAGGCGCAGCCACACATGCGCGGTAAGGTCGGAGAGACTTTGGACGATGTCTGCCGCCTGAGCATAGGTCGTTACAGCTTCCATGGCTTTCACGGGGATGCCGGCCACGACGGCTGTAGAGGGTACAGCGCCGATCAGATCAAGCGCAATGGGATAAACGCCGTCCTGCTGTTCGGTCAGCACACCGCTGTCCAGCAGGCGCTGCCGGTACGACCGCGCCATACCCATGTAATCGTTATCCGCTTCTGCCATAGGCTGGTAGCGCAGCACCACATCCTCGCGGAAGGGCGTCTCCTCGAAATAAATCTGGCGGGAATCGGATATCTGCATGAAATCCACCGCCGTGGTCATCACAGTAGCATAGACTGTATTATAGGAATTCTGCATGCCTGCCACACGGGCATTGATCGTGCACAGGGGAGCCCCCTGCTCAATGCTCACCAGCAGCGCCGCCTGACCATTCTTCACGCCGAATATGGGTAAGGAGGCCTTCTTGTCCGCCACATAGGCGCTGTCTGTGCTGGACACGGTATCCGCGCCGTACATCTTCAGAGCAAAGACGGTTTCGTTGGTCTTGCCATTGTTGTAGTAGATCAGTGAGCCGGAGCCATCTGGAACGAGCATGTATCCCTGCTCTTCCTTGCCGCCGGCGCCGAAATACTCCAGAAAACGGATCTCGTAGGGAGGAATCTTCTCGTCATACGCCAGGGAATCGCCCTTGATGGCCGCCACCAGCGCACCGTTATCCAGCTTGTAGGACAGCGTTACACTGAAGTGGGCACGGGAACTTTCCTCCACCTCTACTTGGTTGACAGCGTTGTCGTAATCCAGATCGTCGTAGGTGTAGCCGCACTGATCCATGTAACCCTTGATCTTCTTGAGGATGCGGTTGGAGTCCTTGGTCAGGTAGTAGACATCCTCGTTGATGACGTTGGGGTACTTTTTGACCAGGTTTTCAATATACGCTTCATCACGGCCTTCGATGGAGGCCAGCTTGTAGTTCTTCAGCAGATCCTCCTGATCCTCCTCGGGCAGGACGGAGATAAACTGCTCCATGCGGGACTTGCTGATCTGCTGCGGCACATCGCCCAGAGTGACAACCGTCTTGCCGATGTAATAGCTCACCAGCAGCTCGTCGTCCTTGACCTCCCAGGTCATACCGTCGTATTCAATGGAGTCGTTGTAGGAATCCATCTGACCGAAGGCGCCCTTCTGGTCGTAGTAGGTAACGGTTACCTGGGCGCCCAGGCGCAACTTGGTAGTGCCGGACACTTGGCTTTCCTGATCCCTGTCTTGGGGATTGGAATACCAGATCTGCCCGGTGGCCAAATCCTGCAGGGCAACCTCTGCGGTCTTTTTCTTGAAGTACAGGATGGCCTTGTCATCTGCCAACACCTGCTCAAAACCAGATGCCAGCACGGTATCATAGCCATCCGCGTTGATTTCCGCCGCCGTGGGCACCATGCCCGTGGAGCGGTTCAGCTTCTCCGTGCTCAAAGCGCTGCCGGTGGGCGCAATTTGCAGCTGCCGTGCATCCACCGAGAACACGCCGGAGATGAACACCGAAGACACGCACATCAGCAGCACCAGCGTCAGCGCGATGGTCAAAAGCCGTTTATGATATGCTTTCACGTTGCTCCTCCCCTCCCTTATGTACGGAATGCAATTTCACGGTAAATCTGCATGGCGAAGCCGCCGACCTCGAACAGCAGATTAAAGAACAGATACAGCAAGAACACAATGATCGCCATAGCCAGCACCGTCACGATGGCAGCGGCCACCGTGCGGCTCATGGTGAAGCCATGAGCCAGCATATTGCCTGCCAGAAGCAGGAATACGGTGTATGCCCACAGGCCGTAGAAAAGCACATTGTAAATGGCGCTTTCCTCCAGCGTAAGGACGTTAGACAGAACCAGCAGCACCACCTGGCCAATGGCTATGGGCAACAGCGCATAGCACACGCCCTTGTAGATATCCCCCATGCGGCCTTCGCCCTCCATCAGAGTCGTGATGCACCAGTTGGCCAGCACGAACAGCAGAATCGGCAGAAACACGGAGGATGCAGTCATCAGCGGGTTGATATCCGTTGAACCACCGTAGAGGAAGCCGGACATGGTCGCCCGTAGCACTGCCAGGACGATGTACACCAGCAGAATCGCCGTACCGCCAGCAACGCTTCCCTGCCCCTCGTGGCGCAGCTCATGGAAGCCCTTGAAGGGATGCAGCGCGCAATACACCGCAAAATCGATATCCTGAGCCAGCTTGTCCATTCCGCGACCAATGCGGGATTTGGGCTGCCACTCGGCGTGGACTTTCACCGGCACATTCCGGCGCAGCTTGCGGATGATGGGCAGTGCCACCAGCAGCACCAACACACCTGCACCCACCGCAAACATCGCTGTGAACGCCTCATCAAACACCTGTGCACGGTATTGTTCCAGCGCACGACTGTAATAGGTACGGTTTGCACCCAAACGAAAGGATGCCATGGCGTCCTTATACAGGCCCTCGCGCATCTGGGAGCGTCCGATACCCAGGTACGCCAGCTCACAGTTGGTGTTGTAGCGGAAAGCCTCGGTAAAATTCGCCTTACTGGAGGTATAATCCGAGTTATTGTAATCGATAATGCCCTGAATCAGACAAT
Source organism: Alloprevotella sp. (assembly GCA_963617205.1). Lineage (GTDB taxonomy): Bacteria > Bacillota > Clostridia > Christensenellales > Aristaeellaceae > UBA11524. The sequence continues at coordinate 62,515 of CAVEOA010000008.1, read as the reverse complement.
GACCGTACGCCGTGGGTTCGAATACAGTAATCTGGCCCAGGGAGGAGTCCGCCACATAAAGCGTGAAGCCGATGCTGTCCACCGCAGAGGGAACCGCAACGTTTCCCTTCTGGCCACCCAAACCCCCGAAGGCAAAAAGCATCTCGCCCTCGTCGTCATACAGAAACACCTTGCTGCGGCGCACATCCACACAAGCGAACATGCCGCCGGGCAGGCAAGCCACATCCTGCAGCACAGACACGCCGGTTGCACGTCCGTCCCAGAGATTGCCCATATCGCCCACCAGGTTCTGACCGGAGTTGTTGATGAGCACGTCATTTCCGCCGGGGTTGAGCCGCTGGACGGAGTTGGCCATGGTGCTCTGCTCCGCCTGAGAGGTCGCCATGATGAACCCCTGTTCATCCAAGTCAACGTTGATGTAGGTCACGGGCAGGAAGGACGCCATGCTCTTCAACTGTTCGCGGGTGGAGAGCATTCGCCAGAACAGCTCCCACACTGACGGCTTGACCGGAATCGTGCCGGAGTAGCCCTGAAATTCGCCGTTCTGGTCGATGGTGACAAGACCCTCGTAGATGCCCTCACAGACGATAGAGATTTCCCCCTGGTCAGTCACGACGACCTTCTGGGGCTTGAAGTCAACGCCCTGGGAGAACTGAGGAGAATCGGGCTTGCCCCAGGATGCCAGGGTATCGCCGGTTTCCGGGTCCAGCTTGACCACTCGCTTGTTGCCGGTGTCGGCCACATACAGCGCGCCGCCCTGCACGAACAAGCCGCGGGGCTGGGCGAAGGAGACGCCGTCCGCCTCTGTGAACACCACCGCATCCGTGAAGGCTGCGTCTGTGCGGATGATCCGGTTATTGTCCGTATCCGCCAGGTAGATGGCGCCGCTTTCCTCGTCCACATACAGGTCGCTCAGGGTTCGAAAATTCTCCAGCCCCAGGTCAAAGGCACGCACCGTACGCACCGGCACATAAGCCGTAGCCGAGGCCAGCTCCCCATTGTCCTCAAAGGAATAATTGTAGGTTTCATACGCACCGGTGCGCTCCGTCACGGCAAAGGCAGGCACGGAGGTCAGCAGCAGCAGCGCGCACAGCAGGAGGGCCGCAATTTGCTTCATCTTCAACATGCGCTTTCCTCCTTAATCCTTCATGCCAGAGCTGTTCATCGTCTCGATGATCTGGCTCTGGGAAAGGACGAATGTGATGACGGGCACGGACAGCATGATCAGCGAAACCGCTGCCGACACACCGGTACGGGCGATGCCGCCGGAGAGGATCTGATTCAGCGCCTGGGGCATCGTCTTGAGTTCTTCCGAGAATGTATAAGGAGAAATCGTGTTCCACAGCTGCTGGATCATCAGAATGATCAGCGTCAACCAGGCAGGCTTGACCATCGGCATGGCCAGTTGTGCCCAGATGCGCCATTCGCTGGCGCCGTCGATGCGAGCCGCCTCGATGACGCTGTCCGGCAGCGTTTCCATGAACTGCTTGATCAGGTACAGGCCCAGGGAATACTGGATCGCCGGCAGCAGCGTTGCCAGATGGTTGTCCAGCAGACCGATCTTGGTGATGATGATGTAGCTGGGGATCTGCGTCACCGAGCCGGAGAACATCAGCGACAGCACGATTGCGCCGAAGATCAGATCCCGGCCCATAAACTTGTGTCGTGCCAGCGGATATGCCGCCAGCGACGCAAAAACCAGGTGCAGCAGCGTGCCCGCCACAGTCAGGAACACCGTGTTGAACAGATACCGGCTGAAAGGAACCCAGCTTTGACTCATCAGCTTCATCATCGAGGAGAAATTGTCCAGCGTGGGTTTGTTCACCAGGAGCTTGGGCGGATAGATGAACAGCTCGTCCAGGGGCTTGAAGGCGTTTGAAACCACAAACACCAGTGGAAGCACCATGAACGCCGCCAGCAGCGCCAGAAACAGCAGCGACATGATATTGCCTGCGCGGCTTCGGTTGATCCGCGACGACGTCCGCTTATGCACTTTATCAGCCATCACGTACCCACCTTTCTGAGCATCTTCTGCACCAGCTTGTTGGAGCCCACCATCATGATGAACAGAATCACGGCAATCGCCGATGCGTAGCCCATCTCAAAGCGGGTATAGCCATAGTCCATGATATGGTTGACGATAGTGTGCGCCGCATAATCCACCGAGGGCATACCCGCCAGCCTTGCACTGACGTCGCCAGTACCGAACGCCGCCGTGATCTGCATCACCGCGCCGAACATCAGCTGCGGGCGCATAGTGGGCAGTGTGATGTACCACAGCTCCTGCCAGCGGTTGGTCACGCCGTCCACCGCGCCGGCCTCGTACAGCGTTCGGTCGATGCTTTGGAGGCCGGCAATGAAAGACAGGAACGACGTGCCCAGGCTCAGCCACAGGCTGACGATGATGACCACCATCAGCACATAGCGGCCGTCCTCCAGCCACTGCACCGGGTCGTTCAGGATGCCCAGGGTGGTGAGAATGGAGTTGATGTAGCCGTAGCTGTCGCCGGAGAACATGATCGACCAGATCATGAACACCGCGCCGGAAATCGACGGCACATAGAAAATTGTCGTCAGAATTGCACGGGGAATCCGCTTGAAATCAGTGATCATCCACGCCAGCAGGAAGCATGCCGCATAGCTCACCGGGCCGGTGATCACCGCGATGACCATGGTATTCTGCAGCGCCTTCATGAACACTTCATCATGCAGGAAGAGGCTGCGGTAATTATCCAGGAACACGAAACGGGGCGCTTCAAACAGATTGTAGCTGGTAAACGACAATCCGATGGAATACAACACTGGCACCACCGTAAACACGATGAACAGCGTCAGATACGGCGCCAGCATCATGTACGACACCCGATCCTTCTTCAGCCGGCACACGAAGCTCTTCAGCCCTCCCGCTGCCTGCTTATTCCGCATTCTCGTTCACCTCCAATCCGAATTCCTTGCGTTTAATCGTGATTTCCTTGTCGATGTTCTTAACGTAGTCCAGCAGCGTTTCGCCCGGATCCTCGTTGTAATTCAGCACTCGGCGGAACGCGTTGTTCAGGTGGCGGGACGTGAAATAGCCGCCCGGCACCTCCGGGATGCCCTGCACATTATCCCACTGAGCATTGAGCGTTGCCAGCTCCGACGCCGACCAGGGCATGTTTGCAAAGGCCGCCACATTCGCCGAAGGATAACGAGCCGACACGCCCAGCTGGTTCTCGATATCCTTGCCATACTGGGTCTGGATCGCCGCGCTGGTCCACCACTTCATGAACTCCCAGGCTGCATCCTTGTCCTCCGCCGCATCCATCAGCATGCAGCAGATGCCCGTGCCGGAAACGGCGTGGTTGACGCTGCCATCCTCCTGCACCGTGCCCGGCACCGCACAGAAGCTCCACATGCCGCGGATTTCCGGTGCGGCCACCTGCAGTAGGTTATAGAACGTGAAATCCTCGATCACAACCGGCATTTCGCCGGAACGGAAGCGGGTCAGGGTATCGTACTTGACAGGCAGCTCGTAGTCCACGTACAGGCTCACCCACATGGTAAAGGCATCCTTGGCCTCCTGGGAAGAAAGACCGCTGCGGGTATTGCCGTCCAGATACATTTCGCCGCCCCGCTGGTACAGCAGCATCGCCATGGAGGACAAGGCTGTGAAATTGCCCGCTGCGCTGTTGGGCGGCTGGATGCCCACGGTCATATTCTTGCGCTGCAATCGGCCCACGACGTGGAACATCTCCTCCCAGGTGGTGGGAGCCTCCAGACCCAGCTCCGCCAACACATCCGTGCGGTAGAACATCACCGAGAACGTTTGCGTTTCCGGCAGCGCGTACACGCCGCCCTCCAGCTCATAGGGGGTCATGGCGCTCTCGCGGAAGCGGGCTGCAATCTCCTCATAGTCCTCAAACTGAGTCAGGTCATAGGCCGCGCCGCGCACTGCATAGTTCACCGGCTCGGAATTACCCAACTGCAGCACCACATCCGGACCTGCACCCGCCGCCGTGGCGTTCATCAGCTGGCCCTGCACCAGTTTCAGGTTGACCGCAATGCCCGTTTCGGGGGTGAAGTAGTTGTCGATCATCTGTTTGAGTATATTCGCTTGATCGCGGCCTGCGGATACCCACACCTCAATGACCTTTTGTTCTTCCTCCGCAGTCAGACCGCCGATGGCGGAGTAATCCACCACGAAGGAGGACTGGAACATTGACAGCTCATGCCCCAGCTGCTGCAGTACGCCGGCTTCCGCACGGTCCAGCGCGGATTCGTCGCTGTCGGCAGACAGAATATACAGCTTATCAATCTCCAGGGGCATCTGTTTCATCTGAACCAGCCAGGAGCCCAGCGAACCCACATTATCCTTGAAGGTAGACAGGCGCTTCTGCACCGTTTCGGGCTTTTCACAGAAATCCTCCATCTGCAGCGACAGCGTCTGCAATATGCCATTCATGCTGCCACGCTCGCCGGTCATCTCCAGCAGCAGCGCGTCACAGCGGCGCAACACCTCTGTCTGTTTCTCGAACACCTCGAATACTTCCGGAATGTTTACTTCCAGCGCGTAATCACGGTAGACGTCCGGCGTAGTACCGGTCATCATCACAATGCGGCGGTACGCGCCGTTCAGTTCAAACACTGCCTCATCCACCAGCGCCACCAGTTCACTCAGGCTGCCGATGGTTGCTTCCATGCGAAGGGTGTGTTCACCCGCCGTCAGGTACACATCATAGGGAAGAAGGATGTTTTGCCAGTCCTGATCATAGTTGACCCGCACGTCCGCCAGCTCCGCAAAAGGCAGCTGACCATCGATGTACACCTTGCGGGTGGTGAAGGAGCCGCTCAGCAGATCCTGCCGGCCCCGGAACGCCAGCCGGTACAGACCATCTGTGGGTACGGTGAAGTCCCACTCGATCCACTGCCCCTGGACGCCCCAGGAGCTGCCGCCGATGGTGTTCAGCCGGGTTTCCATGGTGCTGTAGGGCGTAGTCAAAGGAGATGACCGGTCCGTCCTGCCGTACAACACCGAGTCCGACTTCCGTGCGGCCTGCTCGGCCTCAATGACCACGGTTTCTGCCTGGGCAGGCCTATATCCTGCTTCCTCATAAGCCGTCTTGACCTCCGCATACGCAGGCACAGCAGCAGGGTTCGCCGCCCACAATGCAGACACTGCCAGCACCTCGCGCCGCGCTGTCAGCGTAACCGTGTGCTCCCCTGCCGTCAGATAGAACAGGTAGGGAGCGTTATACGTGCCGGTATGATCTTCCACCCACACATTCTGCCATGCCGCCGCCTCATGCTGGCTGGGAATAATATCATTTCCTGCTGCGTCCTTCCGCTCTCCGGGCGCGGTGTCGTCTGCCCAGATGCGGTACAGCGTGTTGTACTGTGCCTCGGTGAAGGGCGTAACACCATCAATCTCCACCGAGTACTCAATGCTCAGTCCCTTGCCCTCCACAGGATAATAGCTCAGTCCAAGCTGGTACAGACCCGACTGGGTAATCTGCAACGTGAAATGCAACTGCGCCTCCTCATCGGCAAGCAGCGTCATCCGGCCATCCAGTGCCTGCTGCGTGCCTGCCGCCATCCCCTCCACATACACCTGGGGAACAAGAGCATCTGCATGGCTCGCCAGATATTCCGTATACGTCAAACGGCCCGCAGCCCCTTCACTCAGGGCAGCAGGCGACAACAGTATCAGGAGCACGAGGCACCAAATGAACGATTTCACACGCATCCTATCAGTCCTTTCGTTCCGGGCACTTATCCGATTTTTCAAGTTTCGCTTCACGTGATCCCATCCACTTGTACAAAAAGGGTCGTTAGGAGCCATAACTCACATTGATTATACAAGATTCAACAGATAACACACAAGATATAAGCGTGGAATAAACTATGACAGATGTTTCCTTCGTCTGTTTTCAACCGCCGCCCGCACGGCGCTGCTCAGCGTTCTTCATTTCCCACAGTTGCGCCGCCATACCCCTGGAGATACCCCTGCCTCCCGGCTGAAAAAGGCAATAAAGTAATTATAATCCCAGAAGCCACACTGCACCGCCACATCAGCAATGGACAGCTCCCGTCGGTCCGTCAGCAGCCGCTTGGCATGGGCAATACGCATCCCCCGCACATATGCTCTCCATTCCTTCTACGTTTGTGTTCCAGTGCAATATCACGGAGTGGGCGCATATCTATAAGGAACGCAACATCCACTCCGGCGCAAATCCTGAGCTGAAGGAAATGGTCGAGTCTGTTTGCGACCAGCTTCAGGCGGCTTGCCCCTATTTAACGCGTGAGCTGTTTGAGAGGATTCCGAACTGAAAGGAGAAACAGAAATGAGCAATAACAGAAATAACAGTCGCGCCGTTTATGGTGGCGTCGGCGTTTTTGACGTGCTTCAGCTTGTGTTCATCGTTCTGAAGCTCTGCGGCGTGATTACATGGTCCTGGTGGTGGGTGCTGTCGCCGACATGGCTGGTGATGCTTGCATGGGTTTTCCTGTTTGTGTTCGCATGGATTGCGCATAAATTGACAGAAAACAGCGATAACAAAGGAAAGAGGTGGGAAATATGGAAAAAATACCCGTATTGTTTATGCCTGAATACGCCGGTGGACGGCATTGGCGGTGCATGAACCTTATTCGCTCCGGCTTTGAGTGGGTTGCGAAGGGGCTCGGCGTTGCAACAATGAAAATAGACGGCTCTGCCTGCGCCATTCTTGACGGCAAATTCTACCGGAGATACGACACACGCGGCAATAAGCCGCATAGGGGCGACATTCCCTGCCAGACAAAAGAAGAGGCTGTTCCTATGCACTTCATGGTCTGGCGCCCCTGCAACCGCGATGAAAAGGGCGATAAGTGGCACTGGACGGCTTATGACCGTGCTCTCCGCGATAACGGCGGTCCGCTGCCCGACGGCACCTATGAGGCCATTGGTCTGCATTTTCAAAGCAATAAATATGGCCTGAGCTATGATACGCTCGTTCCGCACGGTAAGGTGATTCTGGAAGATTTTCCGCGTGATTTTGACGGTATGAAGCAATATCTTGCAGAACATAACATTGAAGGCGTCGTCTTCTGGAAAGACGGCGAACCGCAATGCAAGCTTCGCAAGAAGGATTTCCAGCTAAAATGGCCTGACCCTGAGAAGCCGGTTGACTGTAGCTTCTTAAACAAACCAGAACCCTGAAAGGATGGTTGCTTTGACCGGAACGGTGATTTTGTCTTATGCCTGCCTTTTCGACACGATTGTTTCCAACAATAAGCACTGCATCAAGCTGAATCCACACACCTTTGAGCATCCTGAAACGGGCAAGCTGGATGCCGGCACGTATGCAAAAGCTGCACTTGATATTGCGCAACAGGGTTTTATCGTTGTTGTGAGCTATTCCTATTCGATTCAGCTTTATCTGGAGCAGATGCAGGGCGAATATAAAGACGTCACGGTTGTCGCGTTCCTGCCGAAGAAGGAAATCGCCGACAAACTGGTCAACATGCTGCTCGAACGCTACGAAGCGAAGCGCGATCGCCGTGATTATATGGAATATCAGAAAATCCGGCACGATTATAAGGCCGATTATTCCACCTTGATAACGTCGAGCTTCAAGGTTTACGGCACCGACAACCTGAAAACCTATTCGCTCCTGAACTGAAGACGCAATTCGCCGTGCAATAACCCTGCCTGGTGATATGATTTGAACAAACGAAGGAGAACTTTGATGATTAAGATTACAAATGGCAATATCAAGATGGGCGCAATTCCTTCCTTTTCGCTTCCCTCCGGCGTCACCTGCTCTAAGGAAGCCTGCGCCACGTGTTATCTGCACGGCTGCTACGCCCGCAAAATCGAGCGTCTGCGCCCAAGCGTGCTCGCTGCCTATCAGCATAATTACCGCGAATGCCTCGATGATTTACCGTTTGTTGAGCAGCAGCTGATGCACTACTTCGCCGAGGCGAACGCACCGCGCTTATTCCGAATCCATGCTCACGGAGATTTCTTCTCCGTGAGCTATTTTGATATGTGGATGCGCGTGATTCGCGCCAATCCGCACGTCAAATTTCTCGCCTTCACCAAGCAGTATCAGATGATTCACCACGCGCTGGACAATCTGCCCGATAACCTGCGCCTCGTCTGGTCTGCGTGGCCCGGCTCCCCGATTCCTCCTGACATCCGCGAGAAGCTGACCATCGCATGGATGCAGGACGGCACCGAAACGCGCATCCCCGAAACGGCGCACCAGTGCTCCGGCAAATGTCAGGATTGCAACGCGCAGTGCTGGTCGAACAGAAAGGACGATGTTGTGTTTCATAAGCATTAACCGCGTATAAAACAAAGGAACGACAGAAACAGAGGTGCTGAAACATGCACAAAACATTAGCGGAGTACATTACCCTTTGGGTGGAAACCGTCAAAAAGCCGCAGGTGCGCCCACAAACGTATCTGCGGCTTCAAACCTCCCTGAAGGCGATTGAGCGCTTTCCCATTGCGTCGATGCTGATTGCTGACGTCACCTGTCAGGACATCATGAGCTTCATCGACGCGCTGATTCAGAAGGGCTACGCGTGGTCCACCATCAAAAAACTGCACGAGCTGATTGCCTGCGCCCTGCGGCACGCCGCGTCCATGCGCTATATCCCGTCGAATCCCGACGACGGCGTCTCCCTCCCAAAGTCTGACCGCGCCCTCAAGCCGCGCCGTGTAACCCGAAACTTTTCTCAGGATGAGCAGACGCGTCTGTGGCGCGAAATTGAGAAAGACCCGCGTCCGGCTTTCGCTGTCGTCGGCGTCCTGCTGGACACCGGTATGCGCGTCAACGAGGCGCTCGCCCTCAACTGGTCTGACGTCGACCTTGCCCGCAAAGCCATCACCATTCATTCCACCATGGTTCGCGTCGCCGGCGCGGCGCCCACCAAGGCGCCAGCGCCAAAGACGTTCAGCAGCAACCGCACTATCCCGATTCTTCCCCGTGCGCTCCGCCTGCTCTCGCGTCTCCGACGTGAATCGGTCTCCGACGCAGTTTTCGCCTCCCCCGATGGCACGCGCCTCACCTACGACGCTGTCCGCGCCCAGCTTAAAGCCCTCTGCAAACGCGCCGACGTGCCCTACCAGCCAACACACGCCGCCCGCTATTCCATGGCGACAAACTGCTATGATGCCGGCATCGACCTGAAGCTCACCTCCCGCCTCCTCGGTCACGCCGACACCACCGTCACGCTGAATGTTTATACCAAGCTTCGCGGCGACGGCTTCGACCAGCTCGCCGACGCCCTCACCGCCCTCCCCACCAAATAAAAAAGCGCCTGAAACCCAGCAGTTTCAAGCGCTCCCTCGCAGGGGCAGAAGGACTCGAACCCTCAACAAAGGTTTTGGAGACCCACGTGTTACCATTACACCATGCCCCTATGCGGTTGTCGTAACCGGAACAGTAGATATCATATCACGCAAAAAGGAGTTTGTCAAGGCGTTATTTAAAATTTCACGCATCCCGATGTGTAGTAGTACAATACATCTTGGACGAGGAGACGAAATGAGGTCAAAAAAGGGACGAAGTCCCCCTTTTCCTGTTCGCCTTGATGAACGCCGCGCGATGTGGTATAATATTGTCCGATATTCCCGCAGCGAAGGAGCTTATCTATGGCAAATCAGGTCAATCATTACGACGCAGGCAACATTCAGGTGCTCGAAGGACTCGAGGCGGTCCGGATGCGTCCGGGCATGTATATCGGCTCGACGTCCACGCGCGGACTGCATCATCTGCTCTGGGAAATCGTGGATAACGCGATTGACGAGGCCTCCAACGGCTTTGCGGATGAGGTGCGCGTGACGCTGCATGGTGATGGGTCGGCATCGGTATATGATAACGGGCGCGGTATGCCGGTGGATGAGCACCCGACGATGCATGTCAGCGGTGCGGAGGTCATTTTCACCATCCTGCACGCGGGCGGCAAGTTCAACAACGATAATTACAGCTATTCCGGCGGACTTCACGGCGTGGGCGCGTCGGTGGTCAACGCGCTGAGCAAGTGGCTGACGGTCGATATCTACCGCGATTTCTCGCATTATTCGATGCGCTTCACCAGTCAGATGAACCCGCAGACGGGCAAGGTGGCGGCAGGCAAGCCGGATGCGCCGCTATCAAAGGTCGGCAACACGCGCAAGCGCGGGACGCTCGTCCGCTTTATGCCGGATGACACGATTTTCGAGGATGTGCGCTTCAATTATGATACGGTGCATCGCCGCCTGCAGGAGCTGGCTTATCTGAACCGCGGGCTGAAGATTGTCTTCACGGATGAGCGCGCCGAGCCGGACAAGCGCGAGCATGTCTTCCATTACGAAGGCGGCATCATGGACTATGTCCGCTACCTGAACGACGGCCGCACGGTGCTCAACGAGGAGCCGATTTTCCTCGAGGGCAGGAAGGACGATGTCATCTGCCGCGTGGCGATTCAGTATACGGACGGCTACACGGAAAGCCTGTTTTCCTATGTCAACAACATCCCGACAGCAGAAGGCGGCTCGCATGAAACCGGCTTCAAGGCGGCATTTACAAAGCTGTTCAACGACTATGCGCGGCGCACAGGCGTCCTCAAGGAGAAGGACAGCAACCTGACCGGCGAGGATTTCCGCGAAGGCTTAAGCTGCGTGCTGACGGCGATGGTCAAGAATCCGCAGTTTGAAGGGCAGACGAAGGGTCGCCTTGGCAACAGCGAAGTGCGTCCGGCGGTGGAGAGCATCATCACGCAGCAGCTGGGCGTCTGGCTGGAGAACCTCAAGAATCAGCCGACGGCACAGCTGATTGTGCAGAAGGCGCTGAAGGCGGCGCAGGTGCGCGAGGCGGCGCGAAAGACGCGTGACAACGCCCGCAAGGCGAATCAGCTCGACGCAGCGCCGCTGGTGGGCAAGCTGAGCGCCTGCCGCGGCAAGAAGCCCGAGGACAACGAGCTTTTCATCGTCGAGGGCGATTCCGCAGGCGGCAGCGCAAAGCAGGGGCGCGACAGCCGTTATCAGGCGATTCTGCCCCTGCGCGGCAAGCCGCTCAACGCCGAAAAGAAGCGTCTCGACCAGGTGCTGAGCAACGAGGAGTTCCGCTCGCTGATTACGGCGCTCGGCACGTCCATCGATGAGAGCTTCAACCTTGCCAACCTCAAGTACCACAAGGTCATTATCCTTTCCGATGCCGACCAGGACGGCGCCCATATCCGCGCCATTCTGCTGACGTTCTTCTTCCGCTATATGAAGGAGCTCGTCATGGGCGGACACGTGTACATCGGTATGCCGCCGCTCTACAAGGTGCAGAAGGGCACAAAAGTCATGTACGCCTATGACGACAGGGAGCTGGAAAAGTGCGTCAAGGCAGCCGGCAAGGGCTACACGCTCCAGCGCTACAAGGGGCTCGGCGAGATGAACCCGGAGCAGCTCTGGGCGACGACCATGGACCCGTCGCAGCGCAAGCTGATGCAGGTGACGATTGAGGACGCGGCGCTGGCTGACCGGCGCATCACCATCCTCATGGGTGACAAGGTCGAGCCGCGGCGCGATTACATCATCGAGAACGCCGACTTCAACAAGCCGGATGATTTCAAGCTGCCCGAAAATCAGCAGGAGGGGGAGAAGTAAGCCATGGCGAAGAAAACAAGCGACAACCGCCCGATTCCCAAGGACGACCCTTCCCGAATCCTGCAAACGACCGTTGAGGACGTCATGCATCAGTCCATGATGCCCTACGCGGAGCACGTCATTCTGGAGCGCGCGCTCCCGCGTGTGGAGGACGGGCTCAAGCCCGTGCAGCGCCGCATCCTGTATACCATGATGGAGCTGGGCACGACGCCGGACAAGCCGCACCGCAAGTGCGCCCGCATCGTCGGCGACTGCTTAGGCAAATATCATCCGCACGGCGATTCCTCCGTGTATGATGCGCTCGTCCGCATGGCGCAGGACTTCTCCATGCGCGGCACGATGGTCGATGGTCACGGCAATTTCGGCTCGATTGACGGCGACAGCGCTGCCGCCATGCGTTACACGGAGGCGCGCATGACGCCGCTGGCGCTGCTGATGCTGCGCGATATCGAAAAGGACACCGTGCCCTTCCGACTGAACTTCGATGATACGCTCAAGGAGCCGGACATGCTGCCGGCGCGCTTCCCGAATCTGCTGGTGAACGGCGCAAGCGGCATCGCGGTCGGTCTGGCGACGAATATTCCGCCGCACAACCTCGGCGAAAGCATCCGCGCGGCGCTGGCGATCATTGACAATCCGGACATTTCGCTGGATGAGCTGATGAAAATCATCCCCGGTCCGGACTTTCCGACCGGCGGCGTGCTCGTTCGCAATGAAGAGATCCGCAAGGGCTACGAAACAGGCCGCTCGAAGCTGTCCCTGCGTGCAAGCGTGCATGTGGAGGACGGCATCGCAGGGCGTAAGCTGCTCGTCATCACCGAGGTGCCGTACATGGTCAACAAGGCGGCGATGCTCGAGAAAATCCTGAAGCTCACGGAGGAGAAAAAAGGGCAGCTTGGCAACATCTACGACATCCGCGATGAATCCGACCGCGAGGGCATGCGCGCCGTCATCGAGCTGAAGAAGGACGCCGATGCCGACAAGATTTTGAAGCTTCTCTACAAGTATTCTGATTTGCAGGTCACCTTCGGCGTGAACATGGTCGCCATTGCCGACGGCAAGCCCGTGCAGATGGGGCTCAAAACCATGCTCATGCATTTCATCCGCCATCAGAAGAATGTCGTATCGCGCCGCACGGCGTACGACCTCAATCAGGCGAAGGCACGGGCGCACATTTTGCAGGGTCTGATGATTGCCGTGGACAACCTCGACGAGGTCATCGCGCTCATCCGCGCCTCCAAGAACCCGAAGGAAGCCAAGACGCGCCTGATGGAGCGGTTCGCGCTCAGCGAGGTGCAGGCACAGGCGATTCTGGACATGCGCCTGCAGCGGCTGACGAATCTCGAAATTCTCGCGCTGCGCAAGGAATACGAGGACATCCTGAAGCTCATTGACAAGCTCGAGGGCATCCTCAAGAGCGAAAAGAAGCTGCTTGCCGTCATCGCGAAGGAGCTTAAGGAAATCGCCGAGGAGTATGGCGACCCGCGCAGGACGAGCATCGAGGATGCAGACGAATCCCCCGTTGAAGAGGAGGAAAAAAACGTGCCCGAGGAGACCATTGTCGCCTTTACCGGCAGCGGTCAGCTCAAGCGGATGAATCCGGCCGTATACAGGAAAACGCCGCTGCCGACCCGTGCGGAGGACGAAAACGAATACGCCGACTTCCTCTTCATGTCGCGCACGGATGAAACGCTGCTGATTTTCACGAATCACGGCAACTGCTATCAGCTGCCGGTCGCATCGCTCAACGAGGTGAAGCCCAAGGACCGCGGTCAGCTGCTGTCCGGCTTGCTTGTCGGGCTGGAGGACGGCGAAAAGGCGCTGTGGATGACCTGCACGCGCATGGTCGATATCGCGCACCTGCCGGATTTGCTGTTCGTAACGCGTCAGGGCATGGTCAAGCGAACCGCCGCGGCAGAGTACGATGTCCGCAGCAAAAAATTCGCCGCCGTCACCATCAAAAAGGATGACAGCCTGCTGACCATCCTGCCTGCCGCCAGCCGCGATGACCTGCTGATGTTCAGCCGGAAGGGGCAGTGCATCCGCTTTGCGCTGGAGAGCATTCCCGTGCAGGGGCGTGCCGCCGCCGGGGTGCGCTGCATGCAGGTCGATGAGGATGACGAGGTCATCTGGTGCGAGCAGCTGCGGGAAAACGACCAGATTGTCCTGCTGACCGACCGCGGTTACGGCAAGCGCCTGCTGTCCGTTGATTTCGAGCGGCAGAACCGCAACGGCAAGGGTGTCAAGTCCTTCTACTTTAATAAGAACGGCAGCAACGGACAGTGCCTCGCCGGCATCGTTCGCCTGTCCGAGGGCGACCACCTCATCCGCGTCACGCAGATGCGAACGCCGCCGACAACGCTGGAAAAGGACGCAATTCGCCTGCAGGGCAAGCAGGATCGCGGTCTTCCGCTGCTGATTGCCCTGATGGACGACGTCGTAACCGGCGCGGTGCTGCTGGAATAAAGCGATACTTGCAAGCAAATGAAAAACGTGCTATGATGGAATACATGACGGAGGTGAACGCGCATGAATACCCGCTCTTCCTTTCCGGCGCTGACGATTACGCAGCTGGTCATCCACCTCTCCGGCACCCTGCTGGAGGTTTATGCGGATGACACGCAGGAAATTCAGATCATGGCGTCCGGCGATGACCACGACATGAAGGCAATTACCCTGACGCAAAACGGCGATACGCTCACGATGGACCAGTCGCCTGCCGCCTTATCGCCGCTGCCGCTGAGTGCGCGGTGGCTTCAGGCAACGGTGCGCGTACCGCGCTCGTGGAAGGGGCGCGTGGAGCTGCGGACGACCTCCGGCAGCATTCACATTCGCGGTCTGTCGGTCAGCGACCTGTCCGTTGAATCGCTGTCCGGCTTCGTCATGCTCTCGGACGTAAACAGCCTGAGCCTGTCCGTCAAAAACGGCGGCGACATTGCCGGCAACGACCTGCGCGGTCAGAATTGCTCTCTCTTCACGACGACCGGCGCGCTCTGCCTGGAGCATCTGTCCTTCAGCAATGTTTCGCTCTCGTCGGTCAGCCGCGGCGCGATGCTCTCGTTTACGGACATGTTCACGAGCTTCAAGGCGGCGTCGGTGTCGGGCAGCATCGGGCTGGAGATTCCCTCGGAGCAGTGCGATGCGATTCTGCGCTCCGTTTCCGGCAGAATGCTGACGGATGGGGTATCCATCGTTGACGGCGCACCTACCGTCAGGGTGACCACGGTTTCAGGAAATCTTGATATCCGAAAGATTTAAGGCAAGCCACATAACGACCCGCATTCCCCGACCGCGATGAAAAAGTGCATTGCAAAGGGTGCAGGGAAATCATGCAATGATCTATCATCCATAAACAATGAGGAGGAACTCAACAATGGCAAGACAGAATTTCGGCTTCGGCGGCGGCGCAAACATGCAGCAGCTGATGCGTCAGGCACAAAAAATGCAGCAGGCCATGACCGAAGCGCAGGAAAAGCTCGATGCGCAGGAGTATGAAGCGCAATCCGGCGGCGGCGTCGTGTCCGTCAAGGTCAGTGGCAAGCGCGAGCTGCTCTCCCTGACCATCGACCCCACGGTCGTTGACCCCGAGGATGTCGAAATGCTGCAGGATCTGATCATCGCCGCCGTCAACGAGGCGCTTCGCAAGGGCGAGGCGAACCGTGAGGCAACCATGGGCAAAATGGCGCCCGGCATGGGCGGTATGGGCGGTCTGTTCTGATGTCAGGACAAATTGAACCGATTGAGCGGATGGTGTCGGAGCTCTCCCGCCTGCCCGGCATCGGTCAGAAGACGGCAACGCGTCTGGCGTATTACATCGTCGGGCTGCCGCTGGATGAGGTGCACGCGCTGGCAGCCGCCATCTGGCAGGGGCGCAAGGCCATCCGCTACTGCGAGCAGTGCGGCAATTTTGCATCTGCGGAAAAGTGCGCCGTCTGTGCGAATGAGGAGCGCCACAACGGGCAGATTTGCGTCGTGCGCGACCCGCGTGATGTCGCCGCGATGGAGCGTATGCACGACTATCACGGGCTGTATCATGTCCTGCACGGTACGCTGTCGCCCATGGACGGCGTCGGACCGGATGACATCCGCATCAGGGAGCTGATGGCGCGCCTGCGGACGGAGAAGGTCACCGAGGTCATCCTCGCGACAAATCCCGATATCGAGGGCGAGGCAACCGCGACCTACATTGCGCGGCTGATTAAGCCGATGGGCATCAAATGCACCCGCATCGCGCACGGCGTACCGGTCGGCAGCGACCTCGAATACGCCGATGAGGTAACGCTCTCAAAAGCCATGGAGGGCAGAAGAGAATTGTAACATTCAGGCAATATCGCAAGCGCGCGGTATTGCCTGCTTTGCTAATGAGGTGCCTATGACCGAAAAAAGACGGTGTTTCGCCAACGTTCCGACGATGATTGCCGCCCTGTGGCTGGCAGTCTTCCCCTTCTGGCTGCTGGGCGAAAAAAACACGCTTGCGGCGCTCGATTCCGGCGAGGTGCCCGTGCTTCAGGCACTGCTGGACATGACGCCGCAGAGCTACAGCAACCTCACCCGCGCCAAATGGGACGGGATGCTTGTCCTGACCGCCGTGACGGTGCTTGCCGTGCTGATCTGGCGGCTCATCCGGCGGCAGCATCCTCGCATGACGGTGCCGCCTGGCATTGCATTCGCGTACGGCGCGTGGCTGTGCCTGTCCGCACGGTTCGGCACATGGGCGGATACGGAGAATGCGCGGCATGTGTCCGCCGTCATCTGGGGTGCTGAACGGTACGAAGGGCTGATCACCCTCGTTTGCTATCTGCTGATTTTCCTCAGCCTGAGCCAGCTGCCTGTGCGCACCTCGTGGGTGCTGAGCGCGTGCAGCATCTCGGTCGCGGCGTACGCATTGATTGTGCTGATGCAGTACGCAGGGCTGAATCCGCTTAATCTGTTCCCGAGCGGACGGAGCATCCGCACAAACTACGAGTTTCAGGGGACGCTTGGCAATATCGATATGGTCAGCGCGTGGCTCTGCCTGTTGATGCCGGGACTGCTGGGCAGCTTCGTCCTCGGCGGAGAGCATCGGCATATCCACCTGACTGGCGGTCTGCTCGGCGTGCTGCTCCTGCTGTGCATGGAGGTGCAGAGCGGGCTGATTGCGCTCGGCGTAACGCTGCTCCTCCTCATCGCGCTGTCGATGCGCCGACCGGACTGCCGCGCAGGGACAGCGCTGGTGCTTGGCATGGTGCTGCTGCTCGCCGCGCTGCGCAAGAGCGTGCTGCTGCCGTGGCTGGACGGCTCGGAGGACATCATGCTGACGGCGAGCGCTGCGGCATTGCTTCTGCTGCTCGCAGGGATGCTTGCGCTTACCGCGTCGATTCTGCTTCGCCGTCATCCGCTGGCAGAGGTGAAATGGAAATGGCTGATTGCGCTGACGTGCGGTGTGCTGGCCGTCGCGCTGACGCTTGTGTACGTCCTGCCGGCAGCAGAGGGAAGCTGGCTGTGGGAGTTACAGGAGACGCTGCACGGGCGCGCGCAGGATTCGTTCGGTTCCGAGCGGCTGGGCGTATGGCGGATGACGGCTGATTTGTCCACGCGTTCGCCGTGTTTCGGCACAGGTCCCGACACGTTCTATTACGCCTTCCGCAGCTACCTGAGGGAAACAAGTCAACATCTGACGCAGAACTTCGATAATCCGCACAATCTGCTCCTGCAAACCGCGGTGAACTGCGGCATTCCGGCGGCAGTGCTGTTCTTGGCGCTCTGTTGGGCGGCGGTTCATCATGCGCGGAAGCACGGCAGCTTACTGTGGGCGCTGATGGCGGTCGGTTTCCTGACGCAGTCGATGTTCACCTTCAGCATCTGCCTTGTGTCGCCGATGTTTTACTGCGTGCTGGGGCTGTGCTGCACAGGGGAAGGTTACATGCCGGCAGCGAAAGTCAAAATGAAGGAATAAAAAGTGAATCATGCAAGCCAAAACGCCCGGCAGACCGCGATGTCGGGCGTTTTGCATTCCTGATTTGCAGGAATTTGATTCATCAATGCATTTTTCTCGTTTTTTTACTTGATTTTTTTACGATATGAAGATATAATCAATTTGTTATCCGCTCAGATTTCATTTTTCTGTTTGGATTTCAATGGCGAAGTCCATGAAAATGCATTAAATCAGCTCTTTGAATGCAGGAGGAATGGTTATGGCACTGTCTGTTTCTCATCGCTGTCAGAATATTGCACCCTCCCCCACGCTCGCCATCGATTCGCGTGCAAAGGAAATGAAGGCTGCCGGTGTGGATGTCATCAGCTTTGGCGCAGGTGAGCCGGATTTCCCGACGCCTGCCTATATCTGCGACGCCGCGAAGGAAGCCATCGACCTCGGCATGACGCGCTATACGCCGGCTGCCGGCACCGTCGCGCTCCGTCAGGCGATTTGCGACAAGCTCGAACGCGATAATCACCTGCATTACACGCCGTCTGACATCATCGTCTCCTCCGGCGCGAAGCACAGCCTGTATACCATCTTCCAGTGCATCATCGACCCCGGCGACGAGGTGCTGATCCCGACGCCCTGCTGGGTATCGTACCCCGAAATGGTGCGCATGGCAGGCGGCGTGCCGGTGTTCATCCCGTCGGACGAGAAGAACAACTTCATTCCGACGTCGCAGGACATCGCCGCAAAGGTCACGCGCCGCACAAAGGCCATCATCCTGACGAGCCCGAGCAACCCGAACGGCTCCGTCTGGTCACGCGAGCAGCTGCAGTTCGTGGCGGACCTGGCGGTCAGCCATCCGTTCTACGTCGTCAGCGACGAAATCTATGAGAAGCTGCTCTACGATGGGCTGACGCATGTGTCCATCGCCGAGCTGGGCGAAGCCATCAAGAATCAGACGTTCGTGGTGAACGGCATGTCAAAAGCATACGCCATGACCGGCTGGCGCATCGGCTATGTTGCGGGTCCACGCATCGAAATCTGCGCCATGACGAGCTTCCAGTCCCACGCGACGTCCAACGCCAACGCCATCGCTCAGTACGCCTCGATGAAGGCGCTGCAGGGCGATCCGCAATGCGTGACGGACATGGTTGCGCAGTTCGAGGCGCGCCGCAACGCCATGGTCGAGAAGATCAACAGCATCAGCGGTCTGTCCTGCATGAAGCCGCAGGGCGCGTTCTACCTCATGCTGAACATCAAGGAAATCCTCGGCAAGCAGTACAACGGCCGCGTTATCGACTGCAGTCAGACGTTCGCCGAGCTGCTGCTGGCGGACAAGCATGTCGCCGTCGTGCCGGGCAACGCCTTCGAGGCGGAAGGCTTCTGCCGCCTGAGCTACGCGGTCGCCATGGAAACATGCATGGAGGGTCTGCGCCGCATCGAGGAATTTGTCGGTCGGCTCGTCTAAGCCCTTTCAACCGCATCAAAATTGCATCAATTTGTATGCATAGACGCATCACACCGGGAGGGCAGTATGCGAGCATATTGCTCTCTTCCTTATTATATTATTGAAAAAAGGGAGGAACGTATCATGCTGGAGTTTGACCCGAAATCCAACCTGTTGATGATCAACCGCTATCAGTACAGCCTGCAGGATGTTGAGGAGCCGAACCTGTACCGCGAGCTCTACGACTATGAGTCCATTCCGAAGGTGGCGTTCAACATGCGCCACGTGCCGGAGAACATGCCGGACGAAATCTGGATGACCGACACGACCTTCCGCGACGGTCAGCAGTCCGTCAGCCCGTTCACGGTGGATCAGATTGTGCACCTGTTCAAGCTCATGCATCGTCTGGGCGGTCCGAAGGGACTCGTGCGCCAGTCGGAGTTCTTCCTCTATACGGAGAAGGACAAGAAAGCGCTCCATGCCTGCCAGGATCTGGGCTTTGAGTTTCCGGAAATCACGACATGGATTCGCGCAAACGAGAAGGACTTCGAGCTGGTCAAGGCAGCCGGCGTGAAGGAAACCGGCATCCTCGTTTCCTGCTCGGACTACCACATCTTCAAGAAGATGCACCTGACGCGCAAGCAGGCGATGGACAAGTATCTGGGCATCGTCAAGGCGGCGCTCGACCGCGGCATCCGTCCGCGCTGCCACTTTGAGGACATCACCCGTGCGGACTTCTACGGCTTTGTGCTTCCCTTCGCAGAGGAGCTCATGAGGCTGTCGAAGGAGGCTGGCATCCCGATTAAAATCCGCGCCTGCGACACGATGGGCTTCGGCGTACACTACTACGGCGCCTCGCTGCCGCGTTCCGTGCCCGGCATCATCTATGGTCTGAATCACTACGCCATGGTGCCGTCCGAGCAGCTGGAGTGGCACGGTCACAACGACTTCTACAAGGTCGTCAGCAACGCCGGCACTGCATGGATGTATGGCTGCTCGTCCGTCAACTGCTCGCTGCTGGGCATCGGCGAACGCACCGGCAACTGCCCGCTCGAGGCGATGGCCGTTGAATACGCCTCCCTGCGCGGCACGCTTGACGGCATGGATTTGACCGCCGTGACAGAAATCGCCGAGTACATGGAGCGCGAAATCGGTCTGGAAATCAGCCCGCGTCAGCCGTTTGTCGGACGTCACTTCAACGTCACGCGTGCCGGCATCCATGCGGATGGTCTGCTGAAGGACGAGGAGATTTACAACATCTTCGACACCGCGAAGATTCTCAATCGTCCGGCGCTTGTTGCGGTTGACGCGACATCCGGCACCGCAGGCGTCGCGCACTGGTTCAACAGCTTCTTCCGCCTGACGGGCGATGAGATGGTTGCCAAGACCGATCCGCTGATTGTCCGACTGCGCGAGATGGTCGCGGAGCTCTACGCGCAGGGTCGCAACACGGTCTTAGGCGATGAGGAGCTGGAAATCATGGTGCGCTCCATCGACAAGGATCGCTACGAGCATCTGCTGTTCCACAAGAGTCACTGATTTAAAGCCGGAGCTGTTTTTATGGCAGCTTCGGCTTCGTTTTTTGGACTTCGTCCGTTTTCGTTCAAGGACATTCGCATTCAACTGCCATGTTGCTTGATTGGGCTTGTGGCTTTGTATACACAGGCATATGAAAAGCCCATCCTCCGAGCAAATCGAAGAATGGGCGATTCTGCGTTTTTACCGCTGATTAATAGCGGGAAGCACGCTGAGCGTCGAAGCACTCACGGCAGAGAACGGGGCGATCTCCGCGGGGCTGGAAGGGGACCTGAGTCTCCTTGCCGCAGTTCGCGCACACCACGTCATACATCTGACGGGGAGCGGAAGCGCCATTGCCATTCTGGGCACGGCGGGCAGCGCGGCACTTCGGGCAGCGAGAGGGCTTGTTCTGGAAGCCCTTCTCGGCAAAGAAAGCCTGCTCGGACGCGGAGAACACGAATTCATTGCCGCAGTCACGGCAAACAAGCGTTTCATCTTCGTACATGGTTGGGAAACCTCCTTTTAATTGTCACCCATACCGTTGCCTTGAGGTCATCTGCTTCCATGGTTTTGCACCGGAACTCCGATGCGGGTCGTGTGACAACCAAAGGGAGATTAGAGCCTTGGAATTCAGGTTGGGCTGCAAGTATCATTATAGCATGGATTTTTGCAAATGTATAGTCTTTCCGCAAAATTATTTTCCATCATCCCGTGCGCCGAAAAAGCGGTTCAGCTTGCCCGGCTCATTATAGCAGATGGCCTGCCAGCCGCAGAACAGCGCGCCCTCGACATTGAGCGCCGAATCGTCGATGAAGAGCATGCGCGACGGGTCATGCTTCGTTGCGGCGACAACGTAGTTGAAAAGCTGCTCGCTCGGCTTCATCAGGTGCAGGCGTGCCGATACGAACCGCTCATCAAAGAGATTGAAGAAGTCATACTTCCCTTCAACGATGGTGAACGCGTCGTCCGCGTAGTTTGACAGCACGTAGAGCCGCTTGCCGTGCGCCTTGCATGTTTTGACGGCATCGATGCCTTCCTGAATGACGTCCTTCATCGCCATCCATGCATGCATGATATGGTCAATCGGCTGACGCAGCGATTCATCGCGCCCGGTCATCGCGTTGACGGCTTCCTCGCAGGACATCTCCCCGTGGTCGCGCATCACCCAGTACGGCGAACGAAAAACCTTGCGCATCAGCACCGGATACAGCGACGGCTGATCAGGCAGATATTCGTGCAGAATCCGGTCGGGATCAAACGTCAGCAGCACCTGCCCGACATCGAACACCACCGCATCGATTTCATCCCACGCCATCGTTTCGTGCACATCATCGAACATGAGTCGACCCATCAAAAATCACCTCGTGCCCATGATACACGCTTTTCGGCAAAATTACAAGCTATGCAAGGCACAAAAACTGCGGTATAATAAGGATGAACAGGCAGGAAGGGAGCAGAGAGCATGAAACGTGTTTTCCTGACGGTGCTTGACGCGGTCGGTGTCGGAGCGTTGCCGGATGCGGCGGATTACGGCGATGAAGGCGCATGCACATTCGGTCATGTGGTGGATGCATGCCATCCGGTGCTGCCGAATCTGGCGAGGCTCGGTCTCGGACAGCTTGAGGGCACGCATTATCCGCCTGACCCCGATGCCGTCGGGGCGTTCGGGCGCTGCATGGAGGTCAGCCGCGGCAAGGATACGACCACCGGGCATTGGGAGATTGCCGGTCTGCCGGTCGCGCAGCCTTTCCCGACGTTTCCGGATGGCTTTCCGCAGGCTTTCATTTCGGCGTTTGAGCAGCGCATTGGCCATCCCGTCATCGGCAACAGACCCGCATCGGGCACGGCGATTCTTGATGCGCTGGGTGAGGAGCACATCCGCACGCACGCGCCGATTGTGTACACCTCGGCGGACAGCGTTTTCCAGATTGCCTGCCACGAGGACATTTTCCCGCGTTCGGAACTGTACGCCATGTGCGAAACCGCGCGCAAAATGCTGACCGGATCGCTTGCTGTCGGGCGCGTCATCGCACGTCCCTTTATCGGCGAAC
Source organism: Alloprevotella sp. (assembly GCA_963617205.1). GTDB lineage: Bacteria > Bacillota > Clostridia > Christensenellales > Aristaeellaceae > UBA11524. The sequence continues at coordinate 39,992 of CAVEOA010000008.1, read as the reverse complement.
GCGCCGGCGACTTCACGCGGACGGATGGGCGGCGCGACTTCTCCATCGAACCCTTCGGGCGAACACTGCTCGATGCGGTGAAGGATGCCGGCATGTCGGTGCTCGGCGTCGGCAAAATCGAGGATATCTTCGCGCACCGCGGCTTGACCGCCTCGAATCATGCAGCCGGCAATCCGGCGTGTATGGAAGCTTGGCTGGAGGCCATGCGTCAGCCGTTTGACGGGCTTTGCTTCACGAATCTCGTTGACACGGACATGCTCTACGGGCACCGGCGCGATGTGCGCGGCTTCGCGGACGCGCTGATTGCCATCGACCAGCGCCTGCCGGAGGTGCTCTCGCTGCTCGGCGAGGAGGATCTGCTGATTCTGACGGCAGATCACGGCTGCGATCCCACCTTCCGCGGCACCGATCACACACGCGAGTACATTCCACTGCTCGTCTACCACAAGCGCATGCGCGGGCTCATCGACCTCGGCACCAGAAAAACATATGCCGACATCGCCGCGACCTGCGCAGAATGGCTCGGTCTGCCTGATAAATTTGATCTGCCCGACCGGCTCGGTCTGCCCGACCGGATCGGTCCAGCATCCTTTGCGGATAAGCTGCTTGCCGCCGCAAATTGAAACATAGCAGGAGAATATCCATATGCAAGACGAAATGACAAATCTCCACGCAGCAGCGGATGTAATCCGCCAGCGTGTCGGCGAAGCGGACATCGGCATCATCCTCGGCTCAGGGCTGGGCGGCATGGTCAGTGCGCTGCAGGACGCGAAATCCCTCGCCTACAGCGAAATTCCCGGCTTTCCGCTGTCGACCGCGCCCGGGCATGACGGGCGCTGGTGGACAGGCATGCTCCACGGGCAACGCGTTTGCATGATGCAGGGGCGCTTCCATTCCTATGAGGGGTATACCCTGCGCGAGGTGACAATGCCGGTGCGCGTCATGGCGCTGCTGGGCGTGAAAATCCTCATCGTCACAAACTCCGCAGGCGGCGTGAACACGTCCTTTCCGGAAGGCTGCCTGATGATGATGACCGACCACATCAACCTGTCCGGGCACAATCCGCTGACAGGACCGAATCTGGAAGAATTTGGCGTGCGCTTCCCGGACATGACGCATGCGTATGACGAATCGCTGATGGCCATCTGCGCCCATGCGGCGGTCACGATGGGCATTCCGCTGCAAAAGGGCGTCTACATGTGGATGAATGGTCCGACGTACGAAACGCCGGCGGAAATTCGCATGGCGCGTCTGCTCGGTGCCGACGCGGTCGGCATGTCCACCGTGCCGGAGGTCATCACGGCGCGCCATTGCGGCATCCGCGTGCTGGGCGTGAGCTGCATCACGAACATGGCGGCAGGCGTGCTGAACCGTCCGCTGAGCGGGCAGGAAGTGCTTGAAACGGCGGAGCGCGTCAAGGACACCTTCCGGCAGCTGCTGGACGAAACAATCCGGCTGATTGGGGAGGTGTAACGCATGCGGCGGATTGCACTCATCAGCGGCGGCAGCAGCGGCATCGGCGAAAGCTGCGTTCGACGCTTTTCCGCGGACGGCTGGTGCGTCGTTTTCCTCTGCCGAACGCATAAGGAGCATGCGCAGGCGCTGACGGCGGAGCTGCGTACGTCCGGCATGGATGTGGATTACCGCGTGTGCGACGTTGCGGATGAAAAGCAGGTTGCAGCTGTGGTTGCTGACATTGAGCGCACCTACCGGCACATTGACGCGCTCGTGAACTGCGCCGGCATCGCGCATCACGGTCTGCTGACGGACATGACGGATGAAGCATGGTCGCGCCTGTTCGCGGTCAACGTTGACGGGGCCTTTCACCTGCTTCGTGCGGTGCTGCCCGGCATGATTTCGCATCAGAGCGGCGCCATCGTCAACGTCAGCAGCATGTGGGGCGAGGTCGGTTCGAGCTGCGAGGCTGCATACTCCGCGTCAAAGGCGGCGATCATCGGGCTGACGAAGGCAACGGCGAAGGAGGTCGGTCCGAGCGGCATCCGCGTCAACTGCGTGACCCCCGGCGTCATCCGAACGCCCATGAACGCGGAGCTGTCCGAGGACGACCTTGCCGCATTGGCGGACGAAACGCCGCTCGGGCGCATCGGCGAGCCTGATGAATGCGCCGAGGCGATTCTCTTCCTTGCCTCCCCTCGTGCATCCTTCATCACCGGACAGGTGCTCGGCGTCAACGGAGGCTTCGTGATTTGACGGGCTTTGTCCGACATCCCTGACCCCCTTTGGTCCATTCGTTTTTATTGCCATATGTTCATTCAAGGAGGACAGTCATGAAGCGAGTGATATTCCTGTTCGGCGGCAGCGGCGGACGGATGGCGGAAGCGCTTGTGCTGACAGCGTGTGCCGGAATTTTGCCGGAGGAGGAGCTCCATATCGTCCTGTGCGATCCTCAGGCGGACGGCGCGCACGGCACGGCGCAGCTTCGGCAGGAGCTGACGGATTATCAGCGGCTGTGGGCGTCGCGCACCTACGTGAATGACGATGCCGCGCCCTTCCGTGCGGAAATCACGCTTCGGACATGGTGCGATCCGCTGCCGATGAACGCCAAATGCCTTCGTGACTGGACGCAGGACAACGAGCAGGACCGTCTGCTGTGTCAGGCGCTTTTCTCATCGGACACATCCGACCTCGATTTGCGTCAGGGCTTCCATGACCATCCCGAGCTGGCGCGAATTGCGTTCGCGGCGCTGCTGAGCGAATGCCGGACTGACGGCGAGGACGCGATGAGCCGCGAAATTGCCGAAATCAGCAAGGCGCTCGAAGGCGGCGAGGAGGTTCGCGTGGCGCTGGCGGGCTCGCTGTGCGGCGGAACGGGTGCGGCAGGGCTGGAGAGCGTGTCGTCCTTCCTGAAGGAGCGCTTCGGCATGCATCCGAGCTTCCGCATGGGCGCTGCGCTGCTGCTTCCCTGCGCGGAGGATGAATCGCCCGTGCGTGCCAAGCAAGCACTGACGCGCATTGCACAGCAGCATCTGCTGGACACGGTCTGCCTGATTGGCCTTCCGCAGAGCGCACAGTCCTCCGGCGGCGGTGATTTGCCGCGCCTGACGGACTGGCTCGGCGCGTACTGCCTTGACATGATGCTGCATCGCCCGACGTGGCTCAGCGGCACCTTCACCATCCAATCCCTCAGCGGCAAGGCAGGCTGGTCCCTTTTCGGCAAGGCAGCCGACCGCTATCGCACAGGCTTTGGCGCGCTCGTCAAGGGCGCATTGCTCTGGCAGAGGAAGCTGCTGCCGGAGCTTCACAAGCAGCTGGCAAAGGACAGCGCGCTCCGCAGCGGTCTCAGCGGCTGGTATCCGCGTTTTTTCCGCGGCACCACGGAAGCGCTCGAGGACGTCCGCGCCGACGCCGATGCCATCGACCGGCTGACCGCCGTGACCCTGCGCTGGATTGCCGGCGTCATCCGTTCCCTGCCGCTTGATTTGCGCTATGCATCCTCCCTCGAGGCGGTCCGTGCGGAAAGCGTCGCCCATTACAATGAGCTGATCAAGCGTGCCGGCGAGCTGGCCGTGCTGCACTTCGACGCCGAGCGCAGCGGCATCAACGAGGACGAGGGTGTCCAGCGCACCGCAGCGGCTGACCCGGATGTCGAGGCGTTCCGCAAGCGCGTATCGCAGCTCGAGCAGGAAATCCGCAACGAGGAGAGCGTCCAGCGCACATACAACCGTCAGATGGGCGGTCAGGCGACGCTGCAAATGGTGCTCGATGCCCTCAGGCAGGCGGAAAGCGAAAACACGCGTCTGCTGCACGACCATGCCGAGGCGGTTCGCCGCATCGAGCAGGCAGAGGCGATTGTCAAGCCGAGCGAGCGCTTCCGCATCGATGACGCGCGCACGAAGCTCGTCCGGTTTGAACGCCATCAGCGGATGGTCGAAGGCATGTGCACCATGCTCCGCCGTCACGCAAAGGAAATGCAGGCGGCTCAGACGCGGTTTGAAAAGCCGTCGCTGCTTGCCGCCGAACCGGAAAACGGGCTTTTCCTGCAGGAGGCGGCAGACCACTGGATTCGCGATGAGGCGGAAAGCGCCCATGAGCTGGCGGACTGGTTTCCGCATCTCGTCTGCGGCGCGGCGACCGTTTCGCTGCCCGCTGCGCTCCGTGCACTCCGTCAAGCGCCGAAGGAGAAGGAAGCGCCTGCTGTCTGGCTGCTGATTTGCGCCATGGAAGCATCCATCCTGGAGGAAAACAAATGAGCAGACTTGTGTTTTTGCCCGATTGCGGCACGGAAATCAGCACCGAAAACGAAGGGCTCGTCCGTCAAAGCGCGGACACAGCCCATTTATCCGACCTTGCGCAGCAGCTGCTCATCCGTCATGATCCGTCTGCGGTCGCCGTTGACGCTGCCTATCGGGGCGCGATGGCCTGTGCGCTGCTGCTGGACAGCTGGCAGGATGTTTCATCACGCGTTACCGTCATGCCGGTCGATGCGTCTGCCACCTGCTTTTCGCAGTGGGTGACATCTGCGCGTCCGCCGGAGGAACGGGAAACGCCGCTGCGCCTTGTTCTGCTGGAAAAGGATGACCGCCGTGAGCTGCTTGGCATGGTCGATGCGCAGGACGGTCTGACGCTCGCGCCGCAGCCGGGCGATGTGTTCTCGCTGCTGCCGGAGCGTGTCACGTGGGTTGACCGTGAGAAGCGCTGCTTCCTCAATCCCCTGCCGATGCTTTCCGAGGCGGACAGCGATTTGCTCCTGCGCCGCCTGCACCAGATGAACCTGACCGGCATGAAGTTTTCATCCCTCAAGGCGGCGCTGACGCAGCGGCTGACCGACCAGCGCGAGAAGCTGACGCGCAATGACCCGCAGTCGCTTGAGCGCCTGTCCATCCGTGCCGCCGCCGCGCTGAGCATGATGACCTTCCCCGGGTTTTCCGTACGAGCGGAGCAATCCGCGCCCAATACCGACAACGCGCTGCTCCAATGCTTCACGGACAAGACCATCGGCGTGAATGAGGGGCTTGCAAGGCAGGAGCTCCTCCTGCTGCACGGCAAACCCTTCGCGCGCACGAGCCGCGTCACAGGCTGGACGGATACGAATCTGCCGGATGAATCGGACACGCTCGACCGTGTCGCGCAGGAGCTGGCGCTGATGGAGGAAAAATCGCCTGCATGGAACCGCACCCTTGCGGACAGCGTGCAGGAATACCTGCTCAGCCGGACAGACAATGCGCTGCTGCCTGCCGCGCGCGAGGTGCTGACTGCCCTCAAGGAGCAGGCGGCGCATCATTCGCTGCACGCCGAAACGCCCGTCACCCTGACCTATCCGTGGCAGGAGGACAGCGCCGCAGTGCAGATGCTGCTGCATCAGGCGCTCGGTGCTGTGTCGTCCTCGCTGCATCATCCGTTTTCCGACCGTCTGACGTGCATGACCGCGTGCCAGCTGGGCGACCAGACGCTTCGTGCCTGTTCCCTGCTGGAGGACGCCGTCATGCTGCCGCCGCTGTCCGCCGAATTAAGTCAGGCCGCCGCTGAAACGCCGTCGCTGCTCGTGCCGGACACCTTCTCCTATCATTTGGAGGAGGATGGCGGCATCACAGCGTCGTTTGTGCTGCGCGGTGAAGGTGAAATCCGCCTTGAACGACGCTATTCGCCGGATGAAACGGTCTTTCTGGAGCATCCGCCGCGCATCGCCGTGTATCCCTGCGTCCCGATGGATGATTGGCATCTGTACCATGTGCTCGTCAAGGGCGGTGAGGCGGATGTATCGGCGCTGTCGCACGGCGAATGGCAGCGCATTTCGTCCGGCGAAGGCTGGCACGTGCTCTCCGTGCCGACTTACCCCTCCTGCCTGACGCTTTCAAGGGACGGCGAAACGCTCGGCGCCATCCCGAATCTGCTGGAAAAGGAAGAGCCGCCGCGCAAATCAGCTCACGCAGTTGCTTCCCTTGACATCGGCGCATCGAGCACGGCTGTCACGCTCCTGCTGGACGGTCAGCGCGTTTCATCGCACCATCGTCCGCTCCTGCGGATGCTCCTGCTGAATCCCGATGAGCCGATGGACGACATCATGATGAGCCTGACGCGCACATCAGATGATTTGCCGACCGCCGTCATGCTGACCGGACGCGGCGATGTGCCCCTGACGGATGGCTTTGTTTATCAGCCGGAAAGCTTTTTGCAGCTGTCGGAGGCAGACGAGCATCAGCTGGTCACGGGATTCAAGTGGCGCAGCGACAGCACGGGCACGCGTGCGCGACGCCTGCTCCTTCGTCAGCTGATGACGGATACGGCGCTCACCGCGTTCCTGCAGGGTGCGTCTTCGCTCTCGTGGCGCGTCGCGATGGAGGATGACATGGGCGAGGAAGGCAGTCGCGCCATGCTGGAGGCTGTACAGGCAGGCGTTGACGCCGCGTCGGAGGCATCCGGACTTCAGATGAAGGGCAAGCCGGTCGTGTCCGTGCCTGAATCCATCGCGCTTGGCACATATCTGCGCGGCGAAGGCGGCATTCGCGGCGGCTGTGCGGCGCTTGACATCGGCGCAGGCAGCATCCGTGCCGCAGTCTATCTGCAAAGCCGCATTCGCCCCGACCGCCTGACAAACATCCCCTTCGGTGCGCACGGCATGCTCTATGACCTGTACGCGCATCATCCGGAGCGGCTCGCCTACGATTTCAGCAACTGCGCATCGCCTGACCTGCTCGCCTCTGCGCAGCATCTGTACCCAGCATTTTCCGCATCATCCGACACGCGGGCGCATCTGGGCAAGCTCTGCCTGATGCTCGACCGATTCCTGCACGACCATGCCGAGGCGCTGTCCATCCACCTGAATGCCCGTGCGAACGCCGGTCAGGTGACGTACCTGCAAAGCGGCGCGGCGGAATACATCGGCGGCGCGCTGTTTGCCGCCGGGCTCATGGCGGCGGATGTGCAGGCGGATTCCATGCAGAATCACTTTCTGCCTGCCCGGCTGCCCATCGTGCTGTCCGGCGGCGGCGCAAAGCTGCTGAATCTGCTGCCCGGCGGATTGGCGCAAAGCCTGCCGCAGCTCGTTTCCGCGGCGATGGGGCGCACGTATGCGGCAAGCAGCATCAGCATTCAGCCGCTCCCTGCCGGCAAGCATTGCATCAGCCTCGGCATGAGCGCCGTTCCCGATGCGCAAAGTTCCCCTGACACGCCTGAATTATCGCTCAGGCAGTCCTTCTCCGAGCAGATGCTGACGCTGATGCAAACGCTGTGCATGATTTGTCCGGCGCACATGTGGCTGCTGCACCCCGGGCTGTTTGACGGCATCGGGCGAATGACGCGTGCCGGTCTTGATACGATTCGGCGCGTTGCGGCGCAGCAATACGGCGAGGAGGAAGAGCTTCCTTCGCTGGTGATGAAATTCCTGTCGGTGCTCCGGCAAACGGAAGTCGCAGAGGATCAGCCGGTTCAGCCGGGAAATTAAAAACATGCTCCCGCCATGGCAGGCGCTCGAAATAACCAAAATCTTCGAGACTGCGCTGGCGGGAGCAATTCATTTTGATACGGCGTCTGACCCTTGCTGCGGTCAGACGCCATGCTTTTGCGGGGATTGTTGAATTGCGCGGTGATTCCGAAACTGAAAATCACCTGCCTGATGGTTTCCTGCGCGGCGCGATGGAGGTGCGCCGGCTGCAAACCGTTTTCGCGTGCAGCTTATTTCCACAGCGGTCTCGGATACAGCCCTTCCTCCGCTTTTTTGAGCATCGCAGCGGCAACCACTGCGCGATCCTCATGATACGTTACGCCGTACCACCGGTCGGGGCATGTCAGCACGCGCACGGTCGCCTTGCCTGCATCGAGCTGGCGGCTGACAGCAGACGGAAGATAATACTCCGCCCTGATGGGATTGTTCGGCACCGTATCGCGCAGGAAAGGCACGAAGCCATCAGCGAGCGCATCGAGAAAATCCGGCGTGAAGCCCCAGCAGTTCATGCTGACAGGCGCATCGGCAGGCAGCCTGCGGTAATTCTCGCCGTCCTCGGTGAACAGCGGTCCATCGCAGCTGGCGATGATGTGCGTCCGCTCGCAGACGGATTGCAGATACCCGTTTGCATCGACAGCGCATACGCCGCGCGATACATAGCCGTTGTCGGTCAGCGTGTTCTTGAGCGCATAGCCGACCATGAAGTATTCGCCCTGCCTGCCGTCCATCGCACAAAGCTGCTCATACGCCATGGCGAACGCGCCCATGCCGTAGTAGTCGTCCGCGTTGATGACAAGGAAAGGGGCATCGAGATACGCACGGCAGCACAGCACGGCGTGCCCTGTCCCCCACGGCTTGACGCGTCCTTCCGGCACTGCGAAGCCTTCGGGCAGCTTGTCCACCTGCTGGAAGGCGTATGTAACCTCCATGCCCTTGGGCGTGCGCGCGCCAACCATGCGCTTGAACGCATCCTCGATTTCGTGCTTGATGAGGAATACGACCCTGCGGAAGCCTGCGCGGTAGGCATCGTAGAGGCTGTAGTCAAGGATGACCTCGCCGTCAGGACCGATGGGGTCAAGCTGCTTCAGTCCGCCGTAGCGGCTACCCATGCCGGCAGCCATGATGACAAGGATGGGGTTGCTCATTGATAATGACCTCCTCACATGCTTGGAAAAGCTGTTCGCATGGCATTATACATCACCTTTCGATTTTTTACAATCTGCCGGATGAAAAAACGTTTCTTCCGGTTGCGCATTCCCGAAAGTTGTCGTATAATGGAGAATGAATAAGAATCGACAGGCAAGGAGGACTGCTCCTCATGGATTTCTTGAAGACACTGCTGACGTATGTCGCAATTACCGTTGCGCTTTCTGTACAGGAAGGTCCGCTTCCGGAGGACGTTCCGACGCCCACGCCCCTGCCCCCGAACGTGACCGCCACGCTTGAGCCGAACACCACCGCAACGCCCACACTTGCGCCGACCGCTACTCCCGTGCCCGAACCCACCATCACGCCGAATCTGTCCTACAAGACCGTGCAGTGGAAGGATCGCGGTACGAATGTCAAGAAGGTGCAGAAGCGGCTGATTGAGCTGGGTTATCTTGCGGAGGGCGAGGACGACGGCGCGTTCGGCGCGAAGACCGCCTCTGCCGTTCGCCGCTTCCAGCGTGCCAACGGGCTGAATGTTGACGGCGTTGCAGGACAGGTGACTCAGACGCGCCTGTTTGAGGACGAGAACGTTGTGCCTGCGCCGACCGCTACGCCTGTCCTGACCGCCACACCCGTGCCGGCAACCGATACGCCCGCCCCTGTGGAAGCGCCCGATGCGCAGGCTGCCGCCACGGCGGATGAGCTGCCCATTCCGGTCACGACGGCACAGACTGACCCTGCACCCGAAGGGCTGACGACGCTCGAAGGCGGCACCATTATCCTCGGCAACAGCGGCAGCGTCCTGACCATGACCGTCATAAGCGATGGCGTCGGCTACACGCGCCGTCCGAGCCTCTTCCTCAATGCGGAGCACACGCCCTTCATGCGCCTGAGCGAGCTGGCTGCCTGCATCGACGACTGGACTTTCACCACCGACGGCGGTACGCAGACGCTGACTGCGGCAGGCTACACGGTTGTTATCAGCACGGCTGATTCGCTGTCTGTCACCGTTGACGGCACGCCCGTGACGCTTTCCGGCGGCGAGCTTCTGTTCGACAACGGCGAAGCGTACATCTCCGACAGCTTCCTGCGTGCAACCCTGTCCGCCACAACCGTGTTTGACCAGGACGAAAACTCGCTCATCCTCTTCATCCAGAACAAATCCGTCAACAATTCGGTGGATTGATCCTTCCGCAACAAAAAGCGCTGCTGCAGATTTGACTTCTCTGCGGCAGCGTTTTTTATTGTGCGTCCGGATGGGCAGCAGCTTGATTGCTCCCTTCCGATATGCCATTATTCGGCGGATTCCAGCGCCTCCCATTCGGCGTACAATCGCTCGATTTCCGCCTTCTTTGCCTGATAGGCCTTTGCAAGCGCCGCAGCCTTGTCCGCATCCTGATAGGTTGCCGGATCGGACAGCTCGGTTTCGATGCGCTCTGCCTCCTGCTCGGCATCGGTGACGGCCTTTTCGGCGGCCTGCAGCGCGTTCCTGCGCTCGCGGATGCGCTTTTCCTCCTCGCGGGACTTGCGCTTTTCCTTGTCCAGCGCGGTTTTCGTGATGCCCGCAGTTTCGCTGTCCGGCGGAACGGCACGGTTGATTTTCTCGAAATAATCGTCGTAATTGCCCAGATATTCCTTGATGCCGCCGGCTTCCATCACGCAGACCTTCGTGGCGAAGCGGTTGATGAAGTAGCGGTCATGGCTGATGGCGAGAATCGTGCCGGGGAAATTTTCGAGCGCGTCCTCAAGCACCTCGCGGCTGTCCATATCGAGATGGTTTGTCGGCTCGTCCAGCAGAAGAACGTTGTCCTTGCGCAGCATCAGCTTCGTCAGCGCGACGCGCCCCTTCTCGCCGCCGGAAAGCGTCGAAACGGGCATGAGCACGTCATCGCCCGTGAAGAGGAATAGCCCGAGCGCGCCGCGAACCTCCGTCTGGTCAAGGCGGTGGAAATCGTCCCAGACCTCATCCAGCACGGTCTTGTTTTCGTGCAGCTTTTCCTGATGCTGGTCGTAATAGCCGATGTCCACGCCCGCGCCGAAGCGGATGGTGCCTGTATCGGGCTTCTCCTCGCCGACAATGCATTTGAGCAGCGTCGATTTGCCCACGCCGTTGTCGCCGATGAGCGCGACGCGGTCGCCGGTGCGCAGGTGCATATGGACGTGCTCGAACAGCTGACGACCGTCAAAGCCCTTCGAGAGCTCGTCAATCATCAGCACATCCTCGCCCGTGCGGCGGCGGACGTCGAAGCGGAAGCGGATAGCGCTTTCGTCCTGCGGCTTTTCGAGCCGTTCGACCTTCTCGAGACGCTTCTCGCGGCTCTCTGCCAGCCGAATCGACTTTTCGCGGTTGAACTGGCGGTATCGCGCGATGATGGCTTCCTGCCGCGCGATTTCCTTCTGCTGCAATTCGTACGCCTTCATGCGGATTTCAAAGCGTTCCGTCCGCTGCGCCATGTAGCGCGTGTAATTGCCGTCGTAGCACTCCGTCGCGCCCAGCAGCAGCTCGCACATCCGGTCACAGACATGATCCATAAAGTAGCGGTCATGGCTGATGAGCAGGACGGCGCCGCGGTAGGTGCGCAAATAATCCTCCAGCCACGCAATGGACTTGAGGTCGAGGTGGTTCGTCGGCTCGTCCAGCAGGAGCAGATCCGGCTGAGTCAGCAGCATCCGCCCGAGGCAGAGGCGCGTCCGTTCGCCGCCGGAAAGGAGCGACGCAAGCTGTCCCTGCTGTTCCCTGCGGAAGCCGAGACCCGCCAGCACGCCCTGCACGGTCGAACGCCAGCCGTAGCCGTTGCTCTCCTCAAATTTGCGCGTGAGCTGGTCATACTGGCTGCCGAGGCGGTGCAGCGCGGCTTCGTCCTGCGCCTGCGCCATCTGCTCCTCCAGTGCGCGAAGCTGCTGCTCCATGCGGCGAACCGGCTCGAAGACGCTTTCCAGCTCCTCCAGCACCGTGCGCCCCGCGCCGACCTGTCCCTGCTGTGCCAGATAGCCGAGCTTCAGCCCCTTCTGCATGGTCATCGTGCCGCCGTCAGCCGTTTCCAGCCCGGCGATAATCTTCATCAGCGTGGATTTGCCGCAGCCGTTGACACCGACAAGCCCCATTCGCTGACCATCCTGAAGCACCAGGGACGCGTCGCGCAGCACCTCGTTGGTGCCGAAGCTCTTCTGAATCCCCTGCAGAGAGAGCAGAATCATGAAATGAACACCTCCAGAAAATATGGTGCCTCAGGGAATATATTGCAGTGCCATCAACAATAAAGCGGCAATGGATAACAGCCATGTCGACCGCTTCATGCGGATATCGGTGATTTTCGGCATCGTCAGCAGCGCCCAGACAGCCAGCGCAAGCACCGCCAGCGCGCAGAGCGCCAGCCACAACGCGGACATGCCCGGCCAGAACAGCGATGCCGCGTTGTAGGTGAAGTGCATCAGGATTGGCGCGTACAGCCGCCCCGTTCGCAGCATCAGGATGGTCAGCGCAGTCCCCAGCAGCAGATGCGCCGGAAGCGCCGCCAGATTGCCGTGCAGCAGGGCAAACAGCAGCGTTGTCAGAACGCCTGCGGTAATGCGGCTGCCGTGCGAAAGCAGCGCCGACAGCACTGCGCCGCGGAAAAGGCATTCCTCCGCAAGCGCCGGAACAATCGCCAGCGTCAGCAGCTGAAGGCACCACAGCATCGGATTGTCCATCACGGCGGTCGTCTGCTGCTCAAGGGAGAGCAGGGAGCACCACACGCCTGTCAGCGGCGCGGCGAATGCGCGGAACGCCAGCCCGAGCGCAGCGGCGCACAGCACCAGCGGAAAGCCGCCGCGTGATTGCCCCATTCGCGGGCTGATTCCGCTGCTACGCACCATCAGCACGAGGGCAGGCAGACCAATCAGCAGAGCTTCCTGCGACAGGGTGAGCAAAAGGAGCGTCTCCTGCGGCAGAGCGTCCGGCAGCGTCAGCGTCAGCACGCGTGCAAGCAGCAGCTTCACGCCCAGCAACGCCATCAGCAGGAGCAGCAGCCGGTTTGCCGGCTCAATCGCCTGACGACGGCGCGTCATGTTGCCTCCTCCAGACGGTACACGGTGCCGACGCGGTCGCGCAGCGCGACATCGAGCGACAAATCCGTGCCCATGCGGACGCCCTCATGCACCATCCTGTTCTCGCTGACATGATACGCCAGGGTCGGCGTGTTGTTTTCGCCGCTCAGATGCCCGAGAATCACGTTCCTTGTGCCGCTTTCGACAAGCTGAAGCAGCGCATCGGCGCACGCGTCATTGCTCAGATGACCGCGGTTGCCGAGGATGCGCTGCTTGAGGCGTTCCGTGTAATGCCCGTTCTGGCGGAGCATGTCAGGGTCGTGATTGCTTTCGAGGAGCACGAGCGAGCTGCCTGCAATCGCATCGCGCACCGTGCGGGGAAAATGTCCCAAATCGGTCGCGACGGAAATGCTCAGCGCGCCGCCCCATAGCCGATAGCCGACGGGGTCAGCCGCATCATGCGGGATGGAGAAGGGCTGCACGCCGATGCCGCCGACATAGAAATCAGAGAAGGTATCGAAGGAACGGCGCATCGAAGACGGAATGCTGCCAAGCTTTCCTTCCATGGCGCACCACGTCTCCTCGGTGGCGTAGAGCGGAATGCGGTGCTTGCGGCACATGATGCCCGCCCCGGCAATGTGGTCGGAATGCTCGTGCGTAATCAGGATGGCGTCGATGGATTCCGGCGCGACGCCGATCATGTCCAGCGCCTCATCGATCATCTTGCCTGATTTTCCGGCATCGATCAGGATTCGCGTCCCGTTGTACTCCGCGAACAGGCAGTTGCCGCTCGAGCCGGAATACAGGGGACAGAATTTCATCTCCATGAATATCCTTTCTGGTCAGACATCCAGATGACGGGCGACACGCTCGTTCTCCGGCGGCGGCGTCATATAATCCGATCCGAAGAGGACGGTCAGCACCTCATCCCATTTCTTGGGAATCAGCACGTCGATGCCCTCGAAGGACACGGTGATTTTTTCCTCGAACTGCTCCGGATGCCAGATGTGCATCATCAGCTCAAACGCGCCGTTGGACATGCACAGATCATGACCGGACTGCTCCTGACGCGAGACCTGCTCATACCAGCGCGTTTTCGTCTTCACGGAGAAGGGCAGACCGAGCACGTGCGTGCCGAAAATCAGAATCTTGTTCTTCAGGCTGAAGCGCGAATAATCGACATTTTTCTTGAGCATGCCCTGCAGCGTATGCAGGCGGAAGAACCACCACTTGCGCTTGAACCCTTCCGGCGGAACAGGATCAAGGATGAAGATGTCCGTGAAGGCAGCCGCCTTTTCAGGGTCGCGGTTCATGACGCGCGGCGTCCACGTGTCCAGATACGTCAGCTCGAAGCGCTTGTCGCATTCCTTCGGGTAGATTTCGCGGAACCGCTGAAATTCTCCGCGTGTCATCAGCAAATCGACGTCGTCATCCCACGGGATAAACCCATGATGGCGCACTGCCCCCAGAAGCGAGCCGCACATCATGTTATAGGAAATCTGATGGCGCGTGCAGACAGCGGTGATATCGCGCAGCTGTTCAAGCAGCTCGGCATGAATGTCCGGCAGGGACAGCTTCTTTTCTTCTTCCTGCTTCTTCATCGGATTATTCCTCCTTCAGCCATTGCATGCTGCGTTCGGCAATCGCGGCGCCATCCATGCGGTATTGCTCGCGCAGGTACTGCTGCGTGCCGACGATGGTGGAATAGGTGTCCTCCATGCCGATGCGGTGGATGCGGCAGGCGTTGCCCGTTTCCGCGGCAGCCTCGCAGACAGCGGAGCCGAAGCCGCCGACGATGGAATGCTCCTCGACCGTTACCAGATGGCGGAAGCGGCGCGTCAGCTCGGCAATTTTCTCGTTGTCAATCGGCTTGATGACCGGGAAGGAAACGACCTCGGCGGAAATGCCCTGCGCGGAAAGCAGGTCTGCTGCGGCGTTCGTCTGCGTCAGGATGCCGCCTGCGGACAGCAGCGCGATATCGCTGCCCCTGCGCAGTGTCAGCGCCTTCGGCATCGCCCAATCCGTTACGGGGGAAGCATGCACGGTCGGCTCACCGCCGCGGCCCAAGCGCAGGTAGCATGTGCCCGGCGTGCGCAGCATCATCGGTACGACCGCCTCGACCTCCGCCGGGTCGCCGGGCGTAAAGACCGTAACGCCCGGCAGTGCGCGCATGACAGCCATATCCTCAGTCGCGTGATGGCTCATGCCGAGCGACCCGTACACAAATCCGCCGCCGACGCACACGATTTTGACGTTCAGACCGTGATAGGCGCAGTCATTGCGAATCTGCTCCAGACAGCGCAGGGTGGGAAAATTGCCGATGGAGTACGTCAGAACGGTGCGGTTCGTTTTTGCCAGACCTGCCGCCAGACCGGTCATGCTCTGCTCGGCGATGCCTGCATTGACAAACTGCTCGGGATACGTCTCCCAGAACGGGCGCAGGACGCCGAAGCCCAGATCGCCCGTCACCAGCATCAGGCGGCTGTCGTTCGCCGCCTCGCGCATGAGCGCCCGCGTAAATGCATCTCTCATGGCCGCTGCGCCTCCAGTTCCGCCAGTGCGGCATCGTATTCCTCGCCCTGCGGCGTGCGATAGTGCCACAGGATGTTGTTCTCCATAAAGGAAACGCCCTTGCCCTTTGTCGTCACGGCAATGACAACGGTCGGACGACCGCTGCCGAGGTTGCCCTGCGCCTGACGAAGCGCCTTTTCGACAGCATCGGTATCGTTGCCGTCGATTTCGAGCACGTTCCAGCCGAATGCGCGCCACTTGTCCGCAAACGGCTCCAGTGCGAGCGTGTTTTCGCAGAAATCAAGGCTCTGCATACGGTTGTGATCGACGATGGCGACAAGGTTGTCGAGCTTGAACTGGTGCGCCTGAAGCATCGCCTCCCAGACGGCGCCCTCATCGCACTCGCCGTCGCCGAGGATGCAGTATACACGCCACGGCGTGTTATCCTTCTTGCCGCCGAGCGCCATGCCGGCTGCGACGCTCAGCCCATGACCTAAAGAACCGGTGGAAAACTCCACGCCCGGCACGCCCTTATGGCTCACATGCCCGGACAGGCGCGAACCGTTGGCGTAATGCGTGGAAAGCTCCTCCACCGGAAAAAAGCCGCGTTCCGCCAGCGCCGCATAAACCGCCGCACCGGCATGTCCCTTGGATAAAATCAGCCGGTCGCGATCCGCCATCTGCGGATTTTTCGGGTCAACGTGCAAAATCCGCGTATAGAGCACCGCCATGATTTCGGCAACGGAGAAAATCGCGCCGATGTGGCTGCCCCGGCTGATGTGGGTCATCTCCAGCCCATGGCGGCGAATCAACCACGCCAGCGTCTTAGGGTCAGAGGTGTCGATTGCCTGACCATGAAACGCGGCGTGCGTCTTTTCGGTATAGGGTGCACTCATGACTGCGCCTCCTTCTGCTCATGCTTTTCGTCCGCCATCCGCTTTGCCTTGCCGAACACACCGCCGATGGTCTCGAAGAACAGCGAGACATCGAGCGCAAAGGACTGGTGCAGCGCATATTCAACGCGGAGACGGTTCTTCTCCGGCAGGATGTACTTCTCGAAGTTTTCTACCGGATTTTCCGTGCCGACAATCTCATCCTGCGCAATGTACACAATGGATGAGCGGTCGGAAATGCCGGGGCGCACCCACAGGATGCACTCCTGCTCCTTGGTGTACCGGGTCGTGTACAGCAGTAGCTCAGGGCGGGGACCGATGAAGGACATGTCGCCCTTCAGAATGTTGAAAAGCTGCGGCAGCTCATCGAGCTTCAGGCGGCGCATGATTTTGCCGGCACGCGTGACGCGGCTGTCGTTGAGCGCCGTGCAGCCGCCGGACTTGTCCGCGCCGACGACCATCGAGCGAAACTTGTAAATCAGGAAGGGCTGATTGTGATAGCCGCCGCGGACAGCCTTGTACAGCACAGGTCCGGGGCTGTCCAGCTTGACCCAGATTGCGAGCGGCAGCATGATGATGCAGCCGGGAATGAGCAGCAGCAGCGCCAGCACAAAGTCAATGACGCGCTTGACGACATGGCTGTAGAACGGATGAGAGAGCGGACCGTCCCAGCGGGGCATGTCCGGAAGCGTCTGCCTTGACATACGGCATTCCTCCAACGAAGCGTTATTCCTGCTTGAGCTGATGCAGCAGCTCATAGACCTGCTCCAGCTCCTCGGCAGAATAATATTGCAGCGTGATTTTGCCCTTCTTCTGATTTCCGGTGATCGTCGTGCGCACGCCGAACGTCTCGCGGCAGAAGGTCTCCAGCTCCGTCAGCTCCGCAGGCAGCGCAGAGGACTTCTTCTTCGTCTCGGGCAGCGGCGTGTTGCTCTTCTTCATCAGCGACACGGCGTTTTCCAGCTGACGGACGCTCCAGTCATTCGCAATCGTCTGTCGGGCGAGCGAGAGCTTCAGGTCATCCGAATCGACGCCGGCAAGCACGCGGGCATGACCGGCGCTGAGCGTGTTCTGCTGCACCATGCTGATGATTTCCTCCGGCAGGGACAGCAGGCGGAGCAGGTTCGCCACCGCCGGACGGCTCTTGCACAGGCGCGCAGCAACGGTTTCCTGCGTATAGCCGCACTGACGCATGAGCGTCTGAATGCCCTGCGCGACCTCGATGGGGTTCAGGTCCTCGCGCTGCAGATTCTCCACTAGCGCGATTTCCATCTGCGTCGGCACGTCCATTTCGCGGATCATGCACGGCACGGTGTCCAGCCCAGCCATCCGTGCGGCGCGCCAGCGGCGTTCGCCGGCGACAATGCGGTAGCGTCCGCCGTTCATCGGCACCACAAGAATCGGCTGAAGCAGCCCCTGCTCGCGGATCGACTGCGCAAGCTGAGCGATGCTTTCCTCCGAGAAGGTGCGCCTGGGTTGATCGGGATTCGGGTCAATATCGCCCACGGAAATTTCCTGCGTGCCGCCTGATGCGGTCAAATCGCTGTCCGGAAGCAGGATATCCAGCCCTCGTGCCAATCCATGTGTCTTTTTGGGCATTGCGTTCGTCTCCCTTTGTCTTGACTCTTTTTCACCCGTTGTACTTCCCTTGAGCATGGGTTTCACGCTGCGAATCGAGCATTGCCCCTTAACCCCCGGTTTGCTCGTAAAAGAAGATGCTTTGGATTGGAAGAGGGGTTATAATTTAAATTCCTTAACCGGCAGATGGTTGCGCTGGAGCACTTCCTTCGCCAGATTGACATACGCGGTGCATCCGGCGCTGCGCCTGTCGTATACGTGAATCGGTTCGCCGTGGGACGGCGCTTCGCCGAGGCGGACGCTGCGCGGAATGACCGTGGCGTACACCTGCTTCTTGAAATGCTTCTTCACCTCATCCACGACCTGCAGGCCGAGGTTCGTGCGCCCGTCAAGCATCGTCAGGAGAATGCCCTCAATGTCCAGATGCGGATTGATGGTCTTCTTGACGCGCGCGATGGTATTCATCAGGCTCGCGACGCCTTCCAGCGCGTAGTATTCGCACTGAATCGGGATGAGCACGCTGTCCGATGCGCCCAGCGCGTTGACGGTCAGCAGCCCCAGCGACGGCGGGCAGTCAATCAGGATGAAGTCATACGACCGCTGAATGGTCTGCACGGCGGTCTTCAGGCGAAATTCGCGCTTGTCCACATCAACCAGCTCCAGCTCGGCATTGGCCAGCCGGACGTCGCTGCAAACAATGGACAGATTTTCATATTTCGTCTGCTGAACGGCATCGGCGAGCTTCATGCGCCCCATCAGCACCTCGTAGATGCTGCCGCCTTCCGCCGTCATGCCCAGACCGGAAGTGGTGTTCGCCTGCGGGTCAAGGTCGAGCATCAGCACCTTCTGCCCCATCGCCCCCAGCAGCGCGGAAAGGTTCACGGCGGTGGTTGTTTTGCCGACGCCGCCCTTTTGATTGATAATCGAAATGATTTTCGCCATACGATCACCTCATGCATCAAGATGCAGTATCGAGGAAAGATTGCTGACAATCGCCCGTGCAATCCACGGCTTGTTCATTGTGTACAGGTGAATATGTCCGACGCCGTTTGCAAGGAGGTCGACAATCTGCTCCGTCGCAAAGGCAATGCCTGCCTGCGTCATCGCCTGCGGATCCTCCGCAAAGCGGTCGGCAATCGCGGCAAAGCGCGGCGGCATGATGGAGCCGGACAGCTTGACGGCGCGTGAAACCTGCCGCGCATCGCAAATCGGCATGATGCCGGCGCAGACGGGCACATGAATGCCGGCACGCTGCATCCGGTACAGGAAATTATAGAGAATCCCGTTGTCGAAGAACATCTGCGTCGTCAGGAAGTCAACGCCTGCATCGACCTTGCGGCGAAGGTAATCGAGATCCTTTGCGCGGCTGCCGCTTTCGGGGTGCCCCTCCGGATAGCATGCCGCGCCGACGCAGAAATCGCCCTGCGCGTGGATGAACTCAATCAGCTCGGCGGCATAGCGGAAGTCATGGCAGACCTCGCCCTCCTTTGGCAAATCGCCGCGCAGCGCCAGCACATTCTCCATGCCCGCCGCCTTCATGTCGCCGAGAACCTCCTGCACGTGCGCCCTTGTCGACTGCACGCACGTCAGGTGGCACAGCGGCGCGACGTTCTTCTCCGCGACCGCCTTCGCGATGGCGATGGTATGCCCCGGCGTGCTGCCGGCCGCGCCGTATGTCACGGACATGAAGGACGGATGCAGATCGGCGATTTCCTGCGCGACGGTGGACGCCTGTGCGATGCCGTCAAAGCGCTTGGGCGGAAAAACCTCGCAGGACAGCGTGATTTCCCTCGTGTTCAGGATGGTTGAAATGCGCATGATGATGTTCTCCTTCGGGCGGATTCCTCCGGATTTCAACCGAAAAAATGCCACTTTTTATGATACCGCAACCAGCAGGTCATGTCAAGGAAATAAAGCGCTTTTTTTCTCGCTGCCCTTGCATGGAAAAGGAATTCGTGGCATAATAAATGCGACTAACCAAAAGGGGAGGGACAACCATGGCGACTGCCTTATGGGTTCGCATCATCCGTCATCATCGCATTGACCGCCAAACCGTGCAGCCGTGCACGCACAGCAATCCGCATGACGCGCTGGATGAGGCATGTCGGCAGCTTGATCTGTCGCGCCCCCTGTGGCTGGATAAAAATCAGCGGGAGTGGGAAGAATTTTCGCAGACGCGGTTTCTGCCTGATGCGTTTCTGGAACCGGTCAATTTTGAACGCATGGAGATTGAGCTGATTGACCCCGAGGCGAAGAAACGCCGCTCGAAAGACCCGCGCAATGCATTTTGACGGAGGAGCATGAATATGTACGACAAGGTATTTGCCTATCTGGAGGAGCATATTGAGGAGTACGCCGCACAGCTGTCGCGCTGGGTGGAGGTCGCATCGGTGAAGGATGCGCCCGCGCCTGACGCGCCGTTCGGCACAGAGGTTCGCAAAATGCTGGATATGGCGGTTGCGGACGCGCAGCGCCTTGGCTATGAAACGCGCAATTTTGACGGCTATGCGTGCGATATCACGATGAAGGGCGAAACGGACGAGACGATTGCCGTGCTGGGGCATCTCGACGTCGTCCCTGCGGGCGACAACTGGGCGACGCCGCCGTTTACCGCGACGCGCAAGGGCAGCTGCATCTATGCGCGCGGCACGAGCGATGACAAGGGTCCGGCGCTCGCGTCGCTGTACGCCATGAACGCCATCCGCGCATGCGGCATCCCGATGAAGAAGTCCATCCGGCTGATTCTCGGCTGTGACGAGGAATCCGGCTGGGACGACATGGCGTATTACTGCGCCCACACCGAGATGCCGGAGGTCGGCTTCTCGCCCGACGCGTCCTTCCCGCTCATCAACACCGAGAAGGGCATGATTCACGGCTTCTACTCCGCACCGCTGAGCAGCGAGGGCTTGCAGGTCGTTTCGATGTGGACAGGCGAGCGCCTGAACGTCATTCCGGGCGAATCAAAGGCGCTTGTGCGCGGCGGTCAGGAGATTGCGGACAAGGTCGCGGCGTATGCCGAAAAGACGGGTCTGCCGTACACGGCGGAGGTCACTGCTGACGGCGTCTGGCTGTCCGCCGAGGGCATTCCCGGACACAGCGCGTATCCCGAGGGGCGCCGCAACGCCATCGGCATGATGCTGCTGCTCCTGCGTGCACTGGGCGTGCAGGGTGCCCTGCGGACGCTCGCGGATGCGGTCGGCATGGAGCATGACGGCGCATCGCTGGGCTGCGCGTGCAGGGACGATGTGTCCGGCGAGCTGACATGCAACATGGGCATCCTTCATATCGCGGATGGCAGGGTGACGGCGTCACTTGACCTGCGCTGCCCTGTGACGGCGGATTTGAACGCGCTCACGAAGCAGATTGCAGCGCATCTGCCCGGCTTCACCGCCGACACGGTTGACCTCACGCAGCCGCATCATGTGCCTGCGGACAGCAAGCTCGTGCGGTCGCTGCTCGATGCCTACACCGAGGTGACGGGTCAGCACGCGGAGGCGCAGGCCACCGGCGGCGGCACGTATGCGAAGGTGCTCAAGCAGGGCGTTGCGTTCGGCGCGGCGTTCCCGGAGGATGAGGATTTGGCGCATCAGGCGAATGAGTTCATCGATCTCAAGCAGATGCTCAAGGCGATGAAGATTTACGCCGCCGCGCTGATTAAGCTCGCCGGGGAATAAGGCAAACAGAACAACCACCGTCTCAAATCAGCAGGAATCTCCCAATTGAACGATGCGCCCCATCAAAAATGGCACGGATATTCAACCAGCTTGGTCGATATCCGTGCCGTTTTCTAATCGGAAAAAGTGTTTTGGGGCAGCGCCTTCAGATGGCGCAGAAGGCACGTTCAACGCCGTCGCCGAATTGTGCAGTGCTGCCTTGGAACGCCTCGCGCAAAACCTCCGGCAGGTCATAAAATTCCCCGCCGCCCGAGGTGGGAAGCGGGGACCGCAAGCTTATTATTCGTCATTCTCGCGTGCGTTTTGTTCTTCAATGAGGTCACTTGCCTTTTCAAAACGATGGTTCACTTGCTTTAATTGGGCTTCAACACGCGCAAGGACTTCTTTGTTCTCTGCGGTATCCGCAATGAAAGAACCCAAGGCATAAACGATAACAGCTGTAACATATCCGCCAGCAATGCCCGCAATAAGATACTGTATTGCTTTCCAGAAGTCAAAATCTCCCCGTCTGTCCCGTGAAAGCACGACTGCGCAGACAATGCCCGCAGCAATCGAAACAATAAAATCTACAATAGCAAACCATTGAATTTTCTTCCCGGGATTTTGAAGGAACTTTTCAAAAAACGAGAAAAATTTGTTGATGCTTATTGCTTTGTCAGTTTCGCTCGACGTATCCGTTTGAGATTCGGATGGGAACAACTTCGTTTGAGATTCGGATGGGAACAACTTTTTATGGCATTTAGGGCACTCAGTTGGCGTTCCAAAGTAGTATTCATGGCAGTGCGGACATTGGAGCATGGTTATAACCTCCTCTTGACTGTTCGTAAATGTTTAATTTACTTCATGTTCCCGCGCAACTTCCTTAAAAGTGCGCTTCACAATCGGCGGTGTTCCCTTCATGCGGAGATACTTTGCGACTAATGGTTTCCTTGTCCATATCGGGAATGATTCGCATATTTACACTTCCTTGTGATTTGTTGATTTTATTATACCCCCCCCCGCAAAATGTCAAGGGTTTTGGGCAAATTTATATATATTCTGTTATTCTGCGTAGAAATACACGAAAACGGCGTGAATTGGCATACATTCACGCCGTTTTATCCGTTCCTTTCCTATGATGAGCATGCGGTCAAGAACGCATTTTGAGCTGAAAAAGGACGTCGGCATATACATAAGCACCGGTTATTCCGCCCACGACTGCATCTCCATTATCAGAGAGCTTCTGAAACGCTGCGATTTGAATCCGGAAGTGGATTTCGTATACACCGCACGGGCTTATAAAAACATGAAAACCGTGGCGGCACAAAATGGACAAGGCGGAAAAGGGGTTTGAAATCTGCCCTGAATGAAGGAATCCGCAAATGGATTGCCCGCTGTATCCCCCGGGAACGTCCCCGGTAATATGTTCCCTCAATCCCGGACGCTTAGCATTGGGGGTACATATCACACTGGAGGGAGCGGTATTATGTCAAAGCGAATTGCAGGAAGAAATTCTTCTGGTCTGCGACGGCGCCGCATGGCACAAATCCGGTGCGCTGGTTGTGCCGGATAACATCCATTTGATTCACATTCCGCCCTACACGCCCGAAATGAACCCCATCGAGCAGGTGTGGCGTGAAATTCGCACCAGAGGCTTCCGCAATGAAGTGTTCCAGACGCTCGAAAAAGTGATCGATCGATTGTGCTGCACGATCAGGTCTATTACGCCCGAAACCATTCGCAGCATCACAGGGCGTGAGTGGATTTTGCAGCTGTTTTAAATTGGGAATAGTATCAGTCAGCTCCACAATGGTCGTGCCCACCATCAGCGTGATGTCCCCGGAGCCCGTCAGGGTAATCAGCGGTTCGGAATAAATGCTGCCGGGATTGGTGATTACTGTCCCGGATGTGGTGACGGTGATGTCCGATACATTCTCCTGATACCAGAACGGAAAACAACCGAAATTCACAGAGAAAGCGCAGTGCGTATTGCCCCGGAGCACCTTTTCAAAGGGGATCTGGTTGACAATCCGCGCTTTGTAATATCCGCCTGAGCGGTTAGCAAAGGTGACCATACCCGCGCCGACACCTGCGGCGATGGCGGGAATCCGGGTTGGGTCAGAGATAAAGCAGATAAACGAACAAAAAAATTCGCAGCAATCTTTCCTGCTGCGAATCATGCAAATATGAAATTTTAATAACATGGCTTTCGAGCTGCTTCCGTCGCTTTCCGTGTCATGAGTTGTCTTTTTCGGGCAAAAAACGTCCGTTTGAGCGAATATTTCCGTACAAAACTCTTCGAGGTGATTGACAAACGTTCGGTTATAGAACGAACATAAAAGAAATCCGGACGAATTTTCGTCCGGATTTTGGTGCGGGAAACAGGACTTGAACCTGCATGAAGTTAGCCCTCACTAGAACCTGAATCTAGCGCGTCTGCCAATTCCGCCATTCCCGCAGAATGTGGATGGGGGTGGATTCGAACCACCGAAGTCAGAGACGGCAGATTTACAGTCTGCTCCCTTTGGCCACTCGGGAACCCATCCATGAAAAGCCTCACATGAGGAGAAAAGCTGGCGATGGGACTTGAACCCGCAACCTGCTGATTACAAATCAGCTGCTCTGCCAATTGAGCTACACCAGCATAAGCCATCTTGGTAGCACCTGCGAAGTTCAAAACCAGAGAAAGACGACCCGGAAGGGGCTCGAACCCTCGACCTCCAACGTGACAGGCTGGCGCTCTAACCAACTGAGCTACCGGGCCACCTGAGAATTGGGCCTTCAGGGACTCGAACCCGGGACCGACCGGATATAAGCCGGTTGCTCTAACCAACTGAGCTAAAGGCCCTTGACGGAAGGGAAAGGGAGAAAGCTGACCCCGTCGGGATTCGAACCCGAGTAGCCGCCGTGAAAGGGCGGTGTCTTAGGCCACTTGACCACGGGGCCATAATTCCCGTTCCGATCAGGTAATGCAGTCGGGGTGAAGGGATTTGAACCCCCGGCCCCATGCTCCCAAAGCACGTGCGCTACCAGACTGCGCTACACCCCGTCGTCCCGTGTCTCTTGCATGTCCTGCAGGCGACTTTTTTATAATACACTATTTTCGCGTGTTTGTCAAGCGCTTTTTTACGCTTTTTTGAATTTTTCTCTTCAAATTAACCGTGAATTATGGTATCATGAGGTGAATCAGAATGGGAGGCGTGGTCATGAAGATCAGCAAGAAGGACGCATTGATGTGGTACCGCTTTTTCGCGGAGCTGCCGGAGGACGAGGCGCTGATGCCGCATCAGCAGGAGCTTGCATGGGCGGTCATCGGGCAGATTGAGGCAGCTGTGGACGCTCGTCACCGGGCGCTGATGGCGGAAATCCCCGATTTGCACACGCTCTGCGGCCGGACGTACTTCGTCGGCAATCCGGCGAAATTCTCCAAGGGCTGCACGTCCTGCCTGACCGGCACCGGGCTGACCGCCATCCGCCGGACGAACAAGTGCAACATCCAGTGCCCGTTCTGCTACAATTACGGCGAGCTGGACTGTCAGGAGCCCATCGGCGAAGGTCTGTGGGAAATCGGCGGCACGTACTTCCGTGCGGAGGACATCGAGCTGCTCCTGAGCACCTCAAACCGTCCAACCGGCGTCAGCTACGTCTACCTTGAGCCGTTCATGGAAATCGACCTGTACCCCGAAATCATCCGCAAATTCCGCGCCGCCGGCATTCATCAGCACATGTACACCAACGGTACGCTCTGCACGGAGGAAAATCTGCGCATGCTGGGCGATGTGGGGCTCGATGAGCTGCGCTTCAATCTCGGCGCAACCGCCTGCTCGGACAAGGTCATCCGGAACATCGCGCTCGCGAGGAAGTACATCCCGACTGTCGCCATCGAAACGCCCATGACGCCCGACTTCTACGAGCATTTCCAGCAGAAGAAGGATGAAATTCTCGCGACCGGAATCGATTTCATCAACTGCGCAGAGCTTCACCTGAACCCCAACAACCTCGGCAACTACATCGGTGCACCCATGTACATGACGCGCCGCGGCTATGTCTCCCCCATCTTCAGCCGTGAAATCACGTTCAAACTGATGCGGCAATCGTCCGAGGAGCACTGGGGCATTGTCGTGCACGACTGCTCCAATCACACGAAATTCGCCCGCGACCTGAATCTGCGCGCGAAGGAAGGCGCATGGTTCGGCGCAAGCAGCTACCACAGCGAATTTGACCAGATTCCCTTTGCCGCCTTCCTGCCGACGCTGGAGGATGAAGGCTTCCATTTCCTTGAGGAGGAGCCCCTGCCCAAGGGCTATCGTCCGGGCGATATCGTGCTCTAAAAGAGGGGCAAGGGCAAGGTGAGGGGCAACCATTCGCACCCCAACGATGCAATGGCTTCGATATATTGCCGCATGGGCGAAGCCATCTGCACCAGCAATCTGAATTTTTTCTCAAAAGCCCTTGACAATTGTCCGTGTTGGGTGTACAATAAATTCTGTCGCCGATGAGTTTTCATCCCGACTGAATATCGCGGGGTAGAGCAGCTGGTAGCTCGTCGGGCTCATAACCCGGAGGTCGCAGGTTCAAGTCCTGCCCCCGCAACCATTTGGCTCAATAGCTCAGCTGGCCAGAGCATTCGGTTCATACCCGAAGTGTCATAGGTTCGAATCCTATTTGAGCCACGCATCGGAAGTCTTGAGAAATCAGGGCTTCCGTTTTTGTTTTTGGGCAGACAACGCTGTGGATTGAGATATTTGCACAATTTGCCTGATTTTCAAATGAGCCATGACAAATGAAATGCTCCCTCCAGTGCAGTCTCGAAGCTTTTTGTTCTTTCGAGCATCTACTCTGGAAGGAGCATATCATCATGGCAATTTTTTCTGTCTGCCTGACAGGAGGCGGTTCAGATTACACCGCGCCCTGTGCCATCATCGCGTCCGCAACCTTCAGGAAGCCTGCGATGTTCGCGCCGGCAACGTAGTCGCCCTCGGTGGCATACTCGCGCGCGGCAGCGTCGATCTTGTTGAAGATGCCGATCATGATGTCCTTCAGCTTGGCATCGACCTCTTCAAACGTCCAGCTCAGGCGCTGGCTGTTCTGGGACATTTCCAGTGCGGACACCGCGACGCCGCCTGCGTTGGCAGCCTTCGCCGGTGCAAAGAGCACGCCCGCCTTCTGGAAGGCAGCGGTTGCTTCAAGGGTGGAAGGCATGTTCGCGCCTTCGCCGACCGCCTCGACGCCGTTGGCAATCAGCAGCTTGGCGGATTCCTCGTTGATCTCGTTCTGCGTGGCGCAGGGCAGCGCAATCTGGCAGGGAATGCTCCAGATGCCGGAGCAGCCCTCGGTGTAGGTCGCGGTCGGAACAGCCTTGACGTACTCCTTGATGCGCTTGCGCTCGACTTCCTTGATCTGCTTGACCACGGCGAGGTTGATGCCGTTCGGATCATAGATATAGCCGTTGGAGTCGCTCATGGCAACGACCTTCGCGCCCATCTGGGTGATCTTCTGGGTCGCATAGATGGCGACGTTGCCGGAACCGGACACGACGACCGTCTTGCCGGCGACCTGCTTGCCGTTGCGCTCGAGCATCGCCTGCGTCAGGTAGCACAGACCGTAGCCGGTCGCTTCGGTACGGGCAAGGCTGCCACCCCAGGTCAGACCCTTGCCGGTCAGCACGCCCTCGTACAGGCCGGTGATGCGCTTGTACTGACCGTACAGATAGCCGATTTCGCGGCCGCCGACGCCGATGTCACCAGCGGGAACGTCCATATCCTTGCCGATGTAGCGATACAGCTCGGTCATGAAGGACTGGCAGAAGCGCTGCACCTCGTTGTTGCTCTTGCCCTTGGGGTCGAAATCAGAGCCGCCCTTGCCGCCGCCGATGGGCAGACCGGTCAGGGAGTTCTTCAGGATCTGCTCGAAGCCCAGAAACTTGAGGATGGACTGGTTGACGCTCGGATGCAGGCGCAGACCGCCCTTGTACGGACCGATGGCGCTGTTGAACTGCACGCGGTAGCCGCGGTTCACCTGCACCTTGCCCTGGTCGTCAATCCACGGCACGCGGAAGGTGATGATGCGTTCCGGCTCGACGAAGCGTTCCAGCAGACCAGCCGCCTCGTACTTTTCCTCATTGCGGTCAATGACAGGCTTGAGGGTCGTCAGAATTTCAGTCGCAGCCTGAATGAATTCGGGCTCGTGGGCGTAGCGAACCTTCAGGTCATTTAACACACGCTCAGCATAATTCGCCATGATGCAGGACTCCTTTCAACGGTCAATGTTCTGTTTATTTTTTTGCGTGCGGCGGAAGAGAACCCGCTGCCGCGGATATCCGACGCCGTTGTCGGTGACGCGCTTCGATGCGCTTCTCACAGCATACATCATACACCACACCTGCCTTTTCTGACAAGACCTCCTTTTGCACTAATTCTGTTCTTTTGCAGGACGATGTTCTTGGTCTGCCTGACCGCAACGGCATCAAATGGCATATTGCTCCATTCTGGTTTATTCCTTTATGATGGATTTCGTCTGTTTTCGGCTCTCCAGAATGAACATACCGCTCTCCGGAGAAAAGGAAAAGCCCTCGAAAACGCAGCGTTTTCAAGGGCTTATGGTGGTCGCAACAGGACTCGATCCCGTGACCCCCATCGATGTGCTTTACCCATGTGGTTAATTCTTGCCTGCCAGCGCTCTAAAGGTCTGTAGGCGATCAATTACACGGTCGCCCCATGACGTTTCATAGCTGGACTCCTGCCATTTGGCATGGCATAAGCGCTTAGCGTGGCACATTCTTCAGCTTCGGGCAGTTAGCAAAGGCGTCCTTCCCGATCCTGGTCGAGCTGCCCCACATGATGACTTTCTCCAGGCTTGAGCAGCCTTCAAAGGCATAATCGCCAATATACTCTGTGCCACTGGAAATACTGATTCTTCCAAGGCTCGTACATCCCTGAAAGCCGTAAGCATCAATGTTGGTATCACCCCACAGAATAATCGAACTCAGATCGGTACAACCCTGAAAGGCAGATTCTCCAACAACATCACAACTGCTTGGAATGCTTACACTGCCAAGACTGCTGCAGTTCTTGAATGCGCTCTTGCCAATGCTCGTGATATCGCCCCAGAGGATGACAGTGCTCATGCTGGTGCAGTCTTCAAAGGCCGATTCGCCGATGTAGGTCACACTGCTGGACAGGCTGATGCTTGTCAGTTGGGTGCAGCCTTTGAAGGTGTTCTTTTCGATCCTGACGGGATCGCCCCACATGATAACAGTACTCAGGCTGGAGCAGCCTTCAAACGCAGATTCGCCAATAAAAGTCGTTGCACCGGGAATGCTGATGCTTGTCAGATTGGTGCAGTCCTTGAATGCGGATGCACCGATGTACTCTATATCCGCCCAGTTAATCAGGTTTGTCAGTTCGGTGCAATTCTCAAAAGCACCGTCCGCAATTCTGGTCACATCCCGGTCATCAATCTCAGAAGGAATGCTTATGGAGCTTTGTGCCTTGGTATATCCGACAATTTCGATATTTCCATCGCTCATATAGCGATACTGAATGCCTCGATAGCTCATAACCGTTCCGTCAGCGACGACAGGAGCGGCAGTTGTTTCTGCCGAACGAGTATCTGCCGCTTCCGTTTCTGTAACAGCGGAAGATGTTTCCGGATAAACAATATCCAGCCTGTGTACGTACAACGTAATGCTCTGCCAAGTCTGGCTGTCAATCAGACTGGAATATTCTTTTCCTTTGCTGTCCTTTTCAAAGACAAGTTTCATCTCTGAATTTGGCGCAACATCCTGTGCCGTCACAACATATTGCTTGAGAACATCCATATCCTCCGGGTCAATATATGCACCGTCATCCGCTACAAAGTTGAATTTAATCGTTGCTGCGCCGTACTTCTCCCGACGGTCACCACCGAGGGAGGTATAACCGAAGGAAGCAACATTCTTCCCGACATAGTTCCGGATGTAGTGTGTATACT
Organism: Alloprevotella sp.; assembly: GCA_963617205.1. Lineage (GTDB taxonomy): Bacteria > Bacillota > Clostridia > Christensenellales > Aristaeellaceae > UBA11524. The sequence goes on along the minus strand of CAVEOA010000008.1, from coordinate 10,809 downwards.
TGTCTGGCGACGGGGTGATGGGAATCAGCTCGAAAGCAATCGGATCGCCTGACAGGGTGCCATCCAGCCGACGAACAGTCAGATCAATCAGGCGGACACTCTGGAATTCAATCAGACTGCTGTATTCTTCTCCATTGCTGTCCTTTTCAAAAACAAGTTTCATTTCTGTGTTCGGCGCAATGTTCTGCCCGGTGACGATATACTGCTGGAGCTGTTTTTCGTCTTCGATATCTAAATACATACCGTCTTCAGTCACAAAAGTGAATTCCAGATAGCCGGCACCATATCTTTCCACTCTGTCTCCGCCAAGAGACGTATAGCCAAACCCTGCGGCGTTGCGTCCGACATAGTCCTGCACATACCATGTATACTTGTCCGGCGACGCATTGACCGCAACAGGCACATGGACGTTCTGACGGCTGCTGCGTTCAGCAGTGGCATCCCGAATCAATTCGTCCAACTCCGCGTTGGTCAGAGACGAGTAATCAATGTCCAACGCCAGCGCAGACGCAAAGGTCGTAACCGTCAGCAGACAAGCCAACAGAACAGCAATCAGTTTTTTCATGGAATCAATCCTCCCTTTCCTCCGTCGATCTTCATCGCCTGCCAGAACCGCACATCGGTTGTTTTGCCGCATTCGCTGCATTCGAGCGCATCATAGAATCCGCCGGTCTCCAGCCGCGCATAATCCGCCGGGTAGACCTTGGATTGAACCATTGACTTTCTCATGCAGTAGGGGCACAGATACGTGTACTCCAGAATGGCCTGGCTTTCATTCTGGGATATGACCCTGTAGGCCATACCAGGCATCTGCTTGTGTTTCGGCATATGTTCCCTCCCATCTTCATGCGCTTTCTACGCCTGATGAGAGCATATCATGGAGGAAAGGAAATCTGGATTTACTGGTGCAATAGCCGGACAAATGAAAAGAACGGCGCGTTTTGCACCGTTCCATAGCGATTATCTTCCATGATAGGTAATGACAATCGGTACATTCGGCATATACATTTTGCCGCCGGATGTGATCGTTTTTCCATCAACCGTAACCTTCTCAATTTTATCGCCGTTGACCAGCGCCGTCAGGGGATTCAGGTCATGAAGATTGACGCAGATGATGTTCTGGAATCCGACAGCCCGAAGCGCTTCAGATACCGCCGTATACTTTTTCCCCATGAACGGACCCAAATCCTTTGGGAACCTGATACCGCCCCGGCTTGAGAGGATTTTTTCATTTTCTATTTCTGGCAGCACTTTGAAAATCAGGAAGCCACCGCCGCCGACTACAGGGGTTCCGATACAAAACAGCATCAGTATGCCGCTTGTCAAATCCTCTTCCGAGCCTGCCAGTTTAAAAATAACAACGGTCAGCAGGGCAATCGTTACGATCAGCCAAACGATCATCAGTATTTTTTTCAGACTTCCTCCGTTCGTCTCACGCTGCTGCTGGATTTCCAGCTCTTTCAAGCGGACTAATCTTTCCGTTTCCGCCTTCTGAACGCCCGCTTCATCGATCTGCCTCACAACATATTCGTTTTCGTTGCTGAGCAGCACCTTCGCGCCGCAGTAGGAGCAGAACGCCTGCGTCCTGTTTTCCTCGATGGAAAGCGTCTGACCGCAATCCGGGCACTTCACTGAAATCAACTTGTAACCCAAGCTCATCATCCCCCTAATTAAATGTGCATGTCAACTTAGAATATCAGGTCAAACAATCCACTAAGAATCCACCAGAGCCCTTCAAAAACGAAGCTGATGGTCGACCAGAGTAAATTAAGGACGAATTCCGCGGCGCTTTTCAGGAAGGTCCACAATCCGCCTCCGAATATGAGCCACACGAGAAGAAGCAGAAGTCCTATGATGATCAATATCCCGATAGCCAAGGCGGAAGCGCATCCCGAGCAGCTGATACCGCTATGATTTCCTCCACCCCCAGAGTACGAAGAGTATGAAGAATACGAAGAGTCCAAATCCCATTTTTTCTCCGATTTTGTGCGATATCCCACCGTGCGTCCGCAGCAAGGGCAGGTCGCTGTACGGGAATCCTCATCCTTGACCATTGTGGTATGGCATTTCCAGCACTTCATGACTGCTTTTCCTTTTCGGCTTTATCCCGTATCTCCTTCGGGCACAAAGGAAGCCGCCACTCATACGGGGAATCTTCCACATGTACCTCCGCCTCCGCAAACGTCTGCTCAGCCTTGACAAATTCGCCGTTCATGGCATAGATTCTGCCAAGGAACAGCAAGGCGTCAAACCGGGCTTCCCTGTACCGGCGAACCTCCTCGTTTTCGCTGCACATGGCGATCGCTTTGGAGACCGTGTCGATTGCATCCTGATAGCGTCCGAGCTGAATGTAGGCGACAGCAGTTTCTTCTACAAGGTGGTCAATCATGGACAACGGAGAATCCATCGTCGCCTTCACGTGTTCGGTCGCACGATGCATGTGCCGAAGGGCGTCCTTCTCGTTTCCCGCAATGGCGAAATAAATGGCTGCGACGCAGTCAAAGTGGTAGTGCTCGTATCCGTAGGGGTAATCAGCCAGCAGCTCCTCCGCCTCTGCGAGCATCTGCCCGCAGCGCTTCATCTTGCCTTCCGTTTCAAGCAGCGTTTGAGTTTTGTTGAGGAGTACCGCGGCAAGCTGTTTCCTTGCTTCCGGATGCTTTGAAGCGCGGGCTTCCCTGATGGCGGTGTCAACCTGCTTCAGGCATTCTTTGTCCTTCGCCCGAGCAGACTGGTTGTTGAGGATGATCGCCTTGGCCCGGTGATACAAGGACATGTAATAGTGACTGGGATGCTTTTTCAGATAGGCTTTCATTTCGTCCAGCATATCATGAGCGTCCCCATAACATCCAAGCCGTCCCAGCATGAAGGCGCAGGTCTCATACAGCCGCAGAACGCACCTTGGGTCAAGCCCTTCCGGATGCTTCAGCAGGCGCAGCATATCGCCCGTGACTGCTTCATCCGCATCGACAGGCGCATCCATCAGCATCCGGAAGGTCAGCAGCTGGCTTGCGGGCGTGACTGGTTTTGCGAAGATCAAAAGCTGCTTCGCAACGCCGAGAAGCTCGTAAAGCTGCCCGTAATCGGATGGGAACTGCTTATCCATGTCCGGCTGCTCCTCCAGCGGGTTGATTTTGTGGTGAAGCTTCACCAGCATCGCATCCAGCGCGTTTCTCGCGGAGGTATCCCAAAACCATGCGTGGAGGTATTCACGAATCATCGGATGGAAAACGACTCTCTGTGAGGCAACCTCCAGCCAGCCGCCTTCTTCCATCCGGTTGATGACCTCCAGGTTCGGCAGGGCAGTGATTTCTCTCAGGAGGGAAATGCGGATGCCATGCTGATCGATGGCGGAGAGAATCTGAAGCATCTGCTTTTCCTCGACTGTAAACCGATCGATTTCGATCAGCTTGTCCAGAATTGCGGTCAGCGGCGCCATCATGGCATTCTGGTCGTGCACATAATCGATTCTTTCGCCCGGAAGATGCTGAAAGCCTGCTTCTTTCACCAATACAGCAGCTTCGTGCAGGGTCAGATAGCTTCTGGCAATCTGCCGCCCCAGCAGCTCCATGGTCAGCGTATGCCCATATACGGCATTGACCATGACGATAAAGTCGCGCTTGTCCTGCTCTTCGGCAATGGTCAGATGCGCGTACCGCTGAAAGACCTGCGCAAGCGCTTCCATCTGCATTTCCTCGATGCACAGGGCAGGATAAAGCGCCTCCGCCAGCAGGCTTCGCGAGATGAGCAGCACATCCCAGCCTACGCCTTCCAGCGCCCGCAGATCCTCCAGATGCTCCCTGCGAACGTTGTCCACAACCACCAGCACATGCTGTTCTGCCGCAATTTCCCTCAGCGCACGCAGCTTTCTTTGCAGATATTCCTCCTGTGGCTCGTCGCCCAGACGCGCAACCGTATTCACGTGCACCAGCTGGTCGTCACAGAGCATACGAGGCATGTTTCCATCGGCGTATAGCCAGAGAATCGCATCATACGCGCCCTGATGCGCGGCGAGATACGCCCGTGTCAGCGTGCTTTTGCCGATGCCGCCCATGCCGTACAGGTTGAAAACATGCTGACCTTCCGCGTGCAGGAGATGGTCCAGCGCTTTCAGCTCGGATTCACGTCCGGCAAAGAATGCCGGAGCGGCGATGGCGGAGGAATGCAGCCAAGGTTTCGTTTCATCAGACAGGCGAAGAATCGTCCTCAGCTGTTCAATCGCTTCATCCGCGCTTTGATATCGGTCAGCGTAATAGCTGGCCAGCGTCTTATGGAAAAAATCAGTCAGTGCCGGAAACAGTCGATCCTGATACGAGGTTCCGGCATAGGTCATGCTGGCGTAATCATATTCCGCGTCAGGATCGCAGTCAAAGGCGGAAGGCGTTTTGTGCCACAGGGCATAGAAAAGCACCGCGCCGAGGCTGTAGATATCCGAGTGCCTGCCCAACTGGCGAAGCCTGCCGGTCTGCTGCTCCAAGGAAGCATACCCTTTGGTATAGGAGGCGCGCAGTCCGCTGGCATTATTGTTCCGGATGGCTTCTTCCAATTCTCCCATGGATACCATGGAATCAAAGTCGAAAAGCTGCACCAGATCCAAGGTCCCTTCCAGCGTCAGGATGTTATCCGGCTTCAGGTCGAGATAAAGATAACCGGCATCATGGATGCGCTGAAGCGCCTTCGCCACGCCAATCAGCAGCGATACGCAGTCGTGCAGCGTTTCCCCCTGATATGCAGCGAATGTCCGACCGTTCATGTATACGGAGACGATATAAACGGTGTCGTTGGCTTCATAGATATCCGAGCTGTTTGTCACCGCGTTGGTCAAGCCGCTGACCGCAAACAGATCGTGATTTCGCTGATAGGCGTCTCGCAAGCGTTCTTTGGCGGCGGCAAAGGCCTCCGCGTCGCGAGCTTCGGCATCCAATGTGTCATCTGCGTTTCGGGCGATTCGCAGGGCATGAGGATAACACTCCTTGATGCGCACCAGCTTATAGTTGCCCAGATTGTCGGTGTAGGAGGCATCGTATACAATGCAGGATCCGCCGCGACCGACCTCATGATGAATCGTGTACAGGGTATATCCGGTGGCAGTTTCAAGCTTCAGCGCAGCGCCTGGGGCAAGCGCGATTCTTCCGTCCATGGTTTCCCTCCTGTTCTCAGGTCACATCCTTATCATAACCCCAGACAGTGCGTATTCTGGATTTACTGGTGTTCGAGCGTTCCCACCAGCAGCTCATTCCAGATATACCGAAACGTGCGCAGCGGCTCGCTGTCCTTCACGGCATAAAAGAAAATCCAGTCATAGGGATTCCCCACATAAAGCTCCGGATAACTGCAATCAATCAGGTAACGGTTCATTTCGGCAATGCAGCGGTCAGCATCCCCGGGAGATGACTCATAATCGCCCTTGGCAAGCGCCTTCCTTGCCCAGTACGTATAAAAAGTCAGCAGAACGAGCCATTTCCGAACCCGCTCATAGGATACGTGTTCGCCGCGAAGGATCAGGTCGATCCCCTGTCTGTCCGGGAAGGAATCCTGCGCGTCATCATGGAGCTTTTCCAGAATCGGCTTGATGGAACGGTCGGTGCCAAGCTTCTTAACGTCCTTCTTGTCGAGCTGAAGGATCGCCAGATAGGCATCCCACGGCTTCGCCCCGTCGCTGCCGGTTCTGAACGGGCTCTTCCTGCCAATCGCTTCATCATCCAACATGGATGCAAGCCGGTCGTGCTCCCGCTTCAGCAGTCCAGCCGGACCGGAGGCCTGACGCCACAGGCGGCGGATGGTCTCATAAGCTGTGACATTCCCGTATCCAACAAACTTGTCCAGATTGTCTTTCAGCCATGCAATGAGCTCTTCCTTCGTTTCTATGTCATTCAGCTCCGCGATAATGGAGCCGGTATATACCACCTCTCCGTTCCCGGCATCCTTCCCGGAGAGCGCCACCTGAGACTGGATATCCAGCGCGTCCGCCCATGTAAGACCGTTGTTCAGGCAGAAATAATAGATGGCCTCCTGCATTATGTGGCAGTTGAAGCTGCGCTCCTTCGCGTAAATCCGCCGGAAGAACTCATCCGTCTCGCCGCCATCCAGCCCGAAGGCAAAGCAGATCTGAAAGACGGTGTCCCGCTTCACCGGCTGCCCTGCGAACCACTCACGGACTTCCCTCGGCGCATCCATATTGGCCTTGGCGAAGGCTGTACGGATGAAATCAACCTTGGCCTCAGCATCAGATGCATCCCCCTGATAGCCGTGTTCTGAAATGAACTCGGTTATAGCGACAGAGAATGGTCGAAAGAGCTGCACGACTTCGAGCAGCTCCTCGATGAAATTGTCGTCCTCCCATGAGATGGTGTCCATGGGCTTTTGAAGGAGGCTGGTATAGTTGGCCATTGCGTTTTCCCTCGCTGAGAAGTTAATTGGCAGAGAACACCTTTTGGTTTTTGAATGGTCCTATGTGGTGCCGAAAACCGGCGCAGCTGCACCTGATGTCAGAATACATTATACCCAATATTCCGTGTAAGCGTCAATAGCGGAAGCCTTTTTTTCGATAACGGGAGCGGGTGCACCCGATGTGATATGTGCCCCGGTACCGGACGCCCATGATTGTGGGTGCATATCAGACATGCTCCGCGCTCCTTTTTCAGCAAGAAACAGCTTCCCCATCATCAAGGCGCTCAACCCCTTGAAATCAGAGGGATTGAGCGCTTTTGACATGGGCATCCCATCAAATAACGAAAAGGGACGAGATAAAAAAAGGACGAAAAAAAAGGGGACGAAATAAAAAGGGACGAAATAAAAAGGGACGAAGTCCCCCTTGACAGATACCCATATGGGGTATATAATCGTAATACCCGGTGAGGGTATATGAAATCAGGAGGAATCCCCATGGACAGCTGCAATCATCAATGCGACTGCTGCCACAAGCACAAGGAGCGCTCCCCCGAGGAATTGAGGCGCTTGACGAACCGCCTGAACCGCATCGAGGGACAAGTGCGCGGCATCCGCAAAATGCTGGAAAACAGCGCTTATTGTCCCGATATCCTGACGCAGGTGGCGGCAACGTCCGCGGCGCTCAACGCCTTCACAAAGGAGCTGCTTGCGAGCCACATCCGCACGTGCGTGGCAGAGGACATCCGCAAGGGCAACGATGAGGTCATTGACGAGCTGGTGGCAACGCTGCAAAAGCTGATGCGCTGATTCACCATCATTCAGGAGGCAATCCGATGAAGCAATATTGTGTGACAGGCATGTCGTGCGCGGCATGCGCGGCACGTGTCGAAAAGGCGGTCGGCGCGGTGCCCGGCGTGACAGGCGTTTCCGTCAGCCTGCTGACGAACGCGATGGGCGTTGAGGGCACGGCGGATGACAACGCAATCATTCAGGCGGTGCAGCAGGCAGGCTACGGCGCGAGCGTGAAGGGCGCGGCGCAGGAGAAATCAGCCGATGCAGACGCGTTGACCGACCGCGAAACGCCGAAGCTCAAGCGGCGGCTGTGGTGGTCGCTGGGCTTTCTGTGCGTACTGATGTACCTCTCGATGGGGCACATGATGTGGGGCTGGCCGCTGCCCGCGTTTCTGGCGGACAACCATATTGCGATGGGGCTGGCAGAGCTGCTGCTGACGGTCGTCATCATGGTCATCAACCAGAAATTCTTCATCAGCGGCTTCAAGGCGCTCATGCATCGAAGCCCGAACATGGATACCCTCGTGGCGATGGGCGCGTCCGCATCGTTCCTGTACAGCACCTACGCGCTGTTCGCCATGACCGATGCGCAGCTGCACGGCGATGCGGCGGCAGTCATGGGGTATATGCACGAGTTTTACTTTGAGTCGGCGGCGATGATTCTGACGCTCATCACGGTCGGCAAGATGCTTGAGGCGCGAAGCAAGGGCAAGACGACCAATGCGCTGAAATCGCTCATGAAGCTCGCGCCGCAGACGGCAACCGTCGTGCGGAACGGTCAGGAGGTCGTCCTGCCGATTGCGCAGGTGCAGAAGGGCGATGTGTTCGTCGTTCGCCCGGGCGAGAGCATTCCGGTGGATGGGCGCGTCCTGGAGGGGCAGAGCGCAGTCAACGAGTCGGCGCTGACGGGTGAGAGCATTCCGGCGGACAAGGCGCCCGGCGACAGCGTGTCCGCCGCAACGGTCAACCAGTCGGGCTTCCTGCGCTGCGAGGCGACCCGTGTCGGCGAGGACACGACGCTGAGCCAGATTATCCGCATGGTGTCGGATGCCGCCGCGACAAAGGCGCCCATCGCGAAGGTGGCTGACCGCGTATCCGGCGTGTTTGTGCCGACGGTCATCGGGATTGCGCTGGTGACCTTTGTCGTCTGGCTGCTGCTGGGCGCATCGTTCGGCGACAGCCTGTCCCGTGCGATTGCGGTGCTCGTCATCAGCTGCCCGTGCGCGCTTGGGCTTGCAACGCCGGTCGCGATTATGGTCGGCAGCGGCGTCGGCGCGAAAAACGGCATCCTTTTCAAGACGGCGACCTCGCTGGAGGAAACCGGCAGGACGCAAATTGTCGCGCTGGACAAGACCGGAACCATCACCACCGGTCAGATGAGCGTCACGGACGTGATTCCGGCGGATGGCATCGACCGGCAGACGCTGCTCGACACGGCGTGCGCACTGGAAACGCCCTCGGAGCATCCGTTGGCGAAGGCGATTGTGGCGTATGCGGCGGCACAGGGCTATGCGGCGCAGGCAGTAGAAAGCTTCGAGGCGCTGCCCGGGCGTGGGCTGACGGCGAGTCTTTCCGGCGAAAGGCTGCTTGGCGGCAGCGTCGCGTATATGCAGACGCAATGCACCGTGCCCGATGCGCTGCTTGAACAGGCGGTCGCGCTCTCCGCGCAGGGCAAAACGCCGCTGCTCTTCAGCCGGAACGGAAGGCTGCTTGGTCTGGTTGCCGCATCTGACACCATCAAGGCGGACAGTCCGGCAGCGGTGCAGGAGCTGCGGCGCATGGGCATCCGCGTCGTCATGCTGACCGGCGATAATCCGCGCACGGCGGACGCTGTCGGCAGGACGGCAGGGGTCGATCAGGTCATTGCGGGCGTTCTGCCGGACGGCAAGGCGAATGTCGTCAGGCAGCTGCAAAAGTCCGGGCGCGTGGCGATGGTCGGCGACGGCATCAACGATGCGCCTGCGCTGACGTGCGCGAATGTCGGCATCGCCATCGGCGCTGGAACGGATATCGCCATCGATGCGGCGGATGTCGTGCTGATGAACAGCCGCCTGTCCGACGTTCCCGCGGCGATTCGCCTCTCCCGTGCGGTCCTGCGCAACATTCACGAGAACCTGTTCTGGGCGTTCTGCTACAACATCATCGGGATTCCGCTGGCGGCAGGCGTTTTCATTTCCCTTCTCGGCTGGAAGCTGAACCCGATGTTCGGTGCGGCCGCGATGAGCCTGAGCAGCTTCTGCGTGGTGTCGAACGCCCTGCGGCTGAACCTGTTCCGCCTGCATGACGGCAAGCACGACCGCAAGCTGCATCCCGTTTCGCTCCCCTCTCTGACGCAGTCGGAGGGCGCAATCCGCATGACGCTCAAGGTCAAGGGCATGATGTGCGCCCATTGCGAAGCGCGCGTCCGTGCGGCGCTCGAAAAGCTGCCCGGCGCCGTGAGCGCGTCCGCCGACCATGAGTCCGGCACGGCTGTCGTCACGCTGGAAAAGCCGCTGGACAAATCGCTTCTCCGTCAGGCAGTCGAAAACGAGGGATATCATGTGACAAAGGTCGAGGAAGCGTAAAATCAGGCATTTTAAAAGCCGCCCTTTCGGACGGCTCTTTTTGTGTGCAATTAGAACTTCAGCGGATTCACGCGGACAGACGGACCCATCGTGGAGCTAATGTACAGGCTGCGCACGTACACGCCCTTTGCGGCGGCAGGCTTTGCCTTGTTGATCGCTTCCATGAGGGCAGTCAGGTTCTCCTGAATCTTCTGCGCGCCGAAGGACACCTTGCCAACCGGGCAGTGGATGATGGCCGTCTTGTCCAGACGGTACTCAACCTTACCGGCTTTGATCTCGGTGATGGCCTTGGTGACGTCCATGGTGACGGTGCCGGACTTCGGGTTCGGCATCAAGCCCTTCGGACCAAGGACACGACCGATGCGGCCGACCAGACCCATCATGTCAGGGGTGGCAACGCAGACATCGAAGTCGAACCAGTTTTCAGTCTGGATCTTGGTGATCATGTCCTGATCGCCAACATAGTCAGCGCCGGCAGCACGGGCTTCGTCAGCCTTCGCGCCCTTGGCGATGACCAGCACGCGGATAACGCGGCCGGTGCCGTGGGGCAGAACGACTGCGCCGCGAACCTGCTGATCCGCATGACGCGGGTCGACGCCCAGTCGGATGGAAACCTCAACGGTCTCGTCGAACTTCGCCTTGCCGGTGCTCACGACCAGCTCGGCCGCCTTGTCGGGGTCGTACTGGGTCAGATGGTCGATCAGCTTCACGCTGTCCTGATATTTCTTGCCATGCTTCATTTTATATTCCTCCCATGTGGTATTAGCGGCACATTCGTCCTCCCACATTGTTCATGGGGCTTGCACCCCGGCAAATTGCTGATGCTGTCGGATTACTCCTCAACAGTAACGCCCATGCTGCGAGCCGTGCCGGCAACCATGGACATGGCGGCTTCGATGCTGGCCGCGTTCAGGTCAGGCATCTTGGTCTCAGCAATCTTGCGAACCTGTTCCTTGGTCAGCTGACCAACCTTGTCGCGGTTGGGGCGGCCGGAAGCAGTTTCGATGTTCAGCGCCTTCTTGATCAGCACCGGAACCGGCGGGGTCTTGGTGATGAAGGTGAAGGT
>CAVEOA010000007.1:0-92843 GCA_963617205.1 Alloprevotella sp. | reverse complement strand
GGGCGGTGAAGAAGACGCTGACCATTCCCGCCTGGCTGAACGAAGCAGCGGAAAAACATGGCGGCGTGAACTACAGCCAGATTCTGCAAAGCGCACTGAAGGACTATCTGGGCATCTATCACCCGTAACGCCCAAAGCGCACACGTGGTTTTTTTCAAAAGAGTTGGAGCAATCCAGCTCTTTTTCTTTGCAAAGGCATCGTTCTTTCGAGCGTAATGACTCCATTACAGGGGATTTCTCCAAAGGACGCAATGAGGAGTATGGAATGTTTGTCAGTGGCGGTAGAAGGGTCATTTTTTATCGTTAATTGCCATCTTTTGTAATTTGCACAAAATATTGGTTGATTTCGGCCCGAATGTGCGTAATTTGCACATTGTGCACGGGAAATGTGCATGATTTGCACGTGACTTTTTTGTAGAATTTGGCATATAATAGAGACATGGCAGACAGAGGAAGGGAGGCACAGAACAGGTAACGCCCGGGAGTGCTGGTATTCAAGTCATTGGTTCGTTCACTTCAATAACTTCAGCAACAAATTGAGGAGGTCTTGCGATGTATTGTCCACACTGTAATTATTTCTATCTAGGAAATCTAAGCAGGTGTCCCGAATGCGGTCGTGCAATAGAATCACACCCAGCATCACCAACAGTATCAACAACAAGAAATCATTCTTCTGTGAATATGTCCGAATCTGAGAATTTCGGCGAATACATTCTGGTCTTCTCGATAATCGCTCTTGTGGTCAATATTTTGGCAACGGTTATCTGCTCTTTTGTATTTGGAAAAAATCTCCGTGGCGAATTTGACTTTGGTTCTTTTATCCTCATTTTGCTGTCCGGGCTCGTCTCCAGCATCATCTTTTTCCTGTTTACCCGCGGTTTTGGCCATCTGGTTAAAAGCAGCATTTCCACCGCAGAAAACAGTGAAATGAGTCTGCACTACATTCAGAAGATAGAGGAAGCCCAGAGAATGAGTGCAGCAAGCAAGGATAACAAGGGTACGTAAGCACGCCACGGATGGCTTGGAGGTAGTGTGTGATGTCCTTCGAGCGCGTGCAGCGGCTGGCAGTGCGCTTTGCCATCGTGGCACGGGACGGGGCAAATCACACGCTGCTGTAGCCAATTGTTGTCGTTCTGATTAAACGCCGCGTTTGTCCTCGTTTCCCACCCCTTCAACATACCTTCCTGCTTGGCGTTTTGCTAAGCAGTTTTTTTGTTGCGCAAAATGCGGCTCCGCAAGCGATATTGCCTGCCGAGCCGCGTGGATGTATTCATGTTTTTGCGTGCCGTCCGCCGAGTTTGCTTTCCTTCTTCTCCAATTCATCCTCGCGGTCATACAGCGCCTGCATTTGCCTTGACGCCTCTGCCACAATTCGGTCGCGCTCCTCGATGGGATGGCGGTCGGGATCATACAGAGTCACCTTATTTCGATGATTCAATCACAGATATGCTGTAGGTATGCCCTGCCTCCGCATGGAACACAACACATTCGCCATTGGCGCTATCCAGCACGGCGGGGATGACCTGACCGGAGGTTGCCTCCGTCACCCGGACATCACGGCCGGGCCAAGGATTCATCAACCAGCAGGGAATGGAGCGGACTGCCGCGACAGTCACAGGGCTTTCCACCCCATTGGCCGTGCGACCCGCGCTAACCCGGAAACCACCCCGGGCCAGGAAATCCCGGAAGGCACATTCTGTCCATTCCGGTACGGCAGGGAACAGGTGAATCCGCCCCGACCGGCTGTTCATGAGGCGCTCAGGCGCTTCCTCCAGTTCCTGCAACAGTACGGCGTGATCGGTGATTTTCTGCGCACCATAAGCGTACTTTCGCGGGATCTCATTCTTACACGCACCCGTAAGGACATAGGGCTCCCAGTTGCGGGCAGTGCCCAGCACATCAGCCGTGCGGGTCATCATATCCTTGAGCTCCTGCGGGCTGTCCAGATTGATTTCATCCGCCATGTTCACCGGGAAATAGCCGGTAAACATGAAATGGTCGCCCCGGGTGAAACGTGGGAAAGCCATTTCATTGCCGCCAATCACCTCGCCTGAGCCTACGCGGAAGGTGGGATATGGCGGCAGATGCTCCGCAACCTCCCGCCAGCCGGGAATCAGCTCCGTGTCCACCCCCAGGTATTCCGCCGCCTCGCAGGCACGGTTGAGTACCCAACGGAACATGGCGATGGTGCCGGTGCAGTTGCGGGTGTATTTCAGCCGATAGCTCACGCCGTAGGATTCGGTTTCCACGGTAGGCTCCAGGTTGTACTGACGACCATCCCAGCCCCGGCGGGCAAAGGCCTCATAGAAGATTGCAAGATCCCGTAAGATGGGCCAGGCCCGGCGGCGCAGGAAGTCCTCGTCTCCTTCATAATCCCAGAAGTTCCAGATGCATTTCATGATCTGCCCGGGAACCTCCATAGTGAAGTCGAGGGCGTTGTTTTCCATGTACCAGGGACTCTGGGCCGCGGCGGGAAGATACCCGTGGGCCATGCACATGCCCGGCAGACCGAACTTCAGCCGGGCCTTTTCCTTCAGGTTCTCATGCCATGTTTCGATCAGCTCGATCCACAGCAGCTTCGGTTCGCACCGGTTGCGCAGGAAGTAGGGACCTTCAGAAAAGATCTCGTTATAGCAGGGCAGCGAATGCCAGGACTGGGTATCCACCTCATAGCATGCATAACTGGCACTGCCCTCCAGGTGCGCAGGGCGCGGACGGCAGAAGCCCATATGCCCGCTGGTCCAGGAGGCAAAGGCCTCCATGGTCATCTGCCGGTCGCAGGCAGCGCGTTCTTCTTCCGTGGCGCCCAGCACCACACGACCCGCTTCACGGCGGGTGTACAGCTTATTATACCACTTTTCGTTCTCCCGGGCAAGTCCGTCAAAGCCCATGGCTTCCGCCTCCATGAGCAGTGCCCTGGCTCTGTTCATGTAGTCGGGCGTATCATTGCAGGTGACCACTGCCACATACAGCACGCTGTCGTGAGCCTCTGCCGTCTGAGCGGAGGCAGCCACACCCGGCGCACCGGCAACATAGGTGTAGTTGGTGGCCATGAGCTCGAACATCTCCGGGTGTGTGGCGGTGCGAATGCCCGGCACCCGCAGCACGCCCTGGGAATCCCGACCGATGTAGGGCTTTGTACCAAGATCATGATCCAAATTATATTCACGGATTTCCGATTTCGGATCACTCACCATAGCCATCATCACATACCGGAAACCCTCGGGGAAGGTCTTTTCCGTCGGAAATACCTGATGAATCCAGAAGAACCGTCCATCCCGACCCGTCGTCGGCGGCTCAAACAGGCCGTTGATATCCTGATCTGCCTCGAAGTCGTAATAACCCAGAGGCTCGTCCGGGTTAGCAGGACGATAGACCACCGTGGGAATGTACTGTCCCTGCTCATCCATGTAGCGGCGGTGACCCTGATCCACATTTCGGTACAGCCGTACCTCCGGGGGGTGAGCCATGCCGTCATAGTGCATGCGCAGTGCCAGCACATTTCGTTCCATGCCCATGACGTATTCCACCGTCAAGTTTTTATCATCCCTGCTGGCGGAAACGCTCACGTGACCATCCCGCAGGTGATGGACAGCGGCGGCTTGCGGCGCGTCCTTCATTTCCGGCGCACGGACAATCACCTGTCCCACGCTCTTCTGGCAGGGGAAGGGATAGACTTCCGACCACAGAGCGTGGTTGTAACGGCCGCCGCGCTCATCCAGCACGGCGAAGGGCGGACGGGTCATGCCGGCCATGGGCATGTCGTTCAGATCCTTGTTCGCCTCGCTGAAGGCTCCGCGGATCAGGTCGTCCATGGTGAAGTGATCCCTGTCCACATAGCGGCGATCGATGACATCGGTTTTCAACAGGCTCAGGGTCAGTTCATCCATGCCTCCCCACAGTGCAGCCTTCATGGCCGGCGTAGTCAGGCGGGTATAGGGACCCATGAAACTGCCTCCCATGCCGCCGGGATGGGTACGGCAGATCTCCGTATCAAAGGTCATACCCTTTGCCATGGTTTGAAGGGGCATGCGCTCCTGGGGATGACTGCCTTTGGTACTCATGTTTTCTCAACCTCCTTGAAGCAATCGCGGATCACATCTTCGTCCCCGAAGCCGAAGGGACAGGCGGGTGAGGGGCGGTTCGCGCTGTAGTAATCGCGGAAGATATGGGCGTCTCCCTGCTGATCCAGGGAATATGTCAGAAACTCTTTTTTTGCAACGTTGTCCAGCCAGGCAGTATCCGGTGCGTGCCAGACATGCTCGATTCTCTCGGTGATCAGGCGGCGAGAGGGCATCTGCAGATAGCCGTGGGGATAGTTTTCGCGCAGCCAGCGGGTGGTGTCGCGCAGAAAAGCATGACGTTTCTTCGCCGACTGCAAAGAGAACCAGGTGATTTCGTCATATCCCCAAGCATAATGGGAATCCAGTCGGGGCTCACCGGAGAAGCGGGATGGGCCGAAGTTATCCAGTTCCACCAGAAAGGGCATTTTCTCAGCATACCAGCCGCTGGGCGAAACGCCGCCCAGACTGTGACCATAGATGCTGTTGTGATACCCCTCTCGAACGATCGCATCCATGGGGCTATCCACCACTTCCCGCAGTCTCAAGGGCCAAGCGTTGTAGTCGAAGAGCATGCGACCATCGACCGTGATGCCGTGGGTGTGGGCATCGCACAGGACATAGTGGCGGCGGGCGTGTTTCCGGGCATAAGCCCGGATGCGGCTCATAATTTCCGCCCAGCAGTGGAAGCCCTCGTCCGACGCTCCGATGAGATGCACCTGCCCGAAGTGCAGGCTTTCAAACCCTGCGTCAATGTACCGTATGGCGCGGTAATACATGAACATCTGCGTCTCCAGCCGGGTCACGTCCTGCACGGAACGTTCCCGTCCCCAGTGGTTGACGTAACGTCCGTCAGGGTTCAGCATTGCATCATAGGAGAAGCAGCGCTGCTCCGCCGGCAGCCCGAAGGTCTCGAACACCCATGGCGGAATGGGCAAACAATCCACCTGACATTTCTCAATATACTCAAAGATGCACCCCTGGAGGATGACGTCCGGGTCGGCACGGTGAATATACTCCGCTCGCTCCCGGCATACGGCGAAGTGCTCCTCCTCCGGCGTACCCTCCCAGATCAGCCCCGCCCGACCGATGTACTTGGCTCCCTCGTGCAGGAGCATGCGCACATCGTCCTCGAAGGTTTGGCTGGGCGCAAAGTTGTCCATGCCCAGCCCAGTGTGGGTCACGGCGTGGGCCAGGTAATTCTCCAGCACCTCCCGGGAGATGCTGCCGTCAAAGCGGTAGTCAGGCATGAGCATCCCCCTTCACCAGCATATCGAGTGGCGCAGAGCCCGCCTTGCTCACGCTGACAGCATCAGGCTGGATGCCGCCCACATGCAGACGGACATCTCCGCTATGATGGTGGAATTCCCCCGCGTCGTCGCACACGCGCAGCGCCTTTTCCGGGATAAACAGCATGACCCGCCGGGTTTCGCCGGGCTGTAGCAGCACCTTCTCCACTGCGGCCAGCTGACGGATGGGCATGGTGCTGGCGGGATTCACCCAGGAGACGTAAGCCTGCACGGTTTCCGCTCCGGGCATAGAACCCTGGTTCGTCACGCTGACCCAGGCTCTGATGCCCTCCGCATCGCGAACAGCCTCAAGCTGCTCGTAGTCATAGCGATTGTAGCTCAGGCCAAAGCCGAAAGGATAGGCGCACTCGCCTTCAAAGTAGCGGTAGGTGCGCCCTGTCATGGCGTAATCCTCAAAGGGGGGCAACTGATCGGTGGAGGCGTAGAAGGTAACGGGCAGACGTCCGCTGGGGGCATACCGACCCAGCAGCAGTTCTGCGACCGCCAGCCCTCCCATCTGACCGGGATACCATGCCTGGATGATGGCGCCAAAGGCCTCCTCGCAGGGAATCACGCAGGCGGAGCCGGTCATGTTCACCAGCGTCATGGGCTTGCCCAGGGTGCGCAGTGCCTCAATCAGCTTCCGTTGGCTCTCTGGCAGTTCCAGATTCAGCTTGTCGCCACTGCCGATGGCGTCGCCGCTATCCTCACTCTCCATCTCGCCGTTCAGACCCGTGACCACGATGATCGCATCCGCCATGCTGGCTGCCTGCAACGCTTCAGCGATGCGATACGAGTCCGGTTCGCCCCAGCCTGCCTCCATCGAGCCGCCGGAGATGGCGCACCCCTCGGCATAGCAGATGCGCTTGTCAGGCAGCAGAGCCTGCAATCCCTCCAGGATCGTGTAGGTACGGCTGGGCGTTCCGGCATAGTTGCCCATGAGCGCCAGACGGCTGTCGGCGTTTGGCCCGATGACGGCGATGGTTTGAATGCGCCCTTCGTCCAGGGGCAGCTGACCGTTGTTCTTGAGCAGCACCATAGAGGCGCGGGCCATTGCCAGGGCTTTTTCATGATGAGCAGGACCGTCCATCTCGGCATATTCCTCCGGGGTGACAGAATCTTCGGGATCCAGCAGTCCCAGGCGGATGCGGGCCCGCATGAGCCGCTCCACGCTGCAGGTGATGGTCTCTTCGCTGATCAGCCCTTGCTTCACCGCCTCCAGCAGATGAGGGAACACCCGCCCACAGCATAGATCGCAGCCGTTATTCACGGCCAGTGCAGCTGCCTCCACCTCATCAGCGGCTACCTTATGATTCTTGTACAAATCCTCGATGGCGCCGCAGTCGCTGACCACATAGCCGTCAAAGCCCCACTCCTGTCGCAGCGTCTTCTCCAGCAGCGTGGGCGAGGCGCAGGCGGCTTCGCCATTGACACGGTTGTACGCGCCCATCAAGGCATGCACATGACCTTCCTCCACAGCCGCACGGAAGGCGGGCAGATAGGTCAGGGCCATGTCCTTGGGGGAAACTGCCGCATCAAAGGTATGGCGCAGAGATTCCGGACCGGAATGCACGGCGAAGTGCTTGGCCGTGGCATCGCACTGGGCATGATCCCCATCCTCCCCCTGCAGACCCTGAATGAATGCTACGCCCATCCGGCTGGTCAGGAAAGGATCCTCGCCATAGGTTTCATGCCCGCGGCCCCAGCGGGGATCACGGAAGATGTTCACATTGGGAGACCACATGGTCAGCCCCTTGTAGATGCTGCGATCCTCCCACATGGCGGCGATCCGGTGCTTGATGCGGGCCTCCCTGCCAATGACGGCGGCGGTTTCCTTCATCAGGGGAACATTGAAGGAGGCGGCCATACCGATGGCCTGCGGAAATACCGTGGCAGTGCCTGCCCGGGCCACGCCGTGCAGGGCTTCGTTCCACCAGCTGTACTCAGGGATGCCGAAGCGGGACAGAGCGCTGGAGAAATAGGTCATCTGGCTGACCTTCTCCTCCAGCGTCATCTGGGATACCAACAGTTTTGCGCGGGTAGCGCTGTCCAGGGCAGGGTCTTTCCAATCCATTGTTGCATCCTCCATGCTGTTATAGTTTGCCCTGACTCTCCAGGGCCAGAAGTACATTGCGGATCCGCCTATGCATACAATACCTCCCGACCATGATGGCGCACCAACACGCTGACTCCCGCCATGCGGATTTCCTGTTCAATCAGCTGTTTCATACACCGTTCAACCTGCTCCTGGGGAGACATGATGGATGGATCTCCTTTCACGATGGCAATAACTGTTTCTGCTTCGGTTGCAGGGGCGTCTGGCACAGTATGCTCTTTCCACTGACCGGCAAGAGAAAAGCCGACAGGGGCGCGAATCCCCTGCCGGCATGTTTACCGAAGCCTCCGCCCTTGCTGCGCGCAGAAAAGCGGATTGCGTGGTTTACTCAAACATGGGCATCTTTTCCGCGATGTTCTTGTTCACGTACTCATTCAGTTCGTCCATGCCAATGCGCTCAGCCTTCTGCACATAGTCGGCATAGATGGCGCGGCACTCATCCTCACTGGAAGCCATGATAGCCTGGGCCTCGGCAGTCTTGACCAGCTCCTGGATCTTGTCAAAAGCGATCTTCTCGTCATCCTCACCCATGGGATAGGAAGCCATGACCCAGGGCCAGTTGTCAAACCGTTCGCAGATGACGGCATAGCAGTCTGCCACATACTTGGGATCAGTGGTGGCACAGCGGGACGCAGCTTCCACGATTTCAGATCCGCCAAAGTAGAACCATGTGTTGTACTTGGAGTTCTGCGCATCGGAGCCTTCTTCCACGGTTGCCTTCCACTCATCGGAGAATACAGGCAGACCATTCTCGTCCAGGGTGTACTCAATGCCCTCACGGCCCATCTGGGTCGCATACTGACCTTCCTCAGAGAACATCCACTGCATCATCTTGATGGCTGCTTCAGGATTCTTACAGCTCTTGGTGATGAACAGCGCGGACCAGCCGGTATCGGTGGTGATGTAGCTGGACTCAGCGAAGGGCACCATTTCAATGGCGTAGAAGCTGGGATCGATGCCCGCCAGTGTCGCGTTGGTAGAGGGCAGAGAGTTCTGCGTGCAGGAGCAGGAAGCAAACCACTTGTCATCCGGGATGGCAGTGGAACCCTTGACAAAGTAGGGATCGTCGGCAATCAGATAGCCAGCGCGGTAGCACTTGTTCAGCCACACCAGTAGTTCTTCATAGCGGGGATCCATGGAGTAATGCACATAGGTGCCATCATCCTGGGGGATGAAGTCCAGCTGGCTCATGCCGTTGAGATAGCGGAACACCAGGGTGTTCCAGTTCTCGTTGAGCTTCAGAGGCGTCATGTCGGGGTAGGCAGCCTTGACCTTTCCCAACAGATCATACAGTTCGTCAAACGAGGTGGGCTGCTTCTCGCCCATGGCGTCCAGAATGTCGCCGCGCAGGAACAGGGAACCAACCATAGGCACCGCACCGGTAATGCCTTCCCAGTCAGCCTTCTCGGAGTAATGGTTCAGCAGGGTGTAGGCCACGCCATCCTCGGAGTAGTTGCGAGCGATACCCAACTGCTTGGGGCTGACCTCCCAATCGGGGCAGTACTGGGCAATGAGATCCTCATAGGAGTAGGCCACCGCAGGATCGGAGCAGCGGTCGATCATGTTCTGGGTGTAGATCAGATCGGGCAGGTCGCCAGAAGCCAGCATTACGCCCAACTGATTGGCGTCCAGGGCCACTGTCACATCCAGGGTGACGCCGGTCTTTTCCGTGATGTAATCAGGAATAATCCCTGTAAAGGACTCCACGGGATACCAGCTGTGGTCGATGAATATGGTCAGGGTGACGGGTTCTTCCTCTGCGGATGCGAAGGACGCCAGTGACAGCATCATGCAGATGCTGAGAACGAGGGACAGGAACCGTTTGTTCATGGGAAAACCTCCTTATTAAATGATTATTGCTAAGGCAGTCAGGTTCTGCTGCCCAAGGCACGGATGTTATCAGCCCTTGACCGATCCGATGGTCAGGCCGGAAACGAAGTAGCGCTGGAAGAAGGGATACACCACCAGGATGGGGGCCACAGCCACGATCATCGCCGCCAGCTGCACGGACATATTAGTCACCGTATCATTGGCAAGGGAGGCGGCGTAGGCATCCATGTTGCTGTTCTGACCCAGACTGGACTTGTTGATGACAGCCATCAGCTGATAGGCCATGGTGCGCAGGTTTTTATCCTGGGTAAAGAAAGCCGTGTCATACCAGCTGTTCCAGTGCCCCACAGCGGTGAAGATCGCTATGGTGGCCAGCAGCGGCAGAGAGATGGGCAGCACGATCTTCAGGAAGATCTGCATTTCTGACGCGCCATCCAGCCGTGCAGACTCGCCCAACTCCTGGGGAATATCCTGAAAAAACGATATGGACACCATCACATAAAACATGCTGAGCATTCCGGGTATGATGTACACCCAGAAGGTGTTGATCAGATGCAACTGCCGAAGGACCATGTAATAGGGAATCACGCCGCCGGATAGGTACATTGCCACAATGAACAGGGACATGTATACCTTGCGGCCAATCAGATTCTTATGGCTCAGACCGTAGCTGACAAAGGTCGTCATAAACACCGTCAGGATGGTACCTACCACCGTGCGCGCCATGCTCACACCCAAGGCTTTGACCCAGGCAATATCGGAGAACATCTTTTCGAAATTATCCAATGTGAATCGCCGGGGCCAGAAGTAGATGCCGCCGTAAGTAGCGTCCTTCCCTTCGTTGAATGCAAGAACAATGGACAACCAGAAGGGATAGAACGTAATCAAAAACACCATAATGCAAATCAGATAAACCACCGTATCAACAATCTTATCCTCCGTGGTACGACGGATCCTGTTGCGCGGCTTACAGGCAATCATCATATACTACTTCCCTCCTCTGTCAGAACAGCGAATTGCCCGATACTTTCTTGGAGATGAAATTGGAGGTCATCACCAGAATAATGGAGATGACAGACTGGAACAGGCCCACTGCTGCAGCGTAGGAGTAGCGGCCGTTGGACAGACCCACCTTCATGACGTAGGTTTGGATAATCTCCGAGGCGGCAATGTTACCGGCGTTGCCCAGCAGATACGACTGTTCAAAGTTGGAGCCGCTCAGACCGCCGCCCAGCAGATTGCCCATGGCCATGATCAGCACCACGGTAATGGTTCCCTTGATGCCCGGCAGTGTGATATGCCAGATTCTCTTGAGCCGTCCAGCGCCGTCGATCTCCGCCGCTTCATACAGGGTGGGGTCAATACCGGTGATGGCGGCCAGGAAGAGAATGGCCCACCAGCCCATATCCTTCCAGCAGGCAGTGACAATAACAATTGGCAGGAAATACTGTGGTGCCGTCAGGAAGGGAACGGTGTTTTCTCGCCCCATCGCTGTCAGGATATTGTTGATCACGCCGTTGGATTGCAGGAAAATCTGACAGAAGCCCGTCACAATCACCCAAGAGATGAAGTAGGGCAGGTAGCTGGTGGTCTGTACCAGCTTCTTGAAGGGCATACACTTCACCTCGTTGAGTACCAGAGCCAGAAGAATGGGTAACGGGAAGGTGAAAATCATCTTCAGCAAGCTCATCACCAGCGTGTTCTTGAGGATGGAGAAGAAATTGTAATCCGTGACAAATTCCTCGAAGTACTTCAGACCCACCCACGGGCTGGTAAATATCCCCATGAATCCTGAGGTGATTTTGTACTTTTTGAACGCCATCAGCACGCCCACCATGGGAATGTAGTTGAAAATCAGCAGATAAATCACGCCCACCAACGCAAAGATCTGCAGCGCACGTTGATTCCACAGCCTGCGCCAGATGCTCTTGCGTTTCGGAGTATCCTTGAGCACAGAGACATTGCTGTTTCTCATGGTCACTATTTCACGCTCCTTGCTGTGTCAGCTTTAATTGATTTTATTTTATATGCAGTTGCGTTGCTTTGTACACTGTCAGAAATCCTGGCAGTCTGTCGCATCCTGTGCGCAAAATTAAAATCCAGCAAGGCGCAATGCCTTGATTTTTCTGGATTTTGTACATGTTCATCCCGATTTGGACAACAAAATCAGACGTTCTGCTTGAAGATCTGACACTTGTCCTGAACCCTCTTGCACTTCTATAATAAATATAAATATGCATCCCATGGAATGCATGCTCAACGGGGGTATAGCCGTATGAAATCAATCCTTCCCCTATGCAGAAGGGCATCCCAAGATAGACTCAATGAATACTGTATTATGATGGAAGGGCTGTTCAACACCCTGGGACAAGATCTGATTGGTATGAACACCATCGTCCCCCTGTTTCTGACCCACCTTGGGGCAAGCATGGAAGCTATCGGCTCCCTGAGTACGCTGCAGTCGATTTTCGGCGCGATCATGCCGCTTTTGTTCGGAGGTTTTGTGGCTGCGGCTGCCAGCAAGAAGAAGATGTCCATGGTCATCAACGGCATTACCCGTACTGCCTTTCTGTTGATTCCCCTGGGTATCGTGCTGGGGCTGTCCCCCATGGCGGAGCTGACGCTGTTTTTCGGGGTGATGGTTCTGTCCAGCATGGGACAGCCAGTCACAGGCATCACCTGGAATTATCTTCTTGGAGATTGTGTTCCCCCTGAACGCCGCGGCAAACTCCTGGGCACGCTCTATGCCCTCTCTGGGGTGATCACCTTCGTCTCCAGCGCGCTGATCAAGGCTATTCGCTCATCCCCCACCCTGAGCGAATACAGCCAGTATGCCGCTATCTTCGCCCTGGGCGGCATACTGCTGACGTGCTCGGTTCTGTGCTACATTCCCCTGCGGGAGCGCACCGTGGGCGGTACACCCCGGGAGCAGCGCAATTTCCGCACCTATCTGCATCAGCTGCTCAACTGCTACCGCAACAGGCTGTTCCGGGGCGCGCTGGTGGCTAACGTATTCTCCTCCATGGCGCTGAGCGTGAACGCCTTCTTCTTCGTCTTTGCGCAGAATACGCTGATGCTGTCCACGGATCAGGTGTCCAACCTGATCGTCGTTCAGACCCTGGGGCTGATGGTCGGCGGAGTTGTCACGGGGCGCATTTCCGAGCGCCTGGGCATCAAGCGCATGCTGCAAACCATTGAAGGACTTGGCATCCTGGTACCCGTTACGGGTCTGCTGGCAATGGGCACAGGCGCACCGTTTGTCTTTGCAGCCCTGGCCGTATTCATCATCGGCTTCACCAAGAGCGGGCTGATCGGCTATCAGGCGTATATTCTGGAAATCGTCCCTACAGAAGCAAGCGTGTATTATATTGTAGCACGCAGCTTGACGCTGCTCCCCTTCTCCTTCATTGGCATCGCCGTAGGCGGGCTGATCGCACGCTTTTCCAACATCCCTGCCTTTATTCTTCAGCTTGTTCTGGGGACGCTGGCCTTTGCAGCAGCATCCCTGCTAAAGCTGACGGTATACAAAAAAAAGGCGGCTGCATAAGCCGCGACGAAAGGAGACAACCCCATGCTGTATGAAAGCCAAATGCAACAGGTGCTGGGCAAGCTCAAGCGGTACGAGGACACGCTCGAGGCGATGATCTTTGGAAAGGTAGACACTATCAACGCTGTCGAGCTTGCAGAAACCCGAGACGACCTCTATGCCATTCCGGAGGATGGCTATCGCCCTATCGTGCCCGGGGAGAAATGGGGTGGAGAAGGCGTGTACGGCTTTTTCCGTATGGATTACACCGTTCCTGACCGGCTTACAGGACAGCCCCTTTTCCTCATGCCCCACACCCAGGGCTACGAATCCCTGCTGTGGGTGGACGGTCAACCCTTCGGCACTTACGCCACCAAGATTGTTGTGACGACCCATGGCAATCACTACTGCGACATGATTCGCATGAACCCGGCGGCGGGGGAAGTCATTCCCCTGTGTGTGGAGGTGTACTGCGGCCATTACGTCCGGGGTACCCAGCCCTTTGAGTATAACGGGCGTACGAATTTCACCGCCATATATTCCGGCATGGACATCTGCGTGAAGAACCAGCTGATCAGCGATTTTTACTTCGACCTGAAGACTCTCAATGAAATGATCGAGGCTCTTGACGTGACCAGCTACCGCCGGGCAGACATTCTCAACACCCTGGAGAAGGTCCATGGCATCATCTATTACGACCCGGACTGCGTCAGCCGGGAGGAATTCGAGCGAGCGCTGCGTCAGGCATCGCCCCTACTCCGGGAGCAGCTTGCCAAGCACAACGGTCCCACCGCACCCTTTGCGGGTCTGACGGGGCACAGCCACATGGACACGGCATGGCTGTGGCATGTGGGAGAGACCATCAAGAAGTGCGCCCGCACCTATTCCAATCAGCTGTCGCTGATGGAGCAGTACCCGGAGCACCGTTTCATGCAGTCCAGCACGTTCCACAGCGAGATGCTGCTGGAGCATTATCCCGAGCTGTTCAACCGCATCCGCGCCAAGGTGCTGGAAGGTCGCTATGAACCCAACGGCGCGGTATATGTGGAATGCGACTGCAACATCACCGGTGGTGAGAGCATGATCCGCCAGTTCCTGTGGGGGCAGCGCTTCACCCGGGAGCACTTCGGCTATACCTCCGATACCTTCTGGCTGCCGGACACCTTCGGCTACAGCGCAGCCATCCCGCAGATCATGAAGCAGTGCGGCGTAAAGTATTTCGTGACCACCAAGATGTCCTGGAATGATACCACGGACTTCCCCTACGATTCCTTCCTCTGGGCAGGGCTGGACGGCACCCGGGTGCTGACCCACTTCCCGAAGACTCACGACTTTCCCTGCCCCAAGACCCTCGCTCACTTCATGTTCACCAAAAACCGCCAGGGCGATGTTGTCAAGGATAAGCGCCTAAGCCAGATGAAGCTGATCGGCTATGGCTTTGGCGATGGAGGCGGCGGTCCGCAGTTTGAACAGCTGGAAATGGCCCGGCGGCTGGGTGATCTGGAAGGGATGCCCCGCACCCAATTCATGAGCGTGAGCGACTTCATGCAGAAGCTGGAGACCTCTATGCCGGATCCTCCGGTATATGCCGGCGAATTGTACCTGGAATACCACCGGGGAACGCTGACCAACCAGCATCAGATCAAGCGCAACAACCGCAAGGCGGAAATCGCCCTGCATGACCTGGAGCTGCTGACGGTCATCCGCGCCGTGGCTTGCGGCGCCATGGCCGACGGTCGGGACATTCATCCCCTGACCCGGTTGCTGCTCATCAACCAGTTCCATGACATTCTGCCAGGCACCGGATTGCCTCGGGTCAATCAGGAGTGCCGGGAGCAGGTGAGCAGCGTTATTGCCAATGCAGGTGAATTGACCAGCGCCCTGCTGTGCGGTAATTGTGAGACCAATCGGATCAGCATCACGAACACCCTTTCCTTCCCCCGAAGTGACACGGTATACCTGGATGTACCGGAAGGTATGATCGTCGAAGGCGGCTATCGTCAGCAGCGGATCACCGATGTGGCGGGCAAATCGCTGTTAGCCGTGGCCGGAGTGACCCTGGAAGCCATGGAGACACGTGTGCTGACTCTGCTTCCCGGGCGTTGCAGTGAGAATACGCCCTTCACCATGGACGGTGCAGAATTGATCACCCCCTTCGCGCATGTGCGCTTCACGGAGCAGGGAACCATCGACTCCTTCGTTGACCTGCGCATGGAGCGTGAAATGCGGGGCGATGGCTATCCGCTGAACACCTTCCTGCTGGCAGAAGACATTCCCCTGAAGTGGGACAGCTGGGACATCGATGCGGATCTGCTGCCAAAGCTGAGGCCCACCGCTGCGCTGCTGAATCGCCGTGTGGTCTCCTGCGGCGAAGTGGAAATCCGTATCGAGAGCGAGTACCGCCTGACGGACAAGTCCACCCTAACCCAGCAAATGATCTTTTCCGCCGACACACCCCTGGTACGCTTCGATACGCTCATTCACTGGCAGGACGACCACCGCTTCCTCAAAGCAGCCTTCGACACCTCCGTCTTTGCCACGGAGAGCCGGGAGGAAATCCAGTTTGGTTACGCACTGCGCCCCACCCACGACAACAATCCCCAGGACGCAGCCAAGTTCGAAATCAGTTGCCACAAATATGCCGACCTGTCTGAGAGCCGCTGCGGCGTTGCCATTCTCAACGACTGCAAGTACGGCATCCATGCCAAAGGCTCCTCGCTGCACCTGTCGCTGCACAAGGGCGGCTGCAACCCGGACTTCACCGGCGACAAGGGCGATCATCGGGTGACCTACGCCTTCCTGCCCCACGATACGGGTTTCGGTGCGCAGAGCGTCATCCGTCCCGCCTACCTACTGAACTACCCCGTCCTGCAGGGACAGGCCGTACCGGAAGCGTTGCCGAGGCTTCTCTCCATCGATGCGGACAATGTAATCTGCGAAGCCGTCAAGCCCTGCGAGGACACGCAGCGTTGCTACATCGTCCGCCTGTACGAGGCCGAGGGAACCACCTGCCGCACCCGTATGACCATCCATCATCCGGTGCGAGGTGTGTTTGAAACGAACATGCTGGAGGAAAATCAGAAGGCTTTGGGTGCCGAGCAAGAAATTGACATGCTATTCCGTCCCTTTGAAATCAAGACGTTCAAGATTCAGTATGAAGGGGGTTTCGCTGAATGAGCGGCATCATGCGCTACCGCAAGGCTGCCGATGTATGGAATGACGCGCTGCCCATGGGTAACGGCCGCCTGGGCGCCATGGTTTATGGTCATGCGGGCATCGACCGCATCCAACTCAACGAGGACAGCCTGTTCTATGGCAAATTCATCGACCGCAATAACCGCGCTACCCTGAGCAAGCTGCCGGAGATCCAGCGGAAGATTCTGAACGGAAAGATCGCCGAGGCAGAGGATCTGATCATCCAGTACATGATCGGTGCACCCATGACCATGCGGCACTACGAGTCTCTGGGTGAGCTGGATATCGGCATCGGTCAGCACACGCCCTTCAAGATGGGTTGGCTCCCCAACAGCGACGAGGCGGAAGCCTACGACTGCCAGTTGGATCTGATGCATGGCATACACACCCTGACCTTCACCCAGGACGGTGTGACTTATACCCGACGGATGTTCGTCAGCTACCCCGATCAGGTGTTGGCAGTGCAGATCACCTCCAGCATCCCCGGCGTACTCAGCCTCGACGCACAGCTGGACCGCTGCCGCATCTTCGACGAGAAGGTGCCGGATCACCGCAGACCGGGGAAATTCTCCCGGGGCGGCGGCTGGGCCGGCATGCTGCTGGATGAGAACCATACCATCAGCCCCACCACACTGCTGGCTCGAGGTCACGCGGCTGAGACGGGCTTTGCCATGGCAGTGCGCATGGTGACTGACGGCACGGTGGAAAACCCCTATACGCAGCTGCTCACTCGGCACGCCTCCTGCGTGACCCTGCTGCTGGCCGCAGATACAGACAACCGGGAACAGGATCATGTATCCTCTGTCCTTGCCCGGCTTGATGCGGCGGAAAAGCTGGGATTTGAGCAGCTGCTCCAACGGCACACAGCGGATTTCAATGCCCGCATGAACCGCTGCACCCTGGATCTGGGTCCTGCCCCGGACATACCCCTGGATGAGCGGCTGGACGCTGCCCGGACCGGGTCAAGGGACAACGACCTTGCCGCCACCTACTTCACCTTCGGTCGGTACCTGATGGTCTCCGGCGGCAGACCCAATTCCACTGCGCTGAACCTGCAGGGCATCTGGTGCAAGGATTTTCTCCCGCCCTGGGACAGCAAGTACACCATCAACATCAACACCCAGATGAATTACTGGCCGGCAGAGGTCTGTAACCTGTCCGAGGAGCATCTGTCCATGTTCGATCTGATCCGCCGCATGTGGGAACGGGGTCGGGACACAGCCCGCATCATGTACGGCTGCCGGGGCGCGGTGTGCCACCACAACACCGACATCTACGGTGACTGTGCGCCACAGGATGTATACATGGCGGCCACGCCCTGGGTCATGGGCGGCGCATGGATGGCGCTGCATATCTGGGAACACTACCTGTTCACACTCGACAGGGACTTCCTAAAGGAATACTATCCCATTCTGCGTGATTTCGCGCTGTTCTTTCTGGACTTCCTGGTGGAGGACGGCAAGGGTCAGCTGGTGACCTGCCCCTCCATTTCCCCGGAGAACCGCTATATCCTGCCTGACGGTCACGATACCCCCATTTGCGTCGGCGCTACCATGGACAACCAGATCATCCGCACTCTGTTTGATGCCTGCATCAGTGCCAACGGTATTCTGGGCGGAGATGATCCCCTCTGCGCGGAATTTACCGCCGCCCGGGTCAAGCTGCCGCCCAACAGAATCGGTTCCAAGGGTCAGCTGCTGGAATGGCAGGAGGAATACCCTGAAATGACACCCGGCATGGGGCACATTTCCCACCTGTGGGGCGTGTACCCCGGCATAGAGATCAACTGGAAGGACACCCCCGAGCTGCTGGAGGCGGCGCGCACCTCCCTGCGTCTGCGCACGGACAACGGCGCCGGTCGAGGCGGCTGGCCCCTATCGTGGTACATCTGTCAGCATGCCCGCATGCTGGATGCTGCAAAGACCGGCGACAACATCCGCACCATGGTAACAGCCTCCCGCACGCGGAACTTCATGAACGGTTTTACCGTCTTCCAGATTGACGGCAATCTGGGGGCTACCGCAGGCATCGCTGAGGCGCTGCTGCAGAGCCATACGGGTATGCTCCACCTGCTGCCCGCTCTGCCGCCGGACTGGCGCGAGGGCGAAGCGAAGGGTCTGCGCGCCCGAGGCGATGTGACTGTATCCCTTCGCTGGGCAGAGGGCAAGCTGACGGAAGCTCGCCTGGAGCCCGGTCACAGCGGAGATATTGCGCTTGTCGGAGACATGCTGCAGGTGTCCTGCAACGGTGCACCCGTCCCCATCGTTGCTGTTGCCCATGGCTTCCGCTTTGCTGCCGAAGCCGGAAAAACCTATCTGCTCAAACCATAAGTCTGCATCCCTCACCTGCTGCAGAAGCGGGTGGGGGCATTGTGCTTTTTCTCATGCCGCACCGCTTGTGCAGGCAGCCGCTTTCTAGTATACTGAATATGATTTCATATCGCAGGGAGGAGAATGCTCATGAAACGACGCGCTGCTCAACTCTGCCGCCTGCTGTGCCTGCTGGCGGTCATCTTCCTTGCACACGGTGCTGCCCATGCTGAGGAGCCCCGGGTGGTAAGTGTGTTCATCAATCATCCGTGGTTTCCTGTACAGGGCTTCACCGGCATTATTCCAGAGGAAATAACCCGTGTCACCGGCGTGACCCTGGAGGTCACCGTGGCCCAGGATATGCAGCACCTCAATCGCCTGATCGCCCAGGGCAAACTGCCGGATATTGTCTACACCTCCACCATGCTGGAACGGATGAACAATCCCGAACTTTGCTACAGCTACGATGAATTGCTGGAAAAGTACAACATTGAGTGGAATATCCCTGCTCAGCTGAGAGTTAACGCACTGATCTATTCCCCCGACGGAAGGATCTACGGATTGCTGAACAATTATGCCAGCAACGAAGAGTGGCAGTATACCTCCGCCGTCCCTATGACATCCTCGCTGATGATCCGCCAGGATATTCTGGATGAAATGGGGATAGCGCAGATTCGCACTGTAAACGAGCTAAAAGCAGTATACCTGCGGGTAAAGGAGGAATATCCCCACCTGGTGCCCCTGACCTTTGACGCGACCCACCGCTTCAACTTCTTTCGTTGCTGCTTCGGGCTGGGGCTTCTGCCCTTCCAGGAGCAGGAGGACGGCACCTGGCTTTACTACGCCCGTGATGAACGCTACCTGGATATGCTGGCCTGGCTTAATGAGCTATACCGTGCCGGATGCATGATTCCCGACAGCTTTGCCGCCACCGACATCAGTGCTACCCTGCTGTACGAGCAGGATCGCTCCTTCTCCTTTTCCAGCTGCACCCAGAATACCAACCTCTTCCTGCATAGCGAGCTGACCCAGATTGACGAAAACTACCGTTCCGTGGAGCTGTATCCTCTGGACGGATCCTGTTACGACACACAGGGGCTGGGCTGGTCAGCGTCCTTCATTACCCGCAATGCCAAAGATCCCGAAACTTGTATCAAACTGCTGCGCTGGATGTACTCCGACGAGGGGCAGCATCTAACCGAGTGGGGGCGTGAGGGAATCGACTATACCCTGGATGAAGACGGCTTGCCGGTTTTCTCCGATAATGTGATGACTTCCGTGGCCAACGATACATATACCCTGACCTACAACCCCTGGTTTTACTTTGGAACCTCCGCCATTGTGGAGGCGGAAGGTCGCTGTGCTCTGCTGGAGGATCAGTTTTCCAACGCTGCCTATGACGAGATTCGCCGCCGTTACCGCATCCTTCCATGGGTTGCTGCCGCCTTGGCTCAGATGCCTGAGGACTGCCGCCTGATCTACGACAGAATCAGCGCCTCCATCGACGACTATGAGGCGAAGATCATCCTCTCAGCAGACGATGCCGCCTTCCAGCGCAACCTGAACGAGATGCTCGCTTACTTAGATGCACTGCATGTGGAAACCATCGAGCAGCATCTGAGCGTCAGCATTCCCGAGCAGTATACGCAGTATCAGCTATGCATGAAGGAGATGGAGGATCCATGAAACGGTTTTTCACCTGCGTCCGATCCTGTATGCAAAAAACCACCGTCCGCTTCATGTTATTCTACCTGGTCCTGGTGTTGCTGCCCGCAATCACCTTCATCAATACCTATGCGGACAATCTTCACCGGCAGGCGCTGAAGGAACAGCGGTATGAAAAGCAGGAAACGCTGCGCATGTCAGCACAATACTTCTCCCGCGCACTGGAGGAGTTCAGCCTGGTGGCCGATACCCTGCAGTCCTCCACTCCCCTGCTGACGCTGCTTTCCGGCGGCTATCCCTCTGCGGCAGACGAGCTGTATGCCTACTCAGCCTATATCCAGCCCCTGTTTGACTCCGTATCCTCCATCCATCCCGCCCTGGACTGCATCTACCTATACAGGCTCTATCCTTCTTTCATCGGCAACACCGGTCTGGTGCAGAATTTCTGCGATTACAGCGAATTAAACTACGCCTGCTACGAAGAGGGGGATTGCGCCTTTCTCGCCGTATCCCCGGACCAGTACCGCCACCAGGCAGACGATACCTCCTCAGGCGCACGCTATATCCGCTTGTGCAGCCTGTATTCCAGCGACTATGCGCAGATTGTGGCAGTGCTTGAAATTCAGCTGAGACTGGACGCTGTCCTGCAGCGTTTATTTTCCATCACGGGAGACGGACAACTCTACCTTGGTTATGAAGGCATATATTACCCCATTGTGCAGACAGACACGGTCTATCACCTGGATGTAGAGCATTCCTCGACGCACAAACCTGCCGCGTCCGCTCAGACGCTTCTGCTGGAAGAGAACGTTGCAGAGATGTCGTTGCTCTGGGAATTGCCGCTGATTGCCGCCTACGGTGAGGCGATGCATTTCTCCCTGGTCTTGATCCTGCTGATGTTGATTCCCCTGGCTGTATTCTGGATGTACATTCTGTATTACACTCGGTCGATTTCCCGCTTCAGCAGGCATATCCACACGACCGTCTCCGGTATACCCAAGCCCTATGACGGTCCCATCCGCAAGGATGAATTCGGCAATGTGGTGAGAGAATACAATGCCATGACCCAAACCATTGTGGAACTGATTGCCTCGGTACAGGAGGCAGAGCGGTTGAAGAACGCTGCGAACTATTACGCCATGACCAGCCAGGTGAATCCCCATTTCATGTTCAACACCCTGGAGAACATCCGCATGCACATTGAATTGGAGAAATATGACGACGCAAGTCAGATGCTCTTCACCCTCAGCCGTTTTCTGCGCTACAACATTTCTCTTCGGGAGGAAAGCAGTCTGGAGGAAGAATTCGAACACGTCCGCCACTATATGCTGATCTACCAGTACCGCATCCACCATATGATCACTTTCGATATTCGCCGTGACGCGGACTTACCCAGCATTCGCTGCCCGGTAAGGATGCTTCAGCCCATTGTGGAAAACAGCCTGCAGCACGGAATTATCGGGCAGAACCATCCCATCCATGTGGACGTTCATGCCTGGCTGGGGGAGGACGGCGTCTACATCGATGTGACGGATGATGGTCGCGGCATGAGCGCCGAGGCCATGGACACACTGAATGCCCGTATGGAAACGGCCAATTTCCGCCGTCAGAATCAGGCGGATGAACATGTAGGGCTGGACAACGTCAATGCCCGCATCAAGTATTTCTATGGCACATCCTATGGACTGCATTTCTTCCATGCCAGCCCGACAGGGGTTGTCTGCCGGATGCATGTCGGTCTGGCAAAGCTGCCCGCGCTGAAAGGAGGCAAAAGCACATGAAGGTTCTAATTGTTGACGATGAGGAGATCATCGTACAGGGCGTGCTGAAGCACATTTCCCGGCTTGAGGATATGGATGTGAGCGCCGTGGGCGCATGCTCCGGGGCAGAGGCGTTGACCACCATGGAACTGTTCCGCCCCGACCTGTTGATCACGGATATTCAGATGCCCCAAATGAATGGCCTGGATCTGATTCAGCAGGTGCGGGCACGTAACCTGTGTTCCCGCTGCATTGTGCTGACGGCCTACGAGGAGTTTGATTACGCCCGCCGCGCCCTGGAAATGGGCGTGCTTGGCTACATGGTCAAGCCCATCGACTGGGACGAGCTGGACACCCGGCTGCGCCAGCTGAGCCAGGAGTCCCGCAGCCGCCTGCAGACGGATGAAATCCTGCGGCGCTATGGGAATCTCTACGCCCACATACTGCCCCAATCCCTCTCTCCCACGCTGAAGAAGATCACCCGCTATGTGCAGAAGAATTACGCCCAGAACCTGTCCCTCATGCAGTTGTCCTTTCAGACCGGGCTGACGGAAAGCTACATCTGTACCCTGTTCAAGAAGGAAATGGATATCACCTTCCTGGATTACGTCAACGAGCTGCGGCTGTACCACGCCATGCGCGCGCTGGTGGAATCCCCTCGGCTGCCCGTGCGGGAAGTAGCCGCCATGGTAGGCTACGGCTCGGAGCGGCAGCTGTTCCGCCTGTTCAATGCCCACCTGGGCATGACGCCCCAGCAGTTCCGGGATCAAAACGCCGAATAAGCGCTAAGCGACCTATCCACCCGTGAAGGCAGGTGCAGCCAAAGGATTCTGATGGCGATCAACCTGAAGCGCCAGCAGCAGACCATCTTGTACTAATTGGGCAAATGGAGTTTGGGTTCGAGAGACTGTGGGTTCAAATTTCACCCCTTCGACATGCCTTCCTGCTTGGCGTTTTGCTAAGCAGGTTTTTGTTGCGCAAAAAGCGGCTCCGCAAGCGATATTGCCTGCCGAGCCGCATGGATTGGTATTCATGTTTTTGCATGTCGTCCGCTGAGTTTGCTTTCCTTCTTCTCCAGCTCATCCTCGCGGTCATACAGCGCCTGCATTTGCCTTGACGCCTCTGCCACAATTCGGTCGCGCTCCTCGATGGGATGGCGGTCGGGATCATAGACGATTTCCGTGCCGAAGGAGAGCGTCCGCGTGCCTTTGTGGGCGATGGCGGGCACAAAGCGGCACCGCTTGCCCGTCTTGTTGTAGTACACCTGCGCCAGCATCGTGAAGCCTGCGAACAGCTCGCCGGGACGCCCATGCTCATAGCCGGGATGATTCGGGTTTGCATCGGGGTTTTCGGGGAAAATCAGCAAATTATCGCCTGCCTGCATCGCCTCGACCGATTTGCGGAATGTCGTCGTCAGCTCACGTGGCTTATGGCGGTACACGGGCACGCATTCGACCGACTTCATCGCCCAGACGCTCAGCGGTCCGCACAGCTTTGACAGCTGCCAGCGCAGCGGACCCAGCCACTTAATCTGCGAAAATGTATATTTATAGACGTACTGCGCCACCTCGTCCGGATCAATGCTCATGTCGCTGATGACCCACGGGCGCACCGGCACCGGACAGAACAGCATACCAGCGACCGGTCCGTAGATTTCGCCGTGGTTGCACAGGAACACAATCGGGTTGTTCTCATCCGGATGAATGTTCTCCGCGCCCTTAACCGTGTGCCGGAAAACCGGACGCAGAAGCGCCATCAGGAAGCGGATGCCCAGCGGCTGAACGTGATGCTTGATGACGACCTCCTCCAGCTGCTTTTCAAGCGCCTTGTTCTCCTCCCCTGCCTCGCGGATGTGCAAAAAGCGCAGCACCTTCTGCATGTACCGGTTCGACAGCGGAAACCGCAGCACACACAGTAACGCTGCCACAACCGTCATCAGCGCCGGCAGCACCATAATCGGCTGAAACCCCTCGATGAGCTTCTCCGGCGTTGCCGGCAGCTGCTTCCCATACACGATGCACAGCACCGTCAATGCCGCCAGCGCGAGCATCTGCCCCAGCAGCGTCGCCGTTTCGTGCGACACAAGCCGCATTTGCCGATATCCCGCCAGATGCTGACCGGACGCAAACGCCGCCACCGCGTTCATCGGATCCTCAAGGCGCATCAGGCACGCGCT
Organism: Alloprevotella sp.; assembly: GCA_963617205.1. Taxonomy (GTDB): domain Bacteria; phylum Bacillota; class Clostridia; order Christensenellales; family Aristaeellaceae; genus UBA11524. The sequence continues at coordinate 68,916 of CAVEOA010000007.1, read as the reverse complement.
GCAGATTTCGCAGCCGACAGAGCACAGCGCCATGCAGAAATACGTAATCGGGATATCAAGCGAAGAGCTCCTGAGCATCCGGCTGAAAATCCACAGCCCGTAAAGCCACAGGAACATTCCCAGCAGGAGCATCGTAATCAGCTCGCTCTGCCGCTTCCTTTCACGCCGATGCAGGCAAATCTCAGCCACTTCCTGACACACAAGCGTTGTGATGACCGCCAGCGCCATGCGCACCAGCATCTGCTCTGCCGTCGTCGCCAGAAATGTGTACATGACAATCAGCGTCATTTCCATCGCCGTCACCAGACCGATGCTGAGCCGCTCAAAGGCGGTCAATGCGTTGGCGCGGCGGATGGTGTCGACGGTCAGATTTGCTTCCTCCTGACTGACCGGCGGAAGCTCCGCGCGCTTTTCATACGCCGAGTACGTCGCGTAGAACGACGCAATCGAGCAGAGGAAATAGCCGAGCATCATCGGGATGGACAGCGAAATCGGCAAATTGACCGCCATAATCAGCGCCTGCAGCGCCATCATGCAGCCATGCAGTGCGCCGCTCAGGCAGAGGAATGCTGACGTCTCCATCCTGCCATTCAGGCAAAGATGTCCCATGCGCTGGCACAGGCTGTCGCGCAGCTGCATCGACAGCACAACCGAGAAAATCAGCCACATCTGCACCGTGCCGAATGTCATCGGGTACACCACGACCAGGAAAATCGATACGAGCAGCAGCAAAATCAGCAGCGGAATCCGCAGCCGCCTGATCGCCTTCGGCAGATATGCGACCGCCTCCGCGCTGAAGGACTGTGCAAACACCGTCGTCACACGCCCGACCATGTACAGCGCACCGCCGTAAATCGGCATACCTGACAGCCCTTCCGAAACGAGCATACAATAAATATAGCCGTACAGGCTGGACATGTCCGTCATCAGCATGGTTGTCGGCATTCGCCTTGCTTTCATCATCTGCACTCCTTTTCTGCCCTGAATCCTTGGAAACAGCGCACAGATGAACCTACTAACAATGTTCATTGTATCATGCAGGTCCGAAATCTGCAAGAGGAACATGGTGCATCGCTGGACATTTCGGAAGAAAGCCTATACAGCACGTGCATATTCATGCAATCTCAGCAAGACCAACGGCTGCACGGGCATGCGCTGACCCTCTCCGCCGCCGAAAAGTGCCATCAGCTCTGTTCCTATCGGCAATATAGCCGCCAGCGCTTCATTTAGCCGCTTCCTAACGCATTTGGTTGCAGCTATTGCATGGCAGTCTTTCAGCACAAATAGTTTTTAGCTAATTTTTTATTGTTTACGCGGAGATACTTTAAGCGTATACTAATATCGGGGTGGTAGAAATGTTCAGGCTTAAGGAATGCCGTCAACGTGCGAACATGACGCAGCAGTACGTTGCGTTAACGCTTGGTATAAAGCCGCCGTCTGTCAGTAATTGGGAAAGCGGCAAAACGCAGCCTGCGATGGGCAACCTAATCGAACTTGCAAAGCTCTACAACGTCACGACAGACTACCTTCTGGGGCTGTCGGACAATCCGGCATCTGTCGAATCTGTTGCAAAGGAAAGCAGGGACGAAATCCTCCTCAGGCGCTTTCACGCGCTCTCCGAGGACGGTCAGCAGGAAATCCTTGAATACCTCAAATTCAAGGCCAGCCAAAAATAAATCCCTGCGGCATATAAGGCGCTTGATGCGTCTGCAATCGCACCTGCCGCACAATTCGCTCGTACCACCTCACCTGTACGGTGTTGCCTTATTCATAATCAGGCAGCATCATCCATTCTATTATAAGGAGGTTTTCCCATGACCGCTGATGAAGTATTGACAACCGAACCATCCTCCATTTTCACTGTTCAGGACGAAAAAGACATTCGTGCACAGCTCAAGCGGCGGCAGATTGCGCTGCTGATTCCGTGCGTACTGCTGCTCATCGCATCGATCTGCTTTGCCGTGCAGCGCAACGAGGTCGTCACCGAGGTGCTGGTCATTCTCTGCGGCGCGATTTTGATTTTCTGCTATGACCTGTTCGTGAAGCCGCTGCGGTGCTATCTGACGCACTTGACAAACGTCGTTGACGGTCGCCGCCGTGCGGTTGATCTGCCGTTTGTCGCCATTTCGGAGGACATCAGCATGGTAGACGGCGTTGCCTACCGCTCCATGACATGCGAGGATCTCGATGCGAAGGGTCGCCCGTATGACCGGCTGTTCTACTATGATGCCGCAAAGCCCTTCCCGGAAATCAGCAAGGGCGAAACCGTGCGCGTCGTGCATCATGATCTGGTGGTTTCCGACCTGATTCGGCTTCAAAAAAAATACGGCTGAAATGCAATAAAACATCCTCCTGTTTCGTTATATAGTTGTCCAGCCCATATAAACGAACGGAGGAGAATCAATGAAACGATTTTATCAGTTTCTGAGCATGCTGCTTCTGCTGGCGCTGCTCGTCCCCGCAGGGCTTGCGGAGGAGACGGAAGATACGACCACTGCGGGCGTTAGCCTGTATTCCATCAACACCGTAGCGGCAGTCGGCGACACGCTTTACACCGTGTCGGAGAATCTGGACATCTACCGCTATGCGGATGATGGTCTGTGGTACCCTGTCGTCCCATTCGCCTCGTTTGCGGATCTGTCGCGCACGACAGACGACTATTCCATCTACGGCGATGTGTACAGCGTGGCGCTTACCGCGGACAGCGATGGTGAATCGCTCCTGTTGTTCTACCCGTATTCAGACGGCGTATGCGATGTGCTGCACATCCCGCTCAACGGCGACCCGGTCACACGCGTGCAGTCCTTCCACCTGACCGACACTGACCAGACCGAAGATCAGTACGTTTCCTACACGGGCGCGGCCTTCACAGGCGATTACGTGTATACGCTCGTTTACGGGCTTTCCGACACGAACATCTACGGGCTGAATGTGCTCTATGAGTTGAATCTGCAAACCGGCAGCGTTCGGAAAATCACCGAGGATTACCTCGCCGCCGTCCTGCCGCTCGATGACGATTCGCTCATCGGCTACTACACCACGCGTTACTCCGCCAATGATGCCGCCGTGTCCATCGTTCGTGTTGACCGCAAGACAGGCATGCTCGAGACACTGTGCGAGCTCGATGGTGTGACGGATTACTCCGGCTTTGCCATGTCGAACGGCACGCTCTTCATGAATGACGGCTCGCGGGTCTACCGCGTTGCCGCGCCCTATGATACGCTGACCGTCATCGGCTATCTTCCGCCGAGCTATGTCTACTCCACCCTGCCCGGCTGCATATTGGGCACAACCTACTACACCTACAACTATGAAAACGGTCTGTCCACCGTTGACCTGACGGCTGATCTGCCAGCCGTTGTTCTGCGGATTGCCATGTCAGTCTCCATTTCCTCCTCTAACGAGGACGAACTCATCCGCAAATACGCCAAGGAACACCCGAACGTCGGCATCGTCTACGTCAATGTGTCCGCATCTACCGCGCCGGAATACACGCAGCACATGCAGAGCGACGAAGCGCTGGACATTTACAGCTTCAATCTGCCCGACTTTGCCTTCCCTTCCCTGCGCGACAAGGGATATCTCGCCGACCTTTCCGGCAGCAGCACGCTGCTTCAATCCGTCAGCGAAATGTTCCCGAACCTGACGGAATCAATTCTGCTGGACGGCAGCCTGTATGCTTTGCCCTACAGCCTTTCCGCAGCAACCGTGTTCACCATTGATACCGAGGTGCTGGAGGGCATCGGACTGACAAAGGATCACATTCCATCGACATGGCTTGATTTCCTGAACCTTGTCGAGCAATGGCTGACCACCTACGCCGATGATTATCCCGAATACTCTCTTGTGGACTACCCGTATCAGCTGTACTATCAGTTCTTTGCGAACATGCTTGTTTGCCAGATTTCCGAGTGCGAGGCTTCCGGACGCGAGATCACGTTCAATGATCCGAACTTCATCGCCGCGCTCAAGAAGCTTGAATCCCTGCGCACGCTCCTCGACGACTACGAATCGGAATACAACGAAAGCACCTCAACAACCTCCTGGATGAATGACTATTCCAGCACCTACACGCAGCCGCTGCTGAGCACCTACGGCTACATCGATATCGTTTCCCAGTCCTACTATGCGTGGTCTTCCGAGCCCACCACAAAAAATTTCTTTCTGTCCATCGATCCCGATTCCATCGGCTATGCGTTAGGCACGCTGAGCGTCATGGCTGTAAACCGTTCCAGCAAGAACGTTGATGCAGCGATCGACCTGTTTGAGTACATTGCGAACAACCGCACGGCGTACCAGAAAGCGCTTCTTTCCCCTGCCTATACCGATAACATCCCGAACGATAACTATGAGGATAACAAGAAAAACTATGAGGATGCCATCGCCCAGCTTGAGGAAGACATGGCCAAGGCGGATGAGAGCGAAAAGAACGACTACGCGTCCTACATTGCCGACATGAAGAACATCCTGAATTCCCTCTCCCCGTACGCCTATACCACGGAAAGCATCAAGGCATACGATGAGGAAATTGCTCACCTGCACGACATCAAGGAAATCGAGCTGTTCAACACGGCAAACGAATCGAGCACGCTGATTGGCCGCTTCATTGACGGCAATCTGACTGCCGAGCAGTTCGTGAAGGAAATGACGCGCGTCGTCCAGATGATGATTCTCGAACGGAACTAATCCAACCCGGTTTTCCTGCCGTTCCTCCATGCGAGGAACGGCTTTTTCTGTGCGGTGAATCACCTGAGCACATCAAAAAGCCGCTCCCTTGTGCGGAGGGAGCGGCTTGTGCTTGCTTGATGTGTGCGTTATCAGGAAACAAAACGTATCGGCACCTTGATGTGCCCTTTAATTACTTGGTTGCAGCAGCTTCCGTGGTCGGAACGCTGATGATCTCGAGCTGAACCATCTCGGCGGAGTCGCCGCGGCGCGGTCCAAGCTTGTACATGCGGGTGTAGCCGCCAGCCACGTTCTTTTCAGCATTGCGCTTCTTGAACATGGGACCGTACTCGCGGAACAGCTTCTCCACAACGGGATACTTCGCGTCCTTGGTACGAGCCTTGTACTCGCGCTTGTTCTCGTCGGCCTGCTTCTGCTCGGGAACATTGTAGAGGTACGCAGTCATCTGACGGCGGGCATGCAGCTTGGACGGAGCGTCGTTCACGACCTGAATCTCCATCTTCTGATCCTTGTCATTGTGCGTAACCTTGGTGGCAGTCACGGTGTTGTCGCACTCGTTGACAGCCAGGGTAATGAAATGCTCGGCAATGCGGCGGACTTCCTTGGCCTTGGCTTCGGTCGTCACGATCTTGCCGTTCTGAAACAGGTTCGTCACCAGACCGCGAAGCAGCGCTTTGCGCTGACCGGCTGTACGACCCAGTTTGCGCTGGTGTGCCATGGGATTATTTCCTCCTATCACGGGCAGCCCTTTCCGGAATGCTCCTGATGAGCAGACCGGCAAGTTGATGTGTGCCCCGTCTTATTCTTCGTTCTGGCGCAGACCCAGACCCAGATCCTGCAGCTTCTGTTCGACTTCCTCCAGGGACTTGCGACCAAGGTTGCGAACCTTCATCATGTCCTCCTGGTTGCGCTGCACGAGCTCGGCGACACTGTTGATGCCGGCGCGCTTCAGGCAGTTATACGCACGAACGGAAAGCTCCAGCTCCTCGATCGTCATTTCGAGAACCTTTTCCTTCTTGTCGTCCTCAGGCTGTGCCATGCTGACCGGCAGGACCTGATCCGTCAGGGAGACGAACTGCATCAGGTGCTCGGTGAGAATCTTCGCCGCGCAGCTGATGGCCTCCTCAGGCTTCAGGGTACCATTCGTCCAGACTTCAAGGGTGAGGCGGTCAAAATCGTTGGACTGACCAACGCGCTTATCCTCAACCGTGTAGTTGACCTTCACGATGGGGGTGAAGATGGAGTCCATCGCAATATCGCCGATGAACATCGAGTTCGCGTTGCGTTCCTTGTTCTTGTCCGCGCTGACATAGCCCACACCGCGCTCGAGGCGGAGCGTCATCTGAAGATGCGCGTCCTCGTTCAGCGTCGCGATATGCATTTCAGGGTTGATGATTTCGATTTCATCATCCACCTTGATGTCCGCCGCAGTCAGCTCACAGGGACCGATTTTGTCCACGATCACAGACTTTGCGTCTTCGCTGTACATCTTGACAGCGAGACCCTTGAGATTCAGAATGATTTCAGTAACATCCTCTTTGACGCCCGGAATCGTGGAGAATTCATGCTGAACTCCCTCGATGTGCACGGCAGATGCCGCCGCGCCGGGCAGAGAGGACAAAAGCACGCGGCGCAGGCTGTTGCCCAGCGTATGACCGAAACCGCGTTCAAGCGGCTCGACCACAAAGCGCCCATACTTGCCATTGTCCCCAACTTCGACACATTCGACTTTTGCGATTTCTACGGCCATTATTTGTACCCTCCTTGCTCAGGTTCGGAGTGACGAAGGGAGGAATGCGAAAGCGAATTCTTTGCATCCTGTCATCCGCATCCCGTTTCCCTTCATTAACGGGAGTAGAATTCGACGACCATGCTCATGTCGGCCTCGAGGGAGATATCCTCGCGGGACGGCAGGGCAACGACGGTGCCGGTCAGATTCGGAGCATCGAAGGTCAGCCACTTGGGCGTCACGACGCTGGTGCCCTCGCGCAGCGGCTTGAAGAGCTCGGATTCGGTGCTCTTCTGGCGGAGCGTGATGACGTCGCCGACCTTCACGGTGTAAGACGGAATGTCCACCTTCTGGCCGTTGACACGGATGTGACCATGCACAACGATCTGGCGGGCTGCACGGCGGGTCTTGCCCAGGCCGAGGCGATACACGACGTTGTCAAGGCGGAACTCAAGGAGCTGGAGCATGTTGTCGCCGGTAATGCCCTTCATGTTGGTGGCCTTGAGGTAGTACTTATGGAACTGCTTCTCAAGCACACCGTAAACAAACTTGACCTTCTGCTTTTCCTTCAGCTGTGCGCCGTATTCGGAAACCTTCTTACGGCGATTGCCGCCGGGATTGCGCTTGGATTGCTTTTTGCTATAACCCATCTCTGCCGGGCTGACGCCGAGTGCACGGCACTTCCTGGCAACGGGCTGCTTATTGATAGCCATGTTTTACAGTCCTCCTTCGTTTGCTTACACGCGACGGCGCTTGGGCGGACGGCAGCCGTTATGCGGAATCGGCGTAACGTCCTTAATCATGCTCACATCCAGACCTGCAGCCTGCAGGGAGCGGATCGCAGCCTCACGGCCGGCGCCGGGTCCCTTGACATACACTTCAACCGTCTTCAGGCCGTATTCCATCGCGGCCTTGGCAGCGGTTTCAGCAGCGGTCTGCGCAGCGAAAGGAGTGGACTTCTTGCTGCCGCGGAAGCCCAGGCCGCCGGAGGAGGCCCAGGACAGGGCGTTGCCCTGCGTATCGGTGATGGTGACGATGGTGTTATTGAAAGAAGAGCTGATGTGCGCCGCACCGCGCTCAACGAGCTTGCGCTCCTTGCGCTTGCGCACGACCTTCTTGAGCTTGCTCTGCTGTTTGGGTGCCATTGTTATTCCCTCCGTTATTTCACGAAGCGACTTTCATCGCTTCATTCAGCGAAATGAGCCAAATTACTTGGTGGCCTTCTTCTTGCCGGCAATGGTCTTCTTCGGACCCTTGCGCGTGCGGGCATTCTGCTTGGTGTTCTGACCGCGGACGGGCAGACCACGACGATGACGAACGCCGCGATAGCAGCCGATTTCCACCAGGCGCTTGATGTTCAGAGACACCTCGCGGCGGAGATCGCCTTCCACCTTCAGGTGATGCTCGATGTATTCGCGCATCTTGCTGATGTCGTTTTCGGAGAGATCCTTCACGCGGGTATCGGGGTCAATGCCGACTTCCGCGAGGAGCTTCTGAGAGGTTTTCAGGCCGATGCCGTAGATGTAGGTAAGGCCGACCTCAACGCGCTTTTCTCTGGGCAGGTCTACGCCTGCAATGCGTGCCATGTGATTAATGCACCTCCGTAATGTTCTGGCGGACAATTGCCCGTCATCAAAGACGCGGTACGCATAGAGCACCCTGAAGGCAACCCACCTCCGCGGATGCTGATGTGTCCGCAACCCTTGCTTGCCTGCGCCCGGTGATGCAGGCGCACAGCAACACTTTCCCCCTGCAATTAGGAAGGCTGCAAGGAGAAAGTGCGATCATTTCAGAAGACGTATTGGTTCAGTGCCGGAACACAAGCCCAGTTGAGAAGAAGGGGCTCGTGCAGCCGCCCGGCAGAGCGACCATAGCTAACCATCCGCTATTTTACCACGAAACGTGATGCAAAATCAAGCCCTTCAGCAGCTTTTTTTCGTTTTCGGAGCGTTCTGAGTGCAGAATTTTTAGCAGAATTTTTGTGACTTATTGCCAAACAATGATAATTCTGCCCTTGCGATTCATTTCCGCATCGTTTATAATGAAATCAGTTCCTGTAAGAGGTGATTTTTTTGCTCGCCATTCCTGCCGGCGCCGACTTTATCCTCCGCCGACTCTTTGATGCCGGATATGATGCCTATGTGGTCGGCGGATGCGTCCGCGACAGCCTGCTCGGGCTTACGCCGCATGATTGGGATGTCTGCACCAACGCCCGTCCGGACGAAATGCAGCGTGTCTTTAATGACTGCCGCGTTATCGAAACGGGTCTGAAGCACGGCACGCTGACCATCCTTTACGACCGTGTTCCCTATGAGGTTACAACCTTCCGGGTTGACGGCAGCTACACCGACCATCGCCACCCTGACCGTGTTGAATTTGTGACGGATGTGGTGGATGACCTGTCGCGCCGCGATTTCACCATCAACGCGATGGCGTGGAATCCGCGCCGCGGGCTTGTTGATGCCTTCTGTGGGCAGGAGGACTTGAAGGCGGGTATCATCCGTGCCGTCGGCGACCCTGCGACACGCTTCAATGAAGACGCCCTTCGGATTCTTCGCGCACTGCGCTTCGCCAGCGTATTCGGCTTTTCCATCGAGCAAAGCACCGCGCAGGCAGCGTTCGATTTGCGCGATACGCTCGCTGACGTTGCCGCCGAACGCATCCGCGTCGAGCTGAGCAAGACGCTCTGCGGCAAGGGTGCGGCGGACATTCTGCGCGCCTATGCGGACATCGTGTTTGTTATCCTGCCGCAGCTTCGCGTGCTGCGCGGCTTCGAGCAGCACAATCCGCACCACCGCTACGACGTCTGGGAGCACACGCTGCACGCGCTTCCGAACGTTCCGCCGACTGAAACGATGCGCCTTGCCATCCTCCTGCACGACACCGGCAAGCCCGACTGCTTTACGATGGATGAACAGGGTGTCGGCCACATGCACGGGCACGAGTTACGCTCCGCCGAGATTGCGTGGGACGTGCTCAATGCGCTGCGTGTCGATAATGCCACACGCGACCGCGTCACGCTGCTCATCCGCTCGCACCACCTGTCCGTATCGACCGACCCGAGGCTCTTGCGCCGCCGCCTCAATCAGCTCGGCGAAGAGGCGCTTCGGCAGCTTCTGCGGCTTTGGCGTGCCGACCAGCTTGGCAAGGGCACCGTATCCGAAGCGGACATTGAAGTCGCTTATACCGCGAATGTCGATGCGCTCGATGCGCTGATGGCTACCATCCCCTGCTTTACTTTCAAGCAGCTTGCCGTTTCCGGCAAGGATTTGCTTGCTGTGGGTATTCCTGCCGGTCAGCGTATCGGTCAGACGCTTTCCTTCCTATTAGATAGCGTCATGGCAGAGCAGCTTCCGAACGAAAAGGAAGCGCTGCTTGCCGCCGCGAAGGAATTTTCCGCTTCCCGGCAATAAAAGAGCTCCGGCAGACCGCATATGCAATCTGCCGGGGTTTTATTATGCCTGCTGTTCGCTGCGAATTGTCTTTGTCGCCGCAGATGGCGCAAAAGGCACATTCACCGCTGAATTGCGCGGTGTCGCCCTATGTTGTTTCAGGCTGCCGGGCTGACAGACGGAAGCGCCATTTCCTCCGGTGCGGGTGTGCGTCCGTCCTCCGTAACAGACGGTTCGGGCGTATCGGTTGCGGAAAGCTCCTCGGCGTAGATCGCCTGTAGCGTCTTTACGTCTGCCGTGCCGTTGGCGGAAAGGCCGTTTGCCTTCTGGAATGCCTGCACAGCCGCCTTCGTGCCGCCAAGATACGTGCCGGAGCACTTGCCGGAATAGTAGCCCAATTCGGTCAGCTTGCGCTGAAGCCAGTAGACATCCTCGCCGGAGCTGTTCGCCTTAAGCGTGCGGAAGGGCTGCGGCGGCATTGCACCACTGCGGTATTCCGGCTCAGCAGTCGGCTGCGGCGTCGATTCGGGCAGCATCGTCTTGTAGTTCAGGCTGGGCAGCTTGAGCGAATCGCGCAGCTCCGGGTCTGCCGGCAGGTCATCGCGGATGGTGACGACCGTACCCTCGCCGCAGTTGTTGTAAATCCACTTCGCGTCGGCAACGGTCAGGCGAATGCATCCATGCGAGGCGCGCTTGCCGAGGCGATTGTAGGACTTGACGGACAGGTCTGTCGTAGAAACGGAGTTATAGATGACGGAATGGAAGGCAATCGAGGCATTGATTTTCGTCCAGTACTGAGCGTAGCTTCCCCATTGCGGGAATTTGCACCAGCGTGCCGTTCTGCCGCTGAGGACGAACGTGCCGATATCGGACGGATTTTTCGTCGTACCGGTAGAGCAGAGCATCTGCCGGACAACGACCGTGTACTCGCCGTTTTCGTCGCGCCCGTAGACGGTCGTCACCTGATTCTGCACGTCAACCGTGATGGCAAACGGCACAGGCGTCGGCGTCGGCGTCGCCTTTGCCTCATCGGTGGTGGAGCGAACATCCGGGTCGTTGAACAGCGCGTTCCACGTGTTTTCGCCGACAATGCCGTCCACATCCAGACCGTTCTGCTGCTGGAACGCCTTGACCGCATTGCGCGTATGACCAAGGAAATTGCCGGAGATGTTGCCGGAGTAGTAGCCCAGCTCGGTCAGGCGCGTCTGCACCTGCTTGACCAGCTCGCCGGTAGACTTGTTGTATTGCAGCTTCTTTGTAAAGGCGATGGTCGGCGCAGGGGTCGGCGTTGTCGTTTCATCGACGACATAGAAGCCCGGCGTAGGGGAAGGCGTTGGCGTTGCAGCCTCGGAAGAGTGGCTGCTGATTGCCCTGCTGCTGTAGAGCAGCGTCAGCGTCTCGATATCCGCCTCGCCGGTCACGGTCAGCACGTTCGCCGTCTGAAAATTGCGGATGGCCTCCTGCGTTGCCGGCAGATATCGTCCTGAGATTTTGCCCGTGTAATAGCCCAGCACCATCAGGCGCACCTGCAGCTCACGGACGTCCGAGCCAACGCAGCCCAATCGCAGCGGACGATATTCCGCAGCATAGATGGCATTCTGCGTGTCGATATCCGCATCGCCCGTCACGGGCAGCGAAAAATCGCTCTGAAAGCTTTCGACCGCCGTGCGCGTCGTTTCGCCGTAGCGGCCGGAAATTTCACCGTCGTAATAGCAGAGCGTGGCCAGCGCATTCTGCAGCGCCGTCACGTCGTCGCCCTCATTGCCCAGCGTGATGGTGCGCGTCGCGGTCCGCGTTTCGTCCATCCAGATGACATCGTCAGCCGGTACCGCCTCGATGTCCTCCGCATCCTCTGCGAATGCAAGGGGCAGCGCAAACATCAGGAGCATCACCAGCGAAAATAAGGAAAATCGTTTCAAAAAAGGCATTTGGCAACCTCGTTTCGTCGGAGAATTGATGCTTTATTATTGTAGCTTTTTTTCCTCTTCATTGCAAGTGCTTTTCTGTAAATTCGGCAGGCGCACAAGTACAAGAAAAATACACAAATCCGTCAAAATAGGGTTGACAAATTCATAGTAACATGGTATGATTCTTTCATCCACAGAGGAAAGGAGTCACGCGCTATGAAGTTCGCCACTACGATGATGAACATGATGATGCCCATGTGCATGTGCAGCATGAGCATGTTTCGTCGTGCCGCGAATTCGATGCGCCATTCCGTCTGATGGAAGAGAAGGAAAACGAATCCTGTTTTCCGGCGAAGGCTTACCGCGATTGTGAGGGAGGCTGCATCGAAAAGATGGCGGCGTCCCTTGTTTTTTTGCCTGAACGATGATGATAGAAGGGCGGTTCAAACATCCATGAGCACATCAGAGCCTCAGCAGCCTGTGCAGCAGGAACGTCCTGTGCGGCAGGAGCGTCCTGTGCGGCAGGAGCGTCCTGTGCAAATCGAGCTGCAGCACGTCAAAAAGGTGTATCCCGTCACCGGCGGCGAGGTTGTGGCGCTGGACAACATCAGCCTGCAAATCCGCAAGGGTGACATTTTCGGCATCATCGGTCTCTCCGGCGCAGGCAAGAGCACGCTGATTCGCTGCGTCAACCGGCTGGATACGCCCACCGAAGGCAAGATTCTGATTGACGGTCAGAACGTGCCGGACATGGACAAAAAGCAGCTGCGGCAGATGCGCCGGAAGGTCAGCATGATTTTCCAGCAGTTCAACCTGCTCATGCAGCAGACCGTTGCCAAGAACATTGCCTACCCGATGGAGTGCAGCGGCGTTCCGCGTGCGAAAATCAATGCCCGCGTGAAGGAGCTGCTGGCCGTTGTCGGTCTGGAAAGCAAGGCGAAGGCATATCCGGCGCAGCTCTCCGGCGGTCAGCGTCAGCGCGTTGCCATCGCCCGTGCGCTTGCCAGCGACCCTGAGGTGCTTCTGTGCGACGAGGCCACCAGCGCGCTCGACCCCATGACGACGCAGTCCATCCTGCACCTGCTGCAGGAAATCAACCGCACGATGGGCATCACCATCGTCATCATCACGCATGAAATGGCGGTCATCCGGCAAATCTGCACGCATGTCGCGATTCTCGACGGTGGCGTGATTGCCGAGGAAGGCAGCGTCGACGAGGTGTTCACGCACACGAAGAGCGAGGCCGGCAAGCGCCTGTTCGGCATCGTGACGCCCGAGCAGCCCAGCAATGTGGAACAGAAGCCTGCATTGCGCATCGTGTTTGACGGCGAGACCGTTGCCGAACCGATTGTCGCGGAGCTGATTCTGCATCTCGGCGTACCGCTGAGCATCCGCAGCGCGGACGTGCACATCCTCAACGGCGCGCAATACGGGCAGCTGCTCATCAATCGCCCGGATGACCCGTTTATCTGCAAGGAAATCATTGACTACCTGAAGGAACGCGGACTGACGGCAGAGGAGGTGATCGCATGAGCATGAGCTGGGAAAGACTGGGTGCCATGCTGCTGGAGGAAACCGGCAATACGCTGCTGATGACGATCCCCGCAACGCTGCTGGCGTACCTGATTGGTCTGCCGCTAGGCGTGCTGCTCGTCATCACGCGCAAGGACGGCATCATGCCGAAACCGACGTTCAACCACGTGCTGGGCGTCATCGTCAATCTGCTGCGCTCCGTGCCGTTCATCATCCTGATGGTCATGCTCTTCCCGGTGACGCGTGCGATTCTCGGTCGCGGCACAGGCACGATTTCCGTCATCATTCCGCTGACGGTCAGCGCATTCCCGTATGTGGCGCGCATGGTTGAAGGCAGCCTGCTGGAGGTAGACAGCGGCGTCGTCGAGGCGGCGCAGTCCATGGGCTCCGGCACGTTCCAAATCGTCATGAAGGTCCTGATTCCCGAGGCGATGCCCTCACTGATTAACGGCTTTGCCATCTGCATCACGACCGTCCTTGGCTACACAGCGATGGCCGGCACTGCTGGCGGCGACGGTCTGGGCAAGGTCGCCATCACGTACGGCCTCAACAAGCGGCAGTATGACGTGATGTACGCGGCAAGCATCGTGCTGGTGCTGCTGGTGCAGTTCTTCCAGGCAACCGGCACGTGGGTCAGCCACGCCATCGACCATCGCAGAAGGAAGTAACCCCCATTCCACCGGTTCATCCACGACGTGCGTGTGCATTGTGCGCACATTGCCCGCGCATGAAGTGCCTGAATATAGATTGCCCCCGAATATGAAAGGAGTGTCTGTTCTATGAAGAAGTTTCTTGCTCTTGCTCTGGCGCTCGTGTTCGCACTGTCCCTGACCGCTTCCGCCGAGGAATTGAAGGTCATCCGCATCGGCGCGACGGCTGCCCCCCACGCTGAAATCCTTGAATCCGAGCCCGTGACCGCGAAGCTCGCTGAGCTGGGCTACAAGCTCGAGGTTGTCGTGTACGACGGCTATGTGCTGGAGAATCCGGCTGTGGCTGACGGCACTGACGACGCAAACTACTTCCAGCATCAGCCCTACCTTGATTCCTACAACGCTACGGCCTCCGAGGCTGAGCAGGTTGTCGCCGCCTTCACCGTGCACTATGAGCCCTTCGCGGTGTACTCCGCCAAGCTGACCGACCTGAGCGAGTTGCAGGACGGCGCGCACATCGGTCTGCCGAACGACCCCTCCAACGAGACCCGTGCACTGCTGCTGCTTGAAGCTGTCGGTCTCATCACCGTGCCCGAAGGAACGACCGCTGCCTCTTCCCTGACCAAGTACGACATCACGGACGAGATGAATCCCCATGGCTACGTGTTCGATGAGGTTGCCGCCGAGCTGCTGCCCTCCACCCTTGAGGATTACGACATCGCCGTCATCAACGGCAACTACGCCATCGATGCCGGTCTGAAGCCTGCGAAGGATGCGCTTGCTGTTGAAGCTGCCGATTCCGAGTTCGCAACGCTGTACGCCAACATCGTGGCTGTCCGTCCGGAGGATGTTGATTCCGATTGGGTGAATGCGCTTCACACCGCGCTGACGACCAAGGAAGCCTACGAATACATGATCAACACCTATGAAGGCGGTGTCATCCCGACCTTCACCGTGGAAGACGCGGAGTAAGCTCGATTCCCTCCCGACCAGTGGTCAGGAGGGATTTTTTATTTGTATCATCACAAAGAAAAAGTGACTGCACCCCTTGACAAACAGGGCATTATCATATAGACTATACTCGATTGCCTGAGAAGGGCAAAATCAGAAAGAAATGCAGAAAGGAGGCCGCGCCATGTTTTTCGGAAGCTTTTTTATCGATGTGCTCAAGGTAAAGGCATGCCATGCGGCTCTTTCTGCCTATACGCGTCCGTAAGCAAAACTGTATTTTTCTTTGCTTGCCACGCGTTTTGTGCAGCACCAGCCGTTTGCAGCAAAACGAATGGTGCTTTTTTTTGTATGCTGTTTTATGTGAAAGGAGTATGCCGCTGTGCAAACATCCTCAAATTCCTCCAAGAAGGCGCAATCCCCCTTTGGCGCCCTCATGTCGCTGGTTGCTGAAAACTGGTGGTCGTTCCTACTGTCGTTTATTGCGACGGTCATGGTCGTCATCATCGGTTTCCTGACGCCGCTGATGCTCTCGGAAATCGTTGACAGCATTCTGGGCGATTCGCCGTTCACGATGCCGGATTTCCTGCTTCAACCGATTGAAGCGCTCGGCGGACGTGACTTTCTCCGCGCAAACCTGTGGATTCCGGCGCTCGCGCTGATTCTGATTAACGTCGTCAACGGCGTATTCACGTTCATCAAAGGGCGTTATTCTGCCGTTGCAAGCGAGAACATCGCGCAGACGCTGCGCAATCAGCTCTACAGCCATCTCCAGCATCTGCCGTTTGCCTACCATGTCAAGGCGCAGGCAGGCGAACTGATTCAGCGCTGCACATCCGACGTCGACACCATCCGCCGCTTTCTTGCGGTGCAGGTGATGCAGGTTGTCAACGCCATCCTGATGATTGTCATCGCGATGGTGATTCTGCTGCAGCGCTCGGTGCCCATCACGCTCTACAGCCTGATTCTCGTGCCGCCGCTGTTCTGCTTTGCATCGTGGTTTTTCAATCGGGTACACAAATCCTTTGAGATTGCAGACGAGGCAGACGGCGTGATGAATGCCGTGCTGCAGGAGAACCTCTCCGGTGTGCGCGTCGTCCGCGCCTTCGGTCAGCAGCAGCGCGAGGTCGAGAAATTCGACAAGGTCAACGATGACCTGCGCGCAAAGAACCTGCACCTGAACATGCTGTTGTCCGTTTACTGGGGCGGCGGCGATACGCTGAGCATGCTTCAGACGCTGCTGACGCTTGTTGTCTGCATCATCTACGCCTGCCGCGGCGACATCACCGTCGGCACGATGATTGTGTTCAACTCAACGCTGAGCATGCTGCTTTTCCCCATTCGTCAGCTTGGGCGCACGCTGTCCGACGCGGGCAAGGCCATGGTTTCCATGAAGCGCATTCAGGCGATTCTGCATGAGGAGCCGGAACCGGACGAGCCGAACGCGCTGAAGCCCGATTTGCACGGCGATATCGTGTTTGACCACGTGTCGTTCGCCTATCCGGATGACAATCTGCCGGTGCTGCGCGATTTGACCTTCACGATTCCGGCTGGAAGCACCGCGGCGGTGCTTGGCGGAACGGGCAGCGGCAAGTCCACCATGATGTATCTGCTGCAGCGGCTGTATACGCCCACGAGCGGCAAAATCACCATCGGCGGCGTTGACATCCAGCAGATTGACCGCACCTACCTGCGTGAGCACGTCGGGCTGATTCTGCAGGAGCCGTTCCTGTACTCGAAATCCATCCGTGAGAATGTCGGCATCACAAGGTCCAAGCAGGAGGAAACGCTCATCCGCCATGCTGCCGACATTGCTTCGGCATCCGGCTTCATCGCAAAGGCGGATAAGGGCTGGGACACGGTCGTCGGCGAGCGCGGCGTAACGCTTTCCGGCGGACAGAAGCAGCGCATTGCCATCGCACGCACGCTGCTCAAGGACAATAACATCCTGATTTTTGACGACTCCCTGTCTGCCGTGGATACGGAGACGGACGCGCAGATTCGCGCCGCGCTCCGCCACGAGCAGCAGGATATCACAACGCTGATTATCAGCCACCGCGTCACGACGCTTTCTCAGGCGGATTTGATTCTCGTGCTGGAGGACGGCCGCATCACGCAGCAGGGCACGCACGCGGCGCTTTGCAACCAGCCGGGTCTGTATCAGCGCATCAACCATATTCAAAACGCGCTCGAAGAGGAGCTGACGCAGGCGAAGGCGGCGGAAGGAGGGGAAACACATGCAGGCGTTTGAAGAACAGGACTACACAAAGCGGTTTGACCTGTCCCTGTGGAAAAAGCTGCTGCATACCGCAAAGCCGTATCATAAGAATCTGCTGATGATTGTGCTGCTGATGTCGATCAGCGCGATCATCGATGTCGTGCTGCCGAACATGAGCGCCTATGCGATTGACGTGATGATTGCCGAGAAGGACTTGTCGAACCTGACCGCGTTCATCCTCGTGTATCTGCTGCTGCTTGCCGTGCAGGTCGGCACCATCTTCGGCTTCATCCGTGAATGCGGCATTGTCGAGACGGGAACGGCGTACCTGATCCGCAAGCTCGGCTTCCAGAAGCTGCAGGAGCTGCCGTTCTCCTATTATGACCGTATGCCGGTCGGTTACCTAATGTCGCGCCTGACCAATGACACGCAGCGCCTTGCGGACACCATCGGCTGGTCGCTGGTTGACCTCTGCTGGGGCGCGGTGTATCTGGTGGCGTGCGCTGTACGCATGCTGACAATTAACTGGCGGCTCGGGCTGATTGTGATGCTCGTGCTGCCGCCGCTCGCGGTCATCAGCTGGAAATTCCAGAAGGCAATTCTCGCATCCTACCGCAAGGTACGCAAGAACAACAGCCAGATTACCGCCGGTTTCAACGAAGGCATCAACGGCGCAAAGACGACCAAGACGCTCGTGCGTGAAAAGCTCAACATCGAGGAATTCAACGCGGTGTCTGCCTCCATGCGCAATGCCTCTGTCCGTGCGGCAACGCTGTCGAGCCTCTTCCTGCCGATTGTCGTGTCGCTCGGTTCGCTTGCGACCGCTTACGCGCTGTGGCAGGGCG
Organism: Alloprevotella sp.; assembly: GCA_963617205.1. Lineage (GTDB taxonomy): Bacteria > Bacillota > Clostridia > Christensenellales > Aristaeellaceae > UBA11524. The sequence goes on along the minus strand of CAVEOA010000007.1, from coordinate 51,008 downwards.
GCAACAGCGTCATCGGCGGCACGAACGTGTTCGGCGTCGCCATGACGGTCGGCACGCTGACAATCTTCATCAACTACACGGTCAGCTTCTTTGAGCCTGTCCGCAACATCGCGAGCATCTTCGCCGAGCTGCAATCCGCACAGGCAGCGGCGGAGCGCGTCATCAGCCTGCTCGATACCGAGCCGGATATCGTTGATTCGCCGGAAGTGGTCGAAAAGTTCGGCGACAATTTCCACCCGAAGAAGGAAAACTGGCCGAAGCTCATCGGCGACATTGACTTCGAGGATGTTTCGTTCCGCTATAAGGAAGGCGAAAAGGTGCTGGAGCACTTCAACCTCCACATTCAGCACGGGCAGACCATCGCGCTTGTCGGCGAGACCGGCAGCGGCAAGTCCACCATCGTCAACCTGCTTTGCCGCTTCTATGAGCCGACCGAAGGCAAAATCCTGATTGACGACGCGGATTACCGCACGCGCAGCCAGCTCTGGCTTCAGTCGAACCTCGGCTATGTGCTGCAATCGCCGCACCTGTTCTCCGGCACGGTTGCGGACAACATCCGCTACGGTCGTCCGGACGCCACAGAGGAAGAGGTCGCTGCCGCGGCGCGCATGGTCGGCGCGGAGCCGTTCATCCTCGCCATGAAGGATGGCTATCAGTCGGATGTCGGTGAAGGCGGCAATCGCCTGTCCACCGGACAGAAGCAGCTGATTTCCTTCGCCCGCGCCATCCTCACGAATCCGTCCATCTTCGTGCTCGATGAGGCGACCTCCTCTGTTGACACCGAAACGGAGCAGCTGATTCAGGACGCCATCCAGAAGGTGCTGCACGGCAGGACAAGCTTCGTTATCGCGCACCGCCTGTCAACCATCCGCTCCGCCGACCGGATTCTCGTCATCCAGAACGGCAAAATCACCGAGGATGGAACGCATCAGCAGCTGATTGCACGGCAGGGGTATTACTATCACCTGTATACGAATCAGTTTCAGGATGAACAGTGGTCCGCCATCAGCGGCCAATAAGCGGGGGGGGACTTCGTCCCGCTTTCCTCGTCCCCTTTTCCTCGTCCCCTTGCTTCGTCTCAGCCAAAATGGTGCAAGCGGTTGATGTCTCCGACGATGCCTGACGAGCACCGAACAGAGAAGTAGGCAAAGTCCGCCGAACTTTTTCAGCGCATACAAGCAATCAGATGGCAGCTGCTCATTTTTCGGGCAGCTGCTCTTTCATTTGCGGCTGGTCACGCGAAACAAAATCAGACAAAGCCCATCCCTTGACCCGTTCCGGCGATTGTGCTATCATTATGCTTGCATCCGTCTGTGATGCAATGTTGGAAAAGGAAGCGAGCAACCATGGCAAAGGCTGTCAAGACGAACGTGCTCAGGCACCTCGATGCCCTGAAAATCCCCTATGAAACACGCGAATACGCCGTGGAGGATGACAATTTTGACGGCAAGCTCGTCGCCGCGAAGGTGGATTTGCCTGCAAGCATGATCTATAAGACGCTCGTGCTGACGACGGACACGCTTTCGCACCTCGTCTGCGTCCTGCCGGTGGAGAAGGAGCTCGACCTGAAGGCGGTGGCGCGTGCCGCAGGCTGCAAGAGCGTCCATATGCTGCCGCAGAAGGATCTGCTTCCGCTGACAGGTTATCTGCGCGGCGGCTGCAGCCCCATTGGCATGAAGAAGCAGTTCCCGACCCTGCTCGATGAGGACGCAAGGTCACTGGAAAAAATCAGCGTAAGCGCCGGGATTCGCGGCTGTCAGGTCATTCTCGCGGTGGATGCGCTGATGCAGTGCACGAACGCACGCTTTGCATCGCTGTGCCGACTGTGATTGTTCCATGAATTTTACATCGCGTTTGTGAAAAAACGTTGTTTCCCTGCCTTGCATGGTGTATAATAAGAATGTTAGTTTTGCGAAAGGAGCTCTTTCTGCCGAATGAACAGCGCCCGAAGCGAACAGTCCCGTGCATGGCTTTATGCCGTCCTCATCGTGGCGGTGATCCTCCTCGCGGCCGTTCTCGCCGTGTATATCGTGCTTCGCCCTGCGGAAGAGGAACCATCGCTGCCTCAGGAAAACGCCGCGCTGCTGTCTGCCTCGGCTGATTTGGACGCCATCCGCGTTTCCGCCGTGCTGGACGCAGATAAGAAGACGCTGGACGTCACGCAGACGATGCTCCTTCGCAACCGCACCGGACAGGATCAGGACGCCGTCGTGCTCAGGAGCTGGAGCGGCGCATATTGGGCGGAACGCACCTCCCCTGCTGCGGCGGGAGCGCTGATGGACGCCTGCTACGGCGGCAGGTTTGAATCCGGCGGATTGTCAATGACGTCCGCATCCATCGGCGGCGAAAGCGTCACGTGGACATACCTCGATGACGCGCTGACCGTGCTTTCTCTGCCGACCTGCTGGGCAGCAAATGAGCTCTGCGAGGTCACGCTCGTCTACACCGTGCAAATTCCCGACTGTGCCGGTCGTTTCGGTTACTCCGGCGGTGTGTACGCGCTTGGGAACGTCTTCCCCACTCCGGCAGTCTGGTCGGACGGCGCCTGGCGCACGGATGAATACGCGTCCGTCGGCGAGCCGTTTGTCAGCGAATGCGCCAACTGGGAGGTTGCCGTCAGCGTGCCGGACAGCTATACGGTCGCCGCATCCGGATTCGCGGAAGCCGTCGTGCACCAGAGCACCGCAGCATACCGCTATTCATCGCATGGCGTGCGTGATTTCGCGCTCGTCATCCGCGAGAAGGCAGCCAACGCACAGGTGATGTCCGAGGGCGTGCTGATTACCGCCTATGCAGCATCCTCCGCCGACGCACATGCCATCGCCGACACCGCGAAGAAGGCGATTGCCGCCTACACGAGCCGCTACGGCGCGTATCCCTACCCGACGCTCACGCTATGCGAGGCAAATCTGCCCTTTGACGGCATGACGTATCCGCGCCTGTCGATGGTTTCGAGCGATGTCATCGCTTCCGGCGGCGAATCGCTGGAAGCGGCTGTTGCTTTTGAGACGGCGCATCAGTGGTGGTCAGCCGTTGTCGGCAGCGACGGATACTATGCGCCGTGGCAGGACGAATCGCTGTGCGAATATGCCGTGCTGGATTACTGGGGCGATGTATATGGTGAAAGCGCCCGTCAGAGCCGCCTATTCAGCCGCGTGGAAACAGCCCTGCGCGTCAGCGTGTCCGAAACGCTCACGGCAGGCTCACCCATTGATTACTTCAGCGACTGGCCGACCTATTCCGTCATTGTCCGTCAGCGCGGCGCGGCACTGTGGACGGCGCTCGAGTCGTTCCTCGGACGCGAATCGCTGCAAAGCGCGCTCCAGACCTACTACGCACAGTATTCCTTCCGCAATGCCAGCCGGGATGACCTTGAAGCCGTGCTCAGCAATGCAGCCGGACAGAATCTTTCCGCGCTGTTTGATGATTATCTGGACACCCGCATGAATTGAACCGTTTCCGAAAGGAAGTTGAACACCCATGAGTGAAGCCCCCATGCGTCCTCAGGATGCCGTCATGCTGATTCCGTCTCTTGAACCGGACGAGCGCCTGCCCAAATATATTGCTGATCTGCTTGCCATCGGCTTTGAGCACATCGTGATTGTCGACGACGGCAGCAGCGAAAGCTACCAGCCCATTTTCCAGCGTCTGAGCGAAATGCAGGGCGTTGAGGTCACCCATCATGAAGTCAACCGCGGCAAGGGCTGTGCCCTCAAGACCGGCTATGCCTACATTCAGGAGCACTTTCCGAATGCAGCAGGCGTCATCACCGCCGATTCCGACGGTCAGCACACCGCGCTCGACTGCTGGAAGCTCGCCAACGCCCTGACAGACGGCAGGCGTGCGCTGTATCTGGGCAGCCGCAATTTCAACCTGCCGCATGTGCCGTTCAAATCGCGCTACGGCAACAAAATCACGTCCGGCGTGTTCCGGCTGCTTTACGGCGTGTACCTGCCCGACACGCAGACCGGTCTGCGCGCGTTCCATATATCCGAGCTGCCCTTCATGATGGCGGTCGAGGGAGAGCGCTTTGAATACGAGATGCAGGTGCTGATTGCCTGCGCCCGTGCGAAGCTGCCCATCGTCCCGATTGAAATCGAAACCGTCTATGAAAACGAAAACGCCGGCACGCACTTCCATCCCGTGCGCGACAGCCTCCGCATCTACAAGGTCATCCTGCGAAGCTTCTTCCTGTATGCCGGTTCATCCATCATCTGCTTTCTGGTGGACAACCTTGCAGCGAGTCTGCTGCGCTTCTGTCTGCTGCCGCTGCTCGGTGTCGAGGGCGATACCGCCATCCAGATCAGCGGCTTTGTCGCACGGCTGATTTCCGCACCGCTGAATTTCGTGCTCAACCGGAACTTCGTCTTCCGCTTCAAGGAGCACAGCGGCATGGCCGTGCTCAAGTACGCGCTGCTGTGCGTCGCGAGCATCACCATTTCCAACCTCGGCGTGTCGCTGATTGATCACCTGCACATCTTCATCGGCGGATTTGCTGTACTGCCGAAGATTCTGATGGATACGCTGCTGTATCTGGTGAACTACCGCATCCAGAACGGCTGGGTGTTCGCCAAGCGTACCAAAGCACAGGAGGGATCCCATGCGTAAGCATCTTGTCAATATTCTGCTGACGGTGCTGGCCGTATTGCTGCTGATCGGCTATGCCTTCGCCATCCCGCATCCCGCACTGACGGACGAGGCGCTCGATTCCTACATGAACGACGATGCCTCTGCCGATGACGAGTACGATTTTCTGTTTGATTAAGGAGGAGCTTTTCCCATGCGCAGAGTGTTTTCTGTTCTTTGCTGCCTGATGCTGCTGATGACGGCGGCTTTCGCTGAAGAAACAACGACCGCTGACATTGCGCCCCTGTCGATGGCGCTGACGGATACCGGTTACACCCCCAATCCGGACGCGTATATCGCTGCCGATGAGGAAAACGGCATTCTGCAGGGCTATCAGGATGATTCCATCACCGTGACCGTCTGGCGTGAAACCGTTAATGACGCCATTTTCAACATCGCCCATGTCAAAATAACCGATCCGAGCCAGTTCCGCACGGGTCTGAATCACCCGAAGGCCAAAACGGACAACAAAATCTCCGCCATTGCCGAAAAGCATAAGGCGGTCGTTGCCATCGGCGGCGATTACTTCAGCAAGGACGATTACGGCTACGTCGTGCGTATGAACGAGGTATTCCGCAAGAAGCCCTCCAAGCAGCGCGATATGCTGCTGGTGGACAATCTCGGCAACTTCCACATCATCTTCAAGTCCGACGCGACAGAGCTGAAGGAGCTGCTCGAATCCGAGGCGCTGACGTTCCCGAACGTGTTCAATTTCGGCCCTGCGCTGGTCGTTGACAGCAAGGTCTGCGAAATTCCGGACTACTACAACAACAAGTACAACGTGAATGCCAACGAGCCTCGCTGCGCCATCGGTCAGCTTGGCGAGCTGGAATACCTGCTTGTCGTTGTCGACGGCCGCCGCAAGGATTCGGACGGCTGCACCTGCGCCGAGCTGGCGGATTTCATGGCAGAAAAGGGCTGCACCATCGCGTATAACCTCGACGGCGGCAACAGCGCGCTGATGTGGTTCGGCGGCTCGAACTACTCCGAGAAGTCTGTCAAGGCAGAGCGTTCCGTGTCCGACATCATCTATTTTGCCACGGCAGTCGATTCTGGACTTGATTCGGAGGAATAACATGGCAACATCCTTCGGCTGCATGGCATCGCTTGCAATGCTGGCGCTGCTCCTGACAGCAAATTTCTGCTTTCACAGGAAGGGCATCTCCTACCGTGCCGGCATCACATTCAGCATTTTTGCACTTGTGCTGTCCTTTCTCTGCTCGCGCATTCTGTTCGCGCTCTCGAATCTGCCGCTGTACCTGAATACGCTGGAAAATCCTGCGCTGATGCTCCGCTTCTGGGACGGCGGCGCATCGCTGCTCGGTGCACTTTTCGGCGTGCTGCTCGGCGGTGCGCTGACGGCGCGTCTGTTCCGCCTTTCCTGCGGCAAAATAATGGACTGCATCGCACTGTCAGCACCGATTGCCATTGCCATCGAGCGTCTCGGAGAAGGCTGCTTCGATGAAATCATGGGCAAGGGCAAGGTAATTGAAACGGAGTTCCTGTCGTTCCTCGGCAGCGCAACGGACGGCAATCATCCTGTCTTTCTCTACGAGGCTGTAGCAATGGTCATCCTCCTTGTGCTGCTCATTGCTTCGCGGCGCAGGCGCAAGCCCGAAGGCGACACGATGCTGCTGTTCCTGCTGGTGTACGGCTGCGTGCAGGTGGTGCTTGAATCGCTGCGCAATGACTCGCATATGCTGCTGATTCACTTTGTCCGCGTCAATCAAATCGGCGCGCTCGTGCTGGCGGTTGCAGCGATTGTCTGCTGGACGATTCGCGTTGCGCGTGAAGGAAGCCGGAAGCGCCTCATCATCGGCTGCTGGATTGCCGTCGTTGCCGCCATCGGCGTCGGGATTGGCATGGAATTTGCCATCGACCGCCTTGGTATGCCGCTGCTATGCTACTGCCTGATGATGCTGGCCATGCTCGCCATCGCCGGAAGCGGGCTTTTGCTGCGCAGGGCGGCGAATGAGGCCGAATTGCAGGAGGAGGTTTAAGCATGGAAAAGGAAAAAATCGATCGGATCAATGAATTGGCACGCAAAAAAAAGACCGATGGTCTCACCGACGAAGAGGCAGCGGAACATGCTTCGCTCCGTCGGGAATACATCGACGGCTTTCGCGAAAATATGCGTGCGGTGCTGGAAAACACCTATATTCAACGTCCAGACGGGACAAAGCAGAAAATCACAAGGAAGCCCCAATAATAATATTGTATCATACGAGCGCAGCAAAGTCAAGCGAAAAACTTTTCGGAAAACCCTTGCTTTTTTCGCGTTTCTCTTGTATAATGAAGATGCAAAGAGGAACAGGTCGCCAGCGAGCGACAACAGAGGGCATCGCGGAGACGCGACAGCCGGAATAGGAAAGGAGGCGTTTCCATTGAACAGCGACGCACAGCAGTTAAAAAGCGTATTGCGTCAGGCGATCATGGATCGGTCTTCCTTCGTTCGCAAAGCATAACAGGGGTCAGTATTCTTTGACTGGTGCGCTTCATCAATCAAAAAGCGCAAGAAGGATGGTAAACCGCGAATGACGGATGACACGCAGGATTTTAATCTGGATGACAAGAGCTCCGAAGATTTGATCCAGATGACCGATGAGGAAGGCAATACGCTTCTCTTCAAGATCCTTGACTACTTCTTCTTTAACGGTGAGGAATATGCGATTCTGACCGACTCCAACGACGAGGACACGGCCGAGGCAGATCAGATTGACTGCTACGTGATGAAGATCGTGCCCACAACGAGCGAAACCGGTGAAGAGCTGGAAGAGTTCGTTCCCGTGGAGGATCAGAAGCTGGAAGCCAAGCTTATGGAAATTGCCACATTGAAGCTCCAGGATGATGAACAGGCGGATGACGAGGACTGACTTCTTCCTCTCCTCATTTCCGTTGACCCCATAGAGAGCGACAGGACTTGAACCTCCGCATCATCTGCGGAATGACAGTAAGCATTTCCCGACCAACAAGAACCTCTTATCCAACAAGTCGAACAATCAACGGACTAAATAGCCAACAACCATTACCGTAAACGACCGACTAAGCAGGCGATTCGTCGCCTGCTTTTTTGTGGCATCAAAAACAGCTCATCGTTTCAAACGCGATGAGCTGCTTTTCAGTAACCATTGCCTTACTTAATGTCGCGAATGCAGTCGCGGTTGCGCACGAAATAATCCACGCCGCTCCAGACCGTAATCACAACGACCCAGAGAAGCATGACGGTCGTAATCCACCCCATCCACGGGGCGCCGAGCACCGCACCTGCCGTATTGCCCCACATCGGCGCGGTCAGCGCAGGCTGATGCGTAATCAGCACCCACAGCAGCAGCACCATTTGACTTGCCGTCTTCACCTTGCCGAGCCAGCCAGCCGCAATGACGCGTCCCTGACCGACAGCAACGAGGCGCAGACCATCCACTGCCAGCTCCCGTGCAAGAATCAGCACGACGCTCCATCCGGGCAGCGTGCCGCACTGCACAAGCATAATCATGGCAGACAGGTTCAGCAGCTTATCCGCCAGCGGATCGATAAACTTCCCGAACGTCGTAATCAGCTGACGAGAACGGGCAATTTGACCGTCAAAATAATCCGTCATGGCAGCGCCGGCGAATACAAGCGCCGCAAGCAGGTTGCACACGAGCGTCTGCGGCAGCATCAGGGCGACCAGCACCGGAATCAGCGCGACGCGCAGCAAGGAAAGCTTATTCGGCAGATTCATACCATCACTCCTGTCAGGTCATACGTGTTCGCATGATCGATGCGGACATTCACAAAATCGCCGATATGCGGCGTTGCACAGCTTCCGGCAGTGAAGATGATTTCACCATCCGTTTCGGGTGCCTCGCGTTCACTGCGCCCCAGCAGACCGCCCTGCGCATTCTGATCCGTCACCAGGACGCGCACCGTTGATCCGACGCGGCTTTGATTCTGTCCCTTCGAGATGGATGCCTGCAGGCGCATCAGACGGTCGAGGCGCTCCGCCTTCACTTCGTCAGGAATCTGCTCCGGCATCCGGGCAGCGGGCGTGTCCTCCTCCGGCGAATACGCAAACGCACCCAGCCGGTCGAACCTCGCCTCAGGCAGGAAGTCCAGCAGCTCCTGGAACTGCTCCTCCGTTTCACCCGGGAAGCCTACAATAATCGATGTGCGCAGCGTCAAGCCGCGTTCATGCGCACCCTTGACTGCACGGCGGATGTCACGGCTGTCCCCGCGGCGATGCATCCGCCTGAGCACCGTGTCGTTCACGTGCTGAATCGGCAAATCGAGATAGCTGCAAATATTCGGCGTATTGGCGATCACATCCAGCAGACGCTCATCCGTTTCATCCGGATAGCAGTAGAGCACGCGCAGCCAGTCCACGCCCTCAATCGCCGCCGCCTTTTGCAGCAGCTCCGGCAGCATGGACGCTCCGCCGTGATCGGTTCCGAAGCGCGTCGTGTCCTGCGCGACGAGAATATGCTCCTTCACGCCCTGACGCGCCAGCGATGATACCTCCGCCAGCACATCCTCCTCCGGACGAGAGCGGTACGGTCCGCGAATCAGCGGAATCGCGCAGAAGGTGCACCGGTTCGAGCAACCCTCGCCGATGCGCGTATAGGCCGTGTAGGACGGCGTTGTCAGCACACGCTCATGGGCAAAATACGCATGGTCATCCATGCAGTACGTTCCGCGCACGCCGCCAAGCGCCTGTGCAATCGCTCCCGGCAGCTGCTGATACTGGTTCACGCCCATCAGCAGGTCAATCTCCGGAATTTCCTTCATCAAATCCTTCTCATACCGCTGAGCAAGGCAGCCGGTCACCACCAGCAGGCGACACTTGCCAATTTGCTTATAACGCGCCATATCGAGAATGGCGTCAATCGATTCTTCCTTTGCGGAAGCGATAAAGCCGCACGTGTTCACCATCAGCACATCTGCCTGTGCAGGATCATTCGTCAGCTCAAAGCCGTTCTCCTTCAGCAGACCGAGTGCCGTTTCGCTGTCCACGCGGTTCTTGTTGCAACCGAGAGAAATCATACCCACCTTCAGGTGAGCTGCGGGGGTTGTCATCAATCCCAAACGCTCCTTTGACAAATCACTGCAATTACAATGCTTTTCAGCATCGGTTTTATTGTAACACGAAAAAGCATTTTTGAAAAGAGAAAAACCAAACGTTTTCCATTTTAAAACAGGAATGCACCGAAAAAGCAGTACATTCCTGTCGGTTTATATCCATCCATTATACGTTGCGACCGCGCCAAGCAGGTTCACCGCCGCCCCCATCGCAAACAGCGGCAGATTCAGCACCGACGTCCGCTGATTTTGGGGCTTCAGCAGCAGAATCGCGACAAACACCCACGGCAGCAAGTCGAGCAGATAGCGGTTGCCGAACTGGAAGCCGCCGAGCGTCTTATGGCAGCAGAGAATCAGGATATGCGCGATGAGCAGAATCGGCAGAACAAGCAGCAGAAATGCGTTGCTGCGGCGTTTTCTGACCAGCGCATAGGCGTATACGCCGAGAAACGAAACAAGCATCGGCGTTATCAGATAGAACGCCATGCAGTCAAATGTATCGAACTGCAGCGGATTGCCCTCACCGTTATACTGCGGCAGTCGGATAAGCTGATACAGATGCTCCTGCAGGTACGACAGGGAGAACTGCCCGTTCTCCGCGCGCTGAAATTCCGGCAGGTAATTGTGCCCGAACTCGAGCGGATTGCCAAAGCGCAGGTAATTCAGCAGCATGTAGGACGCGGCGATAAGCATCATCGGGACCAGATTCAGCGCATACCGCTTCCACGAATACCGCACGCCGCTCTTATAAAGCAGATACACCAGCACCGGCAGGTACAGCGCCGCCATCGGCCGACAGCCGACCGCGCACGCCCACCACGCCAGCGACCAGCCGCTTCTGCCGCGCTGCGCTGCATCAATCGCCATCAGCGACAGCGTAAAGCACATCGTCTGCGCAATGAACCATACCCAACCCTGCAGGGCAATAAACATCAGCCCATTGCCCAAATACAGAAACAGCACATATCGTTCCGCATGCAGGAAACTGCCTGTTGTCCGCTGATAAATCCGCAGCGCGTACACCACACCCAGCAGCGTCACGAACAGGCTGATCCAGTGATCGGGCGTATCCATGTCCATCAAGAACGCAAACGGCAGCATCACATAGGAAGGAAACGGCGGAAAGCTGACATAATATTTGCCATTGTGAATTGCCAGCTCCAGCCATGTATAATCAGGATTGACATCGAGCCTTCCATCCAGCCACGCGTACGCCTGTAGCGTAAAGGAGCAGTACGTGTTGCCGCCTGTCGGGAAACGCCCGGTGAACGCCGCCATCGCCCCAAGCACCATCAGGACGACAAGCGGAAAGACGACGTACTCCGGTGCAATCCGGCGAAGATGCTTCATGCGTTTCCCTCCCCCGCTGTCTGAATCATCCCTTCTCTCCATGCTGTGTGACGATTGCTTAGCGCGATTTCAGCACCGTCAGCGCCTTGAGCGCGGCTGCCTGCTCCGCCTGCTTCTTCGTGCGGCCGGTACCGTGCGCCAGCGCAACGCCGTTATGGCTGACAACTGCCTCGAACGTGCGGTCATGCGGCGGTCCATCCTGCGCGACAATCTCGTATAACGGGGCGTCGCTGCCATCGCGCTGCAGATATTCCTGCAAGGCGCCCTTGCTGTCCTGCATCGGACGCTGCACATCCTCAGGCTTCGGCCAGCAGCGGAGAATCAGCTCTCGTGCCGCCGCCAATCCGCCGTCCAGATAAACCGCCGCAAGGATGGCTTCCATCGCGTCGCAGAGCACAGACGGCTTTTCGCGACCGCCGGTCAGCTCCTCGCCGCGATCCATCAACAGCACCTCGCCGACGCCGAGCTTCCGCGCAACCTGCGAGAGGTTCGCCTCGCAGACAGACAGCGCGCGCAGGTGCGTCAGCTGCCCCTCATGGCAATCCGGATGCGATTCGTACAGCAGATCCGACATAATGAACTGCAGCACCGCATCGCCGAGAAACTCCAGCCGCTGGTTATCCTTTGGGCCCATGGACGGATGCGTCAGCGCGCGTCGAAGCAGCTCCGGCTTCTTGAATTGGTAGCCCAGCGCGTCCATAAATTGCTGCGTTATCATGTGCTCGTCCTTTTCTTCATTATCAAATATCAAATAGACCTCCGCCGGAATCGGGGGAGGTCGAATGGAGCGATTCTCGGATTACTTGTTTTCGTCGATGTACTTTACGACATCGCCGACCGTCTTGAGCTTCATAATCATGTCATCCTCAACGGTGATGCCGAAGGTGTCCTCAACATCCATGATCATGACCATGACGTTTGCGGAGTCCGCCTTCAAATCCTCCAGAAGTCGGCTGGACTCAGTCACCATATCAGGATTCACCTTGAGCTGCTTGACGATCATACCCTTGAGCGTTTCAAACGTAGACATAAAACCGATCTCCTTACTCTTCTTTCTTTTTCATGGCGGATACACCCTGTTCGATGATTTCCACCACATGACCGTTCATCATTTTGATTGCCTGATCGATAGCGCAGGAAAACGCATGTGCGTTGCTGGAACCGTGCGCCTTGACGACGGCGCCCTGAACACCCAGCAGCGGTGCGCCGCCGACCTCCGTGTAATCCAGCGTATGCTTGAGCCGACGAAGCGCGGGCTTCGCAAGCATCGCGCCGATTTTAGAGCGCGTGTCCGCCATCAGCTGCTGCTTCATCTGCTTCATCATGAACAGTGCAACACCCTCGGTCGTTTTGAGCACGAGGTTACCCGCAAAGCCATCCGCCACACAAACGTCCGCCACGTCGCTGAACAAATCGCGTGCCTCAACGCTGCCGACGAAGTTGTAAGGCGCCTGTTTCATCAGCGGGAATGCTTCCTTAACAAGCTCGTTGCCCTTTTCGTCCTCCGCGCCGATGTTGATGATGCCAACGCGCGGCTTCTCGATGCCCATGACACCGCGCATGTACGCATCGCCCATGACACCGAACTGCGCCAGATAATCGGGCTTGCAGTCCACATTCGCACCGCAGTCGATCAGCAGAAAATAGCCCTTGCCGTTCGGCAGCATCGGTGCAAGCGCCGGACGTTCAACGCCGGGAATGCGCCCCAGACGGAACATGCCGCCTGCAAGCACCGCGCCCGTTGAGCCTGCGGACACAAAGCCATCCGCCTCATGATTGCGCAATGCCAGCATCCCCATCACAGTAGCCGACTTTGTCTTTTTGCGAACACCCATCACGGGCGATTCATGGTTGGTGATGACCTCTGGCGCATCCAGCAGCGTAATCCTGTCGCGGACGTCTGCCGCTTCCGTCAAATACTTTTCGATTTCCGAGACAACGCCTGCAAGCGTGACCGTCAGCTCTGCATTCCGGCGCAATGCCTCCACAGTTCCTTCAACCGGTGCCTGCGGCGCAAAATCGCCGCCCATCGCATCGACAAAAACTCGCATGGCTTCCTCCTGCATCCCCTACTGTGTGGACATGACAGCATTATTTTACCACAATCACAGCAGGTTTTGCAAGCCCTGTGTAACCTTTGTGGAAAAAGTTATTGTAGAGTGAATTCCCAAAGTAAATGCCACAGTAGCAGTAAGAAGTTGCATTTACTTTGGGAATTCACGGTTATCTTAAGGTTGATTTAGTATCAACAATGCAGCTGTCACCAACCATACCCCACGAGCGCCGAACAGAGAAGCGGACGCAGTCCGCGGAACGTCTTCAGCGCAGCACAGGCAACTAAAAAGCAGCAACTCAATCCGAGCTGCTGCTGTTCCTGCACGCGCTCAACCCCATCGCAAAACGGGACAAGGGCGGGGACTTCGTCCAATTTCCTGTCCCTGACGGGGTTTGGGGCAAAGCCCGCAATCGCCCCTTGTTACCTCGCCTCAGGCACCTTCGGGAAGGTCAGCGTGATGCTTGTGCCTTCGCCGAGTGCGCTCTTCATGGTGATTTTCGCATGATGCACCTGTGCGCCGTGCTTGACAATCGACAAGCCAAGCCCCGTGCCGCCGGTCTGCTTGCTGCGGCTCTTGTCCACGCGGTAGAAGCGTTCAAACACGCGCTCCTGATCCTCCGGCGCGATGCCCACGCCGTCATCCGTGATGTTCACAACCGCCTGACCGTTCTCAAAGTGCGCGGAGGCATTCACATGACCGCCAGCATGGTTGTACTTGATGCCGTTTTCCAGCAGGTTCGTCATCATTTCCTCCAGCAGCGCGCGATCGCCGACAACCGGCACCTCGCTGCCTGCCATGACGGTCACCTGTACATTTGCATCCTGCGCGGCGTTGCTGAGCTTCTCGGCGCATGAGGCGAGCAGCGCTTGGAGGTCGACATTCGTCAGGTCGCCGCGGATGCCCTCGTCGAGCCGCGACAGGCGAATGATGTCCTCGATAAGCGTCAGCAGACGCCGACCCTCCTTGAGGATTTTCCGACCGAATTCTTTCGCGTCCTCCGGCTTTTGCAGCATATCGGACGAGAGCAGCTCCGCATAACCGCAGATGGTCGTCAGCGGCGTGCGCAGCTCATGGCTGACATTCGCGGAGAACTGGCGGCGGCTCAGCTCGGCAGCCTGCGCATCCGTCACGTCCTGAATCAGCAGCGCCATGCCGCCCTCCTCCACCTTGCTCATGGACAGGTGCAGCAGCTGCTTGCCCTTCGTCATGTCGCCCTCGCTCTCCTGCCCTTCCAGCAGGCGGATGAGCGTTTCATCACGGCTGACAGACAGCATCGGCCGACCAATGGGGTTGCCGTCAAAGGCGAACATGCGCTGCGCCGCCTGATTCATCGTCAGGATGCGGTGCTTCTCGTCGAGAATGACGAAGCCTTCCTTCATGCCGCCCAGCACGGTATCCAGCTCATGGCGCTGCGCCGTCAGCGATGCCATCTGCTCGGCAATGCGGGCGTTCTGTTGCTCCATGCGGCGAAGCACGGGCGACAGCTCCTCGTACACGTCGCTCTCCAGCGGATGGTCGAGGTCAATCCTGTTCATCGGTGCAACGAGCTTACGCGCCAGCGAACGCGACAGGAGCATTGACACGCCAAAACACACGACCGCGCCCAGCAGCAGATAACCGATGAGTCCCGTCAGGTGGCTGAGCATGCCGCGCTGTGCGCCGGAAATGCGGATGACGCGCCCGTCATCGAGCTTGACGGCATAATACAGGCTCTTCTGCCCGATGGTCGTGCTTTCACGGATGACGAACGCCACGCCGTCCGTCAGCGCCTTCTGAAATTCCTCACGGTCGGCGTGGCTCTCCATGCGGGATGCACTGACCTCGCTGTCATAGAGCACGCTGCCATCCGTATCGATGTACGTGACGCGCTGGGTGAACACGCTGCCTTCAAGCAGTGCCAGCGGGTCCTCCGAATCATTCAAATACGACACAAGGCGCGCCGCCTGCGTGGACAGCTGCGAACGGTTATCCGCCGTTGTCTGGAAATACATGCAGGTGAATACCACCGCGCACATCAGCAGCAGCGTCAAAAACGTCAGCAGCGCCAGTGTCATGCGAAGCCGGCTGGAAAGCTTGTTTTTCATATTGCATCTCCCGCATCCGCGTTCGGATGCTCCTCCATACGGTATCCGACATTGCGAACCGTGGCAATCAGCCTGCCGCAATCGCCGAGCTTCTGCCGAAGCGTGCGGACATGCACGTCAATCGTGCGCGTATCGCCGGTATACGCCATGCCCCAGACATCATCGAGCAGCACCTCACGCGTCACCGCCTTGCCGGCATGCGCCATGAGGAAGGCAAGCAGCTCAAACTCCATGTGCGTCAGCGTGACCTCCTGCCCGTCGGCTATCACGCGATGGCTCTCGCGGTCAAGCGACAGCGCACCGATGGTCATGGTATCAGACGGCGCATCCTCCTGCGTGCGGCGGAGCAATGCGCGGACGCGTGCCAGCAGCTCCATGACGCCGAACGGCTTCGTCAGATAATCATCCGCGCCGCTGTCCAGCCCCTTCACCTTGTCCATCTCCGCATCGCGCGCCGTGACGAGAATAACGGGAATCCGGCGCGTTTTCGCATCGCGGCGAAGCGCACGAAGCAGACTCAGCCCATCCTCGCCCGGCAGCATGACGTCCAGCAGGACGCAGTCCGGCAGCGTCTTTTCCAGCGCCGTGCGGAAGGCGGCAGGCGTTTCAAAGCCTTCCGCCTGAAAGCCTGCCTGACGCAGCGCGTAAAGCTCCAGCTCGCGCACGCCCCCGTCATCCTCGACAACGAAAATCATTGAAGCTTTTCTCCTTTATACAGGCCCGTAATGGCATACACAACCCACTCGGCAATGTTCACGGCATGGTCGCCGATGCGTTCGAGATACTTGGCAATCATCAGCAGGTCGAGGCACTCCTCGGTGCGCCCCGAATCGTGATGCAGCGCGGACACGAGGTCAGCCTTCACGTCGTTGAACAGGTTGTCGACAATATCATCCGACAGGATCACCTGCTGCGCCAACTCAACATCCTTGCGGACATATGCGTCAATCGCACGGTGCACCATTGAAATCGCCGCCTGCGCCATGGACGCGAAATGCTCCGGGCGCGTCTGACGCAGATGACCCATCGTCAGGATTTCACAGATATCGCTCGCCTGATCGCCGATGCGCTCCATATCGGTAATCATTTTCAGCGCCGCGCTGATGTTTCGCAGGTCGCTGGCAACAGGCTGCTGCTGCAGGAGCATATGGATGCACATGGACTCCACCTCGCGCTCCTTGGCATCCACCGCGTGGTCGCCGTCGCGGATGACGGCCGCCAGCTCCATATCCCCCTGCTTGAGCGCCCGAATCGCCCGTTCGATTGTCGTTTCCACCAGAGCGCCCATGGCAATCATTTGCTCGCCGAGCTGGGCAATCTGATCATCAAAATGCTTTCTCATCAGGAATCATCGTCCTTCCGTTATTCCCCATTATAGCATATCTTTTTTCCGCTATCAACATCCGGCATTTCCCGGCGCTTAGCCGAAACGACCGGTGATGTAATCCTCGGTGCGCTTGTCCGATGGCATCGAGAAGAGCTTGTCTGTCGCGCCGACCTCCACCATGTCGCCAAGCAGGAAGAATGCCGTCACATCGGCGATGCGCAGTGCCTGCTGCATGTTATGCGTCACGATGGCGATGGTGTATTTGCCCTTGAGCTCCATGCACAGCTCTTCGATTTTGCTGGTCGAAATCGGGTCAAGCGCGGACGTCGGCTCATCCATCAGCAGGACCTCAGGCTCAACCGCCAGCGCACGCGCAATACACAGACGCTGCTGCTGACCGCCGGAAAGACCGAGTGCGCTCTTGTTCAGGCGATCCTTCAGCTCATCCCAGATGGCGGCGCTGCGCAGGCTCTTTTCGACAATTTCATCGAGCTGCGCCTTGCGATGAACGCCGTGCGTGCGCGGACCGTACGCGATGTTGTCGTAAACGCTCATCGGGAAGGGATTCGGCTTCTGAAACACCATGCCGACGCGCTTGCGGAGCATGTTCACGTCCATGCTGCCATAGATATCCTCGCCGTCAAGCGTGACGCTGCCTTCCACGCGGCAGTCGGGAATCAGGTCGTTCATGCGGTTCAGCGTCTTGAGCAGCGTGGATTTGCCGCAGCCGGACGGACCGATGAACGCGGTAATCCTGCCCAGCTCAATGTCGAGATTGATGCCGTGCAGCGCGTGGAAGCTGCCGTAATACAGGTTCAAATCCCGAATGCTGATCTTGGCATCGGCATTCGTTTTGTCAATCACCTTAATATCGCTGCTCATGACGCTTTTCCTCCGATTTTCTTTGAAATCATGCCGGACAGGCTGTTCAGGCCGAGCACCAGCACTAGAAGCACAACGCCCGTGGCGTACGCCTGACCATAATGCAGACCCTCCAGCGACAGCTCGTACATATGCACAGCCAGCGTGCGGCCGGAGGACAGCAGGAAGTTCTTGGGCATATCGGCAACCGTGCCTGCCGTAAAGAGCAGCGCCGCCGTTTCGCCGACGATACGCCCGATGGCAAGCACCACGCCGGACAGGATACCGGGCATCGCAGGCGGCAGGACGATGCGCACGACCGTGCGGAGCTTGCCCGCGCCCAGACCGAAGCTGCCTTCACGGTAGCTGTCGGGGATGGACAGCAGCGCCTCCTCCGTCGTGCGGAGAATCAGCGGCAGCACCATGAGCGAGAGCGTCAGGGCGCCGGAAAGCAGCGTCAGATTGATGTGCAGGGCTGTAAAAAACACCATGCCGAACAGACCGTAGATGATGGACGGAATGCCCTGCAGCGTCTCTGCCGTCAGGCGGATGATTCGCACGAGCGGCGAGGTGCGCTTGGCATATTCGGACAGGTAGATGGCGCCGCCGACGCCAATCGGAATCGCCACCAGCAGCGCGACGACGACAATCAGCACCGTGTTAATCAGCGCCGGCATCATGGACTGGTTGTCCGTGGTGTACTTGAAGCTGAACAGCTCCGGCGTGAGGTTCGGCACGCCCTTGATGAGCAGGTCAAGCACAATCGCCAGCAGCGCAATGAGCGTAATCAGAATCGAAAGGCGGCAGAGGAGGCGAATCAGCGCGCTGCCGGGATGACGGCGCCAGCGGTTCCACTCCTCCTGAAAGAAATATCGGACAGGATGCTCCTTTGCATTCGCCACAGCGGTCATTGCTGTTCCCTCCTTTTCAGCAGCGAGAAGCACGCGTTAATCAGCAGGATGAACACGAACAGCACGATGCCGGTTGCAATCAGCGCCTCGCGGTGCAAGCCCTCCGCGTAGCCCATCTCGATGACGATGCCGGATGTCAGCGTGCGGATGCCGCTGAGCAGGTCGTTCGTCAAGCGCGGCTGATTGCCGACAACCATCTTGACCGCCATCGCCTCGCCGATTGCGCGTCCGATGGCCAGCACGATTGCCGCCAGAATGCCCGACTTCGCGGCAGGCACCGTTGCGCGGAATACGCTGCGCTCATCGGTTGCGCCCAGCGCCAGAGAGCCCTCATAGTAGGACGTCGGCACAGCCTTCACCGCGGCGGAGGTCAGCTGAATGATGGTCGGCAGAATCATGATGCCCAGCAGCAGCGACGCCGTCAGGATGCACTGACCGCGTCCGCGTCCGCCCAGCAAATCGCGGATGAGCGGCACAAGGTTCGTCAGGCCGAAGAAGCCGTACACGATGGACGGCACGCCAGCCATCAAGCCAACCATCGGCTCGAGGATTTTCTGCAGCCGCTTCGGGCAGAACCGCGCCAGATAAATGCCGGCAAGAATGCCGACCGGCGCGCCAAAGAGCAGGGCCCCGCCGGTCACGTACAGCGAACCGACAATCATGGGCAGGATGCCGAAGATTTCATTCGCGGGCTTCCACGTTGTGCCGGTCAGAAACGCCAGCAAATCATATTTCGTAAAAAATGGCAGACCGTTCATAAACAGAAAGACACAGATCAGTGCAACCGCCGCAATGGAAAACGCCGCCGTGAGCGCGAATACCCATCGCATCGCCTGCTCCTTGAGCTTCATGCGCATTCCCTTCCTTTCATACTCGTTAACGGCATCAGCATAGCACGCGTATGTAAAGGATTTCGTTTGTAAAATGTAAAGTGCATGTAAAATTTCAGCAATGCATTGTAACGGGTTGCTGAAATCGTGCAGGCAGCCTCCTGTTCCCTGAGGACATGGATGCATACGCGTATCAGGCAAAATAAAAAATACCGCACAATCCAGCGTTGCAGCCGAATGTGCGGTGTTTTTTCTGTTCGTGCTGATGGCGGGACTCGAACCCGCACGCCGAGAAGGCAAGGGATTTTAAGTCCCCAGTGTCTGCCATTTCACCACATCAGCCTGTACGGCGTATTATAGCACGTAAAGGGGCAAAAGTCAAACTGCTTGGGGCTTTGCCCCGAACATCAGCTTTGACTCCGTCCCTGTAAGGTTCTTCCACCCCCGACCCGTTTGAACGCCTTTTTCCGCTTCTTTCGCGCGTACGGTTTAGAGCTCCTCGCCGTTTTCGATGGCAGCGATTTCATCGATTCTGCGCTGATGGCGTCCGCCCTCAAACTCCGCTGTCAGCCAATGCGTCGCAATCATCTTCGCGAGGTCAACGCCGACCACACGCGCACCCATCGTCAGGATGTTGCTGTTGTTGTGCCGCTTGCTCAGCTCAGCGCTGTATACATCCGAGCACGTGCAGACGCGGGTGCCCTTCACCTTGCTTGCAGCGATGCCGATGCCGACGCCTGTGCCGCAGATGAGGATGCCGCGGTCGCATTCGCCGGACGCAACAGCCTTTGCCGCGCGATAGCCGTAGATGGGATAATCGCAGGAAACCGTCTCGTTCGTGCCGAAATCGCGGTATTCCAGTCCCATGGAATCAAGCAGCTTCATGATTTCCTTCTTCAGTTCAATGCCTGTATGGTCGCAAGCCAGTGCAATCATCCGAAAAGCCTCCTGTCAATTTTCAAAATCTCCATGCTGCATAATACGAGAAAAAATCGGAAACTCCTGCCGATGCAGTGCAAAAAGGGTAGAATCCGCACGAAATAGATGGTATAATGATTCCGTGTATGGGGAAATCAACCTGATCCCAGGAGGGCTATTATGACGCAGGATTCATGTAAGCTGTGCCGCATCGCGCTGGAGAATGTCTCCGTACAGCGCGGCGGACAGATGCTTTTGCAGGATGTTTCAATGCACATTCACTGCGGTCAGCTGACGGTGCTGATCGGGCAGAACGGCGCGGGCAAGACGACGCTCATCCGCGCCTTGCTGGGGGAATATGCCCACAGCGGCTCCATCCGCCATGTTGACGGCGAGGGTCGCGATGTCGCACGGATGCGCACGGGCTATGTGCCGCAGCACCTTGAATTTGACCGCGAAATGCCGGTGACGGTCGAGGATTTCCTCGCGGCAAGCCTGACAAAACGCCCGGTGTGGCTCGGCGTGAGCAAAAAAACGCGTGAGCAGGTCAAGGAAGCGCTTGCAATGGTCGAGGGCGAACAGCTGCTGCATCGTCCGCTCGGGCGCTGCTCCGGCGGCGAGCTTCAGCGCGTGCTGCTGGCGCTGTCGCTGCATCCGTCGCCTGACCTGCTTGTGCTCGATGAGCCCGTATCCGGCGTCGACCAGAACGGCACGTACATGTTCCTCGACACGGTTGCACGGCTCAAGGAGCATCACCACATGGCGATTCTGCTCGTCAGCCACGATCTGAACACCGTCAGGCGGTACGCGGATCACGTCGTGCTGCTGGACAAGACGGTGCTGTGTCAGGGCAAGCCGGATGACGTGTTCGCCTCGCCGGAATTTCAGCGGATTTTCGGCATCGGTGCGCGGAATTTGAGCGCACAGCGCATTCACGGCGCGGAGAAATGGTCGCCGAAAAAGGCTGAGGAATCCGCACAGGCAGCAAAGGAGGAGAACGTCTGATGGATGCGATTCGGTCGTTTGTGCAGACGGTACTTCCGTTTGAATTTCTGCAGTTTGACTTCATGGTCAACGCGCTGCTGGCAATTCTGCTGCTGACGCCGCTGCTGGGCTTGCTCGGCACGATGGCGGTCAACCAGCAGATGGCATTCTTCTCCGATGCGCTCGGTCACAGCGCGCTGACCGGCATCGGGCTTGGCATCATCCTCGGCGTATCAAGCGATTTGCTGGCGATGCTGGTGTTCGGCATCATCTGGGCGCTGCTGATCTGCCGCATCAAGCAGACCGGCGCAGCCTCGACGGACACCATCATCAGCGTATTCTCCTCCACATCGGTCGCAGCGGGCGTGCTGGTGCTGTCAATGGGCGGCGGATTTGCGAAATACTCCTCGCTGCTCGTTGGCGATGTGCTCGCGGTGCAGGATTCGGATCTGCTGTATCTGCTGATTGCGCTGCTTGTCGGCATCATCCTGTGGGCAGTGATGTACAATTCGCTCCTGCTGACCGGCATCAGCCCGTCCCTGGCGCGAAGCCGCGGCATCCGCAGCCGTTTGGTTGAGGCGGCGTTCGTGGTGCTGGTCGCGGTGGCGGTCATGCTGTCAATTCGCTGGGTCGGCGTGATGCTCATCAACGCGCTGCTGATTCTGCCGGCGGCCGCAGGGCGAAATCTGGCACGTTCAAGCCGTCAGCATGCGATTTACAGCGTGGTGATTGCGATGGTCTGCGGCGTGGCAGGGCTTGTGTGCGCGTATTATCTGGACACAACCGCAGGTGCGGCGATTGTGCTGTTTGCGGCGGTTTGCTATGCCATTTCGCTCGGCATTCGCACGATTCGGAAGTGACGCTTCAGACCAAGGCCTCCCTTTCATGACAGCCTTCGCCTGATTTCCTTGACTCCTTCAAAAGAGGGATGCTCAATCAAAAAAACAAGGAGGACGCAATGGAGCGAATCCTGATCCTGCTGCAGGCAGAGAGCTGGGCGGATGCAGCCGAAGCCCTGCAATCAGCGAAGGACAATGCCTTTCGCAGCGATGCGCTGACGTATGCCCTCACGCTGCCCGATGACCCCACCGAGCAGGAAAAGCGCTGCATGGCGGAATTTGGCGCGATGCAGTACCTCGTGTCGGCAGAGATGACATTTGCCGATATGGAATCACTGTGGCAGGGCGAACGCTATGTCCTGCATGCGCATCCCGCCATGCGCTTTTGCCGTGGCTGGGAGCATGCGCTGCTGAACGCCCTGAACAGCTGCGGCACCGAGCAGGCCGTGCTGACCGGCTATCTGCCTGCTGAGAATGACCCGATCGGCGCGGTATGCCCTGTCGCAGCGGAACGCCTTGACGGCACGGCGCTGCACTTCAGCCATGGTCTGCCGCTCAAGCAGGCGGCGCATCCGATGGCAGGGCTGTTCCTGCATCCGGATTTCTTCTTCGCGCCTGCCGGCTTCGTTCGCATCATGGCACAGCAGAGCGGCACGCTGACAACCCGGCTGCTGCACAGCATCTGGCAGGTGTTCACGCTGCACGTGCCGGTGATTGAGGTCACGCAGGATTTGCCCGTTCCGCCGGAAACGCTCGATCCGGAATCAGCTGATGCGGTCGGCATCGACCTGTCCGCCGGCGCCATTCCGCAGCACGTGAGGCGCGGTTTCAAGGCGGATACGCTCGATGTGCCGCTGAATGTTTCGCCGCTGATGAAGCTGACCGAGGCATGGAAGCGCCGTCAGGAAAGAAAGCATGGCAAGCTCGTGCCGCTGTGCGTAACGGTCTGCACGGAGGCTCTGGACGAGGAAGGCACGCATTGGCTTCGTCAGCTGACACAGATGGCGGATTTGTCTCTTTTGTGCTATACTGTCAGCAGCCGCGTGCGCGAAATCGCCCAATTCCACCCGAATGTGCTGGAATACAAGGATCGGTATGCGCTCAAGCGCGAGGGCAAAGCGCCCCTGTTCAGCCGGGCAGCGGTGCTCAGCGCGGCGCGCGACCGGGTGCTCTCCGGCACGCACTATGTGTGGATTGCGCCGGATTGCGTGCGTTATCCGCTGTATGCCGGATTGGCGCTGAAGTGGCGCGAAATCTGCTCTCCGGAAATCGTGCTTGCCCGCGTACAGGGTAAGCTGGACCTGTCGATGATCGTCGTGCCGGATGAGCGATTGAAGCCCCTGCTGGACGCGATGGACGAATCGCTTCGTGCGATGACCTCCGCCGGCAATCCGCCGGAAAGCGAGGATGCGCTATGGGACGCAGTCGTTTCGGCGCATCCGGACTGGTTTGCGTTCTTCGCGATGCCGGTCGAGAAGCAGCTCTTCACAAAATTGCTGGATTAAAATCAGGAGGATTCCCCCGATGCATTTGATTATTCCCAAGCAATACAACCCTGTCTTGAACCTGCGCGATACGGAAATCGCCATCAAGCTCGTCAAGGACTTCTTCGAGCAGGAGCTGGCCCGTTCGCTCAACCTGATGCGCGTGTCCGCCCCGATTATGGTCACGCCCGGCAGCGGTCTGAACGATAACCTGAACGGCGTGGAGCGACCTGTGTCCTTTGATATTCTGGAAACCGGCGAAACGGCGGAAATCGTCCATTCGCTGGCGAAATGGAAGCGTCTTGCGCTCAAGACCTACGGCTTTCACGCCGGCGAGGGTCTGTACACCGACATGAACGCCATCCGCCGCGATGAAACAACCGACAACATCCACTCGATTTTCGTTGACCAGTGGGACTGGGAGAAAATCATCACCCCCGAACAGCGCAGCATGGAGACGCTGCAGACGACGGTCCGTGCGATTTACCTGACGCTTCGCAAAACGGAAGGCTACGTCTGCGCCCACTATCCGCACATCAAGCCCGAGCTGCCGGATGACATCACGTTCGTATCCTCGCAGGAGCTGGAGGATCGCTATCCCGACCTGCCGCCAAAGGAGCGTGAATATCGGGCCGTGCGCGAATACGGCGCCGTGTTCCTGACCGGCATCGGCGGCGCGCTCCGCTCCGGCAAGATTCACGACGGCCGTGCGCCGGACTATGACGACTGGGATTTGAACGGCGATATCCTGCTCTACGACCCGCTGCTCGACATTTCGCTGGAGGTATCCAGCATGGGCATCCGCGTTGATGCGGACGCGCTGAAGCGTCAGCTCAAAATCCGCGGCTGCGAGGAGCGTGCGAAGCTGCCCTTCCAGAAGGCGCTGCTGAACGGCGAGCTTCCCCAGACCATGGGCGGCGGCATCGGGCAGAGCCGCATGTGCGTGTATCTGCTGCGCAAGGCGCATGTCGGCGAGGTGCAGGCGAGCATGTGGCCGCAGGACGTGCAGGATGCCTGCCGCAAGGCGAACATTCAGCTGCTGTAACCCAAACGACGCATAGGAGGACGGCTCATGGACGAGAAGAAATGGATTCGGCGCAAGCCGCAGAGCAATCTGGACTTTATCTGCATTGCGCTGATTGCGATTGCATTCTATGCCCTGCTGGCGAACGCGACGACGTTCCTCGGCATTGTCAACCAGCTGCTGGCAATCCTTTCGCCGTTCGCAGGCGGCGCGGTGATTGCCTACTGCCTGAACCCCATCGAAAAGGCGGCAATGAAGTACATCTTCCGCGGCAACGAGCGTTTTCACGGGCTGACCATCCTGATTGCGTACATTGTCGGCATTGCCATTCTGACGCTCCTGCTCGTGCTGATTATTCCGCAGATGATTAACAGCCTCGAGCTGTTCTACCAGAATTTCGACGGCTATGCGCAGAATCTGCTGACGATGCTCAAGGAGCTCGACGAAAAAACGCCGGAAATTGACCTGAGCATTGCGGTCACTGCGCTGGAGGACCTGAACACGAGCATGAGCAGCCTGCTCGGCATGATTGTCCGTGCCGTATCGGACAGCGCACCGCAGATTATCGGCTACATGGGCGATGTGGCATCGGCGGTGGTGACCGTGTTCACGGCGATTGCAAGCAGCGTCTATCTTCTGCTCCAAAAGGAAAAGCTGCTGCGCCATGCCCGTGTGCTGACGCGCGCCTTCCTGCCGAAAAACGCCGCAGAAACAACCCTGCGCATCTGCCACGATGCAAACCGCAATTTCAGCGGCTTCTTCTCCGGCAAAATCCTCGATTCCGCGATTATCGGCGTGCTGACCTTCCTGTGCATGAACATCTTCGGGCTGTCTTACGCCGCGCTCATCAGCATTATCGTCGGCATCACGAACATCATCCCCGTGTTCGGTCCGTTCATCGGCGCGATTCCCGGCGCGGTCATCCTGCTGTTCTATGAGCCGTGGCAGGCGTTGGCGTTCCTGATTCTGATTCTTGTCATTCAGCAGCTCGACGGCAACTTCATCGGTCCGATGATTCTGGGCGACTCCATCGGCATTTCGGCGCTGTGGGTGCTCTTCTCCATCGTTGTCGGCGGCAACCTGTTCGGGCTGGTCGGCATGGTCATCGGCGTGCCCGTCTTCGCGACCATTTACGGCATTCTCCGCTCCACCTCGCGCGACTACCTGAAGCAGAAGGGCTACACGGATGTTGACGCCTCGATATCCGCATCCTCCGCAGGCGACCCGGTGGAGGACGCGCCCGATGCAGGCCATCGCCGCGACTCCCTCATCCGCCACTGGAAGGAGCGGATTCTCTCCATCGGGAAGAAAAAGTCAAAATAAAACAGCAATCATTTAAGAGGTAATCGCATGAAAAATCTCACACGCATCGCGGCGCTGCTTCTCCTTGCAGCGCTGCTCATGCCCCTTGCATTTGCCGATGACAGCGTCATCATCAACCTCGTTGATGACCCGTATGCGGATTATGCCTTCGAGGAAGGCGCGGACATCCTCGAAATCGTGTTTCCGCGCGTGTATTCCTCTGACTGCGCCATCCTGCGCTATCAGGGACAGGTCATGATGATTGACGCGTCCACCAAGAATCAGACGATGCGCAACCGCATTTACACCGCCTGCGATACCATCGGCGTTGACCACATCGACATCGCGTATAACAGCCATCCGCATGATGACCACATCGACGGCTTCCAGTACGTGAACGAGTACGCGCCCATCTCAAAGCTGCTCATCACATTTCCGGCAGATTTCGACAGCCGCATGAAAGCGGCTGTCCGCTACATGAATGAGCACGATATTCCGGTTGAAAATGTCGAAAGCGGCGATGTGATCACGCTCGGCGACGGTGCGGTGACCATGACCGTCATCCAGTACCGCTATTCCGGCTGGACGGTAAACGACCAGTCCGCCATGCTGATGGTGCAGTACGGCGACCGGCGCTTCCTGTTTGTCGGCGACAACGAGAACCGCTCGCAGAAATGGCATGTGGAGCATTCCCCTGCCATCGGGCTCAAAGCGGACATCATGAAGTATCCGCATCATGGGCAGGTGAAGCTGGTGGACAGCTTCCTGGAGGCCGTGTCGCCGGAGCTGGCCTTCCTGAACGGCGCCGCGGACGTGATGAACGGCGGCAAATCGTATCTGGAAGCGAAGAGCGTTCCGTATCTGCTGGGTTATCAGGGCTTGACGCGCATGCGCACAGACGGGCATATCTGGGTCATTGATTATCTGCATGAGAAGAATGCCGACCGCGACCTGCCGTATACGCCGGAGCGCGATTAAGGTCAGGGCAGGAGTGAAAAAGCATGAGATACCGTTATCTCCTCACCGACAACGATAACACCCTGATGGACTTCCATGCAGCGGAACATCAGGCGCTCTGCGAAGCGCTCTTCGAGAGCGGCATCGAGCCGACAAACGCGGTCTGCGAGCGCTACAGCGCCATCAACGACAGCCTGTGGAAAAGGCTCGAGCGCGGCGAAATCACCCATCCGCAGGTGAAAATCGCGCGATTTGCGCTTCTGCTGGATGAGCTGGGTGCTCACAATGTCAGCGGCGACTGCGTTGCGCTGCGCTACTGCCATTTTCTCGGCACGCACGCGGATTTGATGCCCTATGCGATGGCGTTTCTGGAAAGCGTCCACAAGCACATGAAAATCGTGCTCATCAGCAACGGCGACAGCGTCATTCAGCGCAATCGCCTGCGGAGATGCCCGTTCACACCGCTGCTGGACAGCATCATCATCTCCAGCGAAAAGGGCGTCAGCAAGCCCGACCCGCGTCTGGTGGACGATGCGCTGGAAAGCATCGGCTGCACGAACCGCAGTGAGGCTGTCCTGCTCGGCGACAGCAAAACAGCAGATATCCCTGCGGCGAACCGCGCCGGCATCGACAGCATCTTCATCGACTGGCACGGAAAAGGCTGCGACACGGCGACCTACGTGACGCACGACCTCACGGAAACGGAGAAGCTCCTTCTCGGATAACAAACCGCGGCTGCCTCGCAAAAGAGACAACCGCGGTTTTTTAGACAGGTGTTTGAAAACAGATCAAGACCGAAATTACGAAATGAGCATCTGTCAGGAAGGGTTGAGCAACAAAAAGCGCCATATTCAGGTTTTGAACCGCTCCCTCCAAGGTAGACAGGGAGCGGTTCACTGCTTTTCCGGAATCGGAATTGTGATGTTCAGGTTAAACACGCCGTTTTGCGGCAGAAGCGTCATGTTGCCGTCATACTTCTCCACGACCATGCGGATGCTCTTCATGCCATAGCCATGATAGAGCTTGTTGTCCTTGGACGTCATCGGAATGCCGTCGGTCATGACAAGGTCGCCGACATAGTTGTTCTCGATGTGAATGACCGCCATGCCCATTTCATCCTTGACGCTGATGAAGATGATGCGGCTTTCCACATCCGTCAGCTTGCATACAGCCTCAATGGCGTTATCCAGCGCATTGCCGAACAATGCAAACAGGTCGGACGGCTGCATGAATGCAAGGCACTGACCATTGGCGATGCAGTCCAGCTTAATGCCGTTTTTTTCACAGAGAAGCTGCTTTTCCATCAGGCAGACGTCGAGGATTTCGCTGCCCGTCTGGAGCGATGCGTCGTAAACGTTAATGATCTGCTCAAGCTCCTTGACGGCCTCAGGCGTGACCGCATTGGCGATATGGCGGATCTGGTGCTTCATATCATGGCACTTGATGTTGACCATCTCGACATTCGCCTTGGACGTGCGATACTGCTCCTCCTGCATGTGGACAAGCTGCATCAGGAATTTCTTTTCGTTCGCCAACGTCTGATTGCGGAACAAACCGACCTCCAGCATCAGCGCAAGGATGCAGCAGACAATGCTGTAGATGCTGACCAGCACATACAGCGTCGGCATGTCCTCGGCGGACAAATACGGTTCCATAATGAATTTGATGACGATTGCAAAGAGAATCAGCAGACCGCCGACAAGCTGGTTTTCGCGTGTCTGAAAGCTAAGCTCCGGATGCTGCTTGATTTTCCGGACAATCAGCCAGTATGCGGCAAAATATACGATTGCCATCACGCCGGAAATGACAGGGATGGCCTGCACATCGTCAAACGACCAGCCGCACAGCACGAGAATATCGCTGTAGCAGGCGTACGACAGGTGCTGCGTGGCAAGCGAGCAGGTCATGCAGAAGAACACTTCGTTTTTCTCAATTTTCATGCATAGGCGAAGACCCCAGAAGCCAATCAGGAAAAAAAGCAGATACTTGCCGATGCCCTGCAGCGAGTAGCTCCATGCCGCATCCGGCAGCACCGTGGCTGTCCAGCGCCACGCCACGGAATTCAGCAGCATCAGGGCGACAAACGCAAGGACACGGAAGGCAAAATCCTCGCGCCGTTCGTAATAATGGCAGTAAATCCACTCAATCAGCAGCATTTCCACAACAAAGCCATGCTGAACGAACAGATTGCGAATCAGATCAAACATCAGCCTTTCCCCTGCCCTAACCAATTTGTCAATTCGTTGATGAAGCCTTTTCGGCGCGTCTGGGAGATTTTCAGCGCTTCGCCGTTGGAAAGCATGACGAGCAGATCACGCGTATTGACGGACTTGATGAACTGCGGATTCACGAGATAGCAGGCATTGCAGCGCATGAAATGATAGCTGTGCAGCACGCTTTCAAGGTCGTTGAGCGAGCCGTAAGCGCTGTAAACCCCTTCTGTCGTGTGGTAATCCAGCTTATGTCCGTGCACTTCCACATACATCAGATTCTTTGTTGCACAGCGAATCATGCCGCGTGCATCGTTGATGACCACCATGCCGCCGGAGCTCGCCTCGATGACCCGAATCGCCTTTTGCAGCTTCATAATCAGCCGGGCGTAGCTGACAGGCTTCACGATGTAGTCCAGCGCATCCACCTCATAGCTTTTTACGGCAAATTGCACCATGGTCGTCACGAAAATCAGCACAGCCCTGCTGTCATATTCGCGCAGCCGGGCAGCCGCCTCCATGCCGGTCATGTTGGGCATCATGATATCCATGAAGACAATGTCAAACGAGCGCTTTTCCTCCAGAAAATCAAATGCATTCTCATAAAGAAAGAACCGGAATGTCTGCTGATTTTCCATAGCATAGCGCGTCAGATACTGTTGGAGCCGTTTCTGTTCCTGCATGTCATCCTCGACAATGGCAATGCTGATCATGGCATACTCTCCTCTTCCCTGATACTATTGATTATATCATGATCATCCAGCTTGCGCAACAAGACCGGCGCTGTTCCCTCTGTTCATCAGGATACAGCGCCGGCGTGTTTACTGGATATCGATTGTCAGCTCTGCCTTCCTGCCGTCAGCATATGCCCTCAAGCAGATTGCGCCTTCCTGCCCTGCGCGCAGAATCGCCATTGCCTCGCCGTGATAGACCTTCGTCTGATTGCCTGTGTATCCATCCCTGTTGAAGGGACAGGCATGACCAAAGCCAAGCAGCTCGCCGCCCTCTGCCTCCAGATAGATTTTCTCGTTCGACAGCACATCGGTCGTTCCGGCGCCATCCGTCATCCGGATGCGCACATAGCACAATTCGCCCGGAGACAGCTTCTGTTTCTCCGCCTCAAGCATCAGGTTCCGCTGCTCATCGAGAGACATCAGGCTCGTGCTACCGAGCTCATTCTCCTTCCGGTCATAGACGACTGCCGTCAGGATTCCAGGCTCATACGGCAGACGGAAGCGTGCGCGGCAGCTTCGGCGCAGGCGCCTCGTCCCTTTCCTGATTCCGTTCAGGAAGAGCGTCACATGGTCGCCGCAGCCGTACACCTCGATCATGCACCTTTTGCCCTCGCAGCCCTGCCAGCCCCAGGATGCAACGGCTGCCGTCATTTTCCAGCCAGACGGACTATGGCGCTCTCCTGCGTGATTCGGCGGAACAACCGCGATGTACGGCTTCTGGAGCAGCCCATAGGCGGCGCGCGTGTAGTACGCCTCCGGACGCAGCTTGCCGGTAATGTCAATGCTTCCCGCGCCCGAAGTCAGCCAGCCGTTTGAATGCAGGAAGGTCGGCGCATCTTCGCGGTATTCCCATGCGCCGAGCCCAACCTCGCCGAGATGGTCGATGCCTGTCCAGACGAAATCGCCGATGATGCCCGGATCGCGTTTTGCCGCCCTCAGAAAGCGCTCCTCATCCACGCAGAAGGACTCGCTGCCGAGAATGACCCGTTCCGGATACTTCCGCCGATCCATCCGATAGCGGTACAGACCGTAATTGTAGCCCGCAACGTCCGATGCAGCAAAGATATCGCGCGTAGCACGGTCGCAGCCGGGCATCAGCGCGTTGAGCTTCATTGTCAGCGCGCCGAAAAGCCACTTGCGATGGTTCTTCTCCTCCGTGCCGAGGTCATGAATGTCAAATGCCGCCGCCTTTTCATCGCTGAAAAAGGAATGTCCGGACGCCATCGCCTGATTGAAGCCAATGTTGATGCCGCACGTAATCGGGCGCGTATCATCCTGACTGCGCAGGCATGATTTCATCTGTTTAAACAGCGCAACGCCTTCCGGCAATGCGCTTTCTGACACCTCGTTGCCGAGAGAGTAAAGAATAACAGACGGATGATTGTAGTCCTTCTGCGCCAGATCCGCCAAATCCTGCTGATACCACGTTTTCAGATGCCCTGTATAGTCATATCTTGTCTTATGGACAAACCATGCATCCTCGTACTCATCCATCACCAGCATGCCGTATCGGTCGCACGCCTCCAGCAAAGCCCGCGAGCAGGGGTTGTGTGCCGACCGGATGGCATTGTAGCCGACCGACTTGAGCAGCAGCACCTTGCGTTCCTCCGCCTCGTCAAACGCGGCAGCACCAAGCAGACCGTTATCATGGTGGATGCACGCGCCGCGCAGCAGGACGCGCCGACCGTTGATGCACAGGCCGGTTGAAGCGCTGCATGTGACGATGCGAACCCCGAAGCGTGCCCGCGCTTCATCGTTTCCAAAGCGTGCGCGGCATTCGTACAGCTTCGGCGCTTCAAGACTCCAGCACTTGATGTTCTCCAGCCTGATTTGCGCAGAGAAGTGACCGTCGCTTTCACAGACTGCGGATGCGATGACGTTCTCGCCGTCCAATATGTCCAGCTGCACGCTGCCCTTTTCGCTGGTTGCGCCGCTGACCTGAATGCAAGCCGGTTCGGTGCTCAGCGTCCTGACGCGCAGGCTGTGCAGCAGAATGTGCGTTTTCTCCGCCTCGTACCACCAGACAGGGCGGTAGATGCCTGCGCCGGTATACCAGCGTGCACTCGGCATCTGCGCGTTATGCGCGATCACCCGAACCGTATTTTCACCCTCGCGAAGATAGGGCGTCAGCTCCCCCGTCAGGGGCAGATAGCCGTTGGGTCGGCTGACGACAAGCTGATCGTTGCAGTAAACCTCCCCGAGATGATAGACCGCCTCCAGCTCCAGAAAAATGTGCTGCCGGAGCTGCTGCGCGGTGCACGTGATGCGCTTGACAAGCTCATAGTCATACGCTTCAAACCAGCCATTGTTGCATCCGCCCGGACCCTCGTCGCTTCGTTTTTCATGGAGCATGCAGTCGTAAGGCAGCGTGACAGACTGCCATTCATCCTGCGAATCCAAATGGCGCAGCTGCCAGCCGTCATTCCATGCGATTTGTTTCATGCTTTCACCCATTCCTCTTTCCGGCGGACGAAAGGCGGCATGACATCCTCCTTCCGTCCGCGGAAACAGTTACTTTTTCTTCCTGCAGGCTCTGCAAAGCATCGCGACAGAAACAAGCGTCAGCAGGCTGCATGCGCCGAGCGATGCGAAAAGCGCAATCTCCCACCAGGTATAGACGCGGACAATCTGCGTGCTGGCGGAATAGCCGTTCATGACAGCGCTGTAGTTGCAAACGTTATACAGCACGCGCTTGCAAGCCTCGCGCATGGCGTTGACGACCGTCGCGTTATTGCGGTACGCCGTCAGGCTGTGATCCTTGCCCGAGCTCAGCCACAGATCGGTGCCTGCCACGATGCCGTCCACGCAGGACATGTACACCGTGCCGTTCGCATCCGCCATGTCGGTCACGATCATGCCGTTAAAGCCGAACTCGCCGCGGAGAATGCCGTTGACAAGCCCATCGCTGGCGCTCGTCCAGACGTTGCCGACACGGTTGAAGGAGGACATGACGCCGTGCGCATTGCCGTAAAGCGGGCTGCATGCGTAATACCACGGACGCAGATAGATTTCGCGCGCAGACTGCTCGTTCAGCCAGATGGAGATGCCGTTGCGGTTCGCCTCCTGATCGTTGAAGGCGAAATGCTTCGGATACGCGATAACGCCGTATTGCTGGATGCCGTTAATTTCCGCCATCGCCATCATGCCGGTCAGATACGGGTCCTCCGAGAAATACTCATGCGCTCTGCCGCCATAGGGTGTACGGTGAATGTTAATGCCCGGAATCCACATGCCGTTATAGCCGGCGTACAGGCTGTCGTTTGCCAGCGCCTCGCCGACCTCCTTCACAAGCTCGGTGTTGAAGGTCGCTGCCCAGATGCCCTCGCACGGGAAACGAGAATCCGTCTTGCCTTCCTTGCAGTAGGTCGGACCATCCTGCTCGTTGGTCTGGGGCTTGGAAACGCTCGAAATCTGCGCCGTCGTGCAATAGGCGGTCGTAATCAGCGTATTCATATCCTCGAAGGTCATCCGGTCAAGGAGCGTGTCCCATGCTTCGTCATCGTAGCTCTTGCCGCGCAGGCTGATCAGCGAAAGCCCGCTGTCCACACCCATGGTCGGCATATCGCCCTGACTTTCCGGCTCATGATCGCTCTGCAGCTCCGCTTCAAACGCCTCGGTCAGTGCGAGCTGAATCGCTTCCTTCGGCCATGTGCCGATCCAGTTGCTTCTGGACACATAGGTGACAAGATTTCCTTCGGCGCTGACGGTGCTGTTGATATCGGCATCGTTCAGGCGATTCCTGATTTCCGCGCCCGTTGCCGCAGACACCGTGTATGTCGTGCGATCCTGCTCGGCGACTTCAATGGCGCTGCACAAATCGGCATTGCCGGTCTCGTCCATGCCATCAGCCGTTGTATAGCCCTTTGCCGCAAGGATATTGTTCAATGCGTCATGTGCATTTTTGCCTGCCGCAAGGTAGTAGGTTCCGGCATCGAGCAGATAGCTGCCGATCCCGTAGGCATCATAGCTGGTGAAGTCCTGCCGGTCGGCATGAATCGTCACCTGCTGGGATTCGCCGGGAGCAAGTTTCTTTGTCTTGGCAAAGCCGATCAGCTCAACCGCCGCGACCTCCATGCCGTTCTCGATGGCGTAATCCGTATACGGCTTCTGCAGATAGACCTGCACGGTTTCCTTGCCCGACCACGTGTCGCCGGTGTTCGTAACCGTCAGCTTCACATCATAGCCGTCGTCGGTCGCCGTCATCTGATAATCGCTGTATTCAAACGACGTGTAGGACAGACCGCTGCCAAACGGGAAAGCAACCGTTTCGTCATACTGATACAGTCCCGTGCCGCTTCGTCCCTCCACCGCATCCGCATAGCGCGTTTCGTAGTAGCGATAGCCGACGTAGATCCCTTCGCTGTAAACGCCGTATGCCTTCTGCGTGTTGTTCAGTGCTGTCGTATCGTACTGTGAGGAGAACGCGCCGTTTTGATTGAGCGCCCAAGCCGCCATGGCAGGCGATGACAGATTGTCATACGCGAATGTATCCGTCAGGCGACCCGAAGGCACAACCTCGCCCGTCAGCGCCTTCGCAACGGCACGGATGCCGGTCATGCCGGTGTTGCCAATCCACAGGCACGCATCCACCGCAATCTGTTCATCCTGCAGGAAATCCATTTGCAGCGGATTTGCACCGTTGAGCAGCACAACCAGCGAAGAGAAGGTCCCATCTGCCTTGAGCTTCGTCAGCTCGCGCAGAAGCGTTCTTTCCTCCGCAGACAGCGCCAGATAATTGCCGTTTTCGCCGTCGCTGCCCAGTACGTTCAGGTCTGCGCCCTCGGTGTCATCGCGTGCAATCACGACAATCGCCGCGTCCCCGTAATCCGCAAAGGACGCCTTGACCGTCGCATCGTAGAGCGACCACGGCACCTCGTTAATGTAGTAGGTCTGGACATTTGTTTCCGGATTCAGGCGCTTCTGACCGCCGTAATCCTTCCCTGCGCCGGTCGTGTAGAAGCTCCAGAGCACCGGATTGACCGCAAGCTTGCTGCCGCCTGCATCGAGCTCCTCCAGCGCCTCGCGAAGCGTCAGCAGGTTGCTGCTGTTGTCCGCCGCACCGCCGACGCCGCCGCGCATACCCTGCACGCTGTTGTTGATGTTGACCGAGCCGGTCGCGAACAGGCTTACCTTCAGCGTGCTTTCCGTGTTCAAGGGCAGCGCGCCGTTGTTCATCAGGAGCACAAGACCTTCTGCCTCCACCCGTTCGCTGACATCAGCGCTGTAGTCGTGGATGGACTGCGCATCCGTATATTTTGCCGTGAAATAGGACGTATTTTCCGTGCCGTCGCTGTTGTCAATAACGCGGTAGTTCGTCAGCCCGAGCGTCGCGTTAATCAGCGTCTCATAGCTGTAGGCAATGCTCATGAGGGACAGCACGATAACAAGCAGCGTTGAGGTCACAACGGACAGGACTGTCCAGCATTTCTTGCTCTTTCTCATGGATGCTTCCTCCTTACTGATTGTCCTGTTTGTTCTTCATCGCGATGCCGGCTGCCAGCGCCAGTACGACTGCACCCAGCGATGCTGCCAGCGCCGCGAAGAACGAAGGGGGAAAGCTCGAGCCGTCCACATCGTAGAGGATGTTCGCGATGAGGTTCAGCTGCGAGGCGATATACTGGATGAAGCCGTAGAGAAAGCCGAGATACGAGAGAAACGCCAGCGGACGCCACAGCGTGATGATGCCGAGAAGCGCCATGCCGATCCCGATGCCCATGCCGACAAAGGCAAGCACCGAATAATTCGGGTCAAAAGTCGTTCTGCCGGTCAGCAGATAAAGAACCAGCTCAAGCACGCCGAGTGCCAGCGCAATCAGCAGGAGCCACCTTCCTGCACCCTTTTGCTTTTTCATGATTGCAATTCCTTTCTGTCACTTTGCTTCCGTGTCATACGTGACATCGTAGGTTACATCGTCCATCGTCTTGCCAACGTTTTCCGGATAGCACTTGCTCCACTTTAGCCCGGTTGACGAATAGACATACATGCAGTCAATCAGCGGCGTATTCGCATTGAAGGTGCCGCCGTGATCCTCGCTGTTGTTCGTCAGCAGGCGGATAACGTTCTCGCCTTCCTGCAAATGCAGCGCTGTCGTGATGACATAGTTGGCAAACGGACGTTTGAACATGTCGCCGTTGATCGTGTTGCCTTCCTCGTCAAAGTCCGTTTGCGCGACGGCACCGGTCAGGTTCAGCCGACCGTATTTGACGATTTCGCCGTTCACCAGCACCTGCCACGTTTCATCGGTAAAGCGCATATCGTACAGATCAGGCGTCAGGCGCAGCACAAGCACAGCATTATCCGTTTTCCTGTCCGAATTGATGCAGAAATCGAGATACGCGCCATTGTAATACAGCTTGCCGACATAAGCGTCGTTGCTCATCCCCATGAGCGTACCGTTGCCCAGCACATCCTTGGGCGTCTGAATCAGGTCAACGCCCATGCAGTTGTCCGACGTCCCCTGACCCGGCTTGCCGTCCAGATAGGTGTACTCCGCCTCGAACGTGTAGCCCTTCAGCCACTGTGCATACAGGGTGAAGGAGCTTGTCGAGCGTTCGCTGGAAAAATCAAACATCACGGTTCCTTCCGGATCGCGCGACCAGCCAGCGAAGTAGTAGCCCGAACGGGACGGCGCATCCGGTGCGCGCATCTTTCGCGTTGCCTTGTACGTCTGCGTTGTGTATTCGCCCAGATCATCATAATTGTACTGATAGCTGATGACGCGTTCGCCCTCGGACTCGCTCTTTGCCTGCCAGACGGCGTACAGCGTCAAATTACCCGTCACCTTTGCGGAGAAGCTGTATTTTTCCTTGCCTTCCGCATCGAGATACCAGCCCACAAAATCATAGCCATCGCGTGCCGGATCGTCTGCGGCTTCGACTGCTTCGCCGTAAGCCGCCTGCTTTTCAATGATTTCACCGCTGCCGTTGTTCGTGTCGAAGGATACCGCAAACATGCTCGGCATCCATCCGGCATACAGCGTCGTGTCCTCCAGCACGGGCGCAGAGAAATCAAACAGGGCGGTGCAGGACAAATCGGCATACCATCCGGTGAAGTCATAGCCAGTACGTTCCGGCGCAGCAGGTTCCGCAGCCGCTTCGCCGAGGTTGACCTGCATGCCTGCCATTTCGCCGCCTTCATATTGCAGGTCGAACGTGATGTCCGCTACGGTCTTGTCCCAGTGGGCATAAATGCGCTGATCCGCCGTCACAGCCTGCGTGAAATCGACCGCTTCGCCGCCGGCTGCCGCAGTGTACCAGCCCGTGAACGCATAACCGCTGCGCACGGGGTCCTCCGGCTGCGCCATAATGCCGCCAAGCTCCACCTGCTGCGTCTGCGTCTCCTGATCGTAAAGCACGAACGTGATTTCCGCCTGCTGCTGCTCGTATCCGGCATACAGCGTCACATCACGCTTCGGCACAGGCTGCGAGAAATCGTAAGGCTTGCTGCCTGCGGCATTCTGATACCAGCCGGTAAAGACGTAGCCGTCACGCTCCGGCGCTTCGGGTGCCGTCAGCATGCTGCCCACATCAGCCGTCAGGATGATCGGCTCGTCCGTGCCGTTCTGCAGATAGCAGATCACCTGCACGCGAGTCGGTTCCCAGCCTGCAAACAGACGAATGTTCCCGGTAACAGGCGCCGAAAAGTCATACGCCGTGGTGCACGCGGCATTCGTGTACCAGCCCGTAAAGGCATAGCCGTCACGTTCGGGCTCGTCAGGCTCCCGCAGCAAAGCGCCGGCTGCAACCGTTTGCACTTCCGCCTCGGCGCCCTGATAATTCGGGTGAAAAATGACCTTGCAGGTTTCCTCCGCCAGCACAATGGCGCAGCCCAGTGCCAACACCATGAGCAGCACCGACGCGATGCGAAGATGATGTCTGATTTTCTTCATGCTTCATTCCTCTTCTCTATTGACAAGTTTCCAACAGAAAGCCTGCTCACATTGCCGAAAAAGGGATGCAGCAGGGTCAGCAGCTTGATGCCATGAAGCCCTGCCGCATCCCCGTTTTCAGGAGGAAGCTGCCTTATTCGACAACGCTGATGGTCACTTCGTACTCGTAGTCATCCACCGTCGTCACGCGGAACCAGCCCACGCGAACCTCGTTCGTCGCCAGCGCGCCCACCGTGATGGTAAAGTCGCCCGTTTCGGACGGCGTACCGGTGATTTCGCCGTTTTCGTTCAGCGTCAGACCCGCCGGGAGCTTGCCCGCCTTGAGGGAGTAGACGACGCCCTGACTGTAATTGTCCACATTCACCATATCCGACTGAATCGCCGCGAAGAATTCTTCGTCCAGATACGCTTCCGTCTCGTCGATGGTGAACGCCGTGTCGATGGTCATGGTGTACTGGCGCTTCGCACTCACCCAGTTGTCCGCCGCAGCCTGCACGCCGAAGGTGTACACGCCCGCTTTCGCGGTGGGCGTACCGGTGATGGTGCCGTCCTCATTCAGGGTCAGACCCGACGGCAGTTCGCCGCTGCTGATGGTGTAAACCATCTTCTGCGCTTCCACGCCGCTCTTGACATCCAGATTTTCCGGCGCAACCGCCTGAGAAACGTGCAGTTCCTTCGCCGTCCAGTCAGAGAAGTCAACGCCGTTGTTGTTCATCGCCGTGTTCGCATGCGTCCAGAGGAAGATCATCGCGCACTGGCGAGTGGTGTACCACTGCGCCGCGCTGACCGTGCCGTCCGCCAGCACAACGGCCTTCTTGTCCGCGTCCCAAGTGCCGGACATTTCCGCCGTCGCGATGGTATCCGTGCCGGCGCGAACCAGCATGTCCAGCGGCGTGCAGTTCTTCATGCCGACGTACATATCCGTCGTGAAGGAAATCGTGTCGCAGCCCCATTCCTTGCGGAACAGACCCGTCACATAGTTGTAGTTGACGTTGATGCTCACGCGGCCCGCACGAGCGAACGCACCCATGACACC
This sequence comes from Alloprevotella sp., assembly GCA_963617205.1. GTDB lineage: Bacteria > Bacillota > Clostridia > Christensenellales > Aristaeellaceae > UBA11524. The sequence continues at coordinate 12,531 of CAVEOA010000007.1, read as the reverse complement.
CGTCGCCTGACCTTCCTGCGCACACATCTGGAAGGACTTGAAGTAGATTTCACGCACAGCCTGCTCCGACACCCATGCGAACAGGTTCAGACCATTGCGGAACGTCTCCTGATCGTTCAGCGCGCAGTGCTTCATGTACGTCGTCAGGCCGCGGGAAACCGCGCCCAGCGTTTCATTGGAGGAGATGATGCCCGTCAGAATCGGGTCTTCGGACGGATACTCGAACACGCGGCCTGCAAACGGAGAACGATGCGTGTTCGCGGAGTTGCCCCACCATGTGTTGTTGCCCGAAAGCAGCGCCATGTTGCCAATCAGAACGCCCTTATTGCGGGACAGTTCCGGATTCCACGTCGCGCCCAGAATGGTGTTGCAGGTGAAGTTGAACGTGCTGGCGTAATTCCACGCGCTGTCCTGACCGTTGAGCGCATTCATGGAAATTTCGTCCATCGTCAGCTTCTGAAGCTGACCGACCAGCGCCTTTTCATCGTCGAAGGTCAGTGAGTTCATGAACTCGCACCAGGCCTGCCTGCCCGTTTTGCCCGCAAAGCGACCGTCGGTCAGCATCTCGTCGCTGAAGGGATTGATGCCGGACATTTCGCGCAGGAGGATGCCGTAGGTGCCGGTCTGGTCCCAGGAAGCCATTTCGTCCGCCGCCGCTTCCACGTCCGCCATCCACGGATAGTCCGTCTGATAGCCGTCCGCTTCGTACACAACGCCGTCGATGGTCTTGTTGTCGCCGTAGTTCTCGGTATCGTCCGCGTTGAAGGTATCCCAGTAGTTCAGGGACTTGTTCGTGTTTTCCGCAATCGTCAGGTCAGCCGCCGTCGGTGCGACCGGGAACGTACCTTCAAAGTCCGCGCGGGACAGCTGCGTTTCCTTCGCATCCGGGTCGTCGTTGAACTGATACTTGCCGTTGTTGTCGCGCAGGGTGTAGAAGATGCCGTTCTCGATGGAGAACAGGTTGGCAATCTCGTTGCCGCTGAAGTCGTCCAGCTGGAGATACGCATCCGCATTCAGGCTGAAGCTGACCGCCTGATACTTCGCCGGATCCTGCTCCGCCCAGCCGTGCGCATCGCTCATCGCCATCAGGGTGTATTCGCCGTCATCGAGCTCATAGCCCTTCGTGCCGTTGTGGTTCGCATCCGTCGCATCGTAAGAAGCCATGTCCTGCACGTTGACGGTGATGGTCAGCGTCTGCGTCTGACCGGGCAGCAGTTCGTCCGTCTTGCCGAAGCCGACGAGCTTCACATGCGCCTTTTCCACTTCGCCGGGCGTGTAGGGCGCCTTGACGTAGATTTCCACGATTTCCTTGCCCGCCACGCAGCCGCTGTTGGTCACGTCCACCTGAACGGTCAGGGTTTCAATCTGCGCGCGTCCAGTCGCCACGCTGGAAGAGAGCTTCGCAGCATCGAGCATCGCGCCGTCTGCAATCACTTCGTCGCCCGCCTTGACGACCAGATTGCTGTACTGGAAGTCGGTGTAGCTCAGACCGTAGCCGAAGGGATAGACAACCGCCTTGTCGTACCATTCCTTGCCCGCGCCAGCCTGCGCCGCTTCCTTGTCCGCCGCCACCGTCTCATAGTAGCGGTAGCCGACGTAGATGCCTTCTTCGTAGTCCACGCCGTGGTACGCAGTCGCCGTGCCGCCGATGCCCGCGGCTTCCGTCGTCACGGTGTCCGTCGCCTGCCCCGCCACGGTGTAGGTCACATCGCTGCCAACCTGCTGGTTGCCGATGGAGTTCTGCCAGATGGGGTCAGCAGTGAAATCCGCATACCAGGTGTCCACCGTCTTGCCGGACGGGTTCACCGCGCCGCTCAGGATGCGCGCCGCGCCGATTGTGCCCGTCTGACCCGGACGGCCAATCCACAGGATGCCGTCAATCGCGTCATCGTTCTGCAAATCGCTCATCTCGAAGATTTCCGAGGAGTTCACCAGATAGATAATCTTCTTGAAGCCCTGCGCCTTCACATAGTCCAGCAGCGCTTCCTCGCTGTCCGTCAGCTGCAGGAAGTGCTTGTAGACCTTCCCATCCTCCTGTGCAACGTAGCCCGTGTGGCTCGCCAGGTTCTTCTCGTCGGCTTCTTCCGCCGTCACGGTCGGCATGTCGCTGCCTTCACCGCCGCCGCGCGACAGCACGACAATCGCCACATCGCCATACAGCCCGTAGGAATTTTCCACGCCGCCGTCAAACGCCACGTCTTCCAAACCGAAGGTCGTGCCGATTTTCTCGTAGTACTGGCGAAGCGACTTGTTCACCTGAAAGCCTTCCGCTTCCAGCGCATCCGCCAGCAGCGTGTCCGAGGTTGTGCTGCCTGCCAGCGCATCCTGCGCAACGCCGAAGATGCTGATGCGCTCGTTGCCACGGAGCGGCAGCGCAGAATCGTTGTTCTTGAGCAGCACATCACCTTCAGACGCAACCTGAATGGCGAGCTCTGCCGCAGCCGCCTGCGCATCGGCAAGCGTTGTGTAGTCGGTGTAGTACTTGCCGTCCGACGCCACACCCTTGAAGGTGTCCACATCCGCCATGGCAGGTGCCGCGATGGTCGTCATCAGCATGACAGCGCATGTCGCAGCCGCTGCAGCCGAACGAAGCCAACCTTTTTTCATGAGTCCGTACCTCCTTTTATTGAAGAAACCGCCATCTGCGTTTTCCCCTATAATCGGCTTTCAGCCGAATTATATCATGATTTACAGCAGTTCAAAAGACTGGAAGTCTATTTTTCCTTCGCCGACGTAGGTGAAGAACAGTGCCTGCTTTCCCGTCAGCGCCGTCATTTTGCCCTCAAACGTCCGGAAACGCCGCGTCTTTTGCAAATCAATCCTGCCGACCGGTGCGCCTGACGCATCGGTTCTGATTTCCAGCACGCCGCTGCTGCCGCGAACCGTCACGCGAATCGCCGTTGCCTGCTGCATGTCGAAGTATTTAAAGCCTGCCGTCGCGCCGGAACGCATGTCGCGGATCACCTGCCTGCCGCCGTGAATCACGCTGAAGCAGGGGTGCATCCGGTACTTGTGGCGGCTGAAGGGACCGTAGGCGCATTTAAGCGCCCCCTGTGCGCTGTAAAGGTTGCAGGCCATGTACGCCGGATAGCATCCCTTTCCGGGCAGCGGCTTGCCGTACAGCCCCTGACTGGTCATCTCAACCTGCGCAATGCGTCCATCCGCATCGATGCTGATTATCTCCGCACAGCCCTGTCTGGACTGCTCCGTGCGGTTCGTCTGCCGATGATAGAAAACGTACCACTGCCCGTTTGCCTGCACGATGGAACCGTGAACGTTCCCCCAATAGTTGAGCGTGGCCTCCGTTTTGCGACCCTGATAGCCGATGTCGCCGTTGGAGATGATGACGCCGCCGTAGCGAAAGCCGCGATCCGGATGGTCGCTGACCGCATACGCCAGCTCATGGCTTTGCCGCGAAGAGTAGATGAAATAGTACCTTCCGTTCACCTTCCGCATGGAGGACGCCTCGTACATCTCATGCCCTTCAAAGCCCGTGCCGGCGCTGTTCTTGTAGCCGGGAATCAGCATTGCCGGTTCGCCGTGCACCGTCACCATGTCGCTTTCAAGCCGCACAACCTGACTGCCTGTTCCATCCACATTGCGGATGCCGCGATTGCGGAGCATCTTGCGAAGATCCTCATTCGCCGAGTAGCCGGAATACATATATATGCTGCCGTCATCGTCACGGAATACGCCCGGGTCAAAGCACATGATGTCCTGCTTGCCGTGACCGTACCTGATGCCATCCGGATATCTGACAATGCCGTAATACTGGAACGGTCCATCCGGTCTGTCGCTGACCAGCACATTCACCTGATTGTGGAAATCAAAGCTGAAGTACAGGTAAAACCGTCCATCCGCGCCCTGCACGCAATCCGGCGCCCACATGCACCGATAGCCGAACGGGTTGCCCTTGCCGCGGCGCGCATAAGCCGTTCCCGGGCACGACCAGTCCGACAAATCATCGACCGGTGCCGACCAGACCTCGTAGTTATCCGCACAGTAACGCATCCCATGCGCCTTATCATGGCTTCCATACAGGTACAGCCTGTTTCCATACACATGCGGTTCGCCGTCGGGTATGAACGTCCCTTCCGGCAAATAGGGGTTCCAAACCAACCTCTTCATGATACCGTTCCTCCTCACCTGTCAGTTTACATTATATCCAGCATGGAAAAAACATGTCTCCTCATTGCCTAAATCAACATTTTTGCGCGTAAATCATAAAATCAACCGGCAAAACGGACAATCATCGTGCCCTGCGTAAGGGCTTCGGGCAGCAATCATGCGAAGTCCATCGCGCGTTTCGCTGCCGGAAGCTTGCATTTTGGGACACATTCCGCTATAATGCAATCAATCAACCCGATGAGGAGGCTTTCATCATGAAAATCGTTGTGCTGGACGGCGCTGTGGAAAATCCCGGCGACCTGAGCTGGGATGCGCTGGGTGCGCTGGGCGAACTGACTGTCTATGACTACACCGCGTCGGAGGACATCCTTCCCCGCATCGGCGATGCGCCCGTCATCCTGACGAACAAAACGCCCATCACCCGTCAGACAATGGACGCGTGCCCGAATCTGCGCTATATCGGCGTGCTGGCAACCGGCTATAACGTGGTCGACGGCGCTGCCGCCAGGGAAAAAGGCATCCTCCTCACGAACGTCCCCACCTACGGCACGCAAGCGGTCGCACAGTTCGTGATGGCACAGCTGCTCGAAATCTGCCACCGCATCGGTCATCATAACGATGCCGTGCAGCAGGGGCGTTGGACAGCCTGCCGCGATTTCGCCTTCTGGGATTATCCGCTGATGGAGCTTGCGGGCAAGACGTTCGGCATCATCGGCTATGGGCGGATTGGGCAGGCAACCGCGAAGCTCGCACGCGCCTTCGGCATGAATGTCATCTACTACAGCCGGCATGGTTCCGGCGAAGGGGCCGTCACACTCGATGAGCTGTACGCACGCAGCGACATTGTTTCGCTCCATTGCCCGCTGACGGCGGAAAATGCCGGCATGATTGACAAGGCCGCCATCGCAAAGATGAAGGACGGCGTCATCCTGCTCAATACGGCACGCGGCGGACTCATTAACGAGGCTGACCTGCGAGAGGCGCTCGTATCCGGCAAGGTGTACGCCGCCGCATCGGACGTCGTGTCCACCGAGCCGATTCGTGCGGACAATCCGCTGCTCGGACTGGACAACATGCTCATCACGCCGCACATCGCATGGGCAAGCCACGAGGCGCGTCAGCGGCTGATGGACACGGCCGTCGACAACGTCCGGCAGTTCCTGAACGGCACGCCGGTTAATGTGGTGAATCGATAAATAAAGGAAAGCAGCAAATCCTGATTAGGACTTGCTGCTTTTCCATTTGGATCGCCATCAAAAAATCGTGAAGGAGATTTTTCCCTTCACGACTTTTTATTATTCCCTGCATACCCCGAGCGATTCGCCCTCGAGCAGCTTGACCGGAATGACGGCCGTTTCGCTGCCGGCGGTGCGCGGGTTCTCGATGCGGTCAATCAGAAATTCCGCCGCCTGCGCGCCGATTCGCTTCGTGTCCTGCTCAATCGTCGTCAGCCTCGGCTGAAGCAGCTGCGTCAGGCGGATGCCGTCATAGCCCGCGATGGACAGGTCATCCGGCACGCTCAGCCCAAGCATTTTCGCCGCCTGCAGTGCGCCGAGCGAGGACTGGTCGTCCGGCATCAGGATGCACGTCGGCGGCTTTTGCAGGTGCATGAGGTTTAAAACCGCCTGCATCCCTGCCGTCGGATTGTCGTACACGCTTTCGACAACGTAATCGGGATCGACCTCGATGTTGTGCTCCTGCATCGCACGATAAAAGCCGGTGACGCGGTTTTCCGTGACGGACGAGCGCTTGCCGTGCACATAGGCAATGCGTCGATGCCCCTTCGAGACGGCGTTCGCGACAAGCATCTTCACGCCGTTGATGTTGTCGGAAAGGACGCACGAGCGGTTGTTGAAGCTGTGGTCGATGGTCACGGCGGGAATGTCGCTGTCCACGAGCTCAATGACCTCCGGCGCGTAGAAATTCGCGCAGACAACGCACACGCCGTCGAGATTGCGGTAGCGGCAATGCTCCAGATACGTCATGCCTGTCCAGCCGATATGGTGGTTGATGAACGTGATGTCATAGCCGCGCCGCTCGCCCTCCGACTTGAATGAATCCAGCACGGAGGCGAAGAAGCTGTGGGTCAGACCCGTGCCGCTTTCCTCCTGGAAAAGCACGCCGAGGTTGTAGGAGCGGTTCGTCTTGAGCGTGCGTGCGATGGCGTTGGGATAATAGCCGATTTCACGTGCGGTGCGCTGCACAAGCTCGCGGGTCTCCGCGCTGATATCCGCGTAATTGTTGAATGCTTTGCTGACCGTCGAAATCGACAGGCCGCATTTGGCAGAAACGTCCTTGATTGTTACAGCCACTGCATCAGCCTCCCCTCGCCTTGGCTGTTTTTTTCTAAACCGGTTTCGTTCCTGTATAGTATATCCTATTTTTCGTAAAAAATCAAGCGGTTTTGTCCTTTTTTATGACCGATTTATCCGAATTTGCCATGTTCTCGAAACGTTTTCGCTCATTTCTGCTGATTCAGCGCTTCCAAGAACAGCAGCGCCTGACGCGTGTTTTCGCCCTTGCGGAGCTGCATGCCCGTGATGCGCGCATTTTCCGCCAGATGGTCGTAATCCGCCTCGGTGAGCAGGCGCACCTGATCCGGAATCTCGCGCAGGCTGTCCACCAGCAATCCGACCCCGTGCTGACGGACAAACGGCGCTGCCGCGGCATGTCGCCAGATGATGACCGGCATGCCTGCCGCAAGGTACGCGCTGAGGCTGCGTGGCTTACCAAGCAGCTGATATACGCCGGCGGCACCGTTCACGCGGTCGGTTTCGCTGCCATCCCAGACGATGCCGTACGCGCCTTCCATCTCATCGGGCGCAGTGTTCGCATCGATTGCGCCATGATAGACAAGTCGGCTCGATGTCTTGCCCGACCAGCCAGTGCCGTAAAGCTGCCACTCCATCGGAATTTTGCCGATGCCCTTCAAATAGCCGCTCTTTTCTGCGGACAGATCGCCGACAAGGCACAGCTTGCGGCTCTTCCTGCGCACGGGCAGCGGACCATCCATCACGTAATCGAAGCAATCCATCCCATGCATCGGCATCGTCATCCCCTGCGCACGCAGGTATATTTCCATCCGCTCGCTCGGCACAATCAGCGCATCAAAGCACGGCAGGAGCAGCTGATCGCAAGCCCGCGCATGCATGTCATCCAGCCGCTGCAGCGAAGGCAGGTCATGCACCATGGCCGCTGTCGTGACGCCCTTGCAGCGCAGCATACGCAGCGCAAAGCGTGCAAGGCGATGGTGGTACGCCGGCAGGCACGGATACTGCATCACAAGCAGGTCGCCCTTGCGCAGCCAGCGCAGTGCACGCAGCCAATCGCCCAGCACCTGCATCTGCGTACGGAAACGCTGCGGAAGCCTGCGCCCGTTCTCCTCCGCCTTCATCGGCAGCACCGCGTAGCACATGTCGCGCGCAATCTGCTCGACATCGCCGCGAACCTTACCGTCAGCCGGAGCCTCCTGCACAGGCGGCTTTGTCGCCATCAGAAACCGACGGCGGTAACGGCGGTTGTCCGTCAGCAGACGAAGGCGCTCCGCCACGCGTGCGGACGACTGCGCAATGTCACAGCCGGCCTCCGACAACGCTTCGGATTCGTCGCGCCTCGGTATGCGGCTTTCGAGCATATTCAGCATTTCCTCCGCCCAGATGGCAGGATCCTCCGCCTTGAGGAACTTGACATTCTTTGTCAGCTTCGTTGCCTGCGGAACGTTCGTCGACAGCAGGCACGGCAGACCGGTCGCCTGCGCCTCCATGACCGTCATGCCGAAGCCCTCGAAGTGCGACGGCAGCGCAAAGAGGTCAAATGCCTGCAGCAGCCGGTCGACATCCTCGCGCTTACCAAGAAAGAGCACCTCGTTCTCGATGCCCAGCGTGACCGCCTTTGCCTCCAGCTCCGTCAGCTCTGCACCGTCTCCCACCATGACAAGGCGCGTTTTCGGCTCACGCTCATGCAAATGTCGGAACGAATCGAGCAGGAACGGCAGATTCTTCTGATACTCCAGCCGACCGACATAGCCGACGACGAGGCAGTCTGTCAAATCGTACTCCTCGCGCACCTCGCGGCGAATCTGCTGCGAAAAGCGGAATTTCCGAACGTCGATGGCATTCGGGATAACCGCCCACGGCAGGTCAAGCGCCGGACACGCCCAACGCGCACACTCCTCCGAGCTTGCCCACAGGACAGTCGCATAGCGGCTGAGCACATGATGGTTGATGCGGTGCAGCAGCCCCTGCGCGCGCCCGGCTGCGGAGCGATCGCCGTTCTGCGGATTGTGGCAATGCGCAATGCGGACAGGAATGCCGATTTCTGCCGCCTTCTGCAAAGGCGTAATGTCATCAAATACATACTCATTATCCCAGATGACATCATATTCCTTGCCATGTTCCGCAAAAAAACTGTTAATTTCTCGATAATAGCGCGCCGCGTTGACGTTTCGCCGCGTCACGCTGTAAACCCTGCCGATTTTCTCGGCCTCCGCCTGACAGGCAATGGTCTGATCGCGGCAGAGAAAATCAAACTGGATATTCTGTTTGCTCATCCGCTTGCAGTAGGCCATCAGAAAATGCTCAATGCCGCCATCGGTCGCAGTCATGCCGACAACCAGCACACGAATAGGCTTCATTCCTTCGCGTCACTCCCTTCAGCGTAATTCACGAAGTTTTTCGTTCTTTATCATATCATGTTTTGGGCTGATACGCAAGGGAACGAGCGACATAACGGGTCAAGGGAGGAACTCCCTTGCAGGGTGCAGGGACAGCGTCCCTGCCTTCCCATAAATTCCATGCAATCCAGTACAACCCAATCCCCAGAATCCTGTCCACCAGTCAACTGCGTGCAATTCTGTATAACCCTATTACATCCACTATAGGGGTAAGCATTGGGGTACGGCAACCGCGACGATAACAATAAAAAAGGTTCGTGTTTCCAAAAACAAAAAAATGGGGTTGCCATCATCGGCAACCCCTAATTTTAATCTTCGGCAACTTCCGTTTCGTGTGGCAGCAACATGCACACAATCGCAATCACGCCGTCAATCACCTGTTCGACCTGTTCTGTAACCTCAATCCCTGCGGCTGACAGCGATTCGCCGATGAGCTTCTTGGCGTATGCATTGCGCTCTTCCTTCGGCAATTCGCCCATCTTCCATAGCTTTTCCGCTGTGACCGTCCCATCGCTGACTGCCTTGAGCACTGTGCTGACCGTCGCGAAATAGCTTGACGGCAACACCGTCGCCACAGCAGACACGAGTGCACTCAACGCCGCCAATGCCGGATGCCACTGAATAATCTTCTGTGTGATTTTGCCGCCGGCAAACCGATCAACCAGCCACACAATAAATACTGCGCCAACTGCGCACAGCAATACAATTCCTTCTGTTTTCATAACTATTATTCCTCCTTAGCCTGAACCATCTTCGTTGGTTTCTTCTTCGGCCAACGTTCCGACAATCGTTTCCAATCTCTGCCGACACGCCTTTTCTACTGCCGAGTTGAGCATGTATCCACCGACTGACGCCACGGTAATCGTCGCTGACCACTGCACAACCTTCTCAAGGAGAGCCGTCGCTTCTTCCCCGACTTCGCCGATAAACACAATCACAAACGCCGCTAATGCCACAACCACCCATTGAATCAGGCTTGCCGCCGAGAGCTTCTTGGAGTGCTGCACATACCACTTCACAAAACCCTTGTCTCCGCTGTTCATTGGCGACACCGTTCCTCTTCAAAGGCGGTTGACAATTCATCAATTTCACCTTTCAGGTGTTTGACTGCGCCGTTTCCACCCATCTCAAAATAGCTCTCAAACATCGTGTTGAGCACCTCTCTGTCGCGCATCGAAATGCTCCCCTCGCGCAGATATTGGCTGCACGATTGGTTAATTCGATCTCTGAGCAGCGATAACACGCCGTTGTGTAACCCGATGCTTTCCTTGCGCATCTTCGTGACGCGCCTCCAAAGAAAGCTCAGCAAACCGCCCAGCAATCCACAGGCAAACGCCACCCAGTATTTCACAATGCTTTCCCAAATCAACTCCATCATCGTCAGTTTTCACCACCTGTCACAGTGAGCGTTACGCCGTATCCCCTGGCGTACTCGACGATTAAGTCCTTCACCGCCGCCGATGTGGTTGTTCCAGAAATTGTATATAAGGCGCCGATTTTGCCGTTAATTAGAAGATATTGGGTCATGACATACCCTGTTTTGCCGTCATACGTCACGGTACACCATTCATCCCCTTGCTCAACGACGGTTACTGTTTCTCTGTTCGGAATTTTCGTGATGATGTTGTATGATTTCGATTTGCCCGACCGCAAGTTTAACGTACCTCCGGACGTGTAAACCTGCGCGGTAATTGTGTTTTCATCCGTCTCTGCATCCGATTCGCTCATGTCGTACTCCGTGTTCTTGAGCCTTGCCGCATAGGTCCACGTTGATAGCTTGCTCGTGATGACGCCGGTTTTCGTGCTTTGCGCTTCGATGACTTGTCCACCGCCGATGTATAGCCCGACATGATAGAAGTTTCCCTGACCATCCTTTTTGTACGATGACGGCTCTTTCCCATCCTGACGCATTTTGAAAACTGCCATGCCCGGCACGAGTTCGATTTCGCCGATTTTGCCTTTCTGCGTCGTATACTTGCGCCACATCGTGTTCGAGCCGTGATACATCGTGCTACCGCCTTGTCTATACCAGTATGTAAATGCGCCCGAACAGTCAACCTTGCCTTTTGCCGCGCCTCCTGCTACGTATTTCCAAGGCTCGTCCGGTGCGCACCACGGCAATGCCATTGTCTTGAATTTTTCCACGAGGTAGCTTGCTTTTACGTTCATATCGCTTTCCCCGCCTTCTTTCTGAATCTTTGTTCCCGGATAATAAAAAGACAGGATTTCGGCGTAGGTTTTGCCAAGGGATGACGCTGCATAAATCGCGCCGACTTGGCTCATTCCTACGCCGTGTCCTGTCTTTTTTCCTGTTGACCATGGGTCTTCCTGCTCGATGAGCCACGGTCTTTCGCCGCCCCATCTTTCCCTGCTGGATACTGTTCTGCCGCCGTTGTTGTCAGAAAAGCTGCACGGGCTGATGACTGTGCCCTGATAACAAAGGACTTCTCCTGCGGTTTCGACGACTGCCTGCGCCGCGTTCGGATACTGCTCCGAATGCGCTCTTTTTGCGTTGAAGCACTGCACTTTCGCAGATGAATCCGATATGGTGCGGTTGGACGAATAATAGGGATACGCGGATGTCCTGCTTGCAACTGCCTGAGCTTTGCAGGCTTCAAGCGGTGCATTTCCCACCTCTGCCGCCACAACGCCGCGCAGGTATTCCGACAGTTCCATCTCCACCACACATCCTGTGGCAACCTTATAATAGGCGGCGTTTTCCTCTTTTGAAATAATCACTCGTATTGTCTTTGTGTTATGTTGTATGTTTGCGCCTCCTGTTCTGTGCATAAGCACCAGTTTCTGTCATCCCTTGCAATTTCAAAATACATCGTGCCTTCGTCGTAATCGCCCATAAATTTTCCATATCGAGAGACGCCGGTAATTCTTCTCGGAAAATCCTCATACGCAATGAAGCGAACGCACTTTGTTGTTTTGCTGTGGACAACCATATAAAACGCGCCGATTTCATTCAGCACCGCATTAAATTTGTCCGTATAAGTAAGAGACGTGCTTTGCTGCAACATCCTGTGTATTTCCCGTGTAACGATGTTGGGGCGCTCGCGCCGGAACTCTGAGCTGCCGCTGCGGTCATAAAAGTCGCAGATATCATCCCAGTATTGGTCGCTGCACGGAACACCAAACCATTCTTTGCCAAAGTCAAATGTGTCACTCCAGGGGATTACCTTTCCTGCACGTCGTGTGTCCATTTCGCGTTTCCCGCCGCCGTTAAACCCCAAGCAAACGCAGCAATCGCCTTTTGCGCTCCGCAGTTTCATCTGACATTCGCTCCATGTGATTTCTGCCTTGAAATTCGCGCTGTCGCACCAGTTGTCCAGTATCCACGCAACCGTTATTTCAGCGGCTTTTTCGTGTGCACGACACGACCCAATCTTGCTATAAGGGCGCTCATCGAGGTATGATACGGCTATTTTGTTTTTTCTCAGTTCCCAAGCAACCGCATCCAGAAACGTTTCAGACGCTGACATGTACCATTGTACCTCCTGTGTGTTGTTGGGTTTAGTTTATCATAAACTTCGCCCGATTTCAACACCGAAGCGCCCTGCCTGACCCTCACGCCGTGCCGCGCCATGTGCGCATCGCGTGACCGCACGAATCGGCAGCGCCACACAGGAGGGCGCGATTTTACTCCTCCTCCAGCATCTCCCGCACCGTGTCGCGCCACTTGGTCGGCACGTCGTCGATGGTCATCCTGCCCGCCTTAATCCAGC
>CAVEOA010000006.1:0-109500 GCA_963617205.1 Alloprevotella sp. | reverse complement strand
GTGCCAATGTTTACGTGGGGCTTTTTGCGCTCGTAACGTTCCTTAGCCATTGGAATTTCCTCCTTATATTCGCGTAAAACTGCGAAGGTAGCTTCGCTGCTTTCCGGCGGCAGATGCGGTATTGGAGCAGGCGATGGGAATCGAACCCACAAGACCAGCTTGGGAAGCTGGAGTTTTACCACTAAACTACGCCTGCATGTCCCGCATCAAGCCTAACCAGACTTGTCAGACAAGGTATATTGTAAACATTTCGGCAGAGATTGTCAAGCGTTTCAGACATTTTTTCATTTTTTGATAACGGAAAAGTTTTTGCGGGCATTGTTTTCTCCCCTGCTTCATCAAATTCATCCAATCCGGTTGCATCGATCTGCAATCCCTGCTATAATAAGGACGGTTTTCTTTGCATAAGCAGCATTGAAGCGCCGTGAGCGCGATGTCCATCATCTCCACCGGCGACAACAAACGACAGGAGCGCATTTCATGCAAGGCAGAAATCCTTCCACCCCGATTCCGGATCCCGATCAAAAGCGGCGTCAGCGTTTCAGAATGCTTCGCAACTGCAGCATTGTGCTGCTCATCGTCGTTGTGATCGTTCTGACCATCAACCTCGTGCGTTATTTCACGCGCAGCCGCTCCATCAGCGTCTATACGCTCCCCTGCTTCTCCCATCAGGATGTTACCGTATTCCGCGACGGCGTACTGTATTATGACGGCGAATCCATCCACTACATCAGCTCCACCGGCAGCGTTATCTGGTCCTACGCCGTCGGTTCGGACGCTTCCTTCAGCGTGTCGGATGATTATTTGATCGCATGGTCCGGCACACAGCTGTTCATCGTCAACTCAAGCGGCAAACCCACCTATAATGAGCCCATGGCAAGCGAAATTCAGTTTGCGCGCATCGGCTCGAAGAATGCCATCATCGTTATCGGCGATGCGACCGACCCTGAGGTCAGGATGGTTGACCTGAACGGTCAGCTGCTTGACAGCGAAGATTCCGTGTTCGACGGAATGATGCTGCTTGACTGCGGCTTCTTCGGCGCCGGCGAGGAGTATTGCTGGACGCTGAGCATGGACGTTTACAACCCGACGCTGGCGACCTACCTGCACACCTTCCAGGTCAACAAGATGAACACCGGCAATGTCAATCTTGGCGAACACCTCGTTTACAAGGTATTCTATGCAAACAGCAATCTGTACGTGTTCGACACGCAGCAGCTGACCACCTACGACTACCGCGGCGTGCAGAACACTTCCGGCACCGAGCTGATTTACGGCTGGCGGCTGATGGACTACAGCCTCTCCTCGCGCGGTATGCCACAGATGCTTTTCGCCCCGACAAACCAGACGAGCAGTCAGATTGCCGTCACCGAGCTGCGCGTCCTGACCTCCTCGATGGACAACCACATCACCCTGCCGACCTCCTGCGTCGGAGCAGCGCTTGACAGCACGCGCCTGTACGCCTTCTCCTCCTCCTACCTCTTTACGGCACCGCTGAACAGCCAGCGTTTTGTCGCGTATGCCGTATCCCTGCCTGACGGGCGCGCCATTTCCTCGCTGATCGGCATCACAGACAACAACTACGCAGTCGTCACCAGCGGCACGGAGGTTTACAGCATCTCGCTGCCGCAATAAGCCTGAAACGGAGGAACGCGCATGATTCTCATCGGCATCTGCGGCGCGAGCGGCAGCGGCAAGTCCACGCTGGCACAGGCGCTCTCCGATAAGCTCGGCGACCACTGCCTCGTCATCCAGCAGGACTGCTATTACCGCGACCACCCCGATCTCCCGTTTGATGACCGCGCACAGCTCAACTATGACGAGCCGGGCATCTTCGACCATGACCTGCTGCTTTCGGACATGAAGCGGCTGCTTTCCGGTCATCCCATCACGCGCAAGGCGTATGACTACGCGCTGCACCGCCGCGCCGACACGGATGCGCTGCTCTATCCGCGCGATGTCATCATTCTGGAGGGTATTCACTGCTTTTACGACCCGCGCCTGATGGATTTGATGTTCCTCAAGCTCTACATCAAGGTAGACGCTGACATCTGCCTGCTTCGGCGGATTAACCGCGACATTGTCGAGCGTCAGCGCTCCATCGGCAGCATCTCGAATCAGTATCTTTCCACTGTCCGACCCATGTTCAATGAATACATTGCCAATTACGTATCCTTCGCAGATGTCATCATTGCCGGCGGCGGCAAAAACGCGCGCATTGTCGATATTTTGACCGGCTATGTGACCGATGCGCTCAATAAGCAGGCAAATCAGCAAGGAGGGAATCCATCATGAAATCAAAGGTCTATTTCACGCGCAGCATCACGCCTGAAAACGTGCTGAAGCTCTATGATGCATGCGGACTGCCACTGACAGGCAACATCGCCGTCAAGCTCCATTCCGGCGAAAAGGGCAATCAGAACTTCATCGGTCCTGATTTCTGGCGTCCGATGATTGAAAAGGTGCACGGAACGGTCGTCGAATGCAATACCGCCTACGAGGGCTCGCGCAACACCACCGATGTCCACTGGCAGACGATGCGCGACCACGGTTGGGCAGACACCTTCACGGTCGACATCATGGATTCGGAGGCGCCTGATTTGCAGCTCCTCATTCCAAACGGCCGCGTCATCCGGAAGAACTATGTTGGCAGCCACCTCACGCGCTATGACGCTCTGCTTGTCCTGAGCCACTTCAAGGGGCATCCGATGGGCGGCTTCGGCGGTGCGCTCAAGCAGCTTTCCATCGGCGTTGCGTCCTCCTACGGCAAGCTGTACATTCACGGTGCCGGCGATCCTGCCGTCAATTTCGGCGCGGATCATGACAACTTCCTCGCTTCCATGGCAGATGCGGCATCGTCCGTCGCGAAACGCTTCAGCGGCAGGTCGGTATACATCAATGTCATGAAAAATCTCTCTGTTGACTGCGACTGCTGCGCCGTTGCAGAGGATCCCTGCATGGCGGACATCGGCATGATGGCATCGCTCGACCCGATTGCGGTTGATCAGGCATGCCTTGACATGGTGTACGCCGCGACTGACGACCCCGGACAGAAGCACTTCCTCGAGCGTGTCGAAAGCCGCCATGGCATCTACACCATCGAGTGCGCAGAGGCGCTCGGCTTCGGTTCGCGCGAATACGAGAAAATTTCGATCGACTGACTCAATAGGAAAAGCGGCTGCATTCCTGCAATCTACAGGAATACAGCCGCTTATTTTGATGGCTCAGTCTGCCTTTTCAGCATCGTGTCCTTCCGGCAGGGGAATCAGCACGGTCATGATGAACCAGCTGTCCTGCTGCTCAAGCGTCAGGCAGCCGCCGTATTTTTCCGCCGCCTTTCGGATGCTCTTGATGCCGTAGCCGTGGCTTTCCTTGTTCTTCTTGGTTGTCGCCGGCAGCCCGTCGCGCAGGTCAACCGCCTTGTTCGTGCAGTTCTCCACGCGGATAAGCAGAAAGCGGTTCTGCGTGCGCACCGTCAGCTTAATCAGGCGCATGCTTTTGTCTTCGATCTGCTCTACGCACTCAATGGCATTGTCAATCGCATTGCCGAACAGCGAGCAGATATCCATCATGTCCATAAAGCCGAGGTCATGCGCATCCGCAAAGCATGTCATAACGATGTTCTCTTCCGCACAGTGCAGGCTCTTGCTCGTCAGGAACGTATCCAGAATCGAGTTGCCCGTGTTGACCTCTGCTTCGTGCGTCGTGACGACCTTTTCCATCTCACGCAGGTAAGATTCGCGTTTCTTATCGCTCTTTTCGTTGCGGATGAATTCGATTTGGTGCTTCAGGTCGTGGTACACCTGATGAATCGCCTTGTTATTCGCATCGAATTGACGGTATTGCTCATATTGCCGGTTGAACAGGCTCTCCATTGCCTCCAGTTCGTGGCTGAGATGCAGCTCCGCGCGCGCGATATCATGCGCAAAGAGCATGACCATGCCTCCGAAATCAATCAGCGTGCGTGAATACAGGATGCCCGTGCCAAGCGACTCGGAAAAGATATTGTCCTGGAATGCGAAGTTGAAGTTGCTCAGGCAGAAGGCAGATAAAGCAATCGCCATGCCGCTCAGCAGCTCCTGCCTGTTAATCCGAATGCTGCCGCGCATGATGCGGTGCTTTTTGTTGACAAACCAGAGCACGTAGAATACAACCGCGTAGACCGCAATCATCAGCACCCACGTGCCCGTCAGCCCGATGACGCCATCCATCAGCAAATAGTAGTTGATTTGCCATTCCAGCGATGCGGCAAACTCTGCCGTGATGAACGCATGTGCCCACATGTATCCTGCCAGCGTGAACGACACCTTGCAGGATGCGACAATCATTCCCAGCATGACTGACAGGCACAGCGCCATCGCGACCACCCACCAGATGCCGGTCGTCTTCTGATTCAGTTCGTTGAAGCCCAGCAGGATGCCGAAAAACAGGATGTAGATGCCGATTTGCTGCCAGCTTTTCGCACCAAATCTTTTTCTCTGCGGATAAATATACAGCAGGCACGCCAGCCACTCCGCAATCGCCGTATGTGCGCGCGGGAAAAAGCCTACCTCCAGGAATTCCATTATGCTTTGCCGCCTCCCAGATACTTCGTCAGTGCCTC
The DNA here is from genome assembly GCA_963617205.1 of Alloprevotella sp. Lineage (GTDB taxonomy): Bacteria > Bacillota > Clostridia > Christensenellales > Aristaeellaceae > UBA11524. The sequence goes on along the minus strand of CAVEOA010000006.1, from coordinate 104,897 downwards.
CATGAAGGCCTTATAGCGCGGTCGGGAGATGGAAAGCGGCTTGCCGCGGACGATGGCAGCACCATTTTCGATGCGCTCCACATGACGCAGATTCACCAGATAACAGCTGTTGCACCGGAAGAAGCCGTAATCCGCCAGCATTTCCTCCACGATCTTCATGCTCTTGCGCAGTTGGAACGTTTCCTGCTCCGTGTAGATGCAGACGGCGTGCCCTTCCGTCTCAACGTATTCAATTTGACTGACATCGATGCGTGCAAGTCCCGTTTCGGTCGGCAGGGTGATATAGCGTTTCGGCTTCTGCGCCATCAGATGCTCCACACGAATCAACAGCTGACGCAGCATCAGGTAATTGACCGGCTTCAGCACGAAGTCCAGCGCATTGACCGAATAACCGCGAATCGCATAATTTGCCAGATTCGTAATGAAAACAAGGTAGACATCCTCATCCCGTTCGCGGATTCGCTGCGCCGTTGCCATGCCGTCAAGGTGCTTCATCTGGATATCGAGGAAAATCACGTCATAGGACGCCGAATAGTTCTCCAGAATCTCATCGCCGTCGGAAAACAGGCTGATTTCCACCTCATTCGTGCGTCCCTGATAGTATTGCAGCACATAGTTCCTGAGCTGCTCCTGCACGCGCGCCTCATCTTCTACTATTGCCAAGCGCACCTGTTTTCCACCGCCTTTTGCTTCTTATTGCAGTTCTCTGCGTGCGCAGTCAATCGCCGCGCGAAGCGTATCATCCATGTCCATATACTTGTACAGCCCGAGGCGTCCGCCGAAAATCACGTTCGGCTCCCCTGCCGCCTTCTGCTGATATTTTGCGTACAGTGCGCCGTTCTCCGCATCATTGACCGGATAATACGGTTCGTCGCCGTGCTTCCATGATGCCGGATATTCGTATGTCACGACCGTGTGCGGCAATGCAAGCACATCCGCCTGACCATAGGCAAAATGCTTGTGCTCGATGACGCGCGTGTACGGCACTTCGGCATTCGTGTCGTTGATGACGGCATTGCCCTGATAATCCTGCACGGGCAAATCCTTCGTGTCGAAACGAAGCGAACGATACGAGAGCGCGCCGTAGCACTCATCAAAATACTGGTCAATGGGACCGGTGTAGACAATCTTGTCCGCAAGCTGCGTCCATGCGGCACGGTCCGTCAGAAAATCCGCATTCAGGCGCACCTCGATCCCCTCGAGCATCTTCTCGACCATCGCCGTGTAGCCCTTGTCCGGAATGCCCTGATAGCGGTCATTGAAGTAGTTGTTGTCATACGTCAGGCGAACCGGCAGGCGGCGGATGATGAACGCCGGCAGTTCGCTGCACTTGCGTCCCCACTGCTTCTCGCTGTAGCCGCGCACAAGCGCCTCGTAAATGTCGCGCCCAACAAGCGAAATTGCCTGTTCCTCGAGGTTCTTCGGTTCGCCGGTAATTTCCCTGCGCTGCTTCTCGATGATTTCCCGCGCCTCTTCCGGCTTCGTCACGCCCCACATCGCATAGAACGTGTTCATGTTGAACGGCATGTGGTATAGCTTGTCCTTGTACTTTGCAAGCGGCGCATTTGTAAAGCGGTTGAACGTTGCGAAACGGTTGGCGTACTGCCAGACCTCCTCGTCGTCCGTGTGGAAAATATGCGCGCCGTAGCGATGCACCGCGATGCCGCCGACGTCCTCTGTATAGACATTGCCGCCAATGTGGCTCCGGCGGTCAATCACGAGCACCTTTTTGCCGCATTCCTTCGCCATCTGCGCAAACGCCGCACCGAACAGCCCTGCACCGACAATCAGATAATCATACTGCATTGCTGCGTCCTCCTATCAATTGAAGCCGTAGATTTTCTGCGTAATCTTATAGCCCAGCAGCGCGACCTGCCGCCCGAATTTACCCGGCAGATGCAGAATGGTTCCCATGAAGCCATGACGAAGCTTGCCGTACACAAACGGATCCTCTTTCTCGATGAACTGCCACAGCTCCGTCTTTTTCTGCCTGTTCTCCTCTGTTCCGCTCTTGAGCAGAAGAATCGAAGAAACCGTCGTGATAATCTCCAGATAGCGCAGCATATACTTCTGCTTGCGGGCGTTTTCCACCTTGCTCATGTCCACCTCGGACACCAGCATACGGTTGACGCGCAGCGCCTGATCAATCCGGCGGATCATGACGTCCTCATGCACGGACTGATCATCGCGCCCGATGAAGTAATGATAGAAGTCCTCATCAAGATAATACATCTTCTTGACATACGGCAGCGGCTGATAGACATACAGCTCATCGACATAGAACGTGTGCTTCGGCAGATTCAGCCCGCATTCATGCAGCAGCTCCGTCCGGTAAATAACGGAGTGCATCAGTAGATACTCGCCAACCTTGAAGCGCGTTTCATCCCAGCCAAATTCACATCCGACCGGTACGGCATGGCGGTACTGCATCACATGCTTGTGCTTCACGCCGACCTTATCATAGACGTAGTTGCAAATCAGCATGTCAACGTCGCTTTTCTCTTCCACAAACGTCCGCAGCTGATTGAGGACGCGTTTCAGGCTGTCCTCATCGACCCAGTCATCCGAATCGACGACCTTGAAGTAGCGACCGGTCGCGTTGCGCAGACCGAACATGACCGCATCGCCGTGACCGCCGTTCTCCTTATGCACTGCCTTGACGATGGTTGGGTACTTTGCCTGATATTCGTCGGCGATTTTCGCCGTATCATCCTTTGAACCGTCATTAACAACAAGAATTTCCATTTCTTCGCCGCCGGACAGCAGCGTTTCGATCGCATGGCGCATATAATCCTGAGAATTATAGGACGGTATGGCAACCGATAACAGTTTCATAACGATTCTTTCCTTTCTGATAGCTGTCATGAACAAAGGGCAGCGCCCTTCAAACATGATTCTGCATCGGTGTGACGCATCATCCTGCCGTTGACGCTGCCCCTTTTCACCAATCTTACGTCTTATTTCGACACACGATTGGCGATTTCCTGCTGTTCAGCCTTGAGATTGCGCTCGACCGTGAAGAAGATCATCAGCACAGCGCAAATCGCATAGGCAACCGTTTCAATCCAGATATAGTTGACGGACGCAGCCGTCTTGGCATCGAGCGCACCGTTGAGCGCCTGAATGATCGCGCCGCCGATGGGGGTCGCGGCAACCATCAGGGAGGAGTAGATGCTCATCGTCAGACCATCCGTGCGGATGCCATGCTTGTATTCGACATGGTCAATGACATCTGCCAGCATGGCCAGAATCAGGTAGCATGCCGGGGCGGAGCCAAGGCACTTGAGCGCGATGCCGATGCCGACCAGCACGAGGTTCTCGCCGCCCAGACCCGCAATCACGCCGCCGATCACGCCGAGCACCAGACCGGCAAGCGTCAGCTTCTGCTTGGAGAACTTATTCGCCAGCGGCACCACAAACGCGGCAGCCACTGCCATCGGGATTGCGCCCAGAATGCTCAGAACCGTCTGATAGCCGTCGCCACCGAGCACGTTCGCGCAGAAGTAAGTCATGGAGCTGTTCTTGACAGCGCCGGACCACTGGAAGAAGAGGTAGAAGATGACGACGACCCACCACCACTTTTCAGACGTAACAGCCTTGAGCTGCTCACCCATGGAGACCGTCTGCTTCTTTTCGGCAGCATTCTCGGTGTTACCTTCTTCGGTTACACGCTCGCGGGTAAACTTGAACTGCAGGTAAATCGTCAGCGCCGTGAAGATAGCAACCGCCAGCATGACGATAAACCACTGCGTGCCGAAGCCCGTGTAAGTGACATTGCCGGCTTCATCGGTGGAAGAAAGGAAGAGCTGCACAAGAATCGGGAACACCATCGAGCCGGCGCCCATCACGCCGAGGCTTGCGAAGTTGTTCATCGAAGCCAGCACGCCGCGCTTTTCGCTGTCGCGGGTGGAAACAGGCACCAGCGTCGCGTTCGCCGTGTTGTAAATCGGATATGCAACAGCATAATAGAGGTTGTAGGCAATGGCAATCCAGACATAACGCGCCGTGCCTTCAAAGGGCACAATGAACATCAGCACGCTCGCCACGGACATCGTCAGTGCAGAGAGCAGCAGCCACGGACGAGCCTTACCCGCCATGGTGCGGGTACGCTCAATCAGCTGACCGACAATGATGTTCGCCGCCACAATCAGGAATGTCGAAACAAGCTGCAGGACGGACAGATACGTGCTGCTCAATCCGAGCGCATCGCTCAGATACTTCTGGAGGAAGGACGTGAAGATGCCGGAGGAGAGCATCGCGCCGAACGGACCAATCAGATAGCCCAGCAGGGTCTCTGCCGTCGTGACCTTGTCCTTCGGAATGCTGGTGCTTGTCATGGGAGATTGCCAGAAAGACTGTTTCATGGGGACTGTGCTTCCTTTCCTATTTTAGATTCCCTTGGGTTACTTTTTCGCATCCGGATTCAAATCCAGCTTGGGACGATGGCAAAAATGGTGGATGAGCCGACCGCAGCCTCGGAAGAAGTGACCATTGACAATGAACAGGATATCCTCCGCCATTGCCATGGAGACCATGCCGTTCATCATCTTTGCCATGCCGCGGAACGGAATGTAGTAAATAAACAGCAGGTTCAAATCCGGCTTGCCCTGCGCGACTGCCTTGTTTTTCTTGTTCGTCAGGATGCGGTAGGCAAGCCGCGCCAGCGCGTTCTTCGCGTAGCAGAGCTGCGATACGGAGTCGTTGAGCGTCAGAGGCTTCTTTCTGTCCCAGTGATGCGGCGGAATCGCACGACCCAGCAGTGCCGTAAATTCCGCATCCGACACATCCGTCACATGTGCCGTGCGGTAGCTTTCGACAGCCAGCTGGCGATACGGATCAGGCGCATTCGTGCCCTTCTCCTCATGCGTCGTCTTCAGGCGGATGTCGCGGCAAGAGGAACCAATCAAGAGCTCATACTGACCGCCTTCAATCTCGAAGCGCTTCGTCTGCACATTGAAATAGCGGAAGGTGTATGCTTCAAAGGGAATCGAAACATGCTTCGTCTCGCCCATTTCCAGATGGACGCGCCTGAAGCCCTTCAGTTCCTTCGCCGGACGGAAAATCACCGCATCCGGCTTATGAACATACAGCTGAGCAACCTCATCGCCGGCACAGCTGCCAATGTTAGTGATATCGAAGGAAACGGATTTGCCGTCGCAAGCAATATTGTCATACTTAAAGGACGTGTAGCTCAGGCCATGACCGAACGCGAAGCCCGGCGTAACGTCCACCGTTTCGGTGTAGCGATAGCCGACATAGAGACCCTCGCGGTACTCGCTCGTAGCCTCATTGCCCGGATAATAGTGGCTGACAGGCGCATCCGCATAATGACGGTACCACGTTTCCGCCAGCTTGCCGCCGGGGTTGACCTCGCCGACGAGCGCGCGCAGCACCGCATGGGCAACCGCCTCGCCGCCAAGACCCGCGTACAGCACTGCATCGCATTCCTGCACCCAGTCGGTTTCCACTGCGCTGCCGCAGGAGAGCACAGCCACAATCTTCTTGCCGGTCGCGCGAAGCTCCTTCAGGAGCGCAAGCTGATTGTCCGGCAGACGCATGTGCGAGCGGTCAAGCCCTTCCGTCTCGAAGCACTCCGGCAAACCCAGATAGGCGACAATGCAGTCCGCTTTCTTTGCAAGCTCGACAGCCTCCGCCGCCAGCGCCGGATTCTGCTTGTCAAGTCGTTCAAAGCCCTGCGAAGCACCGACACGCGCCGGGAAGAAGCTATCCAGCGCGGACGTTGTGTCATCGACCTTTGCGGCATTGACCATGCTGCTGCCTGCGCCCTGATAGCGCGGATTTGCAACGAAGTCGCCGATGAAGGCAACCTTCGCCTGCTTGTCAAGCGGCAGCGCATTGTTGTCATTCTTCAACAGCACAAGGCACTTTTCCGCCGCAGCCTGTGCTTCCTCATGCTGACGGTCGAGGTCATGCGGCTTCGTGTTTGTCTTTTCGCGCTTGTCCAGAATGAAGTCCAGCAGCTTGTCCACGCGCTCATCGACAATCTTCTCGTCGATCTCACCGTTTTTGACTGCCTTGATGAGCTGGCACGGGCTGTCATCGCCTGCTGCCGGCATTTCGAGATTCATGCCCTCGCGGACGCCCTCGATATAGCTGTTGCTGCCGCCCCAGTCGGTCACGACCGCGCCGTCGAAGCCCCATTCTCCGCGCAGAATGTCGCCCAGCAAATGGCGGCTTTCATTCGCATAAACACCGTTGACACGGTTATACGCCGTCATGATGAAGCCCGGCTGACCCTCGCGGACAGCAATTTCAAAGTTCGTCAGGTACATCTCGCGCAGCGTCCGTTCGTCCATGACGCTGTCGGAATGCATACGAAGGAGTTCCTGAGAATTCGCCGCGAAATGCTTGCCGCAGGCAGAAATGCCATTGGATTGTGCACCGCGGATGAAGCCTGCCGCCATTTTGCCGGACAGGTACGGATCTTCGGAGTAGTACTCGAAGCTGCGACCACACAGGCTGGAGCGCTTCGTGTTCATGCCCGGCGCCAGCAGGACATCGACCTTCTGCTCTGCCGCGTCCGCGCCGACCACGCAGCCCATGCTCTCGGCAACCTTTTCGTCCCAGCTGCATGCCAGCGTTGCTGCGGACGGAATGCACGTCGCCTTTGTCGAGGCATTCAGACCCAGGTGGTCGCCCTCACCCGCCTGCTTGCGAAGACCGCTCGGACCATCGGAAAGCGTGATGGAGGGAATATTCAATCTCGGGATATCCCGCGTGTGCCAAACATCCTTGCCGGAAAGAAGAGCGCACTTTTCTTCCAGCGTAAGTTTGGAAACCAAGTCCGCATGTTTCATATAAATTCCACCCTTACGTACTGCGCAATACAGAACCGCGCAAATATTATGTTTATTATAACATCGGAAGTCACAGGTTCAAGCGTACGTTGCGTAACTTGTCGTTTTTTTAGCGCAAATTGCCGCATATCTCCAATTTGAGCACGGTTGTCCCATCGGTTATGCCGTTTCTTCCGCACAAGCGGTCAAGCTGTCCCCTTCGTCGATCATCACGCTTCCTTTCCGTTGCCGACGAAAACAGATTCGATCTCAACCACTTCACAGTTTTTTCCGCAAAACATATAGTTATTATTCCATAGGTTTCATATCTTCCCTCTTATATTATGAGTAGAATTCAACTGTTCGGCAAAAATATCAGTTTTTAATTTTACGCATTTGAAAATTCGTGTAACTATTTATTCATATTCTGTTATTCTATGATAAACTAAAATGGAGTGAGGTGGGTTAAAGGGGCGTTCGCCGCACGTAGCAGTCGTTCACAGATCCTCCTGCCTGTAAGAATTTTCATTACACAAGGCGAAGGATCCATACGTTCAAACGCGATTCTGTCTGCTGCTGACCATTTTCCTGATGGCTGGCTCTATTCTGTAGAATGTGGTTCATCCCGATTAACCGTCCCGAAACCAAGGATGTCGCGCTGTACCTGTCTCTGGTCGGCGTTGCGCTGTACCTGGTTTCCTTCATCTCTGTAGCGGTCAAGGCATTCTCTCATAACGAATAATGCCGCATGGGAGTACGGCGCACGCCTGTATTCCGCCCCATCCGAGGCTTTCCTGCCCCGGGTGGGGTTTTCATGCACTATCCAACCATAAAATGAAAGGATGATGCACCATGAAGTCAACCACATGGAATACTGGCTGGCTCTTCCGCCATTTGGACAGCGATGAGCCATTTGTGCCCGTATCGATTCCACATGACGCCATGCAGGCCGAGCCGCGCAATGAGCTCTCGCCCGGCGGCGTCAACACCGGCTGGTATGAGGGGCGCGATTACGAGTATATCCGCCGCTTTACGCCCGACAAATCCTTCGCAAACAAGACGGTTTTGCTGGAATTTGAGGGCGTCTACCATCTGGCTGAGGTTTACCTGAACGGCGAAAAGCGCTGCGAGCGTCCCTACGGCTACACGAATTTCTACGCGGATCTGAGCGATCATCTGCGCATCGGCGAGGAGAACGAGCTGCGTGTCATCGCCCGCAACTCCGATCAGCCCAACAGCCGCTGGTACTCCGGCTCAGGCATCTATCGTCCCGTCATACTCTGGACGGCTGACCGTCAACAGCACATCGAGCTCAACGGCGTCCGCATCCGCACAAAGTCGCTTGACCCTGCCGTCATCGAGGTCGTTGTCAACACGGTCGGCGAAGGGCTTGTTTCCGTTGACATTCTTTCCGGTGAAAAGCGCATCTGCAGCGAAGCCGCCGAGTCAAACGGCAGCGTCACGCTGACGTTGCCCATCCCCGATGCAAACCTTTGGAGCGTCGAGCACCCGAATCTCTATACCTGCCGCGTCCGCTTCGGCAACGACGAGGACACGCAGAATTTCGGCATCCGAACCATCAAGTGGGGCAAAAAAGGGCTGATGCTCAATGGCGAACGCGTCATCATTCAGGGCGCATGCGTCCACCACGATTTGGGCATCCTCGGCGCGCGCTGCTTCCCCGAAGCAGAGGAGCGCCGCGTCCGCCTGCTCAAGGCAAACGGCTACAACGCGCTCCGCAGCGCTCACAATCCCTGCTCGAAGGCGCTTCTTGATGCCTGCGACCGCCTCGGCCTGCTCGTGATGGATGAATACATCGACCACTGGTACATCCACAAGACCGAATATGACTATGTCCCCTACTTCGACAAGTGGTGGCGTCAGGATTTGATCGACATGGTCAACAAGGACTACAATCATCCGTCTGTCATTCTCTATTCCACCGGCAACGAAGTCAGCGAAACCGCACAGAAGAAGGGCATTCACCTCACGCGTGAACTGACGGACTTCCTGCATGAGCTGGACAGCACGCGTCCGGTCACCTGCGGCGTGAATATTTTCTTCAACTTCCTGTCCTCCATCGGCTTTGGCGTTTACAGCGACAAGAAGGCGAAGCAGGAAGCCGAGAAGGCGGAAAAGCTGCGTGAAGCAGGCGCCGCTCCGAAGAAAAAGAAGGCTGTCGGCAGCAAATTCTTCAACGACCTGGCAGGCCTGATGGGCGATGAGTTCATGAAGCGCGGCGCAACGCTGCACGGCTGCGATGTCAAGACGCGCGATGCCTTCTCCAACATGGACATTGCCGGCTACAACTACGGCATTTACCGCTATAAGCACGACCTCAAGAAGTACCCGAACCGCCTGATTCTCGGCAGCGAAACGTTCTGCAATGACGCGTATCGTTTTCGTGAGCTCGCCAAGAAGCAGCCGCGCCTCATCGGCGATTTCGTCTGGGCAGGCATTGACTACCTCGGCGAAACAGGCATCGGTTCCTGGGAATACAAGGAATACGCACCGCAGACAGGCTGTGTCGGCTGGTCAACCGCCGGCTCCGGTCGTATCGACCTGAACGGTCGCCCGCTCGGCGAAGCGCTCTATACCCGTGTCGCGCTTGAGCAGGAAATCGGTCCGTATATTGCTGTCAGTCCTGTCATGTTCTCCGGTGAGCGCCACTCCCCTTCCGCATGGAAAATGACGGATGCTATTCCGACATGGAGTTGGCGCGGCTGCGAAGGCAAAAAGGCGCACATCGAGGTCTACGCACGCGCCGCAAAGGTCGTTCTGCTGCTCAATGGCAAGAAGGTCGGCGAAAAGGAGCTCAAGAAGGACTGTCTGGCGAAGTTCACCATTCCCTATGCATCCGGCACGCTCGAAGCCGTCTCGTATGACGCGATTGACCGCGAGCTTGGTCGCTGCAAGCTTGTCACAGCCGGCGAGAACACCTTCCTGCGCGCTGTGCCGGAGGAAAAGAAGGTTGCGCACGGCAGCCTTGCGTATGTCTGCATCCGCTATACCGACAAGGCTGGTCAGGTTAAGCCCATGGAACGCGGCAAGGTGCAGATTTCTGTCACCGGCGGAACGCTCCTCGCTGCCGGCAGCGCCTGTCCCTTCCATCCCGACAGCTACCTGACGCCCGAAACGGATACGTACTACGGCGAGGCGCTGGCTGTCATTCAGGCGGGCGATTCCGGCGCGATTGAAGTCACCATCACTGACGGCAAGCTCACTGACACCGTCAAAATCCCGATTATCTAAGCATCGAAAAAGAGCTGTCTCGTATGATTCTGAAAAATCATTTTGAGACAGCTCCTTTTTTATTGCGGATTTACCATGTGATTTCCTCGCCTGTCAGCGCCTTCCACGCCTTGCGGATGTCCTGCTGATGGCGAATGCCGTTTTTGGGATCCAGGACTGCCGTCTCCTCCAACGTCCGTGGGAAATGGACGCAGAGATGACCGTCAAAGTTGTTGTCCTTGATGCTGCCGGAAAGATGAGGCATGGAATGCATAGACGCAAGCGCCCACGTGCCGCTGGGCAGCAGCACATACACCGGCTTCTCGTCCCAGGAGAACGATCCGCCCCATGCAGCCTTCATGATGGCTGTATCCTCCGCCGTGAGCGGCTCCGAATCAGCATGTCTGCCAAGGGAATAGAACCGCAGCTTGAAGGACGTGCCGCTTGACGGTTCATAGACGAGCACCGTCTGACCTGACTTGATGGTCGGCTTGATTTCCGTGTACCACATCAGCAGCTTGATTTCGCTTTTCGCCGGTCCTGCTGATGAAGGGTATATCGTCGTACCGCCGCTTGAAGAGTCCGTGTCCGGCAGTGCCGTATCGCCTGTCACGCAGTCGCCGCTATAGAGCTTCGTCTGCGTCTTTGTGCCTGCAATGCCGTCCGCATCCAACCCATTGCGCTTCTGGAACGCCAGCACCGCCGCACGCGTCGTTTCGTCATACGTGCCGTTGATGTTGACCGTGTAGTTCAGCGTGCTCAGCGCCTGCTGGAGGCGAAGCACATTATCGCCCGTAGACCCGACCTTCAGATTTGAGTAAACGGCGGGTGTCGACGTATCCGTCTGCTGCCCATCCGCCGTAATCGCGTTGACGGAGAAGAGCACGTCATAGGTCGAGGTGTCGCCAATGCCGTTCGCTGTCAGGCCGTTGCGCTGCTGAAAGGCGAGCATCGCGGCAGTCGTATTCGCGCCGTACTTGCCGTCGACCTTATCCGTCAGGTAGCCCAAATCCTTCAGGCGCTGCTGGACCGTCGCAACATCAGTGCCCGTGCATCCTGTGAAAAGCTGGCGCGTCGGGCGATTCGATGCTGTCGTTGCCGTCGGAGCAGCGGTTGTGGCAGGTGTTGCCGTCGCCGTGTTTGCAGCCGCGACCGCGCTGCCGGAATAGAGCTTTGCAAACGTGCGTGTACCTGCCACGCCGTCAGCATCGAGATTATTGCGCAGCTGGAACGATGCCACCGCCACGACAGTCGAGCTGCCATAGCTTCCGTCCACCGTGCCGGCATAATAGCCCAGCTCCTTCAGCCGCGTCTGGACGGACTTGACATCATCGCCGGTCGAGCCATTGCGGAGCGTGCGCGTCGGCACAACACCGTAGCTCGGTGCAGGCGTTGCCGTTGCAGACGCGCTGGCATCAGCGGCAATCGCATTGTCGGAATACAGCAATTCGGCTGTATTCGTGCCAACCTTGCCGTCGACGGTGATCCCGTTGCGCTGCTGGAATGCCCGAACAGCCGCCACGCTTTCAGCGCCGTACACACCGTCCAGACTGCCGGAATAATAACCAAACAGCTTCAGGCGGCTCTGCACAGAGCGAACATCCTCGCCGGACGCACCGGGACGGATCACACGCGTAGGCATCGTTACCGCAGCGGGAGAAGGCGAAGGCGTAATGGAGCTGCCCGCGTCAATCGGACTCTTGCCGAAGAGCACGGTCACGGTGTTTTCGCCGCAGATGCCGTCAGCATCCAGTCCGTTGCGCTTCTGGAAATTGCGAACCGCTTCCTGCGTCTTCGTGCCGTAGGTGCCATCTGCCGTTCCCGTCAGGTAGCCCAGCGCAATCAGCTTCGTCTGCACGGACTTGACATCGCTGCCCGTCATGCCGAGCGACAGCTTGCGGTCAGCATCGATCGTGGGCGCAGCCGTTTCCTTCGCTGCAAGCGCACCGTCTGAAAACAGCTTCTGACTCGTCTTTGAGCCGAGTACGCCATCCGCATTCAGCCCATTCTTCTGCTGAAAAGCGACGACGGCGCTCTTCGTCCCGCTGCCGTACTGGCCATCGGAAATGCCTTTGTAATAACCCAGTGCAGCAAGGCGGTTCTGCGTATACAGCACGTCCTGACCGCCCATTCCTTCACGGAGGATTCTCGTCGGCACGCCATAGGTGATGTTGCTCAAATCAGTCGTAGGCGCCGCCGTCACAAAGACCTTGACAACATTGCCGTAGCTGTCAAAGTAGCTTTCGAGCTTCACGAGCGTATTCTTGCCCGCCTTGCCGTCAGCTTCCAGCCCGACTGCCCTCTGGAAGGCAACAACCGCATCATACGTCGATTGCCCATAAACGCCATCGGCCTTCGATACGCTGAAGCCCAAATCCATCAACGCCTGTTGAAGAATCCTGACGCGCGAGCCGCTGGAGGAGAACTGCATCTTGGAATAGTCGCCCTTGAACAGACCATTCGATGATGTAGAGGTCGAAGCCGTGCCATCGATATCGATGCCCGTCTGCGCCTCCAGCAGTGCGATGGTCGAAGAGCCAGCCACGCCGTCAACCGACAGTCCCTGGGCCGTCTGGTACGCCGTTACCGCAGCAACCGTGCCGGTTCCGTACTTGCCATCAAGAGAGCCGGTATAATAACCGAGCTGCTGAAGCGCCTTCTGCAGCTGCGTAACATGGTCGTTCTTGTCGTTCTTTTGGAGCTTCATAGCGCTGGCGCTTCCACAAACAATCAGCGACAGCATCAGCACCAGCGTCAGCACACGCACGATGCCTTTTCTCATGCTTTTCCCCTCCTGAAGTAAGTTGGTCTCATTATATCAGATGTATGCAGCGTTGTAAAGGATTATTACAAAATTGTTACAAATTGAATTTCTCGAGCAGCTCCATCGGCTTCGCAATCAGCGCCTGCGCGCCGTTATCCAGCAGCTCCTGCGCCGTGCGGAAGCCCCACAGCACGCCGACCGGCTTCATGCCGGCATTGCGTGCGCACGTCATATCGACCTTCGTGTCGCCCAGATAAAGGAAGTCCGCCGGCGCAACACCGATTTCCTCTGCTGCAAGCAGTGCGCCTGCCTGATCCGGCTTCACAGGGACGCCCTCGACCTGACCGCGAACGCAGCTCCACGGCACATCCGGAAAAAAATGACGAATGACGTTCTTCGTGTCTGCATCCGGCTTATTCGACAGCACCACAAGCTTCAATTTGCGCTCTGCCAGCGCATACAGCAGCTCCGGAATGCCCTCATACGGACGCGTCTTATCCAGCGCATGCTTTTCATAATACGCCTGATAGTCTGCCAGCACCGCATCCGTCAGCTCCTGATGTTCCCGAACAGCGCGCTGCGCCAGAATCCTCGCGCCGTTGCCGACAAGATAGCAATATTCCTGCGTTTCCCAACCCGGCAAATTGTGCAGCGCCAGTGCGCGGTTCATCGCAGTTGAGATATCCTCGAGCGTATTTGTCAGCGTGCCGTCCAAATCGAACAATACAGCCTTAATCATGATGGTTGTGCTCCTTCATTTTGATTGGCATTCAGGCAGTTGATCCGCCCTGACGCCAAGCCTATTGTACGCCGTTTTCCCGCCTTTGTCCAGACGAAATCATGCATCGATGTACGCAAAACGGGTCAAGAGAATTTCTCCTTTGACCCGTTTCGCAATTAACCGACAGTTTCCGCGAGATGCGCGGCGGTCAGTCGTATTCCACCATGCCATGAGAATCGAGATACAGCTGCTGTGCATCGAGGTAATCCGCTGCGAGCGCGGCGAGCTTCACCGCCATGTCCGCATCGAAACCATTTTTTGCCACGAGTGTATCAACGATAGACTCGATTGCTTCATCATCCTCATAGTACGCATCGCCGGCATAGCCGTCCTCATCCAGCACACCAGCTGCATGCATGTACGCCATATCCGCATCAATCATCTGCGGAATGAGCATGTCAATCTGCTCCGAAAGCGCCGGATGGTCGGCCTTGCGGATGCAGCGCGTGATGAACTTGACCGCTGCATCCTTGTCATACCCGCGCATCAAGGAAAAACACCTCCGTCACTCAATGACCGCCTTGAACTGGTCGAGCGTGTCTTTGAACACGGACAGTGCGCGGCGAACAGGCTCCGGACTGCTCATGTCGATGCCGGCAAGCTTCAGCGCCTCAATCGGCGGCACAGAGCAGCCTGCGGACAGGAACTTGCGGTAGTCCTTCACGGCGGACGCGCCCTCGGTGAGAATCTTGTCGCTCAGCGAAACTGCGGCGCACAGCCCGGTCGCGTATACGTACACGTAGTAGGCACGGTAGAAGTGCGGGATGCGCATCCACTCGTTGGCGATGTTGTCATCCACCACGCACACGTTGCCGTAATACTTCCGGTTCAGCTCATAGTACGCCTTCGACAGGCTCTCACGCGTCAGCGGCTGACCCTGCTCTGCCATCGTGTGGGCAATCAGCTCGAACTCCGCAAACATCGTCTGACGATACACGGTCGTGCGGAACTGCTCAAGGAAGTGATTGAGCAGATACGCCAGCGCCTTCTTGTCGTCCTTGAACTGCTGGAGCAGGTAGCGCATCATGGTGGCTTCGTTGCAGGTCGATGCGACCTCGGCGACAAACAGGCTGTAGTCGCTCTTCGGAGCAGGCTGATTCGTGTTGGAATAGAAGGAATGCATGGAGTGTCCCAGCTCGTGCGCGATGGTGAACGTGTCGGACAGGTTGTCGTTGTGGTTCAGCAGCACATAGGGGTGCACATTGCGAAGATTGCCAGCGGAGAAGGCGCCGGAGGACTTGCCCTTGGACGGATAGACGTCAATCCAGCCGCCATTGCGCGCCTCGCGGAGCTTATCGAGATAATCCTCGCCCATGGGCTTGAGCCCTTCAAGCACGAGATCGAACGCCTTGTCGTAGCTCAGCTCCATGTGGAAATCCTTGACCATCGGCGTGTACAGGTCGTACATATGCAGCTCGTCGAGCCCCATGACCTGCTTGCGAAGCTTCAGGTATTCATCCAGCACCGGAATGGCGTTATGCACCTCTTCAATCAGGTTATCATACACGCTCGTGGGGATTTCAAGCGGCTCCATGGACGCATCGCGGGCAGTCGCATAATGACGTGCGCGCGCCTCGAACACGTCGTTCTGCACGCTGCCGTTGTACGTTGCTGCAATGGTGTTGCCGAACTTGCCGTAGGTATCCATGATGCCGTCGAAGGCAGCCTTGCGAACATTGCGATCCTCGGAACGGATGAACTGCGAATACGTACCTTCCGTCAGCTGCTGCGTCGTGCCATCAGGCATTTTGACATCCGGGAAAACCATGTCAACGTCGGACAGCATGCTGAAGATGTTGTTCGGCGCCTGCGCAACCTGACCCATCATGGCGAGCAGCCGCTCCTGCTCCTTGGGGAGAGAATGCGGCTTCTGCAGCAGCAGCGTACGCAGGAAAGCATCGTAATCCGCCATGGCAGGATCAGATGCGATGTCGGAAAGCACCTTTTCATCGAGCTCAAGCAGCTCCGGCTGGAAGAAGGACGTCATCGTGGCAAGCTGCATGCCCATCTGGGATGCACGGGCGCGAAGTCCCTGCGCAACCGGATCGCCATTGTCGGTTTCGCGGCGCAGGAAAGCATAGGAGAACACAGGCGTGAGCTTTTCATCCAGCGTAAAATAATCGCGGATGGCCTGGCGCGGATTTTCAGCAACCTTGCCCTCGTAAGCAGCGAAGGACTTACCTGCCTCGAGCACCTCCGCAAGAGCTTTTTCCCATGCGGCGTCGTCCGGAAAAATGTGGGTCAGATCCCATTTGTACTGTGCGGGGATTTCCTCGCGCGTGCGGAGCTGGTCAGCCATGATTGGACCTCGTTTCTGCCGGAAAACCGGCGTTATAATCGGTTTGCAGTCGAAAGCCTTCGACCGTTTTGATTGTAGTCGAATCGAACGGAAAATGCAAGTGGTTTTCGTGTTGCTCGTCTTTCAGCGCTGATTTTTCTCGTATGAGAGGGAGCGATAAGCGGTTGCCTGCTTTGCGTCCGGCGGAAAGAAGGCAATCATGCCGTCCTTGAGCGTGATAATCCCGGTTGAGCCGCGCAGAATCTGGTTCTTCAGCAGCAGCCGGAGCAGCTTCTCCGTGATTTCCGGTCCGCCGCCGCGCACAAGGCAATCCTTCCACAGCGTGAAGTGACATCCATCGGCTGCACGGCTGCAAAAGAAGGACCTCGCGCTTTCAAGCACCTGCCCCTGCTGGCAGAGCGGACAGACGCAGTCCTCGAGCTTTTTTCCGCGCTGCACGAACGACTGTGCACGCTTCTTCCTGCGCCCGTCATCCGGAAAGGTAACGTTCGCGCGGTTATTGCGGGCATAATTGACCAGAAATGTCGAGAATTTGCGGATGCTGTCCATGAACCTTCCGGCGTCCTGCTTGCCATCGGTGATTTTATCGAGCGCCATTTCCCAGCGACCTGTCGTTTCCGGTGAGGACAGCTCCAGCGGCACGATTGCGATGAGCTGTACGCCCTTGTCTGTCGCGAGAATGGTCTTTCCCCTGCGGACAGCGTAGCCCACCTGAATCAGCCGCTCGATGATAGCGGCGCGAGTGGCAGGCGTGCCGATGCCGCTGCCCTTCATCTGCCGGACAATCTCCTCATCCTCGGATTCGCGTCCGGCGTTCTCCATTGCGGACAGGAGCGACGCGTCATTATGCTGCGCAGGCGGCTTCGTCTTGTCGGTTTTGACGTTGGCAGCTTGCACCGTGCGCTTGTCACCGGCGGCAAGCGGCGGCAATGCGGTCTCCTCCTCTGCATCGGCTGACTTTTTGCCCGGCTTTGCTGCTTTCGGAGGATTCGCAAGCGGTGCGACGTCACGCCAGCCGTTTTGCAGGATGACACGGCCGTTGGTGCGGAATCGATGCTCCTCCACCCCTGTGATGACCTTCGTGGCGTTGTACTCGCACGGCGGATAGAAAGCAGTGAGCATCCGGCGCGCCACGAGATCGTAGAGCTGCCGTTCATCTGCCGACAGCCTGTCCAGCGAAATCCGCTGCGGTGTCGGGAGAATGGCATGGTGATCGGTGACCTTTGACGCATCGATGGTGCGGCTGCTGACGGGCAGCTTGCCGTTCGGCAGTGCTCCGGGCACGAGCGGCTGATAGCTGGCAGGCAACGCCTTCATCGTCTGCACAACGCGCGGAATCATATCCGGCGGCAGATATCGGCTGTCTGTGCGCGGGTATGTGAGCGCCTTGTGCGTTTCGTAGAGCGACTGCGCAAGCTTGAGCGTCTTGTCAGCCGTGAAGCCGAGCAGACGGTTCGCATCGCGCTGCAGGCTGGTCAGGTCGTAAAGCTGTGGCGGAAGATCACGGCGCTGCTGCGTTTCAGCAGAAAGGACGGTCGCCTCCTTTCCCTTGATTTGAGCAGCAATGTCCTTCGCCTCCTGAATTTTCGGAATGTGCGTGTCCGGGTCAAGCCCTTCGCGGAAGTACATGCCGCTGTAATCGCCGAAATTCGCGGCGATGGTGGCGTACTCCGCTGGCACAAAGGTCTCGATTTCCTTACGCCGCTTGACGAGAATGGCAAGCGTCGGCGTCTGGACGCGCCCGACAGAGAGCAGCGTATCATATCGCAGGGTAAACGCACGGCTGGCATTCATGCCGACAAGCCAGTCTGCCTGTGAACGGCATTGGGCGCTGCGGTACAGCCCGTCATAGGCCGCGCTGCTCTTGAGCTTCTCGAAGCCCTCCTTGATTGCCTCGTCTGTCATGGAAGAAATCCACAGGCGGTCGCAGGGCTTTTTGCAGCCCGCCTTGTCGTAAATGTAGCGGAAAATCAGCTCGCCCTCGCGTCCGGCGTCTGTTGCGCAGACAACCTTGTCCGTATCGGCGTCATTGATGATGGATTTGACGACTGCAAACTGGTCGCGGCTGCTGGCGATGACCTTGAGCGGAATATCATCGGGCAAAATCGGCAGCGTATCGAAAGTCCAGCGCTTGTACTTTTCATCAAGCTCATCCGGCTCGACCAGGGTAACGAGATGACCGACTGCCCACGTAACAATCCACCGGTCATTGGACAGGCAGCCCTTTCCGCCCTGCTTGCAGCCAAGTACGCGGGCAATATCGCGCCCAACGCTCGGTTTTTCCGCAACAACGACAGTTCGTCCCATGCTTGTCCTCCTCCATGCGATGTTCAGTCAGATTATTGTATCACATTTGACGCAGTCGGGCAAGCATGATATAATAAGTAGGATTGGAATAGACGGGGGATTGGGATGATGGCAATGTTTTCCTTTGATGAGCCGTATGCGCTGTTTGATGTGATGCCGTTGGCGAATCAGTTCATATTGAATTATCTGCCGAGTGCGCCGGGCGATGCGGTGCGCGTGTATGTGTATGGGCTGATGATGTGCTACCATCAGGAGGCGGACAGCAGCATCGAAAAGCTCTCGCGTCTCCTGAACCTGTCGGAGGAGGAGGTTCGTTCCGCCTACCGCTATTGGGAACGCAAGGGGCTTGTGCAGCGCGTGGCGGACAATCCGCCGCAGTATCGGTATTTGAACGCAAATCAGGTCAGTCTGCTCGGCGCGCAGGTGACGACTGACCCTGAATATGAAGCGTTTGCCGAGGCGCTCTACGGCGTGTTCGACAATGACCGCCGGCTGCACGGCAAGGAAATCAGCCAGTGCTATGAGTGGGTGGAGGACATGCACATTCCGGCTGATGTCGTCATTGCCATGATGAAGCACCTTGTGAAGCTGCACGGCAAGAACGTATCCATGAAGACAGCGGAAAAGCTGGCGACAACGCTGGCGGAAGAGAAAATCACGACGCCGGAGGATGCCAAGGAGGTTTTCGGGCGCGAGCAGAAGGTGTGGGACGGCACGAGAAGCGTTCTGCGAAAGCTCGGTCAACGGCGCAATCCGACCGCACCGGAGCAGGAAATGTACCGCAAATGGCTGCTTGAGTGGCATTTCACGCCCGATGGCATCCTGAAGGCATGCGATGAGTCCGTCAAGAGCATCAACCCCACATTCGCCTACATTGACGGCATCCTGAGACGACTGCATGAGAAGGAGGCATCCACCGAGAAGGATGTTGCGCGTGACTTCAGCGAGAATGACGCCGCTGCCGCTCCGCTCAAGCGGATGCTTGCCGCGCTGGGCAACCGTTCGCTGACGGTAAACGAGTCGACCTTGAGCCTGTACCGAAGCTATCAGGCGCTCTATCCGGACGCGGTCATTCTATTCGCCGCCACCGAATGCGCCAAGAACGGCAGAAATACGCCGCAGGATGTCTTGCAGACGCTGATGAATTGGCAGAAGGGCGGGCTGAAGACGCTGCCGGAAATCGAAAAATACATGCGGAATATTGACGATCAGAACGCATTTCTTATGACACTGTATCAAGCAATGCTGGATGAAAAGGCCTCGCCCAACGCCAGTGACCGCCGGTTGCTGACGAAGTGGCTGGAAACATGGCAGCTGTCGGCAACCTTCGTGCTTGGCTGTGCACCGTGGGCGGCAGGCAAGGAAAAGCCGATTGCCTATCTGGACAAGCTGCTCGAAAGCTTCCATCAGAAAGGCATCGTGACGATGGAAGCGGCAAAAGCAGAGCATCAAAGCCACCAGAATCAGCAGAAAACAGGTGGAACAGACAAGAACGCTGCCCGGCAGACGAAGGTGGTCGGCGAGCAGCAGTATACGCAGCGCACCTATACGCCGTCGGACAATGGGCTCGATGAGATGATGGCACAGTGGCAGGAGGAAAACCATGCGTAAGAAAATTATCCAGGAGCTGCTGCTGGAATACGAGCAGCAACGTCAGAAGGACGCGCAAGAGGAGCAGCGCCGCCGCAATGAGGCAGTCGGAAAGTGCCCGGAGCTTGGCAAATGCCTCGAGGAACGTCAGCGAATGATTTTTGACGGCGTGCGCAGCGTACTGGACGGCACGCAGACGGTCAATCTGCCCGAGCGCATGGACGTTATGAACCGGCGGATTGCGTCGCTGCTCAAGGAAAACGGCTATCCTGCCGATTATCTGGAGCCTGTCTACCGCTGCAGCCAATGCCGCGATACCGGCTATGTCGGAGAGGCAATCCGTGACATGTGCCCCTGTATGCGCACCGCGTTTTATACCAAGCTGTACAGCGCGGTCGGACTGAGCGAGCAAAAGGAGCAGTCGTTTGCCGAATTTGACCTGAGCGTCTTTTCCGACCAGCCGCTGCCCGGAAAGAAGTACAGTCAGCGGCAGCTCATGGATATGCTGCGCCACCAGTGCGAGCAGTACGCGGAAAATTACCCGAACGCCGCAACGCATGACCTGCTGCTGATGGGGCAGAGCGGGCTTGGCAAAACGTACCTGATGCACGCGATGGCGAAACGGCTGCTGGAACGCGGCTATAACGTGATGCTGCTGAGCGCATACCGCTTCCTCGATACGGCGCGCAAGGCATACTTCTCCGGCAAGCAGGAGGACATGGATGCCCTCATGGACACCGATGTGCTGATGATTGACGACATGGGCAGCGAACCGCTGATGGAGAACATCACGATTGTGCAGTGGTTCAACCTCATCAACGAACGGCAGCTTTGCTCGAAGGGAACCATCATCAGCACGAACCTCAATGAAGAGGAGCTGCGCCGGCGTTATACGGAACGCGTGACCTCACGGCTGCTCGACGGCAGACAATGCAGGCTCCTGCAGTTCCTGGGCGACGATGTGCGGAGGCGATAAGCATGATTCAGCTGTATGTAAGCAAGAAGAATTTTGACGCACAGAAAGCGGAGCGTTTCTTTAAGGAGCGGCGGATTCCCGTGCAGGTAATGGACCTCAAGAAACACAAGCTGGGCGATCGCGAGCTGCAAACCATGGCGAAGGGCATCGGCCTGCAGGGACTGCTGGACAAGGATGACAAGCGCGTGAAGGAGCATCCGGCATGCTATTGCAATATCGACAGCATGATAATGGACGCAATCCGTGAAAACCCGTGTCTGCTGAAGTCGCCGATTGTCCGCAACGGCAATCAGTGTACAATCGGCTATCAGCCTGATGTATGGGAAGCGTGGCTGAAGGCATAAAAGCATAAAAAACCCTGCGGAAGGCAGTACGCATATCCGCAGGGCATTCTATTCATTTCAGCCATACAACCGATGCAGCAGCGACGCCGGCATCATGCGCGATGGACAGCAGAAAAAATCCGCCGTACTCGGCAGCCTTTCCGTACGTCTGAATGCGCGGCTGACCCGATTCGCTGTGGGTGATTTCAATGTCTGTCAGCGGCAGGGACAGCCCACAGCCGAGCGCCTTCAGGGTGGCTTCCTTCGCGGCAAACAATCCGGCAAGCGTTTCGGCACTTTGCGCACCGCGGCTATGGATATACGCAATTTCATCGGGACAGAAATACCGCGAGAGAAAGCGCTCGTTGCTGACCAGCTTCTGCATCCGGTCGACGCCGCATACGTCCAGCCCGAGTCCCATGATGTCAGACATAGCCCATCAGCCCCCGAACGGACACATCGCCGGACAGCACGCGCCGAAGCGTTCCGTCCTCCATCCTGACAAGCAGTGCGCCCGTCTCATCGAGATCCTCTGCAACGCCGGTGAACTCGCTGTCCGTGCCAATGACACGCACGGCGCTGCCCAGCGTGCTCGAGCAGCGGCGGTATTCCGCCTGAATCCCCGCAAAGCCTTCCTTTTCCAGCAAGCTGATGATGTCCTCCAGCGCACGGAGGTAGTGCGTCAGCACATCGCGGCGAAGCGGCGGCGAAACGAACTCCTCGATTGCACCGGCCTTGTCGGCAAGCTCCGGAGGATAGGAATCGCAGCGGACATTCAGCCCTGTACCGACAACGACATATTCGATCTGGTCGGGGTCGGCACTGATTTCCAGCAGAATGCCGCAGATTTTCTTGCCGTTGCAGACGATATCATTCGGCCACTTGATGCGCACGTCGAGCGAGGTTGTTTCCTGCACGGCGCGCGTCATGGCGATGGCGGCGGCGAGCGTAATCAGCGGCGCCTGGCGCGGAAGCAGCTTTGGACGGAGCAGTACGCTCAGCAGCAGCCCTTTTCCGGACGGCACAACCCAGGCGCGGCCCAAGCGACCCTTGCCGCCGGTTTGACAGTCGCATACGCAAAGGCTGCCGTTCGGCGCACCGTGAACCGCCATCTGTTTGAGCGTCGTGTTGGTGGATTCGAGCGTGGGCTGGTAGCAGTTTTCGCCGCGACCGAGTTCGCGCGTTGTCAGCTGGTTCTGCCAGAAGACAGGATTCACGCTATCATCCGCCAGAAGGCGATAACCGCGCTTGCCGCCGGACTCAATCTGCCAGCCTTCTTCGCGGAGCAGCTCAATGCGCTTCCATACGGCGGCGCGGCTGACGCCCAGCTCATGGCTGATTTTTTCGCCGGACACATAATCGCCGCCGGCAAGCATTTCGAGAATGCCATTCATATAATCATCTCCAAATCAGGGGTGAATCAGTTGGAACATGTGATATTGCCGCAGGAGGACGGCATGCGGGTGCAGAGCGTCCTTCGGCAGTGCATGGGCGTAAGCAGCACAGCGGTAAAGTCCGCCAAATGGGATGGACGAATTACGCTTGACGGGCAAATTGCCGCTGTAAACGAGCTCGTCCGTGCAGGACAGACGCTGGTCATTGCCTTCAGGGACAATCAGCCGGTTTATCAGCTGAAGCCGTACCATCTGCCGCTGAACATCGTCTATGAGGATGAGCACCTGTATGTGATTGACAAGCCTGCGCCGCTGGCAAGCCAATCCGGCGTACAGCATCCGGATGATTCGCTGGAAAATGCGCTGTATGCCCATTTGGGCTGTCCTGCGGATTTTGTGTATCGACCGGTCAACCGGCTGGACAAGGGCACGAGCGGACTGATGGCCGTGGCAAAGGATGCGTACATGCAGCATCGGCTGCAAACGCTGCTCCACACGCCCGATTTTGTCAGGACGTATCAGGCGGTGGTAGAAGGGCATCTGCCGGAGGATGAGGGCATCGTCAACGCGCCCATCGCGAAGGAAAACGCGGCAAGCATCAAGCGCACTGTGTCGCCCGACGGCAAGCCCTCCGTGACGCATTATCGGATGCTGTCACGCGGAAAAAAGCGGTCGCTGCTAGAATTGACGCTCGAAACGGGACGCACGCACCAAATCCGCGTTCACATGGCGTATCTTGGCTGTCCGGTTGCAGGGGATTTCCTGTACGGGACGGAGCTGCCGGAGTTGCCCGGAAGGTTCGCGCTGCATTCCGCTGGAATTTGCCTGACGCATCCGCTGACCGGGCATCGTCTGTCCCTTACCTCGTCTTTGCCGGAATCGCTGACGCGGCTGCTTGATTGACAGCATCGCGCAGGTATTGCAATCCGTCTTCGCGGCGAATGGCAAGCTGCGCATCGACCGCATCAAAGTCAGGATGAAGCGGATCCGTGATGCAAAGTGAGCGGCAAAGCTGGTCAATGCGGCTGTTGCGGCTGAGCGGATCGCCATCGCGGTCGCGCCGGAGAATCAGACAGGGCGTGTGCAGCAAAAGCGAGAATGCAGCGGCATGAAAGCTGTCCGTCACGACAAGCTCTGCGCCGGCAAGCAGGTTCAGCCACTTAACGGGTGACACATTGCGTTCCTGCGGATAATCTGCCTGAAGCGCTGCGGCAGTTCGCGGAATCAGGCGGACAGGCAGTCCGAGCTGCTCGCTCTGCTGACGCACCTGATCCATGTAATCAGGACGATCGCCGAGAAAAAAGCCAATCGCCTCGTGGCGCTTTGGCGGCTCCCCTGCAAGCATCAGCCACGCCTGACGCGGAAGCAGCAGCACAGGATCTGGCATGACAGGCGGCTTCTGTCCAATGATTTCCTGCAGCAGCGCAGCCCCCTCCTCCTCGCGGACAGACAAGGCAGAGAAGGCTTTCGTCAGCGTGGCAATCCTGCGCCTTTTGGCAGCGCTGTCAATCGCAGAAACGCCCAGCGAGGGCGCGTAGGCAACCTTCGGCTTATCCGTGAAATCGAGAAAATACGCCGGATTCAGCCATGTCGGCGACCAAATCTGGTCTGAGCCGCACATTAGCACGTCATATTTTTCTGCCTGAGCAGTCAGTGCGCGATGGTTTTCGCAGAGCGGCGACAAGTGCAGCTGTGTCCGCCTGAATTCATCGAAGCCGCATGTCAGTCCCTGAGCGGCGCTGCGCTTGCGCATGCCATCGAGAATCAGGCGCGGCGAATTGCCGCTGGCAAGCAGATTCCGGATTTTTTCCGCTTTTGACGGACAATAGTCGATGTGCTCCGCATTGAAACCAAGATTACACAGCGTCTGCTGGAGCGCGTATGCCTGGAGAATGGAGCCATAATTATCGTTATGCAGGAAGGTCATCAGCCCGATGCTGATCAAGCATCTCACCTCGTGATCGTTATTCTTCCTTCCGATTATAGCATACTTTTCCGACGGACGCAAATGCAGGATGTCACTCAATGAAAGCACACCGTATGCGCATTGTGCACGGCAGGACCATGATCATGGTCACACACGACAATATCGAGCTTCTTGACATCCGCTCTTTCTTCTGTTAGACTCTATATTAAGATGAGAGTTTCAGGAGGACATGTCCATGCATGAGGATCTGCTTTCCATCGGCAAAATGGCAGAAATGAACCGCGTCACCGTCGCGACGCTGCGGCTATACGATGAGCTTGGTCTGCTGCATCCGCGCTGGAAGGATCCCGACACGGGCTATCGGTACTACGACATCGCGCAAAATGCCCGTCTGGACATGATTGCCTATATGAAGGAGCTCGGCATGAGCCTGTCCGAAATCGCAAACGTACTGCAAAAGGAGGATATCACGCTGATCGAGTCGATTCTCGTGGAGAAAAACGAGCAGCTTCATCAGCAGATGCGCGAGCTTCGAGCGCGGCATACGGCAGTCGAGCGCGCCATCGCCTGCATGGAGCGCTATCGAAAGTCCCCCGTAAAAGGCACGATTGCGCTGGAATATATCGACCGGCGATACGTCTGGGGGCTGCCGTGCGAACATAATTTCTACGACGCTGACATCCGCGGCTATGAGCACGAGCTTCTCCGGCTCCGCACGGCATTGATGGAACGCGGCTTCTCCCAAATCCACTCCTACGCTGCCGGCACAACCATCGCCATGGCAGATTTTCTTGCCGGACGCTTCATCGCACAGGACGTGTTCGTCTTCACCGACCACCGCGACCGTGAGCAGTTTCAAGACGTCAAAATCATGGACAGCGGCATGTTTGCCTGCATCTATCTGGACAATTATGACGACGAGATTCCATTCGCGAGGAAGCTGCTGTCTGCCTGTCAGGAGCATGGCTGGCGCATCTGCGGCGATTATATCTGCGAGGTGCTGACAGAATTCAACGTGTTCGATAGCGACCAGAGAAGCATGTTCCTGCGACTGCAGGTGCCTGTGCAATTTCACGATTGATATTTTTTTTGCAAACCACTTGACTCTCCTCCAACATGAGAGTGTATAATAAGATTAGAAAGGCAAGGGCGAATGAGCGTCCATGCCGCAATCTGTGAATTGAACAGGAGGTTATTCCCATGGAGAAGATCAAGGTTGTCCAGTATGGCTGCGGCAAGATGAGCAAGTATATCCTTCGCTATCTGCATGAGCACGGTGCGCAGATCGTTGGTGCCATCGATGTGAATCCCGCCGTTGTCGGTCAGGATGTCGGCGATTTCGCAGAGCTCGGGCTGAAGACCGGCGTTATCATTTCCAACGATGCCGACAAGGTGCTTGATGAGTGCGATGCAGACGTTGCCATCGTCACGCTGTTCAGCTTCATCAACGACATCTACGACCACGTTGAAAAGTGCGTGGCACGCGGCATCAACGTCATCACCACCTGCGAGGAAGCCATCTATCCGTGGACGACTGCCGCAGCACAGATCAACCGTCTCGATGCACTGGCCAAGCAGACCGGCTGCACCATCACCGGCAGCGGCATGCAGGATATCTTCTGGATTAACATCGTTGCGCTGGTTGCCGGCGGCTGCCACAAGATCACGAAGATCAAGGGCGCGTACAGCTACAACGTCGATGAATACGGTCTGGCGCTGGCAAAGGCGCACGGCTGTGACCTGACTGCCGAGGAATTTGAGCAGCAGATTGCTCATCCCGACGCCTTCGAGCCGTCCTACGCATGGAACGCCAGCGAGGCGATCGCCAACAAGCTCGGTCTGACCATCAAGTCCATCACGCAGAAGCATGTCCCGTACATCATCGACCACGACATCTACTCCTCGACGCTCGGCAAGACGATTCCTGCCGGTCACTGCATCGGCATGTCCGCTGTCGTGACCATCGAAACGCTGCAGGGCATCACCATCGAGGAGGAAACCATCGGCAAGGTGTACGGTCCCGATGACGGCGATATGTGCGACTGGAAGATTTCCGGCGAGCCGGACACCGAGTTCCACATCGTCAAGCCTGCAACCGTTGAGCATACCTGCGCGACGGTCGTCAACCGTCTGCCCAGCCTGATTGCCGCACCTGCCGGCTATGTCACCGCTGACCAGCTCGAACCGATTGCTTACCTGACCTACCCGATGGAGTATTACTGCTAAGACTTTCCAGACGCTGCCGATGCATTGCCGTTGGCGGCGTCTTTTTCTGTGCAAAAATGCTGAAAAAGTTTGCTTTTTCCGAAAAATCCGTATATAATAAGGAGGCTGTATTAGAAACACAGAAGGAGATTCCGCATCATGAAATTAGGCGTTGTCGGTTTGCCCAATGTCGGGAAAAGCACCCTGTTTAACGCAATCACGCAGGCAGGTGCACAGGCTGCCAATTATCCGTTCTGCACCATCGAGCCGAACACGGGCGTTGTGATGGTTCCTGACCATCGTCTGGACGTGCTGGGCGAAATGTATCATCCCAAGAAGATTACTCCGACCACCATCGAGTTTGTTGATATTGCCGGTCTCGTCAAGGGTGCAAGCCATGGTGAGGGGCTTGGCAACAAGTTTCTCAGCCACATCCGCGAGGTGGACGCGATTGTCCATGTCGTCCGCTGCTTCGAGGATGACAACATCATCCATGTTGACGGCTCCATTAACCCGGCACGCGATATCGAGACAATCAACCTTGAGCTAATTTTCGCCGATATGGACACCGTGCAGCGCCGTAAGGACAAGGCGCTGAAGAATTTCCGCGGCGGCGACAAGAAGGCTGGCATTGAGGTTGAGCTGGCAGACAAAATCTATGCGCACCTCGAATCCGGCAAGCCTGCCCGCACATGCCCTGTCACGGATGAGGAGCAGGAGGTGCTTGACGGCTGGTTCCTGCTGACCACGAAGCCCGTGATTTACGCCGCGAACATCGCCGAGGAGGATCTCGGCAAGCCGGAAAGCGAAATCAAGGGACTTGACCGCGTCGAGGAAATTGCCAAGAGCGAGAATGCCGAAATCATCGTCATTTCCGCCGCCATCGAAGAGGAAATCGCCCAGATGGAGCCGGATGAGAAGAAGGAGTTCCTCGAAGGGCTCGGCATCGGTCAATCCGGTCTTGACCGACTGATTACCGCGTGCTACCGCCTGCTCGGACTGATTTCCTTCCTTACTGCCGGTGAGGATGAGTGCCGCGCATGGACGATTGTCAACGGCACAAAGGCGCCACAGGCAGCCGGCAAAATCCACACGGACTTCGAGAAGGGCTTCATCCGTGCGGAAATCGTCCCCTTCGACACGCTGGTTGAGCTTGGCTCTATGGCGGCGTGCAAGGAAAAGGGGCTTGTCCGCTCTGAAGGCAAGGATTACGTGATGAAGGACGGCGACATCGTGCTGTTCCGCTTTAACGTCTAATCCGGAAAGGATTGCTGCTTATGAGCCGTCTTTCGTATTTCTTCAAGCGCCTGTTCAAGATGGACTGGCACAACATGTGGAAGACCACTGCGCTGCTGCAGGAGCGTTCTGGCAAACCGCGCATCTGGCTGCTTTGCGATATGCTGCACTGTGCCGTCAAGTACAACGCCGGCTATGTCGACTACAAAATCGCCCAGATGTACAACCTCAACGATGAGCAGCGCAAAACCGTCATCACGCGCGGCATCTCCAATTCCATCGTCCGTCGCATGAATGACAAGGCGTACTGGCATTTTTTCGATGACAAGACGCAGTTCAATGAGCTGTTCAAGGAATGGATTCCGCGCAAGTGGCTGCTAATTACTGCCGACACGCCGCTGGACAAGCTGCAGGAGATGATGCAGCTGCCCTCGCTGATTGGCAAGCCGCTGGAAGGCTCGAGCGGTCAGGGCATCCTCAAGTACACTGCTGAGGACTGGGGCACTGACCCTGCCGCCTTCCTGAAGAAGCTGCAGGAACAGGGCATCGGCATCCTCGAGGAAGTTGTCGTCCAGCATCCGGACATGGCGCGCATGTGCCCGACATCCGTCAACACCTGCCGCATCGCCACACTGCTCGGCGACAAGAAGCAGGGTATCGTCTACGCCTTCCTGCGCATCGGCAACGGCAAGGTGATGGACAATGTCGACTGCGGCGGCATGGCTGCCCGCATCGATTTGGACAGCGGCATGCTGCTGACCGTCGGCGCGGACAAGGCTGGCAACACCTACACCAAGCACCCCATCACCGGCACGGACATCATCGGCTTCACCATCCCCTACTGGGAGGAAGCGAAGAAGATGTGCATGGAGGCCGCGCAGAAGGTGCCGCAGATGCGCTTTGTCGCATGGGATGTCGCCATCACGCCGAACGGTCCGACCTTCATCGAAGGAAACAGCTTCCCGAGCCACGCCGTGCCACAGTTTGCGGCGCATTACCCGGACGGCATCGGCATTCTGCCTGAATTCCGAAAATTCATCGATATCTGATTGCAAAACCGCACAAATGAAGTGGTACGATGAATCGTGGGGGTTGTGGCAGATGCGATTGCAGAAATTGAAGGTTTATTGGATGTAAATCAAAATTTCTGCAAGATATAGGCTGGAAGCTCGAAAGGGTCTCCAATTCTGCCAAAGGCAGACCGGCAAAGCAACGCTTTATTTCGCCGCCTCAGATGGCACAAACGGTACATTCAATGGCATCGCCGAATTGTGCGATGTAGCCACAATCCAAATGGACTGTTCCCTCGGGAACAGTCCATTTTTTCTATTGTCCGTTTGTTGCGGAACAGTCCTCGATTTGATTATGCACAGAAGCAATTTTTAAATGTCCGATCAATACAACCCGAACAGGCGGAGCAGCTTCTGCCAAACGGTCAAAGGTGCTTCCTCCACCGCATCACTCGCAGTAGTTTCAGCTTTCTCAATTGCATCTGTTTTGATAACAAACTGTACGGAGTCGACATTGGTGTTTTTTTCGGAAACAAAGGACACCACTTCGGTGTCACTGCCGGTGATGGACGATGTTATAGAATCGATCACATCGCTGATTTGTGTATCCATATCCGCTGTTTCATCGACAAACTCCGAGGTGCCGTTTGTAAGCTCCTTTGTTCCGTCATACAGTTCACCCACGTTATCGTTCAGTTCGCTCACAGAGAGCCGAAGCGTTTCGGTATTGCTGCAAAGCGTATCCATGTTGAGTTTCAAGTTTTCGGATCCAGCAGCAGCATCACTGACCGCGCTGGTATAATCCAAAAGGCCCTGATAGAAAGCACCATAATTGTCAAGCTGCTCTTTCAGTTCAGACACCTGTTTTGCAGCATCGTTGACCGTTGCCACGGCGGTGTTAATCTGGAATATCACTTCATCGGATGTCATCGTCTGCCGGATATAGGTATCCCCGATCTGTGCTTTCTGTTCCTCCGTCAGGGAGGCAACAGCGCCTTGCAGGATCTGCTCTTTCTGCTCGTCTGTCAGCTGAGCAACTGCACCGTTCAAAATTTGCACTTTCTGCTCATCGGTCATGTTGGCAACAGTCTGCGCCACTGTGGCCTGTCCCTCTGACGTTTGCAGAAATGCAGCGGCCTGTTCTTCTGCATAGCCGCTCTGGAGCATCTGCTCATAGACGATCTGCGCCGCAGCTTGAGCATAAAGCGTATCCGCCTGAGAAGAAACATACGCCAAATAAATTGAATTTGCCTGTGACTCCACATAGCCGCTATACAGCGCATCTTCCTGCGCCTCTACCTGTACCTTCACCCGCTGCAACGCCGTCTGATAAGCTTTATTATATACAGTATCAGCATCCATCTTTTCAAGCAGCCCCCGCAGCACTGAGGAATAGTTTGAGGGCGTAAGCGCAACAGGTGCCATGCCGTTCGTTTCTAACTGTGCATTCAGCGCCGTTGCGGCGGCGGTGCAAAGACCTTCATACGCTGCGTAGGCTGCGTTAGTCAGTTGGTTGTTCTTTGCCGTAATTTCGGTCAAGCCGGAATAAAGATCACCTGCTCCGCTTGCCAGATCACCCACGCCGGTATTCAGTTCGCCGACCTTATTTGTCAGCGTTCCTGTGGCATCGTACAGCTTGCCTGTTCCGTCACGCACTTCCGTTGCACCGTCGTCAATACTGCTGATGGCAGAAATGATTTCATCCACCTTGTCCATCAATTCCGAATCGTCCACCTTGAAACTCATGTTCAGGCGAACACCGTTAATAGCAACGGCAGCCATTTCAAAATCCGTAACATCCATTTTGATACTCGTATCGATTCCCCTGCCGGGCAGAATGGTGTAGGTGAGCTGCTTATCGCTACCGACATTGGCAACGGTTGCACCACTGGAAACGATGTTCTTGCAGAGGTCAGTGTCCAGCGTGAACGAGGTCTGTAAGGCATAGTCGTCATAAAAGTTGCCTTTACAACTCTCATTTTTGCTCACCGAAAAGCAAATTTCCAGTGCGCCGCTTTTCCCTGCAATATCCGTTGCAGAGTATTCCTTTCCATCAAGAAAGTAGCGTATAGAAATGTTCCATGGGATAACGGTGCTTTTCAGCGTTCCCTGATAGTAGACCTTCTCAGCGGCGGACGAGAAGGTGATCTTGTTTCCGCTTTGGGTGATCTTATCCGTTGTATTCAGCATCTTCACATTAGAGTAGTCGCCATAGTCAACAATGTCCCCTCCTGCAAAGATATTGACGGCTTCCATATCCGTAACTTTGCCGGAAGCATCAGTCATAATGTAGATGACCTCCTCTTTTTCCGAGGAAGTAGCTTCGGCAAAAGCCGGAAAGGTTAAGGAGCCTAAGAGCAACGCTGACAGTGCCGCTGCGGCAATTTTTTTCAGATGTTTCATTGTGGAAGAGCCTCCTTGGATTTTTTTCTTTTCACAATCAGCTTATCAAACAGATACAGCAGACCCGGCAGGACAAAAAGCACGATGGCTAGCGAGCAAAGCGTGCCCTTGCCGAGAAAGTAGCCGAGTTGCGAGAGCAGGCCGTGGGTCGAAAAAATGCCGAGTAGGAAGCCCACCACCGTCAGTACGCTGGCTGATGTCAACACAGACACCGCCACGGCAGAGATAGTCTGCACGATAGCTTCTTTTTTTTCATGGGTCTGCCGGATTTCCTTGTAGCGGTCGGTAAAGAGAATGGCGTAGTCCACCGTCGCGCCCAGCTGAATGGAGCTGATAATTAGATAGGCAATGTAGAAGATGGTTTGGTCGTTGAAATACGGGATAGACAGGTTGATCCAGATGGCCGTTTCGATGGACAGTACGAGAATTACGGGCACGGTCAGCGACTTCATTGTAAGCAGAAGTACGAGGAACACAGCTCCGATGGCGACCAGATTGACCTTTACCATATCGGCAGTTACGGTGTCCATCAGATCGTAGGTGGACACGCCCTCACCGGCGAGATACCATTCACCGGGGTAATACCGCTCGGCGGTATTTCGGACGGTCTTCACCAGAGAGAAGCACTCATCACCCTCGTATGCGGCATCCACAGTCAGCACCATGCGGGTGTAGTGCTCGCTGTTCAGCTTAGAAAGTGTGTCACTATCCAGATACTGTTCCGGAATCATTTCGCCAACTGTGTCCACATAGGACAGGATGCTCTTGACCTGCGGAATTTCATGCAGTGCCTTCGACAGCTCTGCCTGTGTGGCGGTACTGTCCTTCGGAACCATTAGCACATAGGTATCCTGCTTGCCGAAGGTTTCCTCGATTCGCGCAGTGTCCGCACCAAGCTGCGTGGCGCTGCCGAAGATGTGTGATGCACCGTAATAGAAACTGTTGGCATTGGAAGCCAGATAGCAAGGAGCAATCAGAATTGCAAACACAATAACCATCGGCATCATCACATGGCTGACAAATTTACCGAAGCTCCTGAAGCTCGGCATGAACGAGTGGTGCTGCGTTTTGTCTATCAGCTTGTAGGTGCGCAGGATCAGCGCAGGCATGAAGGTAAATACCGTGACCAAGCTGAGCACCACGCCCTTTGCTAACGCAAGACCAAGATCGGGGCCGATCTGGAACTGCATCAGGCACAGCGCCAGAAAGCCGATAACCGTCGTCAGGCCGCTGGACAGGATAGCAGTTGTGGACATCGTGAGTGCCTGCACCATGGCCTCCTGCGGGTCGGCGGTTGTCTGTCGACACTCAGCAAAACGGTGCAGCAGAAAAACGGAGTAATCCAGCGACACTGCAAGCTGAAGGATGTTACCCGCCGCGTTGGTCACAAAGGAGATTTCTCCGAAAATCAGGTTGCTGCCCGCGTTGATGACCACTGCAACGCCAAGACCTCCCAGCACAAGAAACGGCTCGGCAAAGGAGGTGGTGGTGAGCAGCAGCACCAGCAGCACAAAGGCAACAGCAATAATGGCAATGGTAGTGATCTCGTTTACCGTGCTCGTTGTGGCGACCGCCGTGGTCACGGCGCTGCCGGTCATGGCGTTGTCATCCCCAATGATGTCCCGGATTGCGTTAACAGCATCGATGCGCTTATCCTCATTGATTGTCACTGAAAACAGGGCGTTTCCGTCCTTGTAATAGCTTTCCAATGTGCCGACATCCAGCGTTTCCAGGGGGACGGTCACGCTTGCCACATCGTCCAGCCATGTCACATCAGTCACGCCATCTACCGCAAGCAGCTTCTCCTTATACTCCAGCGCCTTCGGCACGGTCACATCCTGCACCATCACACGGGCGTTGGGGATACCGCCGTCATATTCCTGTTCCATCAGCTCCAGTGCCTGCGTGGAGGCACTGGAACGTGGCAGATAGTCGTTCATATCATAATTGACCGCCACAAGCTGCTTGCAGACTGCGCAGGCAACAAACAGAACCAGAAAAGTGGCGATGATCAATTTCTGATGATCCACGATATGCCTATAAAACTTTGTCATCAATGGTAAACTCCTCTCCGGAGACCGGATACTGTGCGCCGGAATCCATTTTCAGATTCAGAAGAATCTTTCGCCCGCTGATTGTTCCTGTGGCTGTGTAGTGCATTGTGCTCATCAGGGTACGGATCACACCGGTCAGGGTAAGCTGCCCTTCTTCCGAAAGCACACCGGAAAATCTGTTCTTTTCGTTCATTACATTCAACGAGCCATCCAGCTTGCCACACATTTCGTGAAAGACCATAGTTCCAGTCCGGGCACCCAACGGCGCGTTCAGGCAGATTCGATAGTGCTTTTCGCTCATAGTTCCGCTCCTTTCCTTGATTTCAGCCATCAGTATAGTGAGAGAAAAATGAAAATAACACGGTCAAGCAGACTGTGTTTAGGTAAAAAACGGTCAAACTAATAGGATTTGATGGGCAAATATTTCTCATTGACCGTTGAACGTTTTGCCGGACAAGTGTATAATAAATGCAAAGAAACGGAGGATGCTATGAAACACGAGGTCACTACCTTAAACACAAAGCGGACGCTCGCCGCCTCGCTTAAATGCTTTATGGAAAAGAAGCCGCTTTCCAAAATCACAGTCAGCGAGATTATTGCTGACTGCGGTGTCAATCGCAAGACCTTTTACTATCACTTCGAGGATATTTACGCCTTGCTCAAATGGATGCTGGAGGAGGAAGCCATCGAGGTGGTCCGGCAATTTGACCTGCTGGTGGATTACCGGGAGGCCGTGCTGTTTGTGATGAACTATGTGCGGGAAAACAAGCACCTTTTATGCTGTGCCTATGACAGCATGGGGCGAGACGAAATGAAACGATTTTTCTACGCGGACTTCATCGGCATCACAAGAAAAGTTATTCAGGATACCGAACAGCGGCTCGGCATTCACGCGGACATACAATTCAAGGAATTTCTGGCGCACTTTTATACCGGAGCCATCGCAGGACTGCTGATCGATGAATTTACCGAAAAGGATGGTCACGATCCCGAAAAGGCGGCGGACTACTTTGCTCTTGTTCTGGAGAACTCCTTGCCAAACGTTCTGGAAAGCGCACTGCCCACTGAATAGCAGAACATTCACCGTATCATAGTGCTTTGCACCATCCACAAAACTTTTAATACCTCCCGAAAGGGACAGCGCATCAGCAATTCATTTATGACATCCGCTGCATCGTACCCTTTTGCTTGTATCTCCCGATTTCTTCGTTCAACAAGGCACTGGCGAATGGTTGTACTTTTACTGCTCAAATAGGTTTTTATTCTTCCACTCCTATTTCATAGTTTCTGTAATGCCACACAAATGAAGGATGCGGGAATCAATCGGGCTGTTGATTTCTACATCAAAGTATCTGTGCTGCTGCATCAAGAGAACTGTCAACAATCGAATATATGGATATAAGAAAATCACCGAGAAAAGTCCATCATGGACTCATCTCGGTGATCATCTGTACCCTTGCTATGCCTGATAACTTGATTCGTTTAATGCTTCCTTATCA
This sequence comes from Alloprevotella sp., assembly GCA_963617205.1. Lineage (GTDB taxonomy): Bacteria > Bacillota > Clostridia > Christensenellales > Aristaeellaceae > UBA11524. Next base: position 70,101 of record CAVEOA010000006.1, on the reverse strand, counting down.
ATCCGGTCTATTTCGCCCCGACGGTCTTTTTATTGGATGATTTGTCCGTCTGTTCCGATGATGATCGTCTGCATCGGCAGCTTTTTGCCGCTTCGTGCAATCGCCTTTTCCGCCGCAAACGCCATGCCGCCGCAGCAGGGCACCTCCATCCGCGCCACCGTGACGGAACGGACGTCATTTTTCCGGAGAATTTCGCCGAGCTTCTCGCTGTAGTCGATATCATCGAGCTTTGTGCAGCCAATCAGCACGATTCGGTCGCGAATCAGGTCCTCATGGAAGCCTGCATACGCATACGCCGTGCAGTCCGCCGCAATCAGCAAATCTGCGCCCTGATAGAACGGCGCGATAACCGGCGCAAGACGAATCTGCACAGGCCACTGCCGAAGATGGCTCTGCCGTGCCGTGCCGCTCTCATCCTTCGTTTCCGCTCGTTTCATCGTCCTGACTGCCATGCCGGGGCATCTCACCGGCGCCTTGGCTGACTGCTTTTCCGCGATTGCCGCCTGAACCGCCTTCTCATCGAACGGCGCTGCATCACGCTCGACGAAGCTGATTGCACCCGTCGGGCACGCCGGCAGGCAGTTGCCGAGCCCGTCGCAGTAATCTTCGCGCAGGAGCTTTGCCTTACCGTCAACAATGGCAATGGCGTTCTCCTTGCATGCCGACGCGCACAGACCGCAGCCCGAGCACTTTTCCTCATCAATATGAATGATCGTACGAAGCATCTGATTTCCTCCTTATTTTTACCATGGTGCTTTCCGCCCATTCAGTCCGGCAATGATGCCGCTTCCGAAGGCGAACATCAGGTTGAAGCCGCCGCAGTCGCCATCGACATCGAGCACCTCGCCGACTGCGTGCAGTCCGCGATTTGTCCTGCTTTCCATCGTCTGCGGATTGAATGCCGACACCTGCGCACCGCCGAAGCACACCTGCGCACTCTCAAAGCCCTTCACGCCCTGAATCGCGATATCCCAGCCATCGATGATATTTGCAAGCCGCTCCGCCATCGTGCTTGTCATCTGACCGCAGGTGGATTTTCCCGTGTCGCGCCATGATGCCGACCTCATCAGCGCCGCCGCAAGCCTCGGCACGCACAGCCCTGTCAGCACATCTGCCAGCGGACGCGTTTTCCAATCCGCCTTCCGCCGAAGCAGCTCCTGCTGAAGCGCCGCCGCACTTTCAAAGCCCATGCCGTGCGTCAGCGAGATTCGCAGCGTCCTTCCTGCGGCTGCATACCGTGCGCACTGCATCGCACACACGCCGCTCACGCCGTAATCCGCAAACAGCAGCTCACCCTGCTCCCGATGGACAGCCGAGCCATTCTCCATGACTGCAACGTCCGCCTTCACACGGATGCCGGATAAGCCGCGAATCGGCAATGTATCCGTCACAATCTGCGTCAGCGCCGGCGCAAACGGCTTAACCGCGCAGCCTACACCTTTCAGCAGCATCAGTGCACTTCCATCACTGCCGAGCTTTGGCTGAGCGCGTCCGCCGCCTGCGACAATGACGCGGTCAGCCTGCAATGCGCCGCTGTCCGTCGTAACTGTCCAGCCATGCGTCTGCCTGTCCAAATGCGTCACGGTCACGCCCGTCATGACGTTCACATGCAGGCTGTCCAGCATCATCCGCAGCGCATCCAGCACGGTTGACGCCTGTCCGCTGACCGGATAGACGCGTCCTGCTTCTTCCTCACGAAGCCGCAGACCGAGATGCTGCCAGAATCGCCGCTGCTCCTCGATGCCGCATTGTGCCAGCACCGCATCAGCAAACGCGCCGCCGCCCGGGTAACGATGCGCGCCGGTATTCATCAGATTGCAGCGTCCATTGCCGGTTGCCAGCAGTTTTTTGCCGATGCGGTCCATCCGCTCCAGCAGCGTTACGCTATCGCCGCACGATGATGCAGCAATCGCCGCCGCCATTCCTGCTGCGCCGCCGCCAACCACGATTACACGTTCCATTTGCATCCCCTACTCCATCGCGTAGATTCTCTGAAGCTGCTTTGTCAGCGTACCGTCCGCCTCGTAGATGACCAGCGGTGGCTCCGGATGCAGCATCGGGCGCGCATCCTTAAGCGCTTCAATCAGCACAAGATTCGCCGCCTTATTCGCCGACGGGTACACGAGTTGAAAGCGCTTTGGCGTCAGTCCCGCCTTTTCCAGCAGTTTCATCACCTCCAGCATCCGCGCAGCCGGATAGATGAGCGCAATCCTCCCCTTCCCCCGCAGCAGCCGATACGCCGCCTTGAACCACGATGTCAGCCCATCCTTCTGCTGATGACGCGCCATTGACAGCGATTCATCCGGATTTTGCAGCGTCGTACCGTGATGCCCATACGGCGGATTGCAGACGATGACGTCGATGCTGCACGGCGCAAGCACCTGATCCGCCTGCTCCACCGGCATCGCGTGCACGTCAATCAGCCCCGTCAGATTGTTCATCTGCACGCTTCGCCGCGCCATGTCCGCCATATCGCTCTGAATTTCAAACGCATCGACATGCGCCGCGCAGCCGCGTCCTGCCAACAGCAGCGCCAAAACGCCCGTGCCTGTGCCAAAATCAGCGCATCGGTCTCGCCGGTTTACGCGGACAAAGCTGTCCAGCAGAATCGCATCCATCCCGAAGCGAAAGCCATCTTCCTTCTGCAAAATCTGCAGCCCTGCCTGCGATAACCTGTCGATTCTTTCGCCCTGTTTCAGCACAACATTCTGCTCCTTCATCATGAAACTGGCGTTCCAAGCTGTTGCCGCGCAGCTCAGAACGCCAGTTCATTGGGATGCTTACGCCTTGTTTTCGTTTTTCGCCTTGTCTGCTTCGATTTCAGCCTTCGTCCGGCGTTTACGCCTCGGCATTTCCGCTTCAGCAAGCTTTGCCGCTTCTGCTGCCTTATCCGCCTCAATTTCTGCCTTCGTCCGACGCTTACGCTTCGGCTTTTCCGCTTCAGCGAGCTTTGATGCTTCCGCTGCCTTATCCGCCTCAATTTCTGCCTTCGTCCGGCGCTTGCGCTTCGGCTTCTCCTTTTCGGCGAGCTTTACCGCTTCTGCTGCCTTGTCCGCCTCAATTTCAGCCTTCGTCCGACGCTTGCGCTTCGGCTTCTCCGTTTCGGCGAGCTTTGATGCTTCTGCCGCCTTGTCTGCTTCTATCTCTGCCTTCGTCCGGCGCTTGCGCTTCGGCTTCACAGGTTCAGTGGTTTCTTCCTTCTCATACGGAAAAGGGACGACTACTGGGTTCGCCTCCGCATCGTCATCAGAGTCTTTCGTCTCTGTGGCGGATGCGGAGTCATGGTCATACTGACCTCCGACCAAACCGTGATAGAGCTCCATATACTTGCCTGCGGAGTTCGTCCAGCTGTAATCGCCGGTCATGCCGCGCTGCTGCAGCTTATACCACACGTCCTTATGGTTCGTGTAGTAATCCATCGCGCGCTTAATCACATTGAACATGTCGTTTGCGTTGTAGTTGAAGAACGTAAACCCGTTGCCATCGCCGGTGTACTCGTTGTAGGAGAGCACCGTATCGCGCAGACCGCCCGTTTCGCGGACAATCGGCACCGTGCCATAGCGCAGCGCAATCAGCTGGCTCAGCCCGCATGGCTCAAACTGGCTGGGCATCAGGAACATGTCGCAGCCTGCATAAATCTGGTGCGCGAGAATGTGATCCATTGCAAAGCGTGCCGCGACCTTGCCCTTGAATTCACCCTCTGCCCATGAGAACAGGTTGACATAGCGGCTTTCGCCCATGCCCAGCACGACGAGCTGCACCTTTTCATTCATCAGGTCGCCGATGATGTAATCGACCAGGTCAAGCCCCTTCTGGTTGCTGAGACGGCCAACCATGCCGATGATCGGGATCGACGGATCAACATCCAAGCCGAGCTTCTGCTGCAGCGCTTCCTTGCACTTCGCCTTTCCGCTCAGGTCATTGACCGTGTACGTCTGCGGAATGCGCGTATCGATGGACGGATCGTAATCCATCATGTCGATGCCGTTGAGCACGCCGAACACCTCGTGCTTGCGTGCACGGAGCAGCCCATCGAGGCGTTCGCCGTAATACGCCGTCTGAATCTCCTCAGAATAAGACGGGCTGACGGTCGTGATAATGTCGGAATACACAAGCGCTGCCTTCATGAAGTTCGCACAGCCGTAGCATTCCAGCTTGTCATCCGTCCACAGGCTGTCGCCCAGACCGAGCACGTCCTGCACCTCACGGATGCCGAAAACGCCCTGATACTGCAGATTGTGAATGGTGAAGATCGTCTTGATATTGGCGTAGAACGGCAGATGCGCATACTGAATCTTCAGCAGTGCCGGCACCATGCCTGCCTGCCAGTCATGCGCATGGATGACATCCGGCTGGAAGTCCAGCAGCGGCAGCGCATTCAGCACACCGCGGCAGAAGAAGCCATAACGCTCATATTCATCGCCGCCCATGCCGTAAATGTACGGACGACCGAAATAAAACTTATTGTCGACGAAGTAGAACTTCACGCCGTCCTTCTCCAGCATCTCGATACCGCAGTACTGCTTGCGCCAGCCGAGCTGCACTTCAAAGTCCAGCACATGCTTCAGCTGATCCACATACTGCTTGGGCACAGCCGCGTAAAGAGGAAGAATCACGCGGACATCGTTGCCCTGCTTCGCAAGAACCGGCGTGAGAGCACCCACCACGTCCGCCAGACCGCCAGTCTTGATGAACGGTACGCATTCGCTCGCAACGAACAAGATTTTCATTGATGTATATCCTCCTTCAGAAATTTTCCTGCCGGGGGTAGCAAGGAACTGCTGCACCAGCAGCTCCGAAAAAGCGGATTTGTGCAAAAAACCGCGCCAACAGTATAGCATACTTTGACGCGGTTTGCAAATCCGAACCGCGTCGTGCGATTCAGATGACGCTGCCGCGCAAAAAGCAGCAGCTCAGATCACAACGTTCTTCGCAATGACGATCGGGTACGCCGCCGGTCCAATCAGGTGGGCGCTGCGCTTGATGATCGTTTGCTTGTCCAGAATGCAGTTTTCGATGGACGCGTCGCTGTGCACCTGACCGTCCTGCATGATGATGCAGTTTTTGACATGCGCACCGGGAGCGATGCGGACGCCGCGCGCCAGCACGGAATTTTCCACCGTGCCCTCGATGATGCAGCCGTCGGCAACCAGCGAGTTGAGCACGGTCGCATTGTCGCCGTAACGGGCAGGCATTTCATCGCGAACCTTCGTGTACACGGGCAGATCAGCCGTGAACAGGCGATGGCGGATATCAGAATCCAGCACATCCATGTTGAACTTGAAATAGCTCTGCACGGAGTCCATGCGCCAGCACAGTCCCTTGTACTCCCACGCATTGATGCGCGCCGTGCCTTCACCCACAAGGCGAAGCAGCACATCACGATTGAAATCATGATGCCCATGTGCCACGCCCTTGTCCACCAGCGTGCGCAGCAGCTCGCGCTTGAGCACGATGACATCCATGCTGGTCAGCGGGAGATTCGGATGCGTCGGGTCGACCTCGAAATCCGTCACCTTGCCGTTCTCGTCCACAGCCAGATAGCAGCCCAATTCATCGCGCTGCATGCTCGGGTCAGCGGTGTACATCACAGTAATGTCCGCGCCGCTGTTCTTGTGGAAATCAACAAACTGCGCCAAATCCGCATTGTAGATGATGTTGGAATTGCTCAGCACCAGATATTCCTGCTTGGAGCGGGAGAGATAGTTCGTGTTGGAGCGCAGCGCATCCAGCATACCGGCGTAAACGCCGACATTCTCGCGCGTCAGGAACGGCGGAAGCACCTTCAGGCCATCGTTTTTGCCGTGCAGATCCCATTCCTTGCCGGAGCCGATGTGATCCATCAGGGAATGGTAGTTCTTCTGCATGATCACGCCGACATTCTTAATGCCGCCATTGACCATGGAGGAGAGCAGGAAGTCAATCACGCGGTAACGTCCGCCCACAGGCAGCGCCGCGATGGCACGCGTCAGCGTCAGCTCCCGCAGATTCGCGTCATTTTCGCCGGTGTAGATAACACCCATTACATTCTTCATTATTTTCAATCCTTTCCGCTGCTGTCATGAGAAGCGTGATGCTCAGAACTTGGTGTTTTCATCCACCTGCTGACCAGCCGACACGCTGACACCTGCAGGAAGCGTAATGCCCTGACCAACGACAGCGATGTTGCCGGTTTCCTCACCGACCATGCTGCCTGCGCCGACGACCGCATTCTCCGCGACGATGGCACGGCGGACAACTGCGCCGCGCTTGATGACCGCATGCGGCATGACGACAGAATCGATGACGCTTGCGCCCTCTTCAACCGTCACGCCCGCGAAAATGACGGAATGATGAACGGAGCCGTACACCTCAGAGCCTTCCGTCACGAGCGAATCGCTCACAATCGCGCCCTTGGCAACGTAATGCGGTGCAAGACCCGGGTTCTTGGCATAGATGCGCCACTTCTTGTCGTGCAGGTCGATCGGCATGGGCACGCTGAGCAGATCCATATTCGCTTCCCAAAGGGATTCGATGGTGCCGACGTCCTTCCAGTAGCCCTCGAAGTTATAGGCAACCATGACCTGCTTGTCGTTGAGCATCTTCGGAATGATGTTCTTGCCGAAGTCGTTCGAGGACGTCTTATCCGCCTCATCCGCCGTCAGATACGCGCGGAGCTTCGACCACGTGAAGATGTAAATACCCATGGAAGCCTTGTTGGACTTCGGATTCTTCGGCTTCTCCTCAAATTCGATGATGTTGTCGTCCGCATCCGTGTTCATGATGCCGAAACGGCTCGCCTCTTCCCACGGCACTGGACGGACAGCGATCGTAGCGTCCGCACCCTTGCGGATGTGGTACTGCAGCATGGCGTTGTAATCCATCTTATAAATATGGTCGCCGGAAAGGATCAGAACGTAATCCGGATCGTACTGCTCGATGAACGCCATGTTCTGGTAGATAGCGTTCGCCGTGCCGCGATACCAGTCACCGGTCTTGCCCGTCTGATACGGCGGAAGAACGAACACGCCGCCCGTTGACAGGTCCAAATCCCACGGTGCACCGGAGCCGATATAGGAGTTCAGCTCAAGCGGCATATACTGCGTCAGCACGCCGACGGTATCAATGCCGCTGTTCGTGCAGTTGGACAGCGGAAAGTCGATGATGCGGTACTTTCCGCCATACGGCACTGCCGGCTTCGCCACCTTCTTGGTCAGGACGCCCAGACGGCTGCCCTGTCCACCTGCCAGCAGCATGGCAACACAGGTCTTTTTCTTCATGATGGGAACACACTCCTTCATCCTTGTTTCTTTCGGCTTCGGATATGAATATGAGTCCAATGGTGCGGATGATTGCTAAATCCTCCGCGTTTATGTGAAACAGCCTTCCTCGCCTCTAAGGAATGCTGGTTCAGCCAATGGCTTTCTTTGCGGCACCCTTCTTCGCCGCAGGTTTCTTGGCAGCCGGCTTCTTCGCTGCGTTCTTTGGAAGAACGCTTCTTGCGGTTTCCGTCTTTTCGGGTGCTGCCAGCTTTGTCGCTTCCTCCTCAGGATCACGCTGATAGGTGAAATAGACCGTGGACAGCGGCGGAACGCAGATATTGCAGCTGTACTGGAAATCCTGAAGCTGCTGTTTTTCCGTGTGAACCGCCCATGCGTTGTACTGGTTGGAGCCGCCGAATTCCTTCCTGTCGGTATTGAAGAACTCTTCGATGGTGCCCATCGCCGGAAGCCCGATGCGGTACTCCGGATGGAACACCGGCGTGAAGTTCGTCACGCACAGGATGGAATTGCCCTTGCGGTCAGTGCGCAGGAACGCCACAATCGAGTGGTCGCTGTCATTCGCCTGAATCCACTGGAACCCGTCCCAGCTGTCATCTATCTGATACAGGGCAGGTGTCGTGCGGTAGATTTCATTCAGCCGCTTGCAGCACTGCTGCACCTGCGGATGGTTCTCATAGAGCAGCAGAAACCAGTCCAGCTGGTCATCGTACTTCCACTCGATGAAATGCCCGAACTCGCTGCCCATGAACAGCAGTTTCTTGCCCGGATGCGCCATCGTGTAGCCATACAGCGCCCGCAGCCCTGCAAACTTCTTCCACAGGTCGCCCGGCTGCTTATCCAGCATGGAGTGCTTGCCGTGGACGACCTCATCGTGACTGAACGGCAGGATGTAGTTTTCCGAGAATGCGTACATCAACGAGAAGGTCAGCTTGTCATGATGATACTTGCGGTAAACCGGGTCGAGCTTGATGTAGGACAGGATGTCGTTCATCCAGCCCATGTTCCACTTGAAGCCGAAGCCCAATCCACCCAGATAAATCGGGCGCGTCACCATCGGGTAGGCGCTCGATTCCTCTGCCACCATCATGATGCCGGGGAAATCGTGGTACACGGTTTCATTCAGGCGGCGCAGGAAAGCAATCGCATCAAGGTTCTCCCTGCCGCCGTACTTATTCGGCAGCCACTGTCCGGGCTCACGGCAGAAATCGTACATCAGCATCGACGTGACCGCATCGACGCGGATGCCGTCAGCATGATACCACTCCAGCCAGAAGCACGCGTTGGACAGCATAAACGAGTTGACCTCGCCACGCGCATAATCGAACATGTGCGTTCCCCACTGCGCCATATCGCCGCGTCTGGGGTCGGGATGCTCATAGCAAGGCGTTCCGTCAAAGCGGCGAAGCCCCATGGCGTCTCGCGGAAAATGCGCCGGCACCCAGTCCAGCAGCACGCCGATGTTCGCCTGATGCAGTGCGTCAATCAGCCCCATCAGCTCCTTCGGCTCGCCGAATCGTGCGGTCGCGGCGTAATAGCCAGTCACCTGATAGCCCCACGATTCATCCAGCGGATGCTCCATCACCGGCATCAGTTCGACGTGCGTATAGCCCATCTCGGTCAGGTACGGCACAAGCTGCTCGGCAATTTCCGCATAGCTCAGGAACGTGCCGTCTTCATGCCGACGCCATGAACCCAGATGCATCTCATAAATATTCACGGGGCTGTGGTACGGATCATACGCCTTGCGATTCTCCATCCATCTGGCGTCGCCCCACTGATAGCCGGATAAATCATAAATTCTGCTCGCCGTGTCCGGCCGCAGCTGCATTGCGAACGCGTACGGATCCGCCTTGTCCTGCCAGATTCCCTCCTGCGTTTTAATGCAATATTTATAGGTCGTCAGTTTTTTTGCGGCATCCGGATAATGATAACGCTCCGGATCGCTCCTAACATCGAACGTCTCAGCAGGAAGGCGAACCTCCCACGTGCCATCGTAGACCTTCGTCATGGGCGTTTTTTCTTTATCCCATTGATTAAATTCACCGATCAACGATACAGCCGCTGCATTGGGTGCCCATACTGCGAAATGCCACATGTTCCGCCCATCCTGCACAACCGGATGCGCACCGAGCATCTCGTAAGCACGACGGTTCGTTCCCTGATGAAACTGGTCTCTCTGCGCCGCCGTCGGGCCGTTATAGAGCATACATACACCTGCCTTTGTATTCTATATTCTTCCATATGGTTCAAGGAAGAATGGCATTTTGCCCATGATTTCCTCACCTATATTGAACCACTTTTATGCATTTTCGTCAAGACTTAATCGGTATTTTTCCCTGCTTTTTTGGAGATTTTCAAAAACTGCTAACGTTCGCGTTTTAGTACAATTCGGACACGTTTCGACCAGCGGCGACATGTACAGGGCTGACTGCTTCGATTTTTCATGCGTTTCCGCGTTTTTTCCTTGCTGATTATTGCACGCCGTATCGTTTTATCGATTTTTTGCAGTTTGTTTAATGTGAACAATTCTCATTTTTCCAGAGGAATAATCCGTGACTTTTTTCACTTGTCTATCTAAATCAGGGGTTGCATTTTCCGGAAAAAAGTGTATAATCGGAATGGCACATGTATTATGATGTATTGTTGAGGAGGATCATTCAATGTGCGGAATTGTTGGCTATATCGGTCATGAACAGGCACAGGGTATCCTGCTGGATGGCCTGTCCCGTTTGGAATATCGCGGCTACGACAGCGCCGGCATTGCTGTCATGGAAAACGGCGTCATTCATTTGAGCAAGGCAAAGGGTCGTCTGCTTAACCTTATCGAACGCGTCAATGCCGCTCCCCTGCATGGCTGCATCGGCATCGGCCATACGCGCTGGGCAACCCACGGCGAACCGAACGACATCAATGCCCATCCGCATACGGATATGAAGGGGCACATTGCTGTCGTCCATAACGGCATTATCGAGAACTACGAGGAGCTGCGCACGCGCCTCATCGCGCAGGGATGCGTGTTCGTGTCCGAAACCGACACGGAGGTTATCGCGCACCTGCTTCATACGCTCTATGACGGCAATATGCTGTCGACGTTGCTCAAGGCGCAGACGATGCTCGAGGGCAGCTACGCGCTGTGCGTGCTGAGCACAGAATCACCTGACACGCTCTACTGCACGCGCAAGGACAGCCCGCTGGTGATCGGTCTGTCTGATGGTGCGCAGTACGTCGCCAGCGATATTCCCGCGCTCATCCAGCACACGCGCAGGATTGAGCTGCTCGATGACCGCGAAATCGCCGTTCTGACGACCGGCAGTGTGCACGTCTACGACCATTTCGGCACGGAGCGTCCGCTGCATCCCATCACCGTTGACTGGGACGTCGAGGCTGCGGAAAAGGGCGGCTACGCGCATTTCATGCTCAAGGAAATCCACGAGGAGCCTGAAGCACTCAAGAAGACCTTCACCGCCCATGTCGACCCGGAGCGCATGGTCATTCGTCCAGGCGCCTTCCCGATCACAGCGGAGGAGGCGCAAGCCCTGCGCACGCTGACGATTGTCGCCTGCGGCACGGCATACCATGCCGGCGTTGTCGGCAAGTATGTCATCGAGAAGCTCGCACGGCTGCCTGTTGTGGTTGATGTTGCGTCCGAATTCCGTTACCGCGACCCAATTCTGGATGACAAGGACTGCTTCCTCGCCATCTCCCAGAGCGGCGAAACAGCCGATACGCTTGCCGCCATGCGTGAGGCAGAGCGCCTCGGCGCAAAGGTCATGGCGCTGACGAACGTCGTCGGCTCGTCCATCGCGCGTACCGCCGGAGATTCCGTCATGTACACCTACGCAGGTCCCGAAATCGCCGTCGCCAGCACGAAGGCATATATCACCCAGATTGAGATGATGATGCTCCTTGCCGTTGATTTAGCACAGAAGCGCGGCATGCTCAGCGAAGAGGCTGCGTCTGACCTGCTGCGGCGCATGGCGAACATGCCTGACCTCGCTGCCAAGACGCTTGCACTCGAGCCGTCCATCCAGCGCTTCGCCAGCCTGTACCACGACCGTCAGCACGTATTCTACATCGGTCGCGGGCTCGACAACGCGCTTGCCATGGAAGCATCCCTCAAGCTCAAGGAAGTCAGCTACATCATGTCCGAGGCGTATGCCGCCGGTGAGCTCAAGCACGGCACCATCGCCCTGATTGAGCACGGCACGCTCGTCTGCGCACTGCTGACGCAGGAGCATCTGGCAGACAAGACGCTCTCGAACGTCCGCGAGGTCAAGAGCCGCGGCGCAAAGACGCTGATTATCTGTCCGGAATCCCTGCGTGCGCGCGCTGAAAAGGATGCGGATGAGCTGTGGGTCGTGCCGGACGCGCCGTCAGAGCTGCTGCCGCTGTTAGCCATCATCCCCGTGCAGCTGCTGGCATACTACATGGCTGTCAGCCGCGGCTGCGATGTCGATAAGCCCCGCAACCTCGCAAAGTCTGTAACGGTCGAATAATCATCCACAGCTTCTCCACTTAAAAAGGACGGATCGCATTTGATCCGCCCTTTTTGATGTGTCATTACTCCTCCGGCTTGACGCAGGCAATATGCAGCTCATCCAGCTGCTTCTGCTCGACCTTGCCGGGCGCGCCCATCATGACGTCCTGAGCGTTCTTGTTCATCGGGAACGGGATAACCTCGCGGATGGTCTCAGCACCTGCAAGCAGCATCACCATGCGGTCGACACCGGGTGCGATGCCTGCATGCGGCGGTGCGCCATAGCAGAACGCATTGTACATGGCCGGGAACTTCGCCTTCACGTCCTCCTCGCCCAGACGAACAAGCTTGAACGCCTCGATCATGATTTCCGGATCATGGTTACGGACCGCGCCGGAGGACAACTCAACGCCGTTGCAGACCAGGTCATACTGGTACGCGGTGATGCTCAGCGGGTCGACCTCGCCAGCCGCCGCCTTCTGCAGAATCTCCAGACCGCCGTTGGGCATAGAGAAGGGATTATGGCAGAACTCCAGCTCGCCGGATTCTTCGCCGATTTCGTACATCGGGAAATCGACAATCCAGCAGAATTCATACTTTTCTCTGTCGATATGCGCCGGGCAGAGGTCGGCAACCAGGCGGCGCAGAACACCGGCAGTCTTCTGGGCAGCAAGCTTCTTGCCGCTCGTCAGTCCGACAAACGTATTCGGCTTCAGGCCAAGCTTCTCGACCAGCTCATCCTTGCGATCCTTGACGAATTTTGAAATGCCGCCGGCAATTTCGCCTTTTTCATCGAGCTTGAACCAGTATGCCTTGTTTGCCGTCACAACCTCAACATCCGCGCAGAGCTTGTCAATCTGCTTGCGTGTCGCCGTCATGTCGCTGACAACAACCGCCTTGACCGTGTTGCCTTCAAACGGCGCAAAGCCGCAATTTCCGAGCAGCTCCGTCACGTCCTGCACCTCAAGGTCAATGCGCAGGTCGGGCTTATCTGAGCCGTAGCGCTCCATGGAATCATTGTACGCAATGCGCTTGAACGGTGCACTCGAAGCGACATTATACGTACCGTACTTGGCAAAAATCGGCGGCAGGACGTCCTCGAGCACGCTGAACACGTCGTCCTGCGTCGCGAACGCCATCTCCATATCGAGCTGATAGAACTCGCCCGGGCTGCGGTCGCCGCGCGCATCCTCATCGCGGAAGCACGGCGCAATCTGGAAATAACGGTCGAAGCCTGACGTCATCAGCAGCTGCTTGAACTGCTGCGGCGCCTGCGGCAGCGCGTAGAACATGCCCGGATGCTTGCGGGCAGGCACAAGGTAGTCGCGCGCACCCTCAGGAGAAGAGGCGGTCAGAATCGGCGTGGTGATTTCGAGGAAGCCATGCTCGTTCATGGCATTGCGCAGTGCCGTCACAACGTTGCAGCGCATGACGATGTTCTTCTTCACATCCGGATTGCGCAGGTCGAGATAGCGGTACTTCAGGCGGATGCTCTCGTCTGCCTCGCGCGAACGGTTGATTTGGAACGGCAGCTCATTATAGCGGCAGCGTCCCAGCACGTCAATCTTCTCCGGCACGACCTCGATGTCGCCCGTAGGAATCTTCGGATTCTTGTTATCGCGCTCGCGGACAGTGCCCGTCACGGAGATAACGCTTTCCTTGTTGAGGCTGCGGATGACCTTCATCTGCTCCTCATCGTCGATCACAACCTGCGTCGTGCCATAGAAGTCGCGCAGGATGACGAACGCGAGATTCGCGCTGACGATGCGCACGCTGTCCATCCAGCCGGACAGCTGGACGCGCTTGCCTTCATCGGACAATCTCAGCTCATTACAGGTATGGGTACGGTTCTGCATGGAATGCAGCTCCTTTCAATTTGATTCTGATTTCACTCGCCGAGCATTTCGCGGATTCCATCGGCGATGCTTGCCAGCGGAATCGTGCGTTCTTCCTTCGTCGCCATGTTCTTGACCTTTACGACGCCGTTCGCGATTTCTTCATCGCCCAGCGTTGCTGTCAGCGTGGCTTCCATCTTGTTGGCATACTTGAACTGCGCCTTCAGGCTGCGACCGGTATGATCCATGTCCGCCTTCAGACCAGCGTCGCGCAGCGTTTCCACCAGCGAGAACGCCTCCACCTGATGCTCGCCCATGTACGTCACAAACACATCGTAGAGGGTCGGCTTCGGCAGCTGAATCCCTTCGCCGTCCAGCAGCATCAGCACGCGCTCAATACCCATGCCGAAGCCCACCGCGCACAGCGGCGAGCCGCCCAGCTGCTCCACCAGATTGTCGTAGCGACCGCCGCCGCAAACGGTCAGATTGCCGTTCTCCGTCGTCGTAATCAGCTCAAACACCGTCTTGGTGTAGTAGTCCAATCCGCGGACAATTCGCGGATCAATGCGGTACGGTATTTTTGAAGCATCGAGATACGCCTGCAGCTGTGCGAAATGCGCCTTGCAGTCGTCGCAGAGGACATCCAGCATCGAGGGCGCATCCTTCACCAGCTCCTGGCAGTGCTTTTCCTTGCAGTCCAGCACGCGAAGCGGATTGCGGTCGAAGCGCGTCTTGCACGTGTCGCACATCTCATTGATTTTGCCGGACAGGAATGTCTTGAGCATCGCATGATACTTCGGGCGGCAGTTCGGGCAGCCGATGGAGTTGATGTTCACGGACAGGTTCTTGACGCCAAGTCCGCTCAGCAGGCGGTATGCCAGCAGAATCAGCTCCGCATCCGCGGAAGCATCCTTCGCGCCGAAGCACTCCATGCCGAACTGATGATGCTCGCGCAAACGACCGCTCTGAGGCGCCTCATAGCGGAAAATCGGTGCGTTGAGATAGTACATCTTGCACGGCAGCGTGTCGGCGTACAGGTTGTTCTCCAGCAGGCAACGCGCCGCGCCCGCCGTGCCTTCCGGCTTGAGCGTGATGGAGCGATCGCCCTTGTCCTTGAAGGTGTACATTTCCTTCTGGACGATGTCAGTCGTATCGCCTACGCCGCGCAGAAACAGCTCCGTATGCTCGAACACAGGCGTCCGAACCTCGCGGAAGCCTGCCTCTGCCGCCGCCTTGCGCATCTTTCCTTCCACGTATTGCCAGCGATAGGAATCTGCCGGCAGGACGTCCTTTGTGCCACGCGGTGCTTGCGTCAGCATTGATTCAACTCCTCCTTCTATTGACAGCGCGGTATAAAAAAAGCCCATGCAACCAGATTCCGGTTGTTATGGGGCGAAAAATCGCGGTGCCACCCATGTTTACGCAGTCATGCTGCGCCTTTTACTCCCCATCACGCGAGGAAAACGCCTGATTCTCATCAGGAGGCTCCAGATTGTCCGATGTACGCTTCCGGCAGGAGCTTTCAGCCTGTGGCTCCCTCTCTGACAGCCGTATTTGCGTCCATCCTGTCCTTCATTGCCCGACACAGATGATTATACCAGCCCGTGCAGCAATTGTCAATCACGTTTCAGCAGGATTTTCCGCGCGTTTTGTCGTACTATCCATTGTTCGCACACACATGTTCTGTATGCCGAAGGAGGTCTATGGCCATTTTTCATTCCGGCAGCGAGGGACAATCGCAAAAGCTGACTGTCCTGCGCCGCCGACAACGTTTGCTTTTATTCCGTGCGTGGCTGCTGCCGCCGATTTGCTGGACGATTTCCGTGCTGACCGCGCTGTGGTGGTTTCCCCCGCTGAAGGACGCTTTATCCGCCGACGTGCGTTTCCGTGCATGGGTCATCCTCGTGCTGTTCGCCGTGCTGCTGTCCGCACCGGTGCTGGTTTCTTTTCGCCTCAAGCGCCGTGCAAAAGGGGCAAAGTACGCTGCATCGCTTGTATCCTCCGGCATTCACGGCGAAGAGGATGCTCGCGCAATGCTTGAGCGTCTGCCGGATTCTGTCCATGTCTACCCAAACCGCATCGTCCATGCCGGCAACCGCAGCGAATGCGACCTCGTTGCCCTGACGCGCCGCGGCGCAACCGTCATCGAGGTCAAGAACCACGCCGGACGCGTAACGGGCGATTATTCTGATCACGACCTGCTGCTCACGCGCAAGAACGGTGATACGCTTACCTTCTATAACCCGGTCATGCAGGTCACTACCCATGCGCAGACGCTTGCCCGTGCCGTTGCTGACGGCGGCGTCCCTTCACCGGTGAAGAAATGCGTGCTGTTCGTCCGCGAAGGCACGGAGGTCAAGCTCACCGACCGTTTCCATGCGCATCGGGCGACGCCCGTATTTACGCGCCGTAACCGCTTCCGCCTGCGTTTCCTGATTCTGCATCGCGGGAAACGCCTGCGCAGGCGTGAATTTCGTCAGCTATGCCGACTGTTGGAGGATATGAAATGACATACGGTTTGCTTGCTTCCGACCCGTTGCATGACGATGCGCTCCGAAGCCAAGCTGCTTCGCTGATTGATTCGCAGGAAATCCCCTTCGGCGGCTTCACCGATGTGCCTGCACCGCTTTTTGACGGCGCTGACAGCCGTCAGGCGTTCCTGTTCCGCGCCGCCTTTGCGCTGATGCAGCCTGGTCAATCCATTCCGGCAGACATGCTCGTCCGACATCTTTCCGGCGATGCACAGCCCGGCAACGTGCTCCGTCATTACGCATGCCTGCAGCTGTCGCTGCTCCCCTACCTACGTCCGGGCTTCACCGCAACGCCTGTCGATGGCGGCACGATGCTCGGCAGCAGCCTGTTGATTCTGCGGTCATCGGACGATGGCACCGAGGATGTCCGGTTACCCGATGGCATCTGGACAATGCTGCACAGCGGCGAATGCTGCACCGGCGCGTTCAGGCGGATGCACGGTTATCAGGAGCTGCCGGTGCTTGTCCGCGAAAACGCGCTGCTGCCCATCGGCGTCAACGACCGCACTGCTGATGCGGATGACGCTGACCGCCTCGTGCTGCACTGGTTTCAGCCGGACAAATTTGCTGCGTGTACCCTTGCAGACGGCACCCGCTACTGCGCTTTCTGCGATACAGACGGCTTTCACTGCGAAAGCACATCCGTCAAGCCGTATCACTGCATCGTCCACCAGACCGGCGAAGAAATCATCATCCAATAAAAGACCGAACGGTTCGTGCATGAATCGCTCGGTCTTTCCTTTGCCTCAGATTTTCCAATTACGGATGCGTTCAATCGCCTGCTGCGTCTTTTCCAGCGTGTTGAAGGCGGTCAGGCGGAAATAGCCCTCGCCGCTCGGACCAAAGCCGGAACCGGGCGTGCCAACAATGTGGCATTCATCCAGCAGGCGGTCGAAGAACGTCCAGCTGTCCATGCCGGCCGGCACCTTCAGCCAGATATACGGTGCGTCAACGCCGCCAAACACGGTGATGCCTACCGCCGTCAAACCCTCGCGGATGATTTTGGCGTTCTGCATGTAGTAATCAATCGTTTCCTTAATCTGCTTCTGCCCATCCTCGGTGTAGACAGCCGCCGCCGCACGCTGCACCGGATAGCTGACGCCGTTGAACTTTGTGGACATGCGGCGCTTCCACAATGCATTCAGCTCGATCTTTTCGCCCTTTGCGCTCAACCCCTTCACCGCATGCGGCACGATGGTATAGCCGCAGCGCGTGCCGGTAAAGCCAGCCGTCTTGGAGAAGGAATTGCATTCAATCGCGCATTCCTTCGCGCCTTCAATCTCGTAAATCGACAGCGGAATATCCGGCGTGGAGACGAACGCACGGTACGCTGCATCATAGATAATGATTGCGCCGTTTTCGCGTGCATAATTCACCCACTTCGTGAGCTGCTCGCGGTTCAGCACCGTGCCGGTCGGGTTGTTGGGGTAGCAGAGGTAAATCACGTCTACCGGCTTGTCCGGCAGCGCAGGCACAAAGCCATTCTCCGCATTGCAGGGCAGATACACAAGCTTCGTCCAGCGACCATTGACATAATCGCCTGCGCGACCAGCCATGGCATTCGAATCCACATACACCGGATAGACCGGGTCGGTCACAGCAATCACGGCATCGCCGCTGAACATCTCCTGAATATTGCCAACATCGCACTTCGCGCCGTCGGAAATGAACACCTCATCGTACTCAACGGACACGCCGCGGCTTGCATAGTCATGCTCACGGATGGCATTGACGAGGAAGTCATAGCCGTAGTCAGGACCGTAGCCGCGGAAGGTCTCCTGAACCCCCATCTCGCTGACAGCCTTGTGCATGGCATCGATGACCGCCGGCGCTAGCGGACGCGTCACGTCGCCGATGCCCAGACGGATGATGTCCGCATCGGGATGTTCGGCGCTGTACACCTTCACTCGGCGTGCAATTTCAGCAAACAGGTACGAACCCGGCAGACGGGTGAAATCATCATTAATATGAAACATATTGCACTCCCCAACTTTCTTATTCTTCGCCGATCCATTCGCCGTCAAACACGAATGCCGCCTTGCCTTCCTGATAGACATGTCCGTCATCAGGCGACCAGTCCAGCGTCAGCGAGCCGCCGGGCAGGTCAATCACCGCATGACGATCCGCTCTGCCCGTCATGACTGCCGCGACAATCGACGCACAAGCGCCTGTGCCGCATGCCAGGGTTTCGCCTGCACCGCGTTCCCAGACGCGCATCCGCAGATGACCGCGGTTAACCACCTGCACGAACTCGATATTCGCGCGGCGCGGGAAAATGGGGTGATTCTCCAGCAGCGGACCGACCGTCTCAATGTCCACATAATCCGGGTCACGAACGAAAATAACGCAGTGCGGATTGCCCATCGACACGCAATGGATGTCATACTGACCGCTGCCGACGCTCAGCCGATGCCCCATAACAGCCTCGCCGGGCAGATTAACCGGAATCTTCGGCGGAAACAGCTCCGGCATACCCATGTCCACGCGAACCGTCTCGACCTTGCCGTTCTTCACGTTCAGCTTGATTGTTTTCAGTCCGCCTCGGGTCATCAGGCTGATGGTCGTCTTGTCCGTCAGACCGCGATCGTAAACATACTTGCCGATACAGCGCGTGCCGTTGCCGCACATCTCGCCTTCAGAGCCGTCGGCATTGAACATCCGCATCTCAAAATCCGCCACATCGGACGGGCAAATCAGAATCAGACCATCGCTGCCAACCCCGAAATGACGGCGGCTCATCTTTTTCGCCAGCTCGGACGGATTGTCCACCTGCTCCTCGAAGCAATTCACATAAATATAATCATTGCCGATGCCGTGCATTTTCGTAAACCGCATGCTCATAACCTCCCCCATGCTTCATTTCACACTGCTATTATACCGATGTCCGTGCGATTCGTAAAGCATTTTTTATGTTCTCGCACGGCTGTTGACTTCCTCCGGCGTCTTGAAGGACGGCAGAAGCTCGTGCATGCACGCCTTGATGTCGCCGTGCGCATCGATGCATGCATGGAGCTTTGCCAGCATATGTTCAACCTCGTCCCACGCAAACTGCTCCGGCTTTGCGATGAAGATTTTCTCCATGCTGGTCGCAGTGTCGGTTTCCTCGTCGCGCAGCAGCTCCTCATAGAGCTTTTCACCCGGTCGAAGCCCTGTATAGACGATTTTGACCGGCGGCTTCATCGGGTCGGAATACAGCTGAATCATCCGTTCCGCCAGCTCACGGATTTTGACCGGCTTGCCCATGTCCAGCACGAACAGCTCGCCGCCCTTGGCGATGGAGGCCGCCTGCAGCACAAGGCTCGCCGCCTCCGGAATCGTCATGAAGTAGCGGATAATGTCCGGATGCGTCAGCGTTACGGGACCGCCTGCGCGAATCTGCCGTTCAAACAGCGGCACGACGCTGCCGTTTGAACCAAGCACATTGCCGAAACGAACCGCGGTGAACTGCGTGGTATCGCTTTGCTTCTGCATCGCCTCGATGATGATTTCCGCCATGCGCTTCGATGCGCCCATGACGTTCGTCGGATTGACCGCCTTGTCTGTCGAAATCATGACGAATCGCTTCGCACCGTGATTTTTTGCGCATTCAGCGACGTTATACGTGCCGAAGACATTATTGAGCACGGCCTGCTCAGGGCTGTCCTCCATCAGCGGCACATGCTTGTGAGCAGCGGCATGAATCACAATCTCCGGATGGAACTCCTCGAACACCTGATCAAGCGTTTCCCTGTCGCGAATCGAACCGACGCGAAGCGCCACCGTGTTCTTGACGATTTCGCCGTACTGATTCTTCAGCTCAGAAAGCAGGTCATACATGTAGTTTTCGCTGATATCGTATAGGATGAGCTTGGACGGCACGAAGCGCATCATCTGCCGGCACATTTCCGACCCGATGGAACCACCGCCGCCAGTCACCAGCACGCAGCGCCCTGCAATCACCTTTTCCACGCCGGACATATCCAGATGCTTTTCATCACGCCCAAGCAGGTCGGCAATATTCACATCGCGCATCTGCCCCTGACCGCCGTCCATTTCCTGCATGACCGTATAGCGCTTGACGCGGCAGCCAGTGTCCATACAGTCATGCAGCAGCGCCGTCAGGTCGGACTTCGGTGTCGCAATCGCAATGATAATGTCATCGATGGCGTACTGTCTGGCATACTCGCCCACGCGCGCAGTGTCCATCACAATCGGCACACGCCCGATTTTCGTATTTCGCCGCGACTCATCGTCATCCACAGCGATCACCGGCACGCAGTCGCCGAAGCGTCCTGCCAGCATGTCGCGGATGACCTGCGCGCCGCCCCAGCCGCCGCCGATGACCATCACGCGGCGTGTCTTCTTGTTCTGTCTTCCGAGGAAGCGCCCGATGCCCTCGCCGCCTGCGACCTTCAGCACGAAACGCGCCGCCGCAATCATCACCATCGCCAACAGCCACTGCACCAGATACACTGAACGCGGCATCAGGAAGACATTCTGCCCGCGAATGAACGAATAGCACAGCAGCGACGTCAGATACGTCACGCCCGTGCCGCCGAGCGTCCCCAGCCCAAGCTGCACGAGCAGATCAACGCCTGCATACTTGAGGATGCTCTTGTAGAAGCCCATCCCGTACAGCAGCGCAATCGTCGACGGCAGAAGCAGCAGCAGGCTCCGCCATACGTGCGTCAGATGGGCGGCAGGCGCATGCATATCATAGTAAATCTGAAGCCCCATCAGCAGGGACGCCGAAAGCAGCAGCGCATCGAGCAGCATCAGCAGCGCCGTGCGAATACCCTGCTGCGCAAATAAATGGTTTCGTTTCACGCGGAAGCTCCTTCTTCATTGAAAATACTTCATCATTATAAGCCACACCAACCGCATTTGCAAGCAATTCGGCGGATTTTCCACGCACCGTTGCTTTTCCCTTGTTTTTGTGAACATTTCGCAGTTTTTTCGGATTTTTGTTACTATCCTGCCCTTGTCTTATTTTGGATGTTGTGATATGATTATTATTTGGGTGGCAAACTGCTTTTTTCAATGACTGATGCAGGCATTTGCCGTTGAACCCCTTTCAAACGTAAGGAGGATTTCCATGCCTACGACATCCTTTGATAAAGACTCGATTAAAGCTTCCATCATCGGCAAGCTGCAGCGCTATAACGGTCGAACAATCGAAGAAGCTTCCAATGGGCAGATCTACCGTGCCCTTGCATCGACTGTCCGCGATCAGATCATGCAGAAATGGATGGTCTCCCGCGAAGAGCGCAAGACGAACAACAGCAAGCGCCTGTTCTATCTTTCCGTTGAATTTCTGATGGGCAGAAGCCTGTATACCAACGTTCTGAACCTCGTGTCGCTCGATGCCTACAAGCAGGCGCTCGAAGAGTTGCATATCGATGTGGACAATGTGCTCCGCGAAGAGCCGGAACCCGCGCTGGGCAACGGCGGTCTCGGCCGACTGGCTGCGTGCTTCATGGACTCGCTGGCGTCGCTTGACCTGCCGAGCATGGGCTGCTCCATCCGCTATGAATACGGCCTGTTCCGTCAGAAAATCGTCGACGGTCAGCAGGTTGAGCTGCCGGACTACTGGCTCGGCAACGGCAACGTGTGGGAAATGCCCGTCATGGAGGATGCCTGCGAGGTGCACTTCAACGGCTCCGTTGAAATGGTGAATGAAAACGGCCGCACCACCTTCCGTCATGTCGGCTACAACACGGTTGAAGCCGTTCCGTATGACATGCCGCTCGTCGGCTACGACACCTCGACCGTCAACAGCCTGCGCCTGTGGAGCGCCCGCGCACCGAAGCGCATTGACCTGAGCGATTTCAACCACGGTCATTACGTGCAGGCCTCCGAGGAAAAGGAGCTTGCCGAAGCCATTTCAAACATCCTGTACCCTGAGGACAACCACTATGAGGGTAAGCTGCTCCGCCTGAAGCAGCAATATTTCTTCACCTCCGCCACGCTTCAGTATATCCTGAAGGACTTCAAGAAGCTCAACGGCACGAACTGGAGCAAGCTGCCGGAGAAAGTCGTCATTCATATCAACGACACGCATCCCGGTCTGGCAATTCCGGAGCTGATGCGCCTGCTGATGGACGAGGAAGGTCTCGGTTGGGACGAAGCGCAGCAGATTGTCAGCCGTACGATGGCGTACACCAATCACACCATCATGGCGGAAGCGCTCGAAAAGTGGCCGGAGGAAATGGTCAAAACGCTGCTGCCGCGCATCTACCAGATTCTGGTTGAGATGAACAAGCGCCTCTGTGCACGCCTGTGGAATTTCTTCCCCGGTCAGGCAGAGCGCGTCGGTCACATGGCCATCATCGCATATGGCTACATCCACATGGCGAACCTGTGCGTCGCGATGACGTTTTCCACCAATGGCGTCAGCCAGCTGCACGGCGATATTCTCAAGGCAGAAACGTTCCATGACTTCTATCTGGTCATGCCGGAGAAGTTTAGCGCCATCACGAACGGCATCACGCACCGCCGCTGGCTTATGGCTTGCAATCCCGAGCTGACGAGCCTGATTTGCGACACAATCGGTACGAACTGGATTAAAGAGCCTGAGCTGCTGCACGAGCTGGCGCCGTATGCCGATGACGCCGCCTTCCGCGAGAAGTTTGCCGCCATCAAGCACCACAACAAGGAGCGCCTTGCCGCGTTCCTCAAGGATCGGCAGAATGTGATTGTCGACCCGAACTTCATCTTCGACGCACAGTCCAAGCGCCTGCACGAATACAAGCGGCAAATGCTGAACGCCCTGCACGTGCTGGTGCTCTACAACCGTATCGTCAACGACCCGAACTTCACCATGCAGCCGCGGGTGTTCATTTTCGGCTCGAAGGCGGCTCCCGGCTACAACCGCGCCAAGCAGATCATCCGCTTCATCAACGGCATTGCAGCCCTGATTGCCAAGCATCCGCGTGCCAGCAAGATGCTGCAGGTTGTATTCCTCGAGAACTACGATGTTTCCAGCGCTCAGGTGCTGATTCCCGCGACCGAGGTATCCGAGCAGCTGTCCACCGCCTCAAAGGAAGCCAGCGGCACCGGCAACATGAAGTACATGATGAACGGCGCAGTCACCATCGGCACGATGGACGGCGCGAATGTTGAAATCTCCGAACAGGTCGGTCTGGACAACATCTATATTTTCGGCATGCGTTCCGACACGGTGCTGGACATGTACCGCGAACGGAACTACAACCCGATGACAATCTTCGAGACGAACCAGGAGCTGCGCCTTGCCATGACGCAGATGATCGACGGAACTGTGCTGCCTGATGCGCCCGGTGTGCTGCAGGATCTCTATCACAGCCTGCTCATCGGCGACTGGGGCAACATGGCAGACCCGTACTTCGTCCTCAAGGACTTCGGCTCCTATTCCATGGCACAGCGCCGCATCAACACGGATTATGCCGACAAGGACAAGTGGAACCGCATGGCGGTCATCAACACCGCGATGTCCGGCATCTTCTCCTCCGACCGCACCATCCGCGAGTACAACGATCGCATCTGGCATCTCGACCCGTTGAAGGGAAAGCGCTAATTTACGAATGAACGGTAAAAAGTCCGGAGAAATTCGGACTTTTTGCCGTGCCCATCTATTTTTTGCCGTATTTTTGATGAATGGGTGGTCGACACCATGATCCTGCACAATTCCCACGATGCATTTTACCGTGATCCATCCGGTCCCGCGCCTGCCGGCAGCAACGTTCTCATCCGCATCCACTGTGACGAGGCAACAACCGTCGTACTCCGCACGTGGATGACAGAGGAGCTTTGCTATGCCATGCTGCCAACGGCGGAGCACGTCTGGGAAATTGCCATTCCGCTGCCTAAAGAGCCCGGTCTGTTCTGGTACTACTTCATCATCTACCGCAAGGACGGTCGGACGCTGCGCTATGGCAATCAGCCGGACAAGCTCGGCGGTGTTGGGCTTTGCTGTGAGCACGGCGAGCCGGAATCGTTCCAGATTACGGTCTACGACCCTGCCTACAGGACGCCTGAAGCCTTCCATGGTGCGAACATCTATCAGATTTTCCCTGACCGTTTCCGCCGTGCACCGACGCAATCCGTTGATTCGCGGCAGGATCGCTATATCCACAAGGACTGGGATGAAGAGCTGCTCAGCGTCGGCGACCTGCGCGGCGGCAAATATCAGGAGCTTGATTTCTACGGTGGAACATTAACCGGCATTCAGGAGAAGCTCCCCTATTTGAAGCGCCTCGGCATTGACATCATCTACCTGAATCCTGTTTTCCGTGCGCGCTCCAACCATCGCTACGATACCGGCGACTACACGCAGATTGACCCGCTGTGCGGCACGAACGAGGAGTTTACCGCACTATGCAGGGCAGCGAAGGAGCAGGGCATGCGCGTCATGCTCGACGGTGTCTTCTCCCACACGGGCGAGGACAGCGTGTACTTCAACCACTTCGGGCACTATGAGACACTTGGCGCGTATCAGGGGCAATCCTCCGCCTATTACGACTGGTACACCTTCAACCATTATCCGGATGACTACAAGGCCTGGTGGGGCATCCTGTCCCTGCCGGAGCTTCGCAAGGATAATCCAGACTATCAGAAGTTCATGTTCCAGCCGCACGAGGGCATTGTGCCGCGCTGGATTGAGGCAGGCAGCTGCGGTTGGCGGCTCGATGTCGCAGATGAGCTGCCGATGAACTTCCTGCGTAAGCTGCGCATCGCTGCAAAGAGCACCAATCCCGAGGCGGTTGTGCTTGGCGAAGTCTGGGAGGACGCAAGCAACAAGATTTCCTACGGGCAGATGCGCTGCTACTGCACGGGCGACACGCTCGACAGCGTCATGAATTACCCTGTCCGTCAGGCGATTCTGGACTTCGTGATGGGCAAGGAGTCTGCTGCTGACTTCGTGCGCCTCATCCGCCACCAGCAGGAGGTCTATCCGGCACAGTTCCGTTACGCGCTGATGAACCTCATCGGCAGCCATGACCGTTGCCGCGTGCTGAACATCCTCGCCGGACGCGAATGTCAGGAGCTGAGCAAGGCGGATCAGCAGCATGTCCGTCTGAGCGTCGATGAATACGAGACGGCCGTCAAGCGCTACAAGCTCTGCATCGACCTGCTGTGCGCCCTGCCCGGCTGCGTCACCATCTACTACGGCGACGAGGCTGGTCTGACCGGCTGCCACGACCCGTGGAATCGCCGTGCCTTCCCATGGGGGCACGAGGATCAGTCGCTGACAGCCTATGTCAGCAACAAGCTGCGCCACCGTCAGCATTCGGCTCTCCTGCGGCTGGGCTGGTGCGACATTGAGGCACGCAATGATGATACGCTCGTGATTACGCGCAGCATGAAGAATGGTCTTGACGCACTCGGTCAGCCGACCAATGTGACCGGCATGGAAATCATCCGAATCTGCAGAAATCTGAAATAAGAAAAAGCTCCGGCTGCTGATGCGGTCGGAGTTCTTCTTATTCTTGTGCCATTAGCCGATGATTTCGCCTTTCGCGTTGAACAGCGGCAGCTTCTCGAGGTAAACGAGGTCCTTGCGGTCCTGCGCATCGCCCTCAGCAAGAATCGCCATGCGTCCAACGATTTCGCCACCTGCCTGATTGACAAGCGCTTCGAGCGCATTGAGCGATTCGCCAGTGGAAATCACGTCGTCGACGATCAGAACACGCTTGCCCTTCATCATTTCGGCATCCGCGCCATCGAGGTAGAGCTTCTGCACTGCGGCAGTCGTGATGGACTTCACCTCAACGCCGAGAACGTTCTGCATATACACCTTCACGCCCTTGCGCGCAAGAAACCACTTCTTGTCGCCGTGCTGACGAGCCATTTCGTACACCAGCGGAATGCCCTTTGACTCCGCCGTGATGATGTAATCGTATTCAGGTGCGCGCTTGAGCAGCTCCGTCGCGCAGGCGATGGTCAGCTCGCAGTCGCCAAAGATCACGAAACCGGCAATATAAAGGTCATCACTCACGCGGCAAATCGGCAGGGCGCGCTTGAGTCCTGCAATAGTCATTTCATGCGCTAACATGTTCGTATCCCCTTTGTCTTCAGACAGATTGTAAGGCGCCCTTTTCAAGCGCTTTTACATCATATTTTACCGCGAATGCAGTCGAATGTCAATCATTTGCAGGCGGATTTACAAACTAATTGGCTTGGAAATTCCATTCACAACATGCTCCGGCAGCCTGCCTGCCAGCGCATCCAGAATCTGCCGTGCACACTCCTCCGCCATGCGTCTGCGAACCTCCTTGGTGTTCGCGCCGACATGTGGCGTCAGCACCACATTCGGCAATGCGCGCAGGCATTCCGGCACATGCGGCTCATCGGGATACACATCCAATCCGGCGCCCGACAGCTGACCGCAGCAAATCGCGTCCGCGAGTGCCCTGGAATCCACCAGCGCACCACGAGCCGTATTAATCAGGATTGCGCCGCGCTTCATGGCAAACAGCACTTCCCTGCTGACCATGCCGCGCGTATCCTCCGTCAAAGGACAATGCAGCGACACAATGTCCGAGCATGTCAGCAGTTCCTCCTGCGTTACGCTCTCGATGCACGGATGATGCACACCGTGCCGGCTGATGCCCACCACGCGCATGCCGAATGCCGATGCCATCTCTGCCGTTCGCTGTCCGATTTTGCCGCAGCCGAGGATGCCCAGCGTCTGTCCACGCAGGTTGCGCCCCATGTTGCGCCCCATGCCGAACAGCCCTTCCGGCGCTTCGCTGTGCATGTGGATGGTGCTTTCGCCGATTTTTCTGGATACAGCCAGCATTAGCCCGAAGGCAAGCTCCGCCGTGCTTTCCGCCACCGTATCCGGCAGATTCGTGACCGGCACACCGCATTCCGCCGCCGCATGAACGTCCACGCCGTCATATCCTGCGCCGTAGTTCGCGATGATTTTCAGCTTTCTCCCCTTGCGGATGAGGTCCCCAGTCAGTCGACCACCGGCTACCACTGCATCCGCCATGGGCATATAAGCGGCAAGCTGTTCGTCCGTGAAGGCTGTCAGCGGTGCAGGCATGATGACCGTATGCCCCTGCAGAAGCGAAAAGCCATCGTTCGGCACGCCGTGCGTCACCAGAATCGTCGCCATAGGCTGCCTCCTTTGCAAAAAACGCCCGTCATGCGGACGAGCGTCATTTTTTATTCAAAAACTGTTTCTTCCTCGGTGAAATCAGGTTCAGCCGCCGGCAGGTGTTCGCAGACCATCAGCAGCGCATCCTCTCCGTTGTTCGTGTAGTAGCGCTTGCGAACGCCCAGCTGCACAAAGCCGAGCGACCGGTACAGTGCCTGCGCAATCAGGTTGCTCCTGCGCACCTCCAGCGTCGCATACGCAGCGCCGAGATTCGAGATGTACTGCAGCAGCGCGGTCGTCAGCCGCTTGCCGATGCCCTGCCCGCGATATTCCACAAACAGCGCAATGTTGGTGATGTGGCTTTCGTCCAGAATCACCCACGCGCCGGCATAGCCGATGACCTTGCCGTTCGCCTCCGCAACGAGATACCGTGCAACGTGGTTGTTCATATCGCTCACAAAGGCATCACGGCTCCATGCGTCCTCAAAGCACGCTGTTTCAACCGCATATACGCCGTCCACATCGTCCATGGTCATCCGGCGGATGCGGATTTCACTCTGCTCAGGCATGAAGACCCTCCGTCAGCTTCTTGTTCAGCGCTGCATTCGGGGCGCGGAGATACAACGGCATCAGCGTCAGGTAATCAACCGTATTCTCCTCGAGCGCAGCCAGATACGCCACGGACGACGGGCGCAGGAATGCATGCATGGGCTTCGCGAACACTGCCTTGTCACCCAGCAGCGCTTGAATCTTTTCGCGCTGCACCGGCATGCCGTCGCCGAGGAACAGGAATCGTTCGCCCAAACGTCCGATTTCCGTCACGTAGTCCTCCAGCTTCAGCGGCTGATCCTTCATAAGCCGCTCCGGCCGTTCTCCACCAACGCGGAACGCCGCGCCGTATACCTGACCTGCACGTGCATCCTGAATCGGGCAGACAATGCCGTCAAAGTCGCTGATGCCCTGCGCCATCGCTTCGAGCGCGTTCACCGCGACACACGGCTTATTCGCACCGTGCGCAAGCCCCTTCACCGTGCTGACGCCGAGCCGGACGCCCGTGAATGACCCCGGACCGACAACGACCGCCAGACGATCCATATCCAGAATCGTCAGCCCTGTCGCCTGAAACGCACGGTCAATCATCGGCAGCAGGTTTACCGAATGCGTCTTATGATTCATGGTGACGCATTCATGCCGGATGCCATCCTCCGTCAGAATCGCTACGCCGCACACCGGACCGGACGTATCCACCGCAAGCAGCTTCATTTTTGTTCCTCCATGCTGATTTCGCGGAATCCTCCGCGCGGCGTGATAATAACCTCGCGTTCGTTCTCGCCCGTCGGAGTCAGGCTGATTTCCAGATAATCCGCCGGAATCGCCTCCGGACACTGACTCGGCCACTCGACCACCGCGACGCCATCGCCGCCGAGGTACTCATCCATGCCCATTTCGTAGAGCTCTTCTGCGCTGTTCAACCGATACCAGTCGAAATGATACAGCGGCACGCGCCCATCCTCGTAGACGTTCAAAATCGTGAAGGACGGGCTTGCCACTGTCCCCTGTATACCGAGCCCCTGCGCAAGTCCGCGGGTAAACTCGCTCTTGCCAGCGCCCAAATCGCCCAGCAGCAGCAGGACATCTCCTGCCTGAAGCTGACGGGACAGCCTTGCGGCAAGCTTGCGTGTTTCCTCCGGCGAATGCGTTCTCATGGTTTCTCTTCCCCTCAGTTTTTGCGAACGTGCAGCAGCGGCGACAGGCGCTTATACAGCAGATACGTCAGCACGCTGAGCACAATGCCCTTCAGCAGATTGAAGGGCGCTGTCACACACAGCAGCAGCTTCCATTCCGTGTCCACAAACGGCATTGCGCCCTGCGCCATCGCCACGATGCTCTCCATCGGCATGTTGAACGCCGACATGTAGAACGGAATCACAATCTTCCAGTTGACCAGAATGGCCACAACGATCATGCACAGCGTGCCGGTCAGCATGCCGAGCAGCGCCGTCTTACGCGTCTTATTCCTGCGATACATCAGCGATGCCGGCAGGATGAACGCCGCGCCCATGATGAAGTCCGCCAATTCGCCCACGTACATCGAGGACGACTTCAACATGCCCAGCAGATCCTTAATCAGCAGGATGGCCAGCCCCGGCAGCGGTCCCATCGAGAAGGCGCCCAGCAGTGCAGGCAGCGTGCTCAAATCCAGCTTATAGAACGCAATCACGGGGATTTCGATCATAAACAGGATGACGGACAATGCGCCGAGCACCGCAATGCGCGTCAGGTACTGAACCGGGAGCTGTTTTCCTTTTTTGAGCTGTGTCATTTTGACAAGCCTCCTTCAAAAATAGCACGCCCCTGAAGCAAATCGCTAATCAGGGGCGGAGCATCGCGAAAAAGGCGAAAACAGCGTTTAACGCGCATACTTCCAGCTTTCCTCTCTCATCCAGACTATACTGTTGGCACCGGAATCGATTCTCATCTCACCGGTTCAGCCTTCCTCACCGCACAGGTAGGAAGGGTCGCGGGCTATACCGCCAGTAGGGATTTTCACCCTGCCCCGAAGAAGCTCCAAGTGGCTATGCATTTAATGTGAACGGCACAAAAATGGGTGCCTGTTCATCGCTATCATAGCACAGGCACCCATCCTTGTCAAGGTATTGATTGTATTTGTTATTGCTCCACCAAACGCAGCACCGCCGCGCCCTCAGGGCGTATATCCAGCACGCTGCAGCAACGTGCGCCGAACGTCGCTTCCATCGTCTCGATGAAATGCGAAAGCATCTTATCCGGCACGAAGTTCAGCGTCGTACCCGCAAATCCACCGCCGTGCACGCGCCATGCGCCGTCCTTGTCCTTGAGCATGTGCTCAGCCATCGCCAGCGCGAGCGACAGGCTCTGGTCGTTGGCACTCGCGTACACGTTCTGCAGATACATGTACGAGGAACGACCGGAGCAGATAATCTCCCACAGGAAGGCGAACAGGTCGTTGCGATCCAGCGCCGCCACCTGACGTGCTACGCGCTCATCCTCTTCATAGAAGTGAATTGCGCGAAGCAATGCGCGGTCGCTGACCTTTCCGCGCAGGCTCGGCAGCGCCTGATAGAACTCCTCCGAACGCACACGACGCAGATACGGCTCGTTGAACTGCGCTGCGACAGCCTTCATTTCTGCCGGAATTGCCGCGTAATCATCCGTCAAATCCGCATGACTGCCGCCGGTCGCGACGACAACGAGCGAATAGCCGTACTGCGCAAAGTCAAAGCTAACCGGACGCACCTCGGGATCATCATGCTTGAAGTCAACCGTCACAAGTCCGCCGGTAGAGGATGCCATCTGGTCAAGCAGTCCGCTCGGCTTGCCGAAATACTCGTTTTCCGCGTACTGGCTGATCTTGGCACGCGTCTTGTAATCAATGGTAAAGCCGTTATACAGCGCATCAAGAATCGCACAGACCATCACCTCGAACGCCGCCGAACTGCTCAGACCGCTGCCGGACATCACGCTGGACGTGACCGCCGCGTTGAAGCCGCCGATTTTGTACCCCAGCTCCGCCATGCGAGCCGCCACGCCGCGAATAAGCGCGTTCGTTGTGCCCTTCTCCTCAGGCACAGCGGACAGCTCATTCAGGTCAAGCTGAATCGGCGCATAACCGTCGGAATGCACCTGCACGAGCATATCATCACGTGCGGAAACAGCTGCAAGCGTATCAAGGTTGACCGCCGCCGCCAGCACGCGTCCGCGGTTGTGATCGGTGTGATTGCCGCCAATTTCCGTTCTGCCCGGTGCGCTGATCATCAGCACCTCGTGCTCCTCCTCATGGAACAGCTCCTCATGGTGCTTGAGCATCCCGATATAACGGCCAGTCTGCTCCACCAGCATCCCGTCACGGCGGCCATAAAGGTGCATCAGGCGTTCCATTACCGCAGGCGATTTGAGGTTTCGTATCATCGTGGCATACTGATTCATGGTACGTTCCACCCTTTCGTTTGTTCTGTTGTTATGAACGGTCAGGGATGCGCCGCATGGGCGCAGTCATCCTCACTCGTCGGCATGCCATGCGCTGTCGTAGGCGCTCTGCCAGATGGCGGTCATTTCGTCAATGCCGAGCGCCTCGACATTGCTGCAAAATTCCGCCCACGTGTCATCATTGAGCGCCACATCGCCCGCGACAAACCACGTCATCTGCTGTTCCGCATAGCTGCTGATGCTCTGCTGAAGCGCCGTCACACGGCTGAGCTGCTCATCCGTCAGATACAAAAGCGGCATGGACCGCTTTTCATACTGCCGCACGCGTACAAGCTCGCTGACAATGCGCTGCGTTTCCGTATCGTCGATTTTGCCCTGAACGGCAGCACTTGCGTAGCTCGGCGTATTGGACGTCCAGATGATGGTCGAGGCTTGCAGCGACAGCACCTCATCCGCCGCGCGCACGTACATCCACGTGCCGTCATCGTTCCAGTCGTAATCCGTGCCTTCCTGACCAACCTCCGCCAGCAGGAAGCCCTCGTCCGTATAAAGGTAGTCGATCCACTGAAGGAGCGTCTCCGGCGAGGTGCAGGTCGAGGAAATGGCAAATGTGCCGCGATACAGGTCGCCAGTGAAATCACGGTATGTCTGTTCCCCGTTATACACCAGCGGGTCAAGCGCCACGTATTCCTCCGCGAGCGTCGAGCCGACAACATCCACCGGCGTTGCGCCGAAGAAGACGCCGTACTTTGCCGTTTCATTCTCGCTTGAGCTGCTCGAGCTGCTTGATGTTGAAGCTTCCAGCAGCCGCAGCGCAGAGAATCCGTCCGAATCGAACAGCCCCTCCGTCCACAGCTCATGCAGCCATTCGAGGAATGCGCGATTTTCATCCGTCGTCAGGTTCTGGCTGATGATGCCATTCTTCTCTGAGAGATAGTAGTCATCTGCATTGATGCCGAATGCATGCGCCAGAAAGCGAAGGTCCCACATGCTGGTGAAGGTCAGCGGAATTTCATCACCCTTCTGCCCGTTCTGGTTGACGTCCCTGTCGCGGAAGAGCTTGAGAACCTCCGTCAGCTCCTCAGCCGTTGTCGGCACATCCGCCTTCACACGCTCCAGCCACTTCTTGTTGATCCACATGGTGTTGTTCGGCGCCAGCTCGTTGATCGCCGGCAGCGCAACAATCGCGCCATCTGGCAGCGATACAGCCTCCAGCCATTCCGGATTGCTCTGCAGCAATGCCCATACGTGCGGCGCGTACTCCTCTAAATACGGCCGCAGATCAATCAGCTTGCCTGCTTCATAGAATGCCAGCGTTTCCTGCGGCGTCAGCTCCGCCTTGAAGAGCATGTCCGGCATCGCAGTTTCTCCATCGAGCATGGACTGCTTCTCCTCTGTCCACGACGCTGCATCCGAAAACTCGCTGATGGAAAACGATACGCCTGTCTTTTCCGCCATGACGTCAAAAAACTGATTCGTATCCCAATCGTGCAGCGGCTCCGTTGATGACGACGATTCCGTTGTTTCAAGCCCTGCGAGCATAAACGGCGCGTCCGCAGCATACGCCGGCACAAGCATCATGCCTGCCGCCAGCATACAGGACAGCATAATTACAATAATTTTACGCACAGCTTTCCTCCTCATCACGATGATCAGACACCCATCGCATGGTGTTTGGATATCTGTGTAGTATTATAGTATATTTTGCTTAATTTGAACAGTATTTTTCTAAAAAAAAGCGCTTACAACATTGTTTTCACAAAGCTTTCACTTTTTTCGGAGAAAAGCAAACGTCGTTCCCGTTTTTTTGTCCTCAGGAACGGCGTTTTGGGAATTTACAATTCCTTCTGATCGGCAATTTCCGTCACCTCAAACGGCATATCCATCCCTTTGAGCACCAGCGTCATGTCTGACACGCTCCTGCAAATCCACGCGCTCGCACAGCTCCAGAAGGCAGTCGTTTCATCCTCTTCTTTTCGTCTGTTTCGATACAAAAAAAGCCGCACCAGCAGACCGCGAAATGATGGGGTGAATCGTCATCATATCACGGCGCGGTGCGGACCATTATGCACTTAGCTGTTGCGTCTCTTCATGAAGGACGGGACGCCGTTTGCATCGGTGGTCGGTCTCTTGGGCGCAGGGGCCTGCACAGACGGCATCGGACCCGTTGCGCCGCCGGCATACTGCTGCTGCATCTGTCCCTGGAATCCCTGTAGCTGGAAGTCGTTCTGCTGCGGCTGCTGCTGATTGGCGAACAGCTGCGGCTGACCATACGCCTGCTGCATCGGCTGCTGCATGGTCTGCTGCATCACCGGCTGCTGCATCGTCTGCTGAGGCGCCTGCTGCGAATAGAAGGCAGGCTGCTGCGCCATCGGTGCCTGCGGAACGCCCATCGTCGGGTGGCTGGCATACGTGTCGCTGACAGGCGTGTAGGAGGACGTATATCCGCCGGTCTGCTGCGTGCTGCCTGCATTGACGCTGCCGGTTGAAGCGGAGGTGCCGTATAGGCGGTCGCGGTTCAGGTCTCGGGCAGACTTCACAGGCTCACGCGGCGGGAAGGGCGTCTTTTCAAAGCCCGTCGCAATGACCGTGATGCGGACGCTGTCGCCCATCAATTCATCGATGCCGGCACCGAAGATGATGTTCGCATCCGGATCCGCCTCTTCCATGATGAGGTTTGCCGCTTCGTTGATATCGATAATGGAAATATCCTTGCCGCCGGTGACGTTGATCAGCACCGCGCGCGCACCGTTGATGTTCGTTTCGAGCATCGGGCTGGAGATGGCATTCTTCGCCGCATCGACCATCTTGTTCTCGCCTTCGCCGTAGCCGATGCCCATATGCGCCATGCCGCCGGACTCCATGACCGTCTTGACGTCAGCAAAGTCAAGGTTAATCAGCGCAGGTACCGCGATCAGGTCGCTGATGCCCTGAATGCCCTGACGCAGCACATCGTCCGCGATGCCGAACGCCTCAACCATGCTTGTGCCCTTGCTGACCACCTGCAGCAGACGGTCATTCGGGATGACAACGAGCGTATCCACACGCTGCTTGAGGTCGGAAATGCCAGCCTCGGCATTGCGCATGCGCTGCTTGCCCTCGAAGGCGAACGGCTTCGTCACGACTGCGATGGTCAGAGCGCCCTGCTCGCGTGCCACCTCAGCCACGATCGGTGCGCAGCCCGTACCGGTACCGCCGCCCATGCCAGCCGTCACGAAAACAAGATCAGCGCCCTTGAGCGCCGCAGCGATTTCCTCGCGGGATTCCTCGGCACTGCGACGACCCACCTCCGGCACAGCACCCGCGCCGAGACCCTTGGTCACCTTCTCGCCGATCTGGATCTTCGTCTGGGCGCCGGACATCTGCAATGCCTGCATGTCCGTGTTGATCGAAATGAATTCAACGCCGCGCAGACCAGCTTCCACCATCCGATTGACCGCGTTGCCACCACCGCCGCCGCAGCCGACGACCTTAATGGAAGCATAGTTGCTGGTCATTTGATCATTCTGAGTCTCAATCACGTTGCATCCCCCTGCCTTTTATGGTGATCTTCGATTGATTCTGATTAATAGCCCATCAGCCAGCGCAATGCACGGCTAAATATGCCCTTGATGCCATTATCCGGATTCCGCTGCTCCTCCTGCGTCGTCACGACGAGAATGGTCAGCCCGACCGCGCTGGAGAAGATATGGCTTGCCATCTTGTTATTTGTGCGCTGTGCCTCGCGGATAATCCGATGGAGTTTGCCGGCCAGGAAATCCTTGCCGCCCTTATTGAGGATGAGCCCGCCGCCGGTCAGGTAGACATTCGACCACTTGCCGAGCTTTACGCCGCCGTCCTCAAGCGCCTTGTTGATTTTTTCCGCGATTTCCTCAACCTTCGCCTCGATGATCGGCGCCACCTCGTCACGCGTGATCGTCCGTGCAGGCGTATCCTCCGTTGCCGGAAGAATATATGTTTCATCGCGGTTCTGGCTGTTGAAATTATAGACCTGCTTGATTTTCTCCTCCGCGAAGGAGAAGGGGATATTGAGCTTCTCCGCGAGATCCACCGCAATATCGCCGCCGCCGATATCAAGGCACTTGTGGAAGATCAGCGCGTCGCCCTCCATCACCATCACGTCCGTGCAGAGGTAGCCGATATCGATCAGCATGGCGATTTTGTCGCGCTCCTCCTGGCTGAGCGCATAGGTTGCTTCGCCCGCAACAGTGGAATAGAACTCGCCCACCTCGATATCCATTTCATTCAGCCGATAGGAAACGTCATCGAGGAAATACTGATCCGCAATGACCTTCGCAATCATCGCCGTCAGCTCGCGCCCCTTGATGCCGACAGGAGAAAGCGTCTTTTTTCCATCATCCACGCGGAACCATGCCGGTGCGCTGTGGATAATCTGCTTCTTTTCATTTTCCTTGGAATTTTCCGCAAGCTTAAAGCAGGCGCGCACGTCCTCCGCCGTAACATGCGGATCAGGACCCGTCAGCGATACCTTGACTTCCTCGACCACGACACGCGTAAACATGCCGGGCACGCCGACATTCAGCTTGTTGATGCGGCAGTTGCCGGTCTTCTGTGCCTGATCAACCGCCGTGCGGATTGCGTCCTTGATTTCCTCCGGATTGTTCCAGCCTTCCTGGAGGTATCCGCTGTACGCCACAGCACCGGAGCCAACGATGTCGCAGCGTTCGCCATTGCTCTGTGCGACCATGGTGACGATTTTGCTGGTGCCAAAGTCAATCGTCGGTACCGTAATCTTCATGAATCTCTACCCCCTGTTTTCCGGTTTCGGAATCCATCCGATGCCCAATCCGATTGCCTGCGGGTCAAACATCACTGAATCATTTTCCGCTCCGGATGGGAATCCCAAGCGTTGCCGTGAGCTGACTGTCCAGCCGGACATACGCAGTCCTGCATCTAATATACCATACTCCATTATAAGCCTTTTTCATGCGGAATGCAAGTGCTTTCCTGTCATTTAGGGTATTTTCCAAATGGTTTTCGATTTTTATTCATCCGCCGGTGTATAAATCGGGTTCACCGGATCGCTGAGCACGAGCGTACCGCCGGAAATACCCATATCCGACAATTCCTCGCGGACAAGCAGGAATGCACGGAGCTTTTCGTGCAGCTGCTCGCTGTCACCCAGCACGATTTCCATGCCGTCCATCGTCTGCATGGTCAGCCTTTCCGTTGAGCTGACATCTAAAATGGCAATCTGGTCAAGTCCGCCCATGACCTTGAGCTGCAGGAGAATTTCCGTCATTGCATTAAGCGGCGCCTGCTGGCTCGCAATCAGTTTCTGCCCGATGATGACCATTTTGATGCTGAGCCCCTGCACCTTGATGAGCTCCGGGTGCGACTCGTTCGCGTTCGACACCGTCCGAAGCACATAGCCGTGCGCATCCGTGATGACGCCGATGCCGCTCGTCGTCAGGAAGGTTACCTCCTGACGTTCCTTCACCTCGATGCAGATTGTGTCGAAGGATTCCAGCGAAACGCGCTTGCAGATCAGATAGGGATTCTGCTCAATCTTGTTGATGATTTCCGTTTCGTTGACCAGCGAGAATTGTCCGATTTTTATCTGCGAAAGCGCAATAATTGCCTCCGCAGAGAATCCGGCATTGCCCGTTACCTTGATTTTGCGAACGCGCATCATTCCGAGCACAAGCGATGCAGCCAGCACGATAATCCCCAGCACGAGCACAACACTCAGGATGACGCGCCGCTTGCGTTTCGGGTGCTTTGCCTCGGTGTAGCTGTCCGTGTCCAGCACATCCGGATGCTGCCAGATGCTCGGCTCCTGCGCCGTTCTCGGCGGCTCGCCCACATCCGGCGGCGACGCCTCGACACCTTTTCCCTGCAGCGGCTGATTCCAGAACGGATTTGTCGCGCGATAGAGGTCGGGAGATCGTTCCTGCCGCAGTTCCGGCGACTGTGCCGGCTCTTCAAACGGGCTTGCATTTTGATTCATCTGCCCATTCCGGGAATACATTCCGCTGCGCCGCCTGTCCTGCCTTGGCATGGCTCTCCTCCTCTCTCTTCGTCAGAATCGGAAATCCCGCGAGCAGCAGGATGATATCGACCAGCAAGCTGTCCGCGGGATTCACGGTCTATGCCGCCCGTAGCCGGCACGTATTCCTTATTTCAATGCACGAACAATGTCCTTGAAGATGCGCCCACGGCTCTCGTAGTCCGAGAACATGTCAAACGATGCGCACGCCGGCGAAAGCAGCACATTCCAGCCGTCATGGCTCAGCTTCCGCCCCATGTTGACCGCTTCTTCAAGCGTTCCTGCACGGTGCAGATGCGTGTAGCCGTTCTTCAGGCACGTCTGTTCAATCTGGTCCGCTGTAGCACCGATGAGCACTGCCTCGCGGATATACGGCGACTGCATCATTTCGGTGACCATGGGCGTAAAGTCACAATGCTTATCATAGCCGCCGAGGATGATGGCAGTCGGGCGGTTCATTGTCTGAATCGCCTTGATGGTGCTGTCGACATTGGTGCCCTTGCTGTCGTTGATGTATCGCACGCCGTCCAGCTCGCGCACAAATTCGATACGATGTTCAACGCCCCGGAATGTCCGCAGCGTTTCTGCGATCACCTCCGGTGCGACACCCATCGCTGTCGCGATACAGCATGCAGCCAGCGCATTCTCGAGATTGTGCGGTCCGGGAATGTAGATGTCTGTCGCAGGGCAGATTTCCTTCTCCACGCCATGCCAGCGCACAACCACCATGCCGCCGCGCACAAATGCACCCTGCTCCTCTTCCTTCTTGCGGCTGAAGCGCATAACTTGCGCCTTTACCTGCGAAATCAGCGGTTTGAGCGCCGGATCGTCATCATTGAACACCGCCGTGTCCGCTTCCGTCATGTTCCGGAACTGCCGCATCTTGAGCGCGGTGTACACTTCCATCGTACCATGGCGGTTCAGATGATCCTCGGTAATATTCAGCAGCGCCGCCGCATGCGGATGGAACGTTTCCGCCGTCTCCATCTGAAAGGACGACACCTCGCAGACGTGGATATCGTTGTCCGTGCTCGTGAGTCCGGCGGCGCTGTACGGGTAGCCGATATTGCCGACCACATGTGTTGTGCGTCCGGCGTTGCGGAAGATTTCGCCCAGCAGCGTCACGGTCGTCGTCTTGCCGTTCGTACCGGTTACCGCCACCATGTCGCCAGAGGACAGCTGATACGCCATCTCCAGCTCGCCGGTCACGTAGACGCCGTTTTCCTTCGCCTTCGTGACAAACGGCGCATTATCCGGCACGACAGGGCTGATGACCATTGCGTCGATGCCGTCCATCGCATCCATCGCCGGCATGCCGAGACGGCGCTCCAGCGGCAGATTTTCCAGCGGCTTCAGCGCATCGCCGAGCTGCTCCGCCGTCTTGCTGTCGTTAATGATGACGTGCGCGCCCGCCTGATTCAAAAGCTGTGCCGCCGCAACGCCGCTTCTTGCCATGCCGACGACCAGCACACGCTTTCCTGCATATTTTTCTGTATTGCGCATAATGATTTCTCCTTACACAATGACGGAAATGACTGCAATGATCGTCAGCACAAGCGTAACGACGGAATACATCGCCACAATCTGCGTTTCCTTCATGCCGCACTTCTCGAAATGATGATGCAGCGGCGACATTTTGAACAGCCGGCGCGGCGTCCCGTAAATCTTCCTCGTCGCCTTGTAATAATAGCGCTGCAGGATGACGCTGACGCTCGACATGCAGCATGTAAAGCCGATCAGCAGCAGCAGGAACGGCTGACGCAGCAGCATCGCCATGCCGACAACCGCGCCGCCGATGAACATCGAGCCCGTATCGCCCATGAACACCTTCGCCGGATAGTGGTTGAAGCGCAAAAAGCCAAGGCAGCCGCCGCACAGCGCCGCCGCAAACACAGCAACTGCCGTGTATAAATCCTGCATCGTCCGAACCTCGTCCGGGTCGGCATCAGCAGCAACTGCTGCCATCGCAACGCCGAACGATCCGCCGTTCAGGTGCTGATACACCGTCAGGGCACACAGCCCCGCAATCAGCATCCAGCCCATGCAGCCGATGCTCGTGACGCTCGTCAGGATGCCGTCAATGCCGTCCTGCAGATTCGCGCTGTTCGTCATAAAGAGCACCGTCAGCGCCAGCAACGGAATATAGAAAATGCCAAGATCCCACTCCACGTTCGCAAAGGGAACAATCACCTTGCTCCCCATCGTCACGTAGCACCAGACCGCAAAGCCGATGCACACGACTGACAGCCCGATGATTTTCTGCATCGGCGTCAATCCTTCCGAACGATGCTTGACTGCCTTCGTCCAGTCATCCGCCAGACCAACCGCCATCGAGCCCAGCGACACGAACAGCAGCGGCAGCACCGCCGTCAGCCATGCCCTGTTGCCGATGGTACAGACAAGGACCGCGACAACGCAGCCCAGTGCAATCATCAATCCGCCCATGATGGGTGTGCCGCGCTTCTTGAGGTGCTCCTTCGGACCGAGCTCATTTTCGCTCGTCTTCATCTGATGCGCCCGAAGCCACTCAATCAGCTTACCGCCTGTCATCAAGACAATCCCGACAGACAGCAAAAGCGCAAGCAGTACATTCATGAACATGCAGTATCCTTCCCTTTTATCAGCCCTCGCCGTTCATCTCGTGGAGCAGCTCCTGCACGACGATCTTCTCATCGAACGGGCGCTTTACGCCCATCGTCTCCTGATACGTCTCGTGACCCTTGCCGCACAGCACGATAATGTCACCCTCGCGGGCAATTTGAAGCGCATGTCGAATCGCTTCACGGCGGTTTTCAATTACTACATATTCTCTGTCTGTCTCGCGGATTCCTTCTTCAATCTCGTGCAGAATCTCCATTGGGTCTTCCGTTCGCGGATTGTCGCTCGTCAGAATGACGAAATCTGCCAGCTCACCGCCGATGCGTCCCATAATCGGACGCTTGCCCTTGTCGCGGTCGCCGCCACAGCCGAAGAGCGCAATCAGGCGGTTCCGCGTGAAGGTGCGGCATGTCTTGAGAATATTGATGAGCGCGTCCGGTGCGTGCGCATAGTCGAGAATCACGCGATATGGCGTGTTCGTTGGCAGCATTTCGATGCGTCCGGGGACGCTGCGGATGCTCTCCAGCCCTTCTTTGACGTGCTCGGGTGAAATGCCCAGAATCAGCGCGCATGCCGCCGCCGACATCGCGTTGTACACGTTGAACATGCCCGTCATCTGCAGATTAACCGGCAGGAAATGCATGTCCTGCAGCTTCATCTCGAAGGACACGCCGTTCTCCGTAATCTCAATATCGCGTGCGAAAAGATCTGCATCCAGCGCGATGCCGTAGGTCACGCACGGAATCGTGATGTCCTTGAGGATACGCGACGCGTGCTCATCATCGGCATTGATTGCGGCATTTTTAACCATGCCGGACGTGAAAAACTTCTCCTTGCACAGGAAATAGTTCTCCATCGTATTGAAGTAATCCAGATGATCCTGGCTCAGGTTCGTGTAGCAGCCGCATTCAAACGTCATGCCGTCCAGCCGGTGCATGTCGATCGCGTGCGCAGAAACCTCCATGACCACGACCTGCACACCCTCCTCCGCCATCTGATGCAGGTCGCGCATCAGGTCGATCGGATCGGGCGTCGTTTTGCCGGATGGAATATGCTTTTCGCCGATCATGTTGCCCGTCGTGCCGACAAGGCCGCACATGAATCCAGCCTTCTCGCAGATGGCCTTCACCATGTAGCTCGTTGTCGTCTTGCCCTTCGTGCCGGTAATGCCGACAAAGCGCATCTTCTTCTCCGGATGATCATAGAACGCCGCCGCCATGCGTGCCATCGCGGCGCGCCCGTTGCTCACGAGTACCTGCGGCACATTGAGATCGTCCAGAAAACGCTCGACCACCAGTGCTGCGCAGCCGTTTTCGACCGCCTGCGGCGCATAGCGATGCGCATCAAAATGCGCGCCTGCAAAGCAGAAGAACAGACCGTTCTCCACCTTTTGCCGGCTGTCCGAGCAAACCGCCTGAATGTCAACAGAAAGATCACCCTTTGTGTCCAGCAAATAAGGCATATCCGCAAGAAGCTTCTGCAGTTCCATTGTGAAATCTCCTCATTCTAATTTCTGCTTACTGTACGCGCAGCAGCAGCGCAACGTCCGTCGTCGTCATGGTGCTTTCTGCATTGTCCTGAATGCCGTAAATCGCATTTTCCACGCCGGACAGTTCAATCATCTCCAGCTGATTTTCGACAAAGCCGAGCTTCTCCGCCTTCTGTTTTACCGTTGTCTGCCTTGTCGCAACGCTGATTTGCGCGGAAAGCTCCTGATTAGCCGACTGCTTCGCAGTGATTTCGGTTGAGCGCTTCATGTTCTGTTCCGACAAATCGCTGATTTGCTGGCGGACATTCAGCCACGTCATCGCCATGACAACGATGCAAATCACGGCAGCAATCGCCACAAGCGGCGTCCAGACTCCCTGCCTCGACACCGCTACAAAGCCCTTCTTCTCCTCCGGCATCGCCTTCTCCGCGCGGCGTCTGCCCGTGTTGCTCCATCCACCTGTCGCGGTTGACACGGTCGGCTGATAGCTCTCCCACAGCGATTCGCTTTCTCTGCCGAGCGACACAACCCGTGATGCGTCCCTGCGCATGGAATTAATCGTCTGCTCCCGATGGCGTGGGTCGGCAAACTGCGCAGCCCTGCTTCTGCGCCATGCTCCGGCTTGACCGTTCATTTTTTCTCCTTTCCGCTTTGATGAGCTGTCCTTTATTCAATTAAGGTATACCACACAAATACGGCGACACGATGCCTGGTGAATTGTGTGCCAGATGCGATTGCAAAAAAACAAGAGTTTACTGGATTATCTATAAGAAACGGGTTGAAAACCCGAAAGGGCTTCCATGGCTGCCAAAGGTAAACCTGCGAAATAAGGTTTTATTTTGCCGCCGCAGATGGAATTATACGGTTCTGTTTTTATTGACCGTCGCTGAGCTCCAGCTCATCAATCGCAGCCCATGTTGCGGAAAGGTTCTCCTTGAACGCCTCGAAGTTCGCCATCGTATTGACCATCGATGCCACACGGAGATGGTCGTCGTTGCCCATAATGTCAACGTCCTTCTCATCGCCCAGCATCATCGTGCGGAGCTTGACCGGCAGCAGCACACGTCCCTGTGCATCGCACTCCTGATTGGTGAAGGACAGCGAGTTAAACCACTGCATATAGTTCATCAGCTGTGCATTCTTTTTCTTTTTGCCCAGCTGCTCATAGTGCTCGCAAAGCCGCAGGAAAACCATTTCCGGATAAACAGCGATCGACTTGAAGTCAAATTCCGGCGCAATCAC
This sequence comes from Alloprevotella sp., assembly GCA_963617205.1. Classification (GTDB taxonomy): domain Bacteria; phylum Bacillota; class Clostridia; order Christensenellales; family Aristaeellaceae; genus UBA11524. Next base: position 27,629 of record CAVEOA010000006.1, on the reverse strand, counting down.
AAAGTGCTCGCCAAGTTCCTGACGAAACGCCAACGGAATTACAAGCCGACCCTTCCCATCCAGGGAATGGTTGTATGTCCCACGAAACCGTTTATTCTGTTTTTCGCGGAGCTGCTCGTCCGTGAGGGGAACGTTTGTGCGTTCTGCGGCGGATGACAAGCGCTCATTCTGCTCGTTTATGTTCTCCCCCACGCACTCACCCCCACCCAATACACAAAATAGGGCTCCAAAAACACGTTTTGGCACTTCTTATCATACCGCCCACGATAAGAAATTTCAAGGGGTCAAGCGGACTTTTTTTTGATTTTTTCAGGATTTTTTTAGCAGCATGAAATGCGCACTCCTTTTTCGGGGAAAGCGTGGTATTTGCGCCCTGACCGAATGCGGACAGCCGTTCTTTTTTCCTGTTTTCACGAAGGCCAACGCTTTTTTAGCCGAATACGGCGCTTGACATGCCATTCTGTGTGATTCATGCCCAAAACAAAAAAAGAGACGGCTTTTCACCGTCTCTCAACAATATGTATTTGTCAGTCCATCGGAACCTCTGCCAACCGAAAGCCCAGCGCGTCGCAGGATGTCAGCATATACCGAATCCCATCCTGCACCCCCGTAAAGCCTGCGCGGATGCCGCTGCCATGCAGATGCCCATAAACCACCGTATGCACCGGATGACGCAGAAGCACCTCCGTGAATGGTGTTTGGCGCATCGCGTCATACAGCGGCGGATAGTGCAGCATCACCACAATCGGCTTGCTTCCGTTTGCCAGCTTCTCCGCCGATGTCAGCGCCATGTCCAGCCGCAGCAGTTCCCGCTTAAGGATGCGTTCGTTTTCCGGCGTCAGCGTTTCTTCCGCAGTGGAAAACATCCAGCCGCGCGTTCCGCAGACGACCATCTCACCCAAATCCGCAGCATTATGCTGCAACGCGGTCATGCCTGCCGGCAGCACACGCTGCAGTTTGGCAAGGCTGCTCCACCAGTAGTCATGATTGCCCTTAATCAGCACCTTGCGTCCAGGCAGCGCACCGATGCTCTGCAAATCCGGCACTGCCTGCTCCAGCTGCATCGCCCATGAAATGTCGCCCGGAATCAGCACAATATCCTCCGGCTGCACCCGGGCACGCCAGTCCTCGGCGATATGTGCGAAGTGGTTCTCCCAATGGTCGCCGAAGATGTCCATGGGCTTCTCTTCACCGCCCGGCAAATGCAGGTCTCCGATGGCATACAGCGTCATGCGTCCTCCTGTTGCGTGCGTCAGGCAATGCAGGATCAGATGTCGTCTCCGTCCTCTTCGCCCTCATCGTCGTCGTTGGCTTCGTCCTCCTGCATTCCCTCGAGGGAGGTCATTTCGCCGGCCATCTTCGTATATTCGCCGTCCGTTTCCTCCGGCAGCATCTGAATTTCGTCCATCGAGCTGACATCATCCATATCCGTCAGGCTGCGCGGATTGACCTGCTCGCCATCAGAATCGGAGGAGTCATCGGTCGAGGTGACGCTGCTGCCAGCCTGTGCGCTCATTTCCTTCAGGCAGAACAGGCAGATATCGCGGCCGGGCAGCGCCGGGTTCTCGTTGCAGATGCTGCACATTTCCACATCATCCTGTCCGCCCTCGCCCTTCATCTCGCGCATGCAGACCTTGCAGTATTTATCTCCCGGCACTGTGATATAATTCAGTTCGCAGCGCGGGCATTGAATATACTTTTTCATAAAAGGGAATCCTCCTCCATGTAAACCGCAAAGGCACATCCGGCTCTGTGGTCAATCTGATGATTTCATTTGAAAACACACAGCGTTTTCACGGTGCATGATTATACTACACAGACCGGTGAAGTGCAATAGGGATTGAATGCAGAATGAAAATTTAGCTGGTTTTTCACACATTTTCTGCCGAATTACCGTCCTCAGCCAACACCCTGTCCAGCAGATCGAGCAGCTGCTCACGGCCGGAGCCGTCCTCAGACGACCAACAGATAATTTCCCACGGCTGCACAAGCAGTGCACGACAAATCGGCGCCAGCTGCTTCTGCCTCGCGCCGCGGCTGATTTTGTCCGCCTTCGTCGCAATCACCGTAAACGGAATGCCCATCTGCCGCAGGAAGGTGTTCATCTGCACATCGTCTGCCGTCGGTTCATGCCGGATGTCCACAAGGCACAGCACATGGCGCAGCTCGTCCGACTGCTCAAAATAATCCTGCATCATCCTGCCCCAGCGGAGCTTCTCCTGCTTGTCAACCTTCGCGAAGCCATAGCCAGGCAGGTCAATCAGGTGGAATGCATCATTAAGCATGAAAGCATTGATCAGCCGCGTTTTGCCGGGCGTCTGCGATGTTCTTGCGAGGTTGCGGCGGTTGCAAAGGCGGTTAATCAGGCTGCTTTTCCCGACATTCGACTTGCCTGCCACGGCAATCTGCGGCAATCCCACGCCTTCAAACGCACCGTACTGCGCCATGGAGGTGACAAATTCTGCCTTTTTAATTTCCAATAGCGTTGCTCCTTTCCACTGTTGGCATCCGCACGAGCGCCTTTTCCAGCACCTCGCTGATTTGCTCGACACAGCAGATTGTGAACTGATCCCGCACGTACGCAGGGATTTCTTCCAAGTCCTTCTTGTTTTTCGCTGGAATGATCAGTGTCATGATGCCTGCACGGTACGCCGCAAGCGTCTTTTCCTTCAAGCCGCCAATCGGCAGCACACGTCCGCGCAGCGTAATTTCCCCCGTCATCGCGACATCATTCCTGACCGGAATGCCTGTCAAGGCGGACACAAGCGCCGTCGTCATTGTTACGCCGGCAGACGGACCGTCCTTAGGCACAGCGCCTTCCGGCACATGGATATGGATATCGAGCTTCTGGTAGAAATCGTCCGCCAGCCCAAGCTCTGCCGAATGCGCACGAACGTAGGAGAATGCCGCCTCTGCGGATTCCTTCATCACATCGCCGAGCTTGCCCGTCAGCTGAAGCGTGCCCTTGCCGGGCATCGTCAGGCACTCTACCTCAAGCATCTCGCCGCCGACAGTCGTATACGCCAGTCCATTGACAACCCCCACGCGCGGCTCCTTCTCCGGCATCTCACGCGTAAAGCGCGGCGCACCCAGATACTGTTGCAGCACGTTTTCCGTCACGCTGACCCGATTCTTATTTTCTTCGAGTATCGTCACCGTCGCCTTCCGGACGACCTTTGCAATCGTCCTTTCGAGCGTGCGGACGCCTGCCTCACGCGTATAGCCTTCAATCAGCTTACGCATGACGCGGTCATTCATCCTAACGCTGCCGGAAGTCAGCCCGTGCTCCTTCATCTGCTTGGGCAGCAGGTGCCTCTTGGCGATTTCCAGCTTTTCCTCCTCGGTGTACGAGGGCACCTCGATGACTTCCATACGGTCGAGCAGCGGCTCGGGAATCGTGTCGATGCTGTTCGCGGTTGTGATGAACATAACATGGCTCAGGTCGAACGGCAGCTCCAGATAATGGTCGCGGAACGCGCTGTTCTGCTCGCCGTCAAGCACCTCCAGCATCGCGCTGGCAGGGTCGCCGCGGAAATCGTGACTCATCTTGTCGATTTCATCGAACAGGAACACAGGGTTCATCGTGCCTGCCTGCTTCATTCCGGAAATGATGCGTCCGGGAATCGCGCCGACATACGTCCTGCGGTGACCGCGGATTTCCGCCTCATCGCGCACGCCGCCAAGCGACACCTGCACAAATTTCCGACCGACTGCCTCTGCGATGGCACGGACAATGGACGTTTTACCGACGCCCGGCGGTCCTACAAAGCACAGAATCGGTCCGCGCATGTTCTGCTTCATCCGCAGCACAGCCAGGTATTCTATAATGCGTTCCTTGACCTTCTCCAGCCCGTAATGTTCCTTCTCCAGCACCTTCCACGCCCGTGCGAGATTCAGGTCATCTATTGTTTCGTTCCCCCACGGCAGGTCGAGAATCCACTCAATATAAGTCCGTGCCATGCCGATTTCCGGCGTGCCGGGCACCATTCGCGACAGGCGTTCGATTTCCTTTTCAACGCGCTGCTTCGCCTCGTCATTCAGCGGTGTCTTTTCAGCACGTTCGCGCAGGTCCTCGACATCCGTCGCATCGATATCGCCCAACTCGGTCTGAATCGCCTTAATCTGTTCACGGAGGTAATAATTCTTCTGATTCTTATCAATCTGCGTCTTGACGCGCGCCTGTACCTGCTGTTCAACGCCTGCAAGCTCCGTTTCGCGGCTGAGAATCGTGCACAGCTTCTCCAGACGACTGCGAACGTCAATCTCTTCCAAAATTTCCTGACGTTCCTCAAGTTTTGTCAGTACATTCGCGGCAATCAGGTCCGCAACCTGTCCGGCATCCTCAATATCGCGGATGGACGCGACCGTTTCCGGTGTGACGCGCTTGCTGAGCTTGGCGTATTCCTCAAAGGCGTCCTTCGCCGTCCTTTGCAATGCCGCGTATTCCATGGTGTCCTCCGGCTCATCCGCATTCAGCATACGGACACGCCCCATCAGGAACGGATCGCGCTGTGTCAGGCGCATCAGTTCGCCGCGGATTTCGCCCTCTGCCAGCACGCGCAGATTGTCGCCCGGCATATTCATAACCTGTTTGATGGTCGCGATGGTGCCATATTGATAGAGATCCTCCCGATCCGGATCCTGCTCGTCCTCATCGCGCTGCGCAACCAGGAAGATTTGCTGCTTCTGCATCATTGCTTCCTGAAGCGCCGCAACAGATTTGATCCGTGCAACATCAAAATGCAGGACCATACGCGGAAATGCCATTTTTCCCCGAAGCGGAAGCACCGGCATGGTCAAATTAGTCTTTTTCCTGGGCATAGCTCCTCCTCGTGAGACACGATGCATCCGATTGATGCAGTGCGCCTCATGTTTCATGCCGGATTATTCCGGCAGAGAAATAGTATACATAATCCAGACGGCTTTGGCAAGCACAAATGTGCTGTTATCAGATGTTTTACAGGAAAAACATACGAAATCAGCATGCCGATTGACGGGAGCGGAAAAACCATGTATAATCGTCCTGTTCCAATAAATGACGGAGGAAATCACAATGGTTGGTTTAATCGGTGCCATGTCCGTTGAAGTCGAGGCACTTGCAGAAAAAATGGAATCGCGTCAGATAACGCAAATCGGAATGGATACGTTCACCAGCGGCAAGCTGTTCGGGCAGGACGCCGTGGTCGCCGTGTGCGGTCCGGGCAAGGTCAATGCCGCCGTGTGCGCCCAGAAGATGATCACCGCTTTCAAGCCCCGCTGGATTTTGAACCTCGGCGTAGCGGGTGCCGGTGCAGACGGTATCTCCATCGGCGACCTTGTCATCGCAACCGCAGCTGTCCAGCACGACATGGATACCTCCCCCATCGGCGACCCGATCGGATTCGTCAGCAAGGTGAACATGATTGCGTTTCCCTGCGATGAGGCGCTGCGCAATCAGCTTGTTGTTGCAGCCAGGCGCGCCGGATTGACCGTGCACGAGGGCATCATCGCGACCGGCGACCAGTTCATCCAGAACGGCGAGCGCCGTGCGGCGATTCACGAACATTTCCATTCGCTGGCCGTCGAGATGGAAGGCGGCGCTGTTGCGCATGCATGCTACATGAACGGCGTACCGTTCGGCATTCTCCGTTCCATCAGCGACCAGGCGGATGGTCAGAGCAACATGGACTATCCGACCTTCACGAAGCTGGCAGCAGCGCATTCCCAGCAGGTCGTCGAGGAACTGCTCCGCGGCTGATTGCCCACAGCAAACAGACTCATACGTCGGGTCTTCCCTTCGCATGAGCCTGTTTTTTATTGCGTCAATCCTGCAAGATATTCCTGCTGACCCAGCACGAACGCATCCTGTCCGTAGCAATCCGCCGCGACAACAAGCGGAAGCTCGTTGAGCGTCAACCGCTTGACGGATTCCGGTCCCAAATCATCCCAGCAGACAACCTCCAGCGACGTCACGCATTCCGCCATAAGCGCCGCTGCACCGCCGACTGCGGCAAAGTAGACTGCCGGATATTCCTGCATGGCCTGCATGACGCTTTGTGAGCGGCTGCCCTTGCCGATCATGCCGCGCAGCCCGTGCCTGAGCAGCGTCGGCGTTGATGAATCCATCCGCGTAGAGGTCGTCGGACCGATGGAGCCGACCGGCTTGCCCGGAGGTGTCGGCGTCGGACCGGCGTAGTAGATGACCTGTCCGTCCAGCTCAACCGGCAGCGACTTGCCCTCTGCGAGCAGCGCCATCATCCGCAGATGCGCCGCATCGCGTGCGGTGTACACAACGCCGGACAGCAGTACGTGCTCTCCCGCGTGAAGCGATCTGACATCCTCCTCGGTCAATGGCGTGGTTAATTTGCGCATTCTGTCCCTCCTTACAGCACGGCAGACGCATGGCGCGTCACATGACAGCTGACATTGACAGCAACCGGCAATCCGGCAATATGCGTCGGCGCGGCGATGATGTGCAGCCCAAGGCACGTTTTCTTGCCGCCGAGTCCCTGCGGACCAATGCCCGTTTCATTGATGCGCGCAAGCAGCTCATCCTCCAGCGCCGCATAATACGGGTCATCGTTCTTCCTGCCGATCGGCAGCATCAGCGCACGCTTTGCATTCTCCGCGACCTGCTCGAAATCGCCGCCAATGCCAATGCCCAGAATCATCGGCGGACACGGATTCGCGCCAGCCGCCCTGACCGTATCCAGCACGAACTGCCGCACGCCGTCAACGCCCGATGCCGGTGTCAGCATCTGAAGTCGGCTCATGTTCTCGCTGCCGAAGCCCTTCGGCGCAACCGTCAGCGTCAGCGTATCGCCCGGCACAAGGCGCACGTGCTGCACCGCCGGCGTGTTGTCCTTCGTGTTGACGCGGCGGAGCGGGTCGCCGACAACGCTTTTGCGCAGCAATCCGTCCGTATAGCCGCGGCGGACGCCCTCATTGACTGCCGCCGTGAAGTCGCCCTCGATATGCACATCCTGCCCGACATCCGCAAACACGACCGCCATGCCGGTATCCTGACAGATGGGCATCTGCGTGCTCCGCGCAATCTGCTCATTCTTTGTCAGCAGCGACAGCAGATCCTTTGCAGGGGTGAACGGCTCCTCATCGAGCGCCGCATGAAGCGCACGGGTGACATCCTCCGGCAGATTGCGGTTTGCTTCGACACACAGCCGTGCGATGGTCTCTGTAATGGCCTGCGCATTGATCGTCCTCATTCGTCCTCATCCTCCGCAAACAGCTTTTTCAGGCGAAGTGCCGCCGCCTTGACCGCGTTTTTCTTCTCGCCGCTGAGTATCAATTCATTCTGAGCATCCCGAAGCGACAGCTTCTGCGCAAGCATCGCGTCAACCAGCCGTGCCTCAAGCGACTGCGCCGCGCTGACCGGTGTTTCCTCCGGAAGTCGCACCTCATGGAAATCCAGAATCAGGCAGTATTCGCCTTTTTCAGCCTTCGGATTGCTCTTAAGCTGCGCAAACACGTCCGATGCTTCGCCGCGAATCGTCTTTTCGTGCAGCTTCGTCAGGTCGCATGACGCGCTGATTCTGCAGCCCGGCAGTGTGTCGCTGATGACCTCCACCAGCTCAATCACGCGGAACGGTGACTCATGCACCGCTGCAATTTTGACCTGCTTCGCCATGCTCAGCAGCTTTTCGCGCAGTTCCTTCTTTTCGCGCGGCAGAAAGCCGTAAAATGCAAACTCACGCGCATCGAACCCGCTGACGGACAGCGCGCTGACAGACGCGCAGCAGCCGGGCACGGCAAGCACCTCGATGTTCCGCTCTACGCACGCCTTCACCAGCGCATACCCCGGGTCGGAAATGCACGGCGTGCCGGCATCCGTCGTCAGCGCCACGTCCATCTGCTCATCAAGCATCCTGTCCGCCAGCTGTACGCCCTTCGTGTCCTCATTGTGTTGATGGCAGGACGTCAACGGCGTATCGATGTCAAAAACAGTCAGCAGCTTTTTTGTGACGCGCGTGTCCTCCGCAGCAATCAGCGCAACCTTGCGCAGCGTATCGATGGCGCGAGGCGTCATGTCGCTCAGATTGCCGATGGGCGTGCCCACGACATACAGCGTCGGCATTTACCTCACCTCCAGCTTTTCCGCCACGCGGAGCTTGGCAGATCGCGCACGGGGATTCCGCTCAATCTCCTCCCTGGACGGGGCGACCGCGCCGTGCGCAAGGATTCGGACAACCGGCTTCTTGCCGCACGTGCAAATCGGCGCTTTCGGCGGGCATGTGCACGGATTTTGCAGCCGCTGGAAGCAGCGCTTGACAATCCTGTCCTCGAGCGAATGGAACGTGATAACGAGCATCCTTCCGCCGGGCTTCAGGCAGTCAACAAAATCGCACACGGCCTGATCAAGCGGATCAAGCTCATCATTGACCGCAATGCGGATCGCCTGAAACGTCCGCCGTGCAGGATGACCTTCATCCTTGCGCCGGACAGCCTTCGGAATCGCCGCATCAACCGCATGCACGAGGTCAAACGTCGTCTCCATCGGCTTGATTTTCCGGTGCTCGCAGATCATCGCAGCAATGCGCGCCGCCCATTTTTCCTCGCCGTAATCGCGGATGATGCGGCAAAGCTCCTGCTCGTCCGCAGTATTGAGCAACTCCGCAGCCGTCATGCCGCCGCTGACATCCATGCGCATGTCCAGCGGCGCATCCTCATGATAGGAAAATCCGCGTTCGCCGCGGTCAAGCTGCGGCGAGGATACGCCGAGATCGAGCAGGACGCCATCCAGACCGTTCGGTGCGCCTGCTTCCGCCAGCAGCTTTTTTCCGTCATGGAAATTGCCGTAGATGGCATGAAAATTCCGGAACGATTGAAGCCGCTCTGTCGCCGCCTGAATCGCTGTCATATCGCGGTCAAGCCCGTAGAGCGTCGCCGTGCCCCCAGATGCTTTCAATATTGCGCCGCTATGTCCGCCGCCGCCGAGCGTCCCATCGCAGTAAACGCCGTCCGGATTCACTGCCATCCATTCCAGCACTTCCTGCAGCAGAACAGGTTCGTGGACAAACTCCATGGTGTCCTCCTTCTTATTCACGCCAGGGGAGCCCGAGCGCTGTTCTCAGGCTGCCTGCAAAATACAGCGACCCTGCCGCCACAATGACCGCTTCTTCGCCAGAGAGCTTCTTCGCTGCTTCTATGCCTTCCGCAAGCGATGATGCTGCCTGCGCGGACGCGCCGTGCTGCCGGAACGCCGACGCGTATTCCTCGGCATCGAGCGCGCGCGGATTATCCGGCGTAACCGTCACAATCTCGCGGCTGATTGCGCAGAAGTCGCGCAGCATGTCCTCCTGCAGCTTATCCGCCAGCACGCCTGTCAGCAGGATTTTACGCCTGTCCGGCAGATATTTCTCCGTGAACTGCCGAAGCGCATGTACTCCCTGCGGATTATGTGCGCCGTCAATCAGGATGTTGCCGCACCATTCCAGCCGAGCCGGCCATCGCACCGATGACAGCCCCTCATAGACTGCCCCGTCCGGAATGTTCCACCCCTGACGCACCAGTTCCTCAACCACTGCCAGCGCGCTCATGGCGTTTTCCAGCTGATGCTCCCCTGGCAGCGAAAGATGGATGTTCAGCCACTCCCTTGACAGCCGGTAGCTGACGGTCGACCCGTGCGCATCGCATGCGGCAGACAGGATGCTGTCGCGGCTGAGCTGATGCAGCGATGCATGCTTCTCCTGCGCTGCCTGCGCAAACACCTGCCGGACACCACTTTCCGCCGGATGGCAGATAACGGGCGTGTTTTCCTTGATGATGCCGGCTTTTTCCGCAGCAATCTTTTCGAGCGTATCGCCCAGATACGCCATGTGGTCAAGCCCGATGGCGGCAATCGCGCAGACAATCGGTCTGACAATGTTCGTGGGGTCTTTGCGGCCGCCCATGCCGACCTCGACAATCGCGATGTCGCACTGCTCGCCTTCAAATGCCGCGAGCGCCAGCGCCGTGCCCATCTCAAACGGCGTGACAAAGCTGCCGGATGCACGCAGCTTTTCCGCCGCAGAAACGAGCGGATTGCCGTAGCGGACAAGCTGTTCCTCATTCATCGGGCAGCCGTCAATGCGGATGCGCTCCTCGTATGCCTGCAGAAACGGCGACGTATACAGCCCTGTCCGGTAACCGGCATGGCGGAGAATGCTCTCCAGCATGGCGCATGTGCTGCCCTTTCCGTTCGTTCCCGCAACATGAATCACAGGAACCGTCATTGAAACATGCATTTCGTTCAGCAGCCCGAGCACATTCTGAAAGCCGTTTTTGCTGCCCGTTGCATAGCTGCCGTGAATCGCCTCTACAACCTGCGCACCGCTTAACATGCAGTCTATTCCTTCTTTGGATGAAATTGAGATACACCCGCAGGTACCGAAAACGACACCTGCGGGTGTTTTCTCCTGATTACTGTGCCATATCCGCCTTGAGCTCTTCAATGCGCTTGGCAACCTGCTCCGCCTTCTGCTGATTCATGGCGAGCTTGCTCTTCTCCTGCTCGACCAGCGCGGCAGGTGCCTTCGCAACAAAGCCCGCGTTGTTCAGCTTGCCTTCCGCACGGCTGATTTCGCGCTGCACGTTTTCCAGTTCCTTCGTCAGGCGGGCGATTTCCTTCTCGAAGTCCACCAGATCGCCAAGCGGAATATACAGCGTACACGCCTTCGTCACAGCGGACACCGTCTTTTCGTGCACATCGGCACTGCTCTCCAGCAGCGACATCGCACTCGCGCCTGCCAGACGCTGGAAGTACGCGCCTGCGCCGGACAGCGTATCCTGCCACCCGTCGTTCGGCAGCAGCATCAGATGCGTACGCTTGCCTGCCGCCACGTTCATTTCTGCGCGGAGGTTGCGGATGGTACGGATGATTTCCATGATGCCTTCCATCTGCTTTGCCTCTTCGGGGAAATCAAGCGCCGCCTTCACTTCCGGCCAGGACTTGAGCATCAGGAAGCCCTCGCTGCCCGGCAGATACTTGTACACCTGTTCAGTCAGGAACGGCATGAACGGATGCAGCAGCTTCAGCAGCCCCTCCAGCACGTAGAGCAGCACACCCTGCACAGCCTTCTTCGCCGTTTCATCCTCACCGTTCAGGCGGCTCTTCGCCAGCTCGATGTACCAGTCGCAGAACTCGCTCCATGCAAAGTCGTAGATGCGGTCTGCTGCAAGACCGAATTCGCCCTCCTCCATGTTGCCGGAGATGGCGCGAACAGCATCCTGAAAGCGCGTCAGAATCCATTGATCCGCCGCCGTCAGGTGCTTCTCATCCAGCTCGACATGCTCCGTCACATTCATGAGCACAAAGCGGCTTGCGTTCCAGATCTTGTTGGCAAAATTGCGCGCAGCCTCAACGCGAGCCGGGATATAGCGCGTGTCGTTGCCGGCGCTCACGCCCATGACGAGCGAGAAACGCAGCGCATCCGCGCCGTACTGGTCAACAACCTCCAGCGGGTCAACGCCATTGCCCAGCGACTTGGACATCTTCCGACCGAGCTCATCGCGCACGAGACCGTGAATCAGCACCGTCTGGAACGGCGGCTCCTTCATGATTTCCATGCCCATGGTAATCATGCGGCTGACCCAGAAGGTGATGATGTCGTAGCCGGTGACGAGCACGTTGGTCGGATAGAAGTACTTCAAATCCTCCGTGTTGTCCGGCCAGCCGAGCGTGGAGAACGGCCACAGCGCAGACGAGAACCACGTGTCCAGCACATCCTCATCCTGCTTGATGTGGGCAGAGCCGCACTTGCAGCAGCATGTCGGGTCTTCACGGCTGACGGTCATCGCGCCGCAGTCATCGCAGTACCACACGGGGATGCGGTGCCCCCACCACAGCTGACGGCTGATGCACCAGTCGCGGATGTTTTCCATCCAGTTCATGTACTGCTTCGTAAAGCGTTCCGGTACAAAGCGCGTTTCATGATTCTTCACGCAGGCAATCGCCGGTTCCGCCAGCGGCTTCATCTTCACAAACCACTGCCGCGACACCATCGGCTCAATCACCGTATGGCAGCGGTAGCACGTGCCAACCTCATGCGTCAGCGGCTCGATGCTCTTGAGCAGCCCAAGCGCCGTCATGTCCGCCACAATCGCCTTGCGTGCCTCCATCGTGGTCATGCCGGCATACTTGCCGCAGTCAACCGCCTGACCGTCGGCATCCTTCGCGGCGTCCTCTGCGCCGGTCATATGCCCGTCATAGGTGAACACGCGCACGACCGGCAGGTCATGGCGCATACCAACCTCGTTGTCGTTCGGGTCATGGGCAGGCGTAATCTTGACGACGCCGGTTCCCTTTTCCATGTCCGCATGCTCATCGCAGATAATCGGGATTTCGCGGTTCATCAGCGGCAGCATCACATGGCAGCCGTGCAGATGCGCATAGCGCGGGTCGGCCTCGTTGATCGCCACAGCCGTATCGCCCAGCATGGTTTCCGGACGCGTCGTCGCCAGCTCCAGCAGCTCGCCGGTCTCCTTCACCGGATAGAGCAGGTGCCAGAAGCTGCCTTCTTTCTCCTGATACTCCACCTCCGCGTCCGATATGGCGCTCTTGCAGCACGGGCACCAGTTCACCAGACGGTTGCCGCGGTAAATCAGCCCTTTTTCGTACAGGCGGACAAACGTCTCGCGAACCGCCTTCGAGCAGCCCGCATCCATCGTGAAGCGTTCACGGCTCCAGTCGCAGCTGATGCCCATGCAGCGCTGCTGCATGACGATGCGTCCGCCGTATTCTTCCTTCCACTTCCATGCGCGGTCAAGGAAGCCCTGACGGCCGAGCGTTTCCTTCGTCAGCCCTTCCTTGCGCATCGCATCGACAATTTTGACCTCGGTCGCAATGGCGGCATGGTCGGTGCCGGGCAGCCACAGCGTCGGGTCACCCTTCATGCGGTGATAGCGGATAGCCAAATCCTGCAGCGTGCAGTCGAGCGCATGACCCATATGCAGCTGACCGGTGATGTTAGGCGGCGGCATGACAATCGTGAACGGCTTCTTGCCTTCTTCGATGTGCGCCTTGAACGCGCCGGATTCCTCCCACTGACGGTAGATTTCCTTTTCGACCGCCTGCGGATTAAATGTCTTCTCCATTTCCATCGTACTCATTCCTCCTTATAGGAAAATCATCAGCGTCCCAACAAGTGCGATGACGCATCCGACGATTTTGATGACGATATCTGCCCTTTCACTGCCCGAAAAGAGCTTGCCGGACGTGAATTTTGACGTGTACACAACGACCATCCCAATCACGAGGAGCAGCGTCCCCGGCTGAAGCAGGCGCTGCAAAACCTGCTGCACGTAATCCATATTGTTCCCCTTCTGATTGCGTCCAAAGATACAGAAAACAGCCCCATCCCGAAGGACGGAGCTGTTTCCGTGGTACCACCTTGCTTCGCAGCGCAATGCTGCCTCAACTGCACGATCACGGGTGCAATCCGCATCCGATTACTTACGCACACACGCGGTGCGCCCCTTGCCGGACGCTCTGTGAAGCGACCTTCCCCCGAGTGCCATGCAGGCGGTCTTTCAGCCAGTGAACCGTCCTCTCTAAGCACGCATTGCGGGGTACTCCTCATCACGTTGCGAGCATATTCATATGATACCTCAAGGCTGAACCGCTTTACGCGGCGGGTGCCTTAAGCATTCTTTTCCTCGTTGACTGCAACGACCTGAACGCCCTTGTAGTAGCCGCACTGCTTGCACACGCGGTGAGCCAGCTTCATCTGATGGCACTGGGGGCACTCAACAATACCCGGCAGGGTGAGCTTCCAGTTGGCACGACGACTGTGCTTGCGAGCCTTAGAGATTTTTCCCTTCGGAAGAGCCATGATCACACCTCCTCATCAATTGGCAGCCAAATTGCTGACCGAATTATTCTTTGTTGTCGGACTTTTCAGCCAGCAACTGCTGCAATGCCGCAAAAGGACGCTGAATATTTGCATCGTCCGGGCAATGCTTCTGTTGTTTTGCGGTCTCCAGATACTGTTCAGCGCCGCGGCAATCCTCCTTGCAGAGGAAGCGCATCGGCAGATTCAGCAGGACGTGCGTCAGCGTGAGCTTTTCCAAATCCAGCTTAGCGCCTTCATAGGTGAAAATCTCATCATCCTCAGGATCGCCCCCATGAAGGAAGGTTTCCTGAAATGAACCGGTGACCGTACAAGCCGCAGGAGACAGGCATTTGGCGCAATGAGCATGTGCCGTGGTGCTCAGAGAGCCCTCGACCATGACGCTTCCGTCCTCATTCGCGGTCAGCCGCCCTTCCAGATGAACCGGTTCGAACGTGACCTCTTCGCCGCTGATATCCTGCGCAGCCATGGTCTGCTCCGCAGAGAATGCGTAAGCCGTTCCCGGATCACGCAGGGCTTGGAGAACATCCAACATCATGCACTCATCACCTCAAATTAGACCATTTCCTATTATAGATTTTTCTTCACGCTTTGTCAACACTTTTTTTGAGCAAAACTTCATTCTGCCTCGAAAAATGTCACGTGAATTACTTGTTCATGCCCTCAACGAGTTCCTTGGTGTCGCGTGCGATCATGATTTCCTCGTTCGTCGGGATGACGCAGATGGTCACCTTTGAATCGTCCGTGGAGATGACGGCTTCCTTGCCGCGAACCTTGTTCTTCTCGGCGTCGAGCTTCGCGCCCATCCACTCCATGTCCTTCATCACTGCTTCGCGCAGTTCGGGACCGTTCTCGCCGATACCGGCAGTGAACGCGATGATATCCACGCCGCCCATCGCCGCCGCATAGGAGCCGATGTACTTCTTGATGCCGTAGAGCAGCATGTCGCGAGCCAGCGAAGCACGCTCGTTGCCCTCGTCTGCCGCCTTGTCGATATCGCGCATGTCGGAGGACAGCCCGGAGATGCCCATCAGACCGGACTCCTTGTTCATCATCGTCAGCACCTCATCGACCGTCTTATGGTCGTTGTTGGCGATGAACTGCACAACTGCCGGATCGCAGGAGCCGCAGCGCGTGCCCATCAGCACGCCCTCAAGCGGCGTCAAGCCCATCGAGGTGTCAACGCACTTGCCGTCGACAACCGCGGACATGGAGGAGCCGTTGCCCAGATGGCAGACGATCACGCGCTTGCCGATCGGGCTGACGCCGAGAAATTCGCAGACGCGCTTGCTGACATAGCGGTGAGACGTACCGTGGAAGCCGTAGCGACGAACGCCCATATCCTTATAATAGTGATAGGGCACGCCGTACATGAATGCCTTCGGCGGCATGGTCTGATGGAACGCGGTGTCGAACACAGCCACCTGGGGCGTATTCGGCATAACCTCTTCGCAGGCCTCGATGCCCATCAGGTTCGCCGGATTGTGCAGCGGTCCGAGCGGGATGAACTTGCGGATGCAGGCCTTGACTTCGGGCGTGATGATGCAGCTCGCGGTGAATTCCTCGCCGCCGTGCAGCACGCGGTGACCGACTGCGCCGATCTCATCAACGGACTTGAGCACGCCCTTCTCCGGATCGAGCAGCGCGCGGAGCATCAGCTTCGTCGCCACAACGTGATCGGGAACAGGCTCATAAATGTCCATGACCTTCGACTGATCGGGGGTCTTCTGGTTCAGGTGCGAGCCCTCGATGTTGATGCGCTCGACCTGACCCTTGACGATCAGCGTTTCCGTGTCCATGTCGACCAGCTGGTACTTCAGGGAGGAAGAGCCGGCGTTGACAATCAGAATTTTCATAGGGGATTACACTCCTTTATTTTCAATCAACCAGATTCTGTTTGTTATTCTTCCTGTGTCTTGACCGTCATACCGAAATCAAGTGCCCAGTTCCATGCGGTGCTGCCTTCGGGCGTCACGATGACGTTCGTCGTAAGCGAAGCGATGCCGGCCGTTCCGTCCAACCCGTCCAGTACGCCAAGCGACGTCACGCTTGCCGGGATGACAATTTCAGTCAGGTACGGGCACATGCCAAACGCCATTGCGCCGATCGTTTCCGTACCTTCAGGCAGGACGATTTTCTCCGCCTCGTAGTCGTAGTGGAACGCGAACGGGTCAATCGTCTTCACGCCGTCCGGCAGGATGAGCACGCTCTGTGGTGCAAGCGCCGAGAAGCAGTGCAGCACGCGTGTGCCGTCAGCCGTCATCAGCAGCCCGTTTGTGCTGTCGTAGGTGAACGAGCTGTTCCCTTCCGCAACAGCAAAATTCTCCAAGCTGAACAGCCCGATGAAGTTGCTCTGTGCAATGTCCGTCAGACCGGCAGGAAGCGTCAGGTTCGTCAGGTAAAGGTTAAAGCACAGCGTCGCCTGTTCGATTGTTTTCAGTCCCTGCGGCAGCTCGAAGTCCATCAGGCGAAAGCAGCTTTCGATGCAGCCTTCCGCCAGCACCTCGAGATTTTCCGGCAGCGTCAGGCTGACCAGGTAATTATCGCCGGAGAAGCACGCCGCGCCAACCTGCCTGACGCTGTCCGGCACAACGACCGTCGTGACGCGCTTCTCGTAGAAGGCGCTTGCCGCCAGCGCCGTGACCGGCATGTCCTCGATGGTGTTCGGAATAAGCACATGCTCGCTCTCGCCGATATACCCGGTGATGGTGACCTCGCCGTTTTCCACCGTGTACGTGAAATCCGACGCGGGATTGATCTGCTCATCCTTCAGATGGAATACGCGCAGCGACTTTGCGACTGTGATGACATCCTCGACAAAATCCGCATCGCTGTTTTCAAACATAAAGAAATACAGGTCGCCCGAATCCCCAATCCAGAGGATGTCGAAGCCCTGTCCAGCCATGTTCACCAGCACTGCCGGCATGTCGTTGATCGTCATTTCCTGCAGTCGTGTGCTTTGCGATGTAGTCAGCCCGACCATGACGGCCGTTCCCTCAAGGCTGAAGGAAGGCAGTCCCATTGCCTCGCTCTCTTCGGTGTCCTCCCAATCGGCAGGCAGCTTTGCGACCATCACCAGCTGTTCCTCTCCGCTGATGAGATAGACCATCGGCGGCAGACCATCCTCCTCGATTCGCTGGTACGCCCATGTATTCGGAACCTCGAAGACAGCGTTATCGCCAAGTGCAATCGGGTACAGCTCAAAGTACGGGCTGGCGGATGTCTGCTCCTCTGCAAGAGCGCAGGTCAGGCAGAGCAGCAGCCATGCGAGCAGCAGGGAAATCAGCCGTTTTTTCATGCAGGGCTTCCTCCTCTTCATCGTCAATTCAGTTACATTTCTGTAGCCACACGTTTCAGCGTCAGGAAACCCTGCATGCATTGTATTTACTTGACGATTTCGCCCATCTGTGCACGACCGCAGCCGGCAGCATTGGACTCGTCCGTGTCGACGTGCATCGCAAGCGCATACTTGTCGCTCACGCGAACGACGACATCGCCGAACACGAGGGAGCGGCCGTCCGTATCCACCTTCACGGAGACAATGTCCTTGTCCTTCACGCCGTATTCTTCTGCATCCGCAGACGTCATGTGGATGTGACGCTTCGCAGCGATCACGCCCTGAGCCACTTCAACCTCACCGGCAGGACCAACGAGCTTGCATGCGCCGGAGCCCTCGATGTCGCCGGACTCGCGGACAGGAGCCATCACGCCGATGGAACGAGCGTCCGTCAGGGACAGCTCAACCTGCGTTGCGCTGCGAACAGGACCGAGGATGCTCACGCCGGTGAGCGTCTTCTTCGGGCCGACAACGTCAACACGCTCTGCGCTGGCATACTGGCCGGGCTGAGAGAGCATCTTCTTGACGGTCAGCTCATAGCCCTTACCGAAAAGGGTTTCCAGATCCTGCTGAGTGACGTGCACGTGACGTGCGGAGGTTTCCACGATGAACTGCTTCATATTGTGATTTCCTTCTTTCTGATTTGTACAGGTTGCCCTGCCTCATTATACCATCTTTCCGCTGTTCTGTAAACGGTTTCAGCGATTTTTCATTGACGTTTTCGCCGATTCTGCTATAATGAATGCGTTGTTCTGCCCAGATTTTGCGGAAGGAGGCGGGCGTATGCGCATCGTCGGGGTCATTGCCGAATACAATCCGTTCCATTCTGGACATGCCCATCAGCTGGATGAAGCGCGGCGGCAAACGAGTGCGGACTGCGTCGTTGCCGTCATGTCAGGCTGCTTTGTGCAGCGCGGCGATGCGGCGATTTTGTCCCCTGCCATCCGCACGGAAATGGCGCTGGAAAACGGCGCGGATGCCGTCATTCTGCTGCCTGCAATGTGGTCTGTCCGCAATGCGGAGCACTTTGCGCTCGGCGGCGTATCGCTGCTGAACGCGCTGGGCTGCGACTGCATCTCCTTCGGCGCTGAAACGGCTGATTTGTCCGCATTGTCCGCCGCGGCAAGCCTGCTGGAAACCGATGCGGCTGCCACCTCGCTGCATGCTCAGCTTGCCCGCGGACTCCCCTATCCTGCCGCGCTTTCCGCCGCCGTATCCGCCGTTTCCCCCGAAGCCGCCACGATGCTTGCCTCGCCGAACAACACGCTTGCCGTCTGTTACCTGCGCGCAATGATGCAGCTGCATTCCGCAATGACCGCCGTCCCCATCCTTCGAGAGAACGACTATCATGCTTCCGCAATCTCCGGCGCACTCTCTTCTGCTGCCGCCATCCGCTCCGCCGTATTGCGCGGAGATTGGCAACCTGCACAGTCTGCCATGCCGGAAAGCGCCGCCGACCTGCTGATGAATCAGGCCGCCGTGCAGCACCTGCACCGTCCGGAAGCGCTCGACCTCGTGCTGCTGTCACGCCTGCGAACGATGTCCGACGAGGATTTTGCGCATCTGCCCGATCTCAGCGAGGGCATTGAGAACCGCCTGCGCCGTGCCGCAAGCGCTGCCGTCACCCGCGAAGCGCTGCTTCAGGCCGCCAAGACGCGCCGTTACCCGTACGCACGGCTGTCCCGATTGGCAACATATGCGCTGCTGGGCATCACGGCTGATTTGCTCGCGGAATATCCCTTGCCGCCTGCTGCCGTTTTGCTGGGTTACCGCAGAGATTGCGCCGGACTGCTGTCGGAGCTTTCGCGTGGACGGATTCCGCTGCTCGCCCCGTCAGCCTGCAACCGACACGATGCGTGGTTTCAGGTTGAAGAACGTGCATGGCAGCTCTGGGCGCTCGGCGCCGGTCTGCCCGGCGATCCGCTGCTGCGTTACCGCGTAATTTCACGATAGAGGAGTATGTCCACCATGAATGAGGAACTGACCCTGTTTGCTACCGCCGCATTTGGACTGGAAGGAATTGTCGGCGCGGAGCTGAAGCGCCTGAAGATGAAGGATGTCCGCGCAGAGCTTGGCGGCGCCCGTTTTCGCGGCACACTGACCGATGCATTTCTGTGCAATTTGCGCCTGCGGAGCGCCGACCGCGTGCTGATTATCCTTGCTGAAGGCGAATGCACAACCTTCGAGGCGCTTTTCCAGCTTGTCAAAGGCATTGCATGGGAGCGTTTCATGCCCACCGACGCAAAAATCAACGTGTCCGGCAAATGTGTCCGCAGTCAGCTGATGAGCGTTCGAGACTGCCAGGCCATCACGAAAAAAGCCATCATCGAACGGCTGAAGTCCGCCACCGGACGCGCTGTTTTCCCTGAAACCGGCGCGATTTACCCGATTGACACCGCCATCCATACCAACCACGTCCGCATCACGCTTGACACATCCGGCGAGGCGCTGAATCGCCGCGGCTACCGCACATGGAACGGCGAAGCGCCCCTGCGTGAAACGCTTGCCGCCTCACTGGTCGAGCTTTCGCCGTGGCGGCCAGGTATGCGCCTGTATGATCCCTGCTGCGGCACGGGCACGCTGCTCATCGAGGCGGCGTTCCGTCAGGCGCACCGGGCGCCCGGGCTGACGCGCCATTTCGCCATGGAGCACTTCAACGTGTTTCCGGCTGAGGAATGCCGCGCCATCCGCGAAACATGCGTCAGCGACGTGCTGCCCGACCACGTCTTCGGCATTGCCGGCTCGGACAAGGATCCTGCCGCCATCGAGCTGGCACAGCGCCATGTCCGTCAGGCTGATCTGGAAGGCAAAATCGAGCTGTCCTGCCAGCCGTTAGAAAAGCTCAAGCTCGACGGCGAGCCCGGCGTTTTCCTCTGCAATCCGCCCTACGGCGAACGGCTCGAGGATCGCAAGAGCTGCGAAGGAATCTACCGTGAAATGGGACGCATGATGCGCCGTCACCCCGGCTGGAGCCTGTGCGCCATTACCTCCGACCCGACATTCGAGCGTTCCTTCGGGCATCGCGCGGATAAGAAGCGCCGCCTCTACAACGGTCGCCTTGAGTGCGAATTCATGACCTTTCTGCCGCGCTGATTTTCGCCAATCACCCGCATAAGCACAGCCTGTATCCCCTTTTCAGAGGATACAGGCTGCTTTTATTGGTGCTTTTCAGCGATGTCAGGGCTTAATGATGGCTTCATAGGTGCCTTCGGGCATGCTGTCAAGCGTGCTCTGGCTGGCGGCGGTGCTCATGCAGCCGTTGTCCAGCAGTGCCTGATACATATCGGCGAAGGTGGAGATGTCCTCAACCGTCATCTGCTTGAGCTCATGCATCCACTGCAGGCGTACGAAAGGATCGTCGCTATTGATGACGTCAGAGATGACAGAAGTCGCACCGGTCAGCTCGCCGGAGGACTGTGCATAATAGCTGTAGCAGGACAGGATGTAGCCATCCAGCGTATCCTGATCCAGCATCATCTGGAGCTGCGTCAGGAGCTGCGGAATCGCAGCATAGACTGTGAAGGTTTCCGTCACGTTCGGGTCACGGTAGGAAATGATGTACATGCCGGAATCGTCCGCACCGTGGAAGACGGCGTATGCACCGTACTGGTCGCGCAGGAGCGGATAGAGCAGGCCGTCGGAAACCAGTGCGCAGAGCGCATCCAGCTTGCCGTTATAGCCTTCCATGTTCATTTCCTTGTACGTGGCGTACACGAGGTTGTAGTTGACGGAGCTGTTGATGACAATGCCCTCGGACTTCGCCGGAACCGGAATATCGTAGTCTTCGTAAACGATATCCGTTTTGGGCAGCTTGGCGACAAAGGTATCGGACGCGGCGCGGTGAGCTGCGATGGAGTCCGCATTGCCGGCAACGCCATAGATGGAGTTCGCGCTGTTGCACAGGAGCGTCTGGATGTGGTTCAGCTTCTCAGCGAACGCCGCAGGATCGCTTTCGAGCAGCGCCTGCGCTTCGTCGAGGAAGTGATAGTAATCAACGCCCGTGATGTAGGTGTAGAGGTTATAGGACGGATCGCCCTGAGACATGGCGCGATAGAGCTGCACCATGTAGATGCTCGAATCGTAGCTGTCCTTGAGCGACTGCTTCAGGGAAGCAAGCAGCGAGGACATCAATGCCGCATCCGTATAATCGTTCTCGAAGAGGATTTCGTAAAGCAGATCATAGCTGGTCGCCATGTCTTCGTCCAGCGCGGTCCAGCTTGCACGGAGGTAGAGATTGTAGCCAAGCTCATTGTCCGCGTTCAGCACAGCCGCCTTAACGGTCGCGCCGTAGAGATAACGGCTCTCGAGGGAAGAAAGCGTCACCCAGTCATGCTCCGTCGTGTTCACGGAACCGACGAGGTTGGCATACAGGTTGAACCAGAACAGATCCTCCTGCGGAACGGCAGAAGCATCCAGCAGCATATACGTCCTGCCAATGCCGTCTACGTCCGCAACAACATCGATGTGGCGGATGCCGTTGGAATCGGTCAGGTCACGGTAGTCGTAGGTGCGAATCTCCTCAGGCAGGCTATCAACGGTCACAGCCTGCAGCTGTGCAACATACTCGGACGCATCGTCCGTGTTGCCGGCGGCAAGCGCTGCTGTCTTTTCGACAATCGCATTGACCTCGTCCTCGGTCATGGCAGCCTTCTTCTCCGCCAGCTCTGCAGCCAGCGCAGCCTCTTCCTGCTCCTTCATGCCGGGTGCGGGCACGGTCGTCACGGTGATGACGCGCGCATTGTCCTTCGTCAGGTACTTTGCGATGACCTCGCTGTACTTGCCTTCATCCTGGTACTTGGCGAAGTTGTCGAGGTTGTCGATGTACTTCGCATAGCTGTTCACGTCATCGGTGGAAGCCCAGTAATAGGCGATGTTAGAGGACATGTTGACGCCGTTGGAGGATTCCTCGCCCATCAGCGCGATTTCCATCTTCAGGGACGCAGCGATGCTGTCCAGCACATCCTGAGAAACGCCATTCTCGGCAAATTCAAGGATGGAGTCATAGAGCACGCTCTTGAGCGTCTCGACATCGCCCTCATTCATGCCGGTCGCATTGAAGGTCACGGCATATTCCGGCGCATTGCCGACGGTGTAGGCGCCGATGCTGACGTTCGGGAGCTTTTCGATCAGGTTGTTGATCAGCGGCGAGGAGCTGTCAGCCAGCAGACTCGTCAGCAGATCGAGCACGTCCTTCTCCTCATCCGTTGCGTTCTCGCAGATGAAGGTGATATACGTTTCGGCGGCGTTCTCGGTGTCGGTGCCCTCATAGACGGGGTACTGGCAGACAACGTCGGTCGGCTCGGTCACAGGCGTGTAGTCCGGCGCAGTCAGGTCGAATTCCTTCGCATCGTACACGGAGAACACGGTGTCCAGCAGAGACAGGAAGGAAGCCGGATCCTCGATGGCGCCGTAGATGACGGTCAGGCTGTTAGACGGATGATAGTACGTCTCGTGATACTCCTTGACCTCTTCCCACGTCATGCTCGGGATTTCGCTGGGCTCGCCGCCCTGGTTGTAGCCGTTGTGGCTGCCCGGGAAGGCTGCCTTCATGGCGTTGCGGTATGCAGAGGAGGACAGCGATGCAGCGCCCTGCATCTCGGAATAGACCGTACCGGCAATGGTCAGGTCATCCTCTGCGCTGTTAAGAGAATAACGCCATGCTTCGCTCTCGAAGATGGACTCATCGGTCATCAGCATGGGGTTGAAGCAGCTGTCCAGATAGAAGTCAGCATACTTGAGCAGCTGCGCTTCGGACAGAGACGCGACCGGATAGGTCGTCATCATTTCGTAGGTCGCGGCGTTCATGTACGTGTTGTACGTCTGATAGGACAGGTTGAAGAACAGGCTCGAGGACGGATATTTTTCCGAGCCGTTCAGCGTGGAATGCTCAAAGACATGCGGGATGCCCTTGTCATTAAACAGCGGCGTCTTGAACGTAATGTCGAAGGAGCGGTTGGTGTCCTCATTGAGCAGGAACAGCACCTTAGCGCCCGTCTTCTGATGCTCAAGGAGCACAGTGTCGGCGTTGATCATGGCAAATTCGCCCGTCTCCGTCACCTCGAAGCCGTTGATGACATCGCCGACTGACATGCCGGCCGCCACGGTCGCTTCAGCCACCGGTGATTCGACCGCTTCAGCCACGGCAATCTGCGCAAGACCCAGCAGCATCGCAACGCAAAGCATGAGCGACAGCGCCGAGCGGAAGATACGCATATTCACAATTATTTCCTCCTTAATTATCCCTACCCCCGTAAAAAAGGAGCAGTATCATATATATGATACCACTCCAAACCGATATTGGCAAGCAAAACTCTTGAAAATTGCGAAAAAAGCGTGTAGGTAAACGTTTGAAATGTCATTCCGTCAGGTCAGTCGGCGTTGCAGGCGCCTCGCTGAGCATATCCTCGATGAAGTGCGCAAGGAATATACGGACGTTCTCGTCATTGCCGGTATTGAGGCACATGCACACATAGAACGAATCCGCATTCGGGTACACGAATGTGTCCAGATACGGCAAATCAGCGCACGGGATGCCGTAAAGATGCTTTTCGCCCGTATCGTTGTCGGTGCGCCAGCCGCGGCTCAGGCTGATGCCCTTCTCCTCCAGCATACTGACAAGCTCCGGCATTTCCTCCTCCAGCGCAGCAAACGTGCCCTGCTGAGCATACAACTGGAACGAGTCCTTCGGCAGGATGTAAATGTCGCACTCCTGCGCCGCCATGCGCACGGTCAGCACGGCATTGCCATAGGTTTCGTCAGGCGTAATGTACATGGCGGATACTTCCTCCATGTCCGGCAGAAGCACCTGACGAACCTCCTCCAGATAGGTATCGACAGCATCCTGGTCGCCCGTACCGTATATGCCGACAACGACCTTTTCGCTCTCAGCCGTCTGCGGGCGTGTCGTTGTGAACATCAAGCCCAATCCAAAAACAGCCACCACGACAAGCAGTGCATATTTCCACCAGGAATAAGCAAAATGATTTTTCAGCCGTTCACGCGTCAGGGGCGTCTTCACAGTCTTTTCCTTCCTTCCGACAAAGGGTATGCATCCGCATATGCGAGATGTTATCACGCAGATATGAAGCCAATATGAAGAAGCCTCACTGTTTCTGGATGACGAAGCATTCCGGCGCCCCTGCGCCTGCATTCAGGAAGCGGTGATGCAGGACATTGAACTCCTGCGGACGCAGCGCGGACAGGTACGCCGTCAGCGCCGTGCGTTCCTCGCTGCCCGCCTCATGCCCGGGATAGGCACAGATGGTGCACACGCCGCCCTTTTCAAGAAGCGTAAGCGCCGCTGAAACCGCCGTGCGCGTTGTTTCCCAATGGGTTGTGACGCTTTTGTCGCCGCCGGGCAGCCAGCCAAGATTGAAGGCGACCGCACGGACAGGCTCCTTCACGCGCTCCGCCATATGCTCGTGCCCTTCCGTATACAGCTCGCACCGCCCGAGCATACCCGCCTCCGCAAGGCGCGCACGTGTGCTTGCAACGGCATCCGGCTGAATATCGAAGCCGATGACATGCCCGTTTTCGCCGACAAGCTCACACAGCATCAGCGTGTCGTGTCCGTTGCCGAGCGTTGCGTCAACCACCGTATCGCCCTCGCAGATGACACGGCTGAGCACGTCCGCCGCAATCCATCGGGCGCTCCGAAGCTCATAGCGCATGGCTCACAGCTCCTTCAGGCGCTTGACTTCCACATCCGTCAGGCGACGCCACTGTCCGCGCGGCAGATCATGCAGCTTGATGCCGGCAAAGCCAACGCGTTTCAGGGCGACCACATCATGCCCGACCGCCGTAAACATGCGGCGAACCTGCCGATTGCGTCCCTCATGGATGGTAACAAGCAGCACGGAGTCAAACGTCTCATAGCGGACAAGATGAACATCCGCAGGCGATGTCAGGCGGCCGTCATCCAGCCGGACACCGGCGCGCAGACGGCGAATCGTATCCTCGCTGACGTGATTGGACACCTTGACGAGGTACTCCTTGTCCACCTCATGGCTGGGATGCAGAAGATTATTCATCAGGTCGCCGTCATTCGTCAGCAGGAGAAGTCCCTCGCTGTCGTAGTCCAGCCGCCCGATAGGATACAGCCGCACCGGATAGTCGCGGAACTTGTCCATAACGGTCGCGCGCCCCTCGGGGTCGGACACGGTTGTCACTTCACCGATGGGCTTGTTGTACGCCAGATAGTGTTTTTCCTCCTGAATCCGGCAGACATTTCCGTCCACCGTCACGACATCCAGCGTCTCATCGACCTGAACGCCCATTTCCGTCATCACGCGGCCGTTCACCGCGACGTGACCTTCTGCAATCAGCTTCTCGGAATTGCGCCTTGACGCAACGCCGGAAAGCGCAAGATATTTCTGTAAGCGCATCATTGCTTTTTGTTTCCTCTTTCTATTATTGCCAGCGGACGACGATGCCGTCCGGTCTGCGTTGCAGCAGCTTCTTTTTCGGATTGACGAGCACGGCGCGATTGACCAGCGACATCATGTCCGCATCAGACGGTGAATCCCCATAGGCGGCGGAGCATTTCATGTCCAGCACGAAGCCGCTTGCCTTGAGGTACTTTTCAATCCGGCGCACTTTCTCCGCACCCTTGCAGTTCACGCCGACCTTACCGGTATATCTCCCGTTGCCGTCGGTTTCGCAGCAGGTTGCCAGCACCGCATCAACCGGAATAAACTCCGGCAGCACCTGCATGTACACATCCGGCGACGCGCTGACGATGACAATCTTCATGCCCTGCGAGTGCAGCGCCCACAGCTCGTTTCGCGCGTCCTCGTAAATGTGCGCAAGATACTCCTCGCGAAAAAAAGCACGCGACAGATCCGCCATTTCATCGACCGTTCTTCCCTTCAGGAACGAGAGCGTCCACGACTTTGCCTGCGAAATCTTTGCCGGACGCAGTTTCCAGCAGATGAAAGCCGCTGCCGCCTTGAGCATCTGCCTTTTCGGCGCAACACCCTTTTTAATGCAGTATTTCAGGAACGGCAGGATGGAATCGCCGCTCGCAATCGTGTCGTCAAAATCAAACAGTGCAACTCCCTGCGTCATAGCGGACAATCCTCATCGAGCACTTTGTGTGTATAGCTCCGCTGACCGGACTTCATTTCCGCCATCAGCTGACCATCGCCGAGCAGCTTGTATTTGTAGGTCGTCAGACCATCCAGACCCATCGGACCGCGTGCATGCAGCTTTCCCGTCGCGATGCCGACCTCCGCACCGAAGCCGTACACAAAGCCATCCGCAAAGCGCGTTGAGACGTTGTGATACACGCCGGCGGAATCCACCAGCGCCATGAAACGCCCTGCGGCATGGTCGTCATTCGTCACGATGCAATCCGTATGATGGCTGCCGTAGCGGTTGATATGGTCAATCGCTTCCTCCAGCGAGTCAACCACACGAATCGACAGCGTATAGTCCAGATATTCCGTGCGCCAGTCCGCCTCGGTTGCCGGCTCGACCGGGATAATGGCACGAACCGCGTCATCGCCCAGCAGCCGAACATGCTTTTCCTGCATGGCAGGCAGCAGCTTCGGCAGATAATCCGCCGCAATGTCCCGATGAACGAGCAGCGTTTCGCATGCGTTGCAGACCGCAACATTCTGCGCCTTGCTGTCGACGGCAATGTTCACCGCCATGTCCAAATCAGCATCGCGGTCAACATACACATGGCAGATGCCGTCCGAATGACCCAGCACAGGAATGCGGCTGTTGTCCATGATATAGCGGACAAACTCCTTGCTGCCGCGCGGAATAATCAGGTCAATCAGCGTATCCTCCTTGAGCATCGCCGCAACGTCCTCGCGCGAATGCAGCAGCTGCGCGAAATCAGCCGGAAGACCCGCCTCCGCCGCCGCATCCCGAAGCGCATCGCACAGCGCGGCGTTCGTTTCCGCCGCCTCGCGTCCGCCCTTGAGCAGCACAGCATTGCCGCTCTTGAGCGCGAGTGATGCAATCTGCACCAGCGCATCCGGGCGGCTCTCGAATATCACGCCGATGACGCCGATAGGGCACGTCACGCGGTACATTTTCAGCCCCTGCGTGATTTCGTGGCACATGGTCGTCTTGCCAATCGGGTCGGGCAGCTCCGCAAGTGCGCGGAGTCCTGCAACAACAGCCGTCAGCTTTTCCTCGCGGAACTTCAGCCGTCCCAGCAGCGGCGCAGCCAAATGCTCCTTTTCCGCCTGAGCGACATCGCGCTCATTCGCTTGAAACAGCTCATTTTTGCGGCCTTCAAGCACCTCTGCCATCTTAAGCAGCGCCCGGTTTCTATCCTCCAGCGATGATGCAGCCAGCGCCCATGCGGCATTCCGGCTGTGCGCTGCCATTTCGTGAAGATCGCGCATTTCGATCAATCCTCTCCTATAACATACCGATTGTATTATAACATGGAAGCTTTTGTAGGTTTGTCAATCATTTTGGACACGATAGGCAGCAAGTTTTTGTTTCGGAGA
>CAVEOA010000005.1:0-145259 GCA_963617205.1 Alloprevotella sp. | reverse complement strand
GAGTTATCACACACGGGAAAATGTGACCTGTAAGCAAAGCACAGTATTAACAGGGTTTCTACACAGCTATTCCGTGTGAGGAATCTTATCCCGACAATGAAGAGTTTGGATAAGTAAGGACTGAAAAAAGCCAGTATTTATGCGAGTTTGCGGGTTGATGCACCGAAAAAAAACACACCAATACACCAATTTCACACCATTGATGTAAGAAATCGTGCAGACACTGAAAAATCGCATAATTTGTATAATGAGTGGGCAATTCCAATCGGGA
Source organism: Alloprevotella sp. (assembly GCA_963617205.1). Taxonomy (GTDB): domain Bacteria; phylum Bacillota; class Clostridia; order Christensenellales; family Aristaeellaceae; genus UBA11524. Next base: position 144,988 of record CAVEOA010000005.1, on the reverse strand, counting down.
TTGCCCCTTTTAAAAATAATAGAAATGCAAATCGGAAATCATAACCAAAAAGGAGTGATTGGCATGAACATAGAACGTATTATCTGCACTGCCCATCCGCTGTATCAAAAGGCAATGGAACTTTATAGCATCAGTTTCCCCGCACATGAACAACGGGAGGCTCATTCACAGAAGCATATCTTGACACAGGATGCGTACCATTTTGACGTTATCTGCGATGAAGGAAATTTTATCGGGGATATTCTCTATTGGGAAGTTTCAGGATTCTTTTACATTGAACATTTCTGCATTCTGCCCGCCATGCGGAACAAACATTACGGACAAAAAATTCTGAATGCCTATCAGTCCACTCCCTTGATTCTCGAAATAGACCCGCCTGTGGATGAAATATCCATTCGTCGAAAAAGGTTCTATGAGCGCTGCGGCTTTGTAGAAAATCCTTATCGGCATATCCATCCACCCTATCACACGGAAAATCAGGGACACGAACTTGTTATTATGAGTTCGCCCAGAAGGTTGGAAGTAAATGAATATGAGTGTTTCGACCATTTTTTGCAAGATATTGTGATGAAGGACGCATATTGACAAATTCTCATACTGATCCCGATTTAAAACAGCTGCAAAATCCACTCACGCCCTGTGATACTGCGAATGGTTTCGGGAGTAATAGACCTAATCGTGCAGCACAATCGATCACTTTTCGAGTGTCTGGAACACTTCATTGTGGAAACCTCTGGTGCGAATTTCACGCCACACCTGCTCGATGGGATTCATTTCGGGCGTGTAGGGCGCAATGTGAATCAAATGGATGTTATCCGGCACAACCGGCGTACCGGATTTATACCACGCAGCTCATCCCGCTGGCTGCTATCTGCGCGGAGATCGGGAGATCCACATTCAATCAACCGCAGACGCAGAACATTCTGAGCAGGTGGTTCTGGTGCGGTATCATGGGTGAGATGTACGGTGGTGCGAATGAAACACGCTATGCCAATGATCTGGAGGATGTGGTCGCTGCAATCCGTGGAAACGAAAGCCAGAATCGCACGGTCAATGCAGCGTACTTCTCCGCAACGCGCTTGATCTCTCTTCGAACGCGAAACAGCGCAGCGTATAAGGGGATCATGGCGCTCGTATACAGAGGTCGTTGTCACGATTTTGTTCAGGGCACCACGATAGACATCGTGAAAAGCATGGACGAAGCGCCGGATATCCACCACATCTTCCCGGAGGCGCATTGCATCAAGATGGGGTATAAAAAAGAGAAGTGGGATTCCATCGTTAACAAAACGCCGCTCCTGCCTGAATCGAACCGGCAGATTGGCGGCGATGCACCGAGTGTGTACAGCAGACGCTTAATGCGGAAAGCAGCAATCAATGAGGCCGAGCTGCGTGCCCGCATTGAATCGCATCTCATAGATTACGATCGATTTATAGTCGATGATTTCGATGGGTACTTCATTGCACGCGCAAAGTCCATTCTGAAAGCAATCGAAGCCGCTATGGGGAAAAGAATCGCTGATAAGGGTTCGGAACAAACCATCAACATTTACGGGGGTTCCTTGGAAGAACAAGCTGAAGCTTGATCATCAACAGCACTGACCCCTCGCAACCACAACGGCTGCGAGGTATTTCTGTAAGTGCAGATTTTTCCGGAATATATATTACGAGGACATCCCGCTCGACATGTCTCCCTTTGAGCTCTAATCAGCGCACAAAAAAAGCTGGCATTGTCCGATAACAGGAACAATGTCAGCTTTTTTGATTGCAATGCAATTACGCCTTGGCAACCTCAACCAGCTTCGCGAAGGCAGCCGGGTCGTTCACAGCGAGATCAGCGAGGATCTTGCGGTTCACGACAACATCGTGCTTCTTCAGGCCGTTGATGAAGGTCGAATAGCTCATGCCGTTCAGGCGGGCAGCGGCGTTGATACGGGTGATCCACAGGGAGCGGAAATCACGCTTGCGCATCTTGCGGCCCTTGAAGGCATAGCGGAGAGAACGAGCAACCTGCTCGGACGCAGCGCGATACTGCTTCGACTTTGCACCCCAGTAGCCCTTGGCCAGCTTCATGACCTTGCGGCGCTTTTTCTGAGCATTGACAGCTCTCTTAATACGTGCCATTGTGAGTATCCTCCTTGCCAGCGATTGGGCTTAATTACTTATAGGGGAGCAGCTTGTGGATGGTCTTGGCTTCTGCCGCGTTATCCACGATACCGTCAGCGCGCAGGTGACGGGTGCGCTTGGTGGTCTTGAGGCGAACCTGATGGTTTGCGTTCATCTGCTTATGCTTTACGATACCGGTCTTGGTAAAGGAAAAGCGCTTGGCAGCACCACGGTGAGACTTCTGCTTAGGCATGGTGTGAGTCCTCCTTCCAATGCTGATAAAACGGAGGCAGCGAATGCCGCGAATCCCGTTTTATTCCTGTTCTTGATTCTCCTTGACGTTTTCGCGGGCAGCCTTCTTTTCGGCGAAGGATGCCTTTGCCGCCTTCGGAGCCAGGATCATGATCATATGACGGCCGTCCATCATCGGGCGACGCTCCACCGAGCTGACCTCGGCGCAGCGGGCTGCGAAGTCCTGCATGACCTTCATGCCGATTTCGCTGTGGGTGATCTGGCGGCCACGGAAACGGATGGACACCTTCACCTTATCGCCACCCTGGAGGAACTTGGTTGCCATCTTCGCCTTCGTGAGGACGTCGTTTTCCTCAATCGTGGCGGACAGCTGAACCTCCTTGGTTTCGACGACCCGCTGATTCTTGCGGTTTTCGCGTTCCCGCCGCGACTGCTCGTAGCGGTACTTGTCATAGTCCAGCAGTTTGCACACCGGCGGCTTCGCTGTGGGCTGAATCTTGGCCAGGTCGAGGCCGCGTTCTTCCGCCAGCTCCATCGCCTTGGCTGTTGGCATGACGCCGAGCTGCTCGCCGTTTTCGTCAATCAGACGAACCTCTCGGTCGCGGATTTCCTCATTGATCATCAGATCGAGTGCTATGTCCATACACCTCCCAAATTTCCTGCTGAAGCCGGCTGCTCTGTTCCATACAACAAAACAGCGGCGGGCTGTTAACCCGTCGCTGCAAGCTTCTCATTCTGATTCCGCTGACGCATTCACATCTGGGAAAGAAAAAGCCATGATACCCGACAGCGTAAGCCGTGCAAGGTGAGAGACGGGCAAGCCTCTGCTTCAAACATGGCTATTATATCGCAATGCGGAATGTTTGTCAAGGGGTGAATGCAGAAAATAATGCCTTCGTCCTGCCAACAGGCGACACGTTACAGCGTGACCGTCATCTTCAGCAGATCCTCGTCCTTTGCGCTGTGCCCCGCCATCAGCTCAAATTCGCCGGATGCAAACACGCGCTCCTCCTGCCGGTTGATGTACGTAAAATCACGCTTCGTCAGCTGGAAGACGACCCTCCTTGCCTCCCCTGCCTCCAGCGTCACCTTCCGGAAGGCAATGAGCTGCTTGACCGGCTGCATGATGTCACAGACGACATCGTTCATGTAGACCTGCACGGTTTCCTCGCCTGCGATGCTGCCGTCATTCTGCACCGTGACGGACAGCATCAATTTGTCCGTATCGAACGACAAATCGCGATAGGAGAACGGCGCATACCCGATGCCCTCGCCGAAGGTGAATAGCGGCGAAGCAGGCAAATCCTCGTAATGCGCCGGCGTATTGTGCCAGCCGGGCAGGTGATTATAGTACACAGGCACCTGACCGGAATGGCGCGGGAAGCTGATCGGCAGCCTTCCGGATGGATTCAGCCGACCGAAAATCGCCTCTGCAACTGCCTGACCGCCGAACATGCCGCCGTTGAAGGCGCAAATCAGCGCATCGGTCGATTCAGCAAGCTCCGTGATAGACAGCGGCTTCGAGGACAGCAGCACGGTGACAAGTGGAACGCCGAGCGCACGCAATGCGCGGTAGAGCGCCATCTGCTGACCGGACAGGTCGAGATTCGCACGGTCTTTCGTTTCGCCATGCTGCTCCCAGACATCGCCGACCACAAGCACGATGGCATCCGCGTCCCTGCACGCATCGACTGCCGCCGGAATGTCGTCCGTGTCGGCAGGCAGCACGCCGCAGCCCTGACGATACGTGACGCGGATGTTCTCCTCGGCGGCAATCTTCTCAATGCCCTCGCGGATGGTCACATACGGGCGGACAGCAGGTCTGCCGGGAATGAGGGTCGGGTGGGTGAAGTATGTCCAGTCGCCGTACTGTGCGCGGATATCATCCGCATTCGGTCCGATGACCGCCACGCGGCGTACATCCCTGAGCGGCAACACGCCGTTGTTTTTCAGCAGCGTAACGGACTTCCGCGCCGCATTTCGAGCAGCTTCGAGATGCTCCTCACAGCCGAAGCAACCGGTCTTGCCGCGCTTTTCCGGCTTTTCAAACAGATTCATGCGGAATTTGACGGTCAGGATATGCCGGACCGCCTCATCGAGCACCTTTTCATCGAGCTTGCCGCTGTGAACCGCCTCAATCGCGGTGTCGTAAAACTCGACGGTCGTCATCATCATGTCGTTGCCTGCATTCGCGGCAAGAATAGACGCGTCAACCATATTCCCTGCGACATGCTGGTTGTTGATCAGCGACTGGCAATTTGCCCAGTCTGTCACGGCAAAGCCGTCAAAACCGGCCTCGCCGCGCAGGATGGTCTTCATCGTCTTGGCGTCGGCGGTGAACGGTGTGCCGTCAATCGAGCCGTACGCGGTCATCACGGTAGCGCACCCTGCACGAAATACCTTCTCGAACGGCGGCAGGAACGTTTCCTTCAGCTTGCGGTACGTCATCTCCGTGTCGCAGGCATCGCGTGCGCCGACCGCTTCGCCGTAGCCGATGTAATGCTTGGCGCAGGCGAGAATGTGTTCATCATCCGAAAGGTCATCGCCCTGATAGCCGCAGACAATCGCCTCGCCGAGTTCACCAGCGAGATACGGGTCTTCGCCGAACGTCTCGTCAATCCGTCCCCAACGCGGGTCGCGCCCAAGGCAGAGCACCGGCGAAAACGTCCAGTGCAGACCGTCGGTCGCAACCTCGCGCGCAGTGACCTCGCCCATCATGCGAACAACCTCGCGATCCCACGCGCAGGAACAGGCCAGCTGAGACGGAAACACCGTCGCATGGTCATTCAGCGCATGGCCATGAATGGCATCGATACCGAAAAGCACAGGAATGCCCAGTCGGCTGGAAAGCGCCGCCTGCTGCACCTCGCGTGCGTCATCGCCCAGCACATGCAGGAACGAGCCGGCACCGAGCCTCGCCCAGCGCAGCGATTCCTCGCGTCCGACGACCGTATAGGGCACCTGCACCATCTGCGCCGCCTTTTCCTCAAGCGTCATGCGCTTCAGCAATGCCTCGACCTGCGCGGAAATTTCTTCCTTCGACCTCATCGGGTGTTCCTCCTTACACAAAGCTTTCGTCCTTGCAAAATACGGGTACAAAGTCCTCCGAGGCGCTTTCCGGCTCCTGCAGGTAGCCCGGCAGACCGAGCGACAGCATGTGATCGCGCACGCGGATATACTCGCGATTTGTAATCGTCCGCATCAGCCCGGGGATGCTGACGTTGTTGCACGGGATATACTGCCGCATCAGGCTGACCGGCACGCCCTCAGGCAATTCCTCCTTCACCCACGTCAGCAGCTGGCAGCTTTCGCTCGTCAGTCCCGGCAGAATCAGGTGGCGGATGAGCGTTCCGCGCGTCATGATGCCATTTTCGTTATACGCCGGCGTACCGGTCTGACGCACCATTTCACGGATTGCAGCAGACGCACACACGAAGTAGTCCGGCGCCTGTGCGCAGAGCCGCCCCATCTGCTCGCTGAAATGCTTCAAATCCGGCAGATAGACATCGACCACGCCGTCAAGCATTTTGAGCGTCTCGACGCGCTCATAGCCGGACGTATTCCACACCAGCGGCACATGCGGACGATAGAGTTCAAGCGTTTCCAGTATCTGTGGAATATACGGCGTTGCAGTGATGAAGGAGATGGACTGCATGCCCATGTCCTCCAGGCACTTGAGCTTATCGGCGAGCTCACGCGGCGTGAAGAGACGTCCGGCGTTGCGGTGGCTGATCTCGGCATTCTGGCAGTAGGCACACCGCAGCGTGCAGCCGGAAAAGAACACCGCGCCGGTCCCGTTCCTGCCCGAAATAGGCGGTTCCTCCCACAGATGCGGCGCGATGCGGGCAATCAGCATTGTTTCCGGCAGACGGCAGAAGCCATGTCCCTCCTCAATCGTCCGGCATGCATGGCATTCGCGCGGACACAGCGTGCATTCCATCCCCATTTGCTTCCTTCCCTATTTTACAACGTTGCGCCCAGATATTTCTCAAGGCACACAAGCCGGACATTCGGAATCCCATTAAACACGCAAGGCACAATGCCGACTTCCGCATAGCCGAGCCTCTGATAGAGCCTGCGCGCCCGTGCATTCCTGACATTGGTGTCCATGCGCAGCGCCGGGCAGCCGTGCTGTCGCGCATAATTCTCATAATAAGCAACGAACGTGCGCCCGTACCCATTGCCCTTCATCAGCGGATCAACCGTCAGGCAGTGAAGCACCATGACCTCGTCATCCGCCGCCGCGTGCTGCCACTGCGCATTCCTGTATTCCGGCACCTGAATTTGATTGATGACCGCCGATGCCACGATTCTGCCGTCATCCGTCATCACGAACAGGTCGCCGCGCTCCATGGCGGCAGCCGCCGTAGCGCCCGTCGGGTAAACGCCGCGAATCCAGCCGATGGTCGACAACCCCTGCTCTTCCCCATCGTGAATCCGCTCATAAATCAGCTCAATGCCGTCCATGTCAGCAGCAACCGCTTTTCTGATCTCCATGTCATTGTCTCCCGTTACTGTTGATTTTTTATCGGCGGCACAAACCGCTCGAAAATCGCAATGTCATACCCTGCGCGGCATCTGTCAAGCTCCTCCTGCGAGCGGATTGTCCATGCGACCATCCACGGATGCATCATGCGGACAAGGCGTACAGGCAGATTAAGCCCCGCTTCGCTTGAAAAGTCGTACGCGAGGAAGTCCGGACGGCTCAGCATATGGAAAATCAGCGATGCAATCACATAGTCAAGGAACGTTCTCTTTTTCCTGCCGTGCAGCCCATAGGCGAGCTGTCCGCGGAGGATGGTCGGGTCATTTTTGCGGAACCACTGCACGCAGCGCGGGTCGAAGCTTTCCATGCACCACTGCCCTTCGTAGCGCTTCATGCGCTCGCTGACAGCGGAGGACAATTCTTCGATATTCGCTTCCGCCTTCAATTCGACAATCAGCGGTACGCGCCCATCAACCACCTCGAGCACCTCATCGAACGTCGGCACCTTTTCCGATGTGCTCAGCAGACGGCACGCACGAACCTCCGCCAGCGTGCTCTGCGCGATTTTCCTGTCGATGCCGCACATGCGCTTCAGGCTGTCGTCATGATGGACAACAAGTGCGCCATCCTTTGTCCGGTGCACGTCCAGCTCAATGCCGTAACCCGCCTCGACCGCCGCTGCAAAGGCAGACAGGCTGTTTTCGGGGCGTTCGTCATTCCACAAACCGCGGTGCGCATAGTCCACCATTGCCAGATGCGACATATCGCGCCGCTGAACATTCGGATGGAGCATCCAGACGTACACGGCAAAGAGCACAAGGAGAATCAGCAATGCAATCAGCACAAGAAAGCCTTCCTTCCGGAAAATAATCTGCTCTGATTATAGCACAGGTTTTGCTTTCTGACCATCCTTGTGATATAATGATGCGGAAAAAAACACGAGGTGACCACGATGCGGATTGCGCTGCTTGCCACGGGTGGAACGATTGCCTGCCGCCACACGCCGGATGGTTTGTCCCCTGCCCTCAAGGCCGAAGAGCTTGCGGAGAGCTTCCCCACCCGCCACGATGTGACGCTGTTGCCGATGGACGTCTTTTCGATGGATTCCAGCAACATTCAACCGGAGGAATGGACGATTCTCGCGCGTGCCGCAGACAAGGCGATGCAGGAATGCGACGGCGTTGTCATCACGCACGGCACGGACACCATGGGCTACACGGCTGCGGCGCTGTCCTATATGCTGCTCGGACAGACGAAGCCGGTCATCGTGACGGGCAGTCAGCTGCCGCTCGGCGCACCGCTTTCGGATGCGGAAATCAACCTGTCCTGCGCCATCGAGGCGGCCTGCATGGGCGTTGCCGGCACGTACGTGTGCTTCAACCGCAAGCTGATCCTCGGCACACGCGCCGTCAAGACCCACACGCTGTCCTTCGATGCATTCGACAGCGTAAACCGCTCGCTTGCCGGCATGGTGGACAGCGGCGGCGTACACTTCCTGCGTCCGCAGCGGATTGCTGTCCCATACCGTCTGCGTCCCGATGTGGACAGCCGCGTATTCCTGCTGAAGCTCTTCCCCGGCACGCAGCCGGATGTGCTGGACTTCATCGCCCAAAGCGGCTATCGCGGGCTCGTCATCGAAGCATTCGGCTTAGGCGGACTGCACTATATCAGGCGGAATCTCGTTGAGAAGCTGCGGATGCTGCGTGAGCAGGGCATACGGATTCTTGTGCTGACACAGTGCATGTACGAAAAGGCTGATTTGTCGATTTACGAAGTCGGTACGCAGCTCCTGCGGACGGATGTGCTCTCCGGCATGGATATGACAACGGAAGCGGCGGTTACGAAGATGATGTGGGCGCTCGCCCAGCCCGACACGGACGAGTTCCTTGTCACCAACCTCTGCGGCGAGATTCGCAAGTGATTTTTTCATTTTTGTCAGCAAACAAAGCTGCATCCTCAAGCATCATGCCTGAGGATGCAGTTTTTATGCATTTTCCTGCACGGGAATCCCGCGCAATCCGGCAGCGAGGCAGCGGACAAGCTCGTCCTGCTGCTCCTCCAGCGGACGTTCTCCCTCATAAACGATAGGCTTCTTCACCTCGAAGCAGTGCTTCTTCGTGTCGATATGCACAGGATAGAGGAGGAGATTTTCGCCTGTCGCACGATAGAACATGGTGCCGATGTTCAGCCAGCCGGTGTTAATCCAGTCGTGATGCGAGCCGAAGCCGCTGGGCTGTTCAGGGAAAATCACCACATATTTGCCGCCCTTGAGCGCCTTCATGCTCTGCCGCATGGTCGTCATTACGCGCGCATCATGATATACAGGGATGGTCGGTGCGCTCTTGAGCACCGGGGGCAGAATCGCCGCGGCAATGTAGGGCAGCGTCGCATTGTAAAGCGGCTCCAGACGGCAGCCGGGCTCCCACCAGTAGTCCTGACGCACGTAAGCCGGGCACGTCTTGCGGTTCATGATTCCCTCATTGCACCATGCAAAAACCTGGTCGTGCAGCGGGAATTTCGTCACCATGTCAATCGGACCGAGCGCGCCGACATGGTTGCAGACAAAGATGCAGGGTTTGTCGGAAAACGGCTCCTCCCATGTTGTCGTCATCTTGGGTGTGAAGGCGCAGTAGACCGCACGCAGGCATGTAAAGAGCTTTCCCATGACATTTCTCCTCTTGCGTACCCAATTCTTACGCCATCTTATCTGCCATTGCCTTGCCGCCAAGGACATGGAAATGCAGGTGCGGAACGCTCTGGCAGGCATCACTGCCGCAGTTGGATACAACACGGAAGCCGGTCTTGTCGACGCCCTCAAGGCACGCAACCTTCCTGCAGGCGCGCAGGCACGCCGCGATGACCTCGTCAGGCAACTGGTCGATTTCGGCAACGGACGTCACATGCGTCTTGGGCACAACGAGCACATGCACCGGCGCCATCGGGTTGACATCGCGGAAGGCATAGGTGTTTTCGTCCTCGTAGACCTTGGTGGAGGGGATTTCACCGGAGATAATTTTGCAAAACAGGCAGTTTTCCATGGTCAGCACTCCTTTCAATCGTTCCATTGCAGATTCACACCGTCGGCCATGCAAAAATCACGGTGATGGCGAGGTAAATCAGCAGCGCGTACTTGTTGTTGTAGACGAACGCGATGTATTCGCGGAAGAATGCGGCGGGCAGATAATACAGCGCCGTATGACCGCCGATGCCCTGATCCGCCAGATGCAGCCGATACGCCAGCACCACGGCACGCGGCACATGATAGTTGCTCGTGCAGATGATGCAGCTCGCCGCCGGGTCAACGAGGCGATGTGAGAACAGCAGATTCTCCTGCGTGCTCGTGGACTTGTCCTCCACCAGAATCTGATTTTCCGGCACACCGTGCGCAATCAGGTACTTTTGCATGGATTCCGCTTCGGAAATGCACTCATCGGTGCCCTTGCCGCCGGAGACGATGAACGTCGGCGCTTTGCCGTGCTTTTTCCAGTACCGGATGGCACGGTCGAGGCGGTCGCGCAGCAGCGGCGTGGGCGTGCCGTCCTTGCGGATGCGGCAGCCAAGCACGATGATGTAATCCGCCTTATGCTTGGGAATCATCACATAGACGAGTGCAAACAGCAGCACGATGCTCAGCGCAAGCGGCGTATACATCACGAGATTCAGCACGATGCTCTGCCAGAACACTTCCCACGTGGAGCCGGAGAGGCCGCCGTTCATATCGATGATGCCCCAGACGCCGACAATCATCGTCAGCATACCGAAAGCAAGCGGCAGCAGATTGGCCTTGGAAAAGCCCTCGCGCTTAAGCATCAGGAACCAGTCGCACAGAAGAATCAGCCCGAAGGCAATCAGGAACACAATCAGCGCAACATAACCCCAGTAGACCACCTGATACAGATGCTGGTCATTCGCCAGCATCGGAATTGTCGAATGCATCAGCCAGTAGATGCCGCATTCCAGCACAAACGCGTTGATGACGCGCCGCGGCTCCTGAATGAACATGCCAATCGAAATCGCAATCAATGCAAGGCTAACCCAGAATGCTACCGTCATACATTTTCCTCCAATACAGGCGTGCCGTGCAGCCCGTTTTCTGTTAGTGCATCAAGCCGGACATGGACGAAGCCGCCTTGCTTGCCTTGCGCGTCCTTCGGGATCGTCACCGGGATGTACTCCGGCGTATAGCCCGTCCAACAGCCATCCACCGTCTCCTCCAGCAGCACCTCCGCCGTTTTGCCAAGCCACCGCTGATGATATTGCTTCGTCATTTCCTCCCCGACCGCAATCAGCGCGCGCGCACGGCGTTCCTTTTCGGCTGTGCTGAGCTGCCCCGGCGTCACCGCCGCCTTCGTCCCCTCTCGCTGCGAGTACGGAAACACGTGAATTTTCGCGAACTGCGCCTCGATGATGAAGTCGCGTGTCTGCTGAAATTCCTCTTCCGTTTCGCCGGGGAAGCCAGTCAGGATATCCGTCGTGAACGCCGCCATCGGAAAGACTGCGCGCAGATTCGCCATGCCCTCGCGGTACATGCGTATGTTGTAGCGCCGCGCCATCCGTGCCAGCACCGTGTCGCTGCCGGACTGCAATGCCAGATGGAACTGCGGACAGACCTTTGGCAGCTCGCCCAGCGCTTCGGCAAATGTCTGCGTCGCAATGGTCGGCTCAAGGCTGCCAAGTCGGATGCGGCGGATGCCGTCGACCTCATGCACGGCGCGAATGGCATCGAGCAGCGTCTGCCGCTCGGCAAAATCGCGTCCATAGCTCGTCAGGTGAATGCCGGTCAGCACCATCTCCGTAAAGCCGGCGCATGATAGCCGCTGCGCCTCAGCACGAATCTCCTCCACCGGGCGGGAGCGAATCGGTCCGCGCACGCTCGGGATAATGCAGTAGGTGCAATGGTTGTTGCAGCCCTCCTGAATCTTGAGCGTCGCGCGCGTATGCTCCTCCTGCGAGGAAATCGTCAGCGGTTCAAAGGGTGTCGTGGCATTCAGGTCATTGACGGCGTTCAGGCATGCATTCTCCGCAAGCGCCTTTTCCAGCAGGTCAACCACCTCGCCGCGATGCTGCGTCCCGATGACAAGCCGTGCGCCTGCCTCCAGCATTTTTTCCGGCTTGCGCTGCGCCAGACACCCTGCCAGAATCAGCTCGCTGTCCGGATGCTCCCGGCGCAGCCGCCTTGCCAGCTGCAGCGACTTCTTATCGCCAGTGCCGGTCACCGTGCACGTATTGATGACATAAATATCCGCCGCCGAATCGAACGGAACAACCTGATATCCGGCAGCGCGGAATTTTTCCAGCATCGCCTGCGTGTCATACTGGTTGACCTTGCACCCAAGCGTGTGGAAAGCGACAGTCTTCATGATTTCACTCCAATTCGCCGTAAAGGCAGAATAAGGCGCTCAGGGTGCAGAGCCCTGCGGTCTCCGTGCGGAGAATGCGCGGACCGAGCGTCACGCTTCGGCAACGCACCTCCTGCATCCGGCTGATTTCAGTCGCGCTCATGCCGCCCTCGGGACCGATGACAACGGCAAGGCTGCGGATGTCCGGATGCTCGCGGTGAAAGGCGGTCAGCGAATAGCCGTGTGCATCCTCCCACGGAACAATCGCCGCCTCATGCTTTCCGAGCATCGTCAGCATTGAATCGAATTTCACCGGCACATGCACCGTCAGCATCTGACAGCGTCCGGACTGCTTGCATGCCTCGCGGGCGATTTTCTGCCAGCGCTCCTGCTTCTTTTCGCCGTCCTTCGCATTCAGCTGCACAACGCAGCGTTCCATCGAAACCGGCACAACGCAGTCCGCGCCCAGCTCCACCGCCTTCTGGACAATCAGCTCCATCTTGTCCGCCTTAGGCAGCCCCTGATAAAGCGTGATGCGCAATTTCGCCTCGGTAGACGGCAGCGCCTGCTTGAGCCTTGCCGTCACCTGTCCGTCGGACAGCTCCGCCATTTCCGCGAGATACCGCCTTCCGCTGACGAACAGCTCCGCCTCCTCGCCTGCCCTCATGCGGAGGACACGCACGGCATGATGCGCATCCTCGTCCGACAGCCGCACGATTTCACCCGCCTGCGCGTCCTCATCGGCATAAAAGCGGTGCATCAGCTTTTCCTCCGGCTGAGCATGGCAACCCATTCACCCTTGCGCTTCGTCTCGAGGATGGTGTATTCTGCCGCAGTCAGCGCCTTGACGACATCCTGCTCGCGCTCCTTGATGATGCCGGAGCAGATGAACAGGCCGCCGGGAACGATGTGGTCAACCAGCGGCTGCGCGAACATGCAGATAACGTCCGCAATGATGTTCGCGACGCATAGCTCGCAGACGCCGTCGCTGCTTTCGAGCAGATTGCCCTCAAGCGCACGGACGCGGTCGGTCAAATGGTTATGCTCGATGTTCTCCTTGGCAACGCGTACAGCAACCGGGTCGATATCAATCGCCAGCACGTCCTTCGCGCCGAGCATCGCCGCGCCGATTGCCAGAATGCCGCTGCCCGTGCCGACATCGATGATGCGTTCACCGCCATGCAGCGCATCCTCCAGCAGCTCAAGGCACATCGACGTCGTTTCATGTGTACCGGAGCCGAACGCCATGCCGGGGTCAATCTCGATAATCCTGTCGCCGGGCTGCGGGTCATATGTCTCCCATGTAGGCTTAACAACCAGTGACCGCCCTGCCTTGAAGGGCTTATAGAACTTCTTCCAGACCTCCGACCAGTCCTCATCATGCACATTGACCGTGCCGATTTCCAGCGTACCGAGGTCAATGCCGAGGTTCATCTGCCTGAGCTCATCGAAGCGGCTTCGGAGCGACTGCATCCGGTCGGCAAAGGCGCTGTCCGGCTTGAACCACGCATGAACAAGGACATCCTCCGGCATGGACGTAATCAGATTCGGGTCGATGATTTCCCAATAGCTGTTGGGCTTGTCGGGGTCAGGAATATCCGCACGATCCTCCACCATCGTGCCGGCAGCGCCGTTTGCCATCAATGTTTCTGAAGCAATATCCGCCCCTGCAGTGGTCGTATGAACGGTCAATTCAATCCAATCCATGGATGCGTCCTTCTCTCCTTAATCAAAGTACGATTCGATGCCGTCAAGCAGGTGCCCTTCCCGGACATCGCGCGTTGTGGTGTACATGTACCGGGTCAGCACCGTGCCGCCGCGGTAGTACAGGCAGATGAACGGGCAGTCAATCGCGAACTGCTCCTGAATCTGATACAGCACGGACTGATAATCCTCCTGCGTCACCTGCGTGCGGAGGCTCTTGCAGAGGCTGTCCATCGTGTCCGAGCGGTAGGTCGTATAATTGCCCGTGTTGCCTCTCATCAGCATGAAGCCCGCGTCAGGACACACGTCCATTGCGTAGGAAACCAGCGCAATCTGGTAGTTGCCTGCCTTCAGGCGCGATTTCATCGTGTCGAAGGTTACTGTCGTGACCGTTGCGTTGATGCCGATTTTCTCCAGCATATCCGCAATCATGTTCGCCGCCTCGACGCGCACGCTGTTGTCCGGCTCCTCGTAAACGAGAATCGTGTATGTCAGGTCGGTCGCCTCGTTGTCCTTATTGGGCTTATCGACATAGCCGCTGCCGTCCGTATCCGCCCAGCCATCCGCCTCGAGCAGCTGCCGCGCCTTGTTCAGGTCAACCTGAAAATAATCCGTCAGGTTGCTGTTGTACATCCATGTTCCCTGCACGAACGGCGTATCTGTCCTGTCAACCATGTTCATGTACACAGACGAAGCAATGCTGTCGATGTCGATGCACGCACGGATGGCCTGACGCATGTTGGAGGTCATGGAGCTGACGTAGTTATTCAGCAGCAGACATTCGAGCTGATTCGTGCGGTACGTGATGGCAAGCGTGCTGGAGGAGGACTTGTACTGCGCGATGGACAGCGAGCGTGAGAAAATCGTATCCACATTCGAGTACTGGTACGCGTTGACCACCTCGGAATCCGATCCGTAGAGATCAAAATACAGCGTGGAATACTGCGGCGGCTTTCCGTTGTAATACGGATTGACGCTCAGCGTCAGCGATCCCTTGATGCTGTTGGAATACGGCGTAAAGGAGGACACCATATACGCGCCAGACCCCGGCGGATTGCTGCTGTCGAGGTACTCCTCCGGCAAAACAGGGAACGTCATCGCGTACAGCACGCCATAATACTGCCTGTCTGCGCGGACAGATACCGTATAGCGGTCCGTTGCGGTAATTTCCTTAATAAAATAGCGCAAATTGGCATAATAGCCCAGATTTGTCGCATTTTCCGCCTTCGCAGCGGCAATGATATAATTGGCGGTTGCGACAACATCCTGCGCCGTCACCTCATCGCCGTTGGAGAACAAAACCCCTTGGCGCAGTGTAAACGTCCATGTACGGCCGTTGCCCGTCTGCGACCAGCTTTCCGCAAGCCCTGCCTGCGGCTGATAGTTGTCATCGATGGTAATCAGGCTGTCGTAGACGAGGTCGTAGATGGAGAGGAGATCGCGTTCCTCCGGGAACAACGGCTTGAGCTCCGTCGTCTTTTTCGACTGAATGCCAATCACCAGCGAGCTGCTGTCAATCGCCGCATCAGCGGTCAGCACGGGCAGAGCCAGCAGCGCCAACAGCAGACTCATCATCCTGCGCAGTGTCGTCCGGGTAAAGGAGTGCCTGATAAATGCCATAAGTGGTCGTCACTCTCCCTGCATATTGTTTCGTCGGGCCATCCGGCAGATTCTCCACGGCAATGGTCACGCCGTCAGAGGAAATGCTGCTGTCGCTCAGCCAGCGGGTGACGGTGGTCTGTCCGGCATGATAAGCGGCGGAAACAAGCACCGCGTCGCCTCGGAACATGCGCGACAGATAATTCAGATACCAGCAACCGTAGCGGATATTGGTTTCCGCATCATAGAGGTTATCGAAGGAATACGCGCCGCTTTCGCCGAGCTTTCCGGCAATCCATGAAGCGGTATCCGGCATGAGCTGCATCAGACCGCGTGCGCCGACGCTCGATTCCGCATCCGTGCGGAAGGAGCTTTCATTGCGGATAACGGCAGCAACAAACGCAGGCTGAAGGTTATATTCATCTGCATAGCGCTCCATGATGTCCTGATAGGTGATGGCGTAGCTGCCGTCTGCCGACTCCGTGACATGATAATAAGCCAATGTTTCCTGATATGCGTCTGCCCATTCCTGCGCGCGCGTCGTCAGATACGCCTCCATCAGGTAATGTGCCGCCAGCAGCGCCAGCAGCATGACGCATAGTCCGACAATCGACCATGTCATCCACTCAGGCTTCTCCCGATTTCCTTGCTTCGCGGGCTTCGCCCGATTTTCCTGCTTCGCGGGCTTCGCCCGGTCTCCTTGCTTTGCCTGATTTCCCTGATTTTCCCAGCTTTTCTGCCTTGCCTGATTTTCCGGCATCGGTCGATATACGGGCTGCTGCACTTGACTTCTTTGCTGCACCTGATAGGCAGACTGCGTCCATGGTATCTGCGCGTACGAGCCTTGCTGCCGATACGGATTCGGCTGTCGATACGGCACCTGCTCAGGCATCGCCTGACTTATCTGCCTCGCCTGCTCAGGCATTGCCTGACCTATCTGCCTCGCCTGTTGTGTCGGCTGGACAGGTTGCACCTGCCGGATTGGCGCCGTCTGCGGTGCTCCTTCCTGTGCCGCCGCCTGATAGATGTCAGACCGCCGGCGGCGCTGCGGAAGCGGATTGTTTTCCATCGTGCTCCTCCTTGGCAAGCTCTGCCGCGTACAGCGGCGGAATCAGCGCGGCTGTCTCGCTGATGGTGCCATTTGTCGGGATGACAACATTGGCGCGGCGCACCTTTTCCGCCGGGTCAAGCTGGCTGCTGATTCGCGCCTGCGCATCCGCCTTCGTCAGCCCATCGCGCGCCATCAGCCGTTCAAGCTGCATGTCGTGCGGCAGCGATGCGCACCAGACCGTGTCACAGAGGGCATCCAGTCCGACCTCATAAAGCAGCGGCATATCCAGCACGCAGCATTTTGCGCCGTCCCTGCGTGCAGCCTCGATCTCCTCGAGAATCATCCGGCGAATCAGCGGCTGCATCAGCGCATCCAGCGCCCTTCGTGCATCGTCATCCGAAAAGACAAGCTGTCCGAGTGCGCGTCGGTTCAGCAAGCCATCGGGATGAAACACGCTGTCGCCGAAGGATGCGCGAATGGCAGGCAGTGCCGCGCCCCCATCGCAGGTAAGCGCTCGCGAGAGCTGATCTCCGTCAATGATGGCTGCGCCCAGCTGCGCAAGCGTCTGGGATATGGTGGATTTACCGCAGGCAATGCCGCCGGTAAGACCGATGATGCGCATCTGAAGCGCCTCCTTCTTTAGAATTTTTGCCTTCTCGCAATGCGCTTCCATGCTTCCTGTTTTGTTATGCGGCTTTTAAGGCAACAGGGGAAGCCCAAAACACAGGCGAAGCCTGCGAAGCGGAAAACAGGCGAAGCCTGCGCACCATTGCGGACGCAGGCTGTAGCCCTGAAAAATCAGACCTTGGTTTCAAGGAGCTTCTTCTTGAGGTCGTTTTCCATCTGGTAGAGGGTCTTTTCGGCCTCGATGCGCTTGGTGTGACCTTCCTTCTGGATGGTCATGACCTCGTTGATCGTGTCGATCAGGCTCTGGTTCGTCTGGACAAGCGTCTCGATGTCAATGATGCCGCGTTCCGCTTCCTTCGCCGTTTCAATGGTGTTCACCTTGAGCGTCTCGGCATTCTTCTTGAGCAGCTCGTTCGTCATGTCGGTCACGGCACGCTGCGCCTTCACCGCCTGCTGCGTGTGATGCAGGCCGAGCGCCAGCACCATCTGATTCTTCCACAGCGGCAGGGTGTTGGAAATCGTGGACTGAATGCGTTCCACCAGCAGGCTGTCATTGTTCTGCAGCAGACGAATCTGCGGCGCCATCTGCATGGACACCTGACGCGTCAGCTTGAGGTCATGCAGCTTCTTCTCGAAGCGGTCGCACTGAGCAGCCAGGTCGTTGGCGTTCTGCGCGTCCATGGCGTCGCCGGACTGCGCCGCCTTGTCCATCAGCTCCTTCAGCTCACCCTCGCGCACGCGCTGAAGCTTCTCCTCGCCGGCGATGATGTACAGCGTCAGCTGGCGGAAATACTGGGTGTTCTGGTCATACAGGCGGTCGAACATGGCAACGTCCTTAAGCAGCTGCGCCTGATAGCCTTCCAGCGAGGACGCGATGTTCTCCACGTTGACGTTCGCCTTCGTGTAACGTGCCTTCATGTGCTCGATGCGGTTATCTGCGCTGCGGAAGAGCTTCATGATGCCCTTGGGCTCCTTTGCGTCATCCTCGAAGCCCTTCAGCTCGACGACGAGGTTCTCCAGCATCTGACCGACCTCGCCGGTTTCCTGCGTTTTGACAGCCTGCAGCGCGCTCTCGGAGAAGTCGCTGATTTTCTTCTGCGCATCAGCACCGAACAGCAGCACATGGTCTGGATTGGTGATATCCAGTTTCGTCAGGAACATCTCGATGGCCTGCTTTTCGGCGGGCGTCAGCTGACTCTGGTCGAGGCGAGGCGCGCTCTCCTGCTTCTGCTGCGGCACAACTGCCGGCTGCGCGGACGGCACGGACAGCGGCGAAGTCGTCTGCTGAATGCTCTGCGCAGCTTGGGGAGCAACGGGATCGGGCGTTTCAGGCGTCAGGGAAAGCATCGGAAACTGTTCGGACATGGGTCATTCCTCCTATATGATTGTGTTAATTCGTGAATCAGATCATATGCTGCTGTGTATGCTTGCGTTGGTCGGACGCTGCGCTGTCCTCCGGCACCTCGAGCACCGGCGCGCCGTGCGCCATCTGCTGTGTCGCGGCGGTCCCTGCTGATTTCGGCGTGGCAAAGGTCTCCTCCGGCTCGTCTGCGTTTTCCGCATGCATGCGAAGCGCCTCGTCCAGCGCGCTCTCCATATAGCCGTCGCGCTTGAGCATCTGCTCGAGCACATCCATGTCGGCGCTCATGTCCAGCATGTCGTCCTTATACATGGCATCGAGCTGCTTCTGCGCTGCCTGCAGGATTTTGTCCAGCGCCTGAATCAGGTGATCGCGTGTCGCCGTCATCTCGCTGTAGGAAACGCCGCGCGCCTTCATCGTTCGGTAGGACTGCAGGAGCTTGAGCGTCGTCGGCAGATAATAGCTGATGAACTTGCGAAGGCGGCTCGTTTCATCCGGATGCTCGACAACGGTCTGTAACATCTTGCGGACGAGCTCATCGAGCTCCTTCAGCCGGCGCGTCATGACGTACTCGCCGATTTCGTCGCGTTCCTCACCAATCTGCTCCAGCAGCGACAAGCCGTTCGCGACGACCTCCTTGGCGTGATCATCCTCCGGCGTACCGACTTCCGTGACAGTCTCTTCCTTCACGCGCTCGCCGTTCTCGGTATGAAGCCCCTCCAGCGGCGTACCCATGATGTTAATCAGCTTCTTTAACCCGGAACCGACCGCGAGGCCGCACACAGCACGCCACACCCATGGCAGCGGCAGGCACATAATGCCCGCGAACGACACCCAGAATGCGATGTTGCCGATGATTTTCGCCTTTTGTGTCGCCTGCTCCCGGTTCTTGCGTTTGGATTTGCTCATGCATGACTCCTTCTTACATGCTCATTTTCTGGTTAGAAAAATACAGCCATCGTCATTATAGCATAAAACCGGCAAAAAAGAAAAGCTTTCAGGATGAGAATTTCCTTAGTTCTTGTGATTTCTTTTTGCGCATAGGACTTCCACGTGTTTATCGCGGGCTTTTTATGCGGCAAACTTGTCTTTTTTCCTGTTTCGTGATAGAATAATTTTCGTCTCATTATTATGATTATGCTTTATGACGCATTTTCCGAAGGAGTTTTATCATCATGAACGTATGCATTGACGTTCAGGACGTTACCTTTGCTTATGAGGACGCGTCCGCCGATGCGCTCAGCCATGTTTCGCTGCAGGTACGGGAAGGCGAATTTCTTGCCGTCCTCGGGCATAACGGCTCGGGCAAATCCACGCTTGCCAAGCTGCTGAACGCGCTTTATCTGCCGACGTCAGGACACATCACCGTCTGCGGAATGGATACGCAGGACGAGGATAAGCTGTGGGAAATCCGCCGCAAGGCAGGGATGATTTTCCAGAACCCTGATAATCAGCTTGTCGCGACCGTCGTGCGTGAGGATGTCGCTTTCGGGCTGGAGAACCTCGGCGTGCCGCGCGATGAGATGCTTGTGCGGATTGACAGCGCCCTCAAGGCAGTCGGCATGAGTGAATTTGCCGAATCCGCGCCGCACATGCTCTCCGGCGGACAGAAGCAGCGCATCGCCATTGCCGGCATCCTCGCCATGGAGCCTGCCATCATCATCGCGGACGAAGCGACCGCCATGCTTGACCCTGCCGGACGTCAGGAGGTGCTGTCCACCATCCGCAGGCTGAACCGCGAAAAGGGCATTACCGTCGTCTGGATTACCCACTTCATGGAGGAGGCGGCGCAGGCTGACCGCATCATCGTGATGCATCAGGGAAGCGCCGTACTCACCGGCACGCCTCGTGAAATTTTCCCGCAGGTTGACCGTCTGCGTGAGCTGCATCTGGACGTGCCGCACATGACGGCGCTGTCGGACGCGCTCCGCAAGGACGGTATGCCGCTGTCCGGCACCGCGATGACGGTGGACGAAATGACAAAGGAGGTGCTGTCGCTGCTATGCCCATCGAAGTCAGACATTTAACGCATACCTACAGCGCCGGCAGCGCTTTTCAGGCAACCGCCGTCCATGATGTTTCGCTGACGATTGACGACGGCGAATTTGTCTGCATCGTCGGTCACACGGGCAGCGGCAAATCAACGCTCGTGCAGCATCTCAACGGTCTGCTCAAGCCTACAGGCGGCCAGATTCTGGTCGATGGCGAGGATTTAAACGATGAGCACGCCGACCGCCGCCGCATCCGGCAAAAGGTCGGACTCGTGTTTCAGTATCCCGAATATCAGCTGTTTGAAGAAACCATCGCCAAGGACATCGCGTTCGGTCCGAAAAATCAGGGGCTGAGCGAGGACGAAATCGACCAGCGCGTTCGCCGCGCCATGGCGCATGTTCATCTTGATTATGACAAATACGCCGACCGCAGCCCATTCGACCTCTCCGGCGGGCAGATGCGCCGCGTTGCCATCGCAGGCGTGCTCGCCATGGAGCCACGCGTGCTGATTCTTGACGAGCCTGCCGCAGGGCTTGACCCGCGAGGCCGCGACCGCATCCTCGGTATGCTCGGCGAGCTGCACCGCGAGGGCGGCGTCACCATCGTCATGGTCAGCCACAGCATGGACGACTGCGCACGGCTTGCAACGCGCATGATTGTCATGAGCAAGGGCGAGCTGGTCATGACCGACACGCCGCGAAACGTGTTCCGCAATGCAGACACCATGCGGAGCATCGGGCTGAATGTTCCCGAAGCGGCGCAGCTATGCGCAAATCTGCGTCAGGCAGGGCTGCCGCTGCCGGAGGATTTGTACACGCAGGAGGAGCTGCACGACCATCTGCTCCGCCTTTGGCGCGAAAAGCAGGCAAAGGAGGCGGACAAGCCGTGAATCTGAACATCACGTTAGGGCAGTATTACCCCGTTGACAGCTTCGTCCACCGCCTTGACCCGCGCACCAAAATCATCCTGACCATCCTGATGATTGTCGCCGTTTTCATGGTGCACACGCTCGTCGGCTACGCCATCATCCTCGCCTTCGTTTACTGGTCAGCGAAGCTGTCGAACGTGCCCTTCAGGATGCTGCTCAAGGGCGTCAAGCCGCTGCGCATCATCCTGATTCTGACATTTTTGCTGAATCTGCTCTTTTCCAACGGCACAACGCCGCTGATTGACTGGTGGATTTTCCACATCACGCGCGAAGGGCTTTCGCAGGCCATGCACTACTCATTGCGCCTGGTGTTCCTCGTGCTTGCAACCTCGCTGATGACGCTGACGACCTCGCCCATTGCGCTGTCCGACGGCATCGAGCTGCTGCTGTCGCCGCTCAAGCGGTTTCATTTCCCTGCCCATGAGCTGGCAATGATGATGTCCATCGCGCTCCGCTTCATCCCGACGCTGATGGAGGAAGCGGATAAGATCATGAAGGCGCAGATGGCACGCGGCGCGGACTTCGAGACCGGCAACCTGTTCGCCCGTGCAAAAGCGATGATTCCGCTGCTCGTGCCGCTCTTTGTCAGCGCCTTCCGCCGCGCCGGGGAGCTTGCCATGGCGATGGAAGCACGCTGCTATCACGGCGGCGAAAACCGGACGCGCCTTCGCAAGCTTGAAATCACAAGGAACGACTACTATGCCTACGGCGCCGTCATTGCGCTGATGCTCGTCATCGTGCTGGAGGGCGTCGTTGCGCGTGCCATCGGGGTGCTCTGATGCAGAAACGGATATTGCTGACCGTTGAGTATGACGGCACGGCGTACAGCGGCTGGCAGCGGCAGTACAACGGGCTTGCCGTGCAGCAGGTGCTGGAGGAGGCGCTTTCCCGCGCAACCGGCGAAAGCATCACCGTCACCGGGGCGAGCAGAACGGATGCCGGCGTTCATGCCCACGGGCAATGCGCGCATTTCGACACCGGCTCGTCCATTCCGCCGGAAAAATACCCGTTCGTGCTCAACACGATGCTGCCGCGCGATATCCGCGTGCTGGATGGGCGCGAGGTGCCTTCCGGCTTTCATGCGCGCTTCATGACCTCCGGCAAGCGCTACACCTACCGCATCGTGAACAGCCGCCACGGCAGCGCACTGCGCCGGAATCTGTACGTGCACATCCCTGTTCCGCTGGATGCAGGCGCAATGAAATCCGCACTGCCGTCGCTGCTCGGCACGCATGATTTCGCGGCCTTTCAGGCATCCGGCGGCACAGCAAAAACGACCGTCCGCACGATGCGCCTTGCCGAGCTGAGCGCGCGCGAGGACGAAATCATCCTGACCGTCGAGGGCGATGCTTTCCTGTACAACATGGTGCGCATCATCGCCGGAACGCTCATCGAAATCGGGCAGCACAAGCGCAGCGCGGATGCATTTACAGAGGCCTTCCGCACGCTTGACCGGCTGTCGCTGGGCGTAACCGCACCGCCGCACGGGCTCGAATTGACCAAGGTCTACTATCCTGAAGCAGCCTTCCTTGCGCCGGAGGACATCCGATGGCACGAGGAAACCATCGCGAACGGAGCCATCACCCATGATTAAATCCTTCATGACCAACATGCCCGATCAGTGCGGCGCATTTCTCGATGCCAGCCGCATCATCGAGCGCCATCACGGCAACATGGTGCGCGTCAGCTACAACAAGGCGGTCGATGCGAACGCGCTCTTTCTGGACGTCGAGGCGGATGATTACGCGCTGTCCGCCATCGAAAACGAGCTTCGGCAATCCGGCTTTCTCAAGTCTGTGCCGCACGCGAAAATCGTGCTGGCGCAGTTCGACCTGCCGAACCGTCCCGGCGCGGTTATTCCCCTGCTGGAGGTGCTCTCGCGCCAGCATGTGAACATCTCCTACATCTCCGAGCAGTCCTCCGGCGAGGACACGTCCGCGCTGAAAATGGGGCTGTACATCGAGGAGCCGGGCGTAATGGACACGCTGCTGCAGGAGCTTTCCGCGCTTTGTCCCGTGCAGATTCTGTCCTACGATTCCGGCGAAAAGAAGCTCGACACGACCGTGTTCTACCTGCGTTTTTCCTCCGAAATTCGGCGTTTGCTCCGCCTGACGCAGGATCAAACGCGTGAATTTACCTACTACACGAACCTGATTATGCAGGAGCTCGATGAGCGCAATGAGCCGCCGAGCAAGACGTTTGAGTACATCAGCCGTTTCGCACGGTTTGTCGCTGAGCATAACGGCGCCGCCTATGACTGCCGCATCACGCATCTGACGCTGACCGACCGTGTCCGCGCCGTCGTGCTGGAGCCTCCGCTGGGCAGCAACATCACCGTGCTGGAGGACACAAAGACGCGTGCGCTGCTCGTGGTAGACGGCGGCTTCCGCTGCTGTGCCCGATATACGCTGCGTCAGCTTCGTGCGCTCTTCCCGGACTTCGATGAACGCAAGCGTGAGATGCTGCTGACCCATTCCGATTCCGACCACACAGGCATTGCCGAGAGCATGCCGGTCATCTGGTGCAGTCAGCGCACGGCAGACTGCTTCGCGAACGAGTCGCTTGGGCTGCCGTCAGGACGCGAAAGTACGCCGACCGGTCTGCCGTATTACCGGCTGAACAAGCTCATCACCGAATACCGCCACCCGCCGCTGAACCGCCTGCGCATCCTGAATACATCCCACGGCGATGACGAACAGCCGCTCAGCCCCATCGGCGCGTTTCTTTTCGCCGACATGCGCTTCACCGTCCTGCAGGGCAACGGCGGTCATGTGCCGGGCGAAACCGTGCTGATTGACTACGACCACCTGATTGCCTTCACCGGCGATGACTACATCAATCCGCACAGCATGACGCCGCCGCAAAAGGAGTTCGACCGTCTCGCGCCGTACCTCGCACGCAGCGTCAATGTCGATTCGCCCCGCTATCACACCATTCTCCGGACGCTTCTTGCCATGCTTGACGGCAAGGGGTACCTCATTCTGCCCGGTCACGGCGGCGTTGTCCAGCGCGACCAGCGGATGTAAGGAGGTTCTTGATGCTTCGCCTTGATTCCCTGAATCTTCCGCTTGACTATACCGACGAATCTCTCCGTGCGCTGATTGTCAAAAAGCTCCGCTGCACGCCTGCCCAGCTGAAGACCGTGACGCTGCTCAAGAAGGCGGTTGACGCGCGTGACAAGAGCAATGTTCACTTCGTCATCAGCGCCGCCGTCACCGTGCAGAACGAGCAGCAGGTGCTTTCGCGCCTCCGACAGGACGTCGCTGTCCCCTACGCATTTCCGAGGCCGCCGGCGCTTCCGCACGCCGCATTCGCACAGCCGCCGGTCGTTGTCGGCGCAGGTCCTGCCGGACTGTTCGCCGCGCTGACGCTTGCACGCGCCGGTGCTCGTCCGATTCTGCTCGAACGCGGCAAGGCAGTCGATGAGCGCACCGAATCCGTCCGGCAGATGCAGGAAAACGGCACGCTCGACCCCGAAAGCAACGTGCAGTTCGGCGAGGGCGGTGCGGGCGCGTTTTCCGACGGCAAGCTGACAACCGGCACGAAATCGCCGCTCATCCGCACGGTGCTGCAAACGTTCGTCGACCATGGCGCGCCGGAGGATATCCTGTATGCCGCCAAGCCGCATGTCGGCACCGACCTGCTCAAGAACGTCGTCCGCTCGATCCGCCAGGAAATCATCCGCCTCGGCGGTCAGGTGCGTTTCAGCACACGGCTGACCGGACTGCTTATCCGCGGCGAGCACATCGAGGGCGTCAAATTCGTCAGCGGCGGCGAAGAAGATGAGCTCCTGACCGACACCGTCATCCTCGCCATCGGACACAGCGCACGCGACACGATGCAGACGCTGTTCCGGCAGGGCGTGCGCATGGAACAGAAGCCCTTCGCGATGGGCGTTCGCATCGAGCATCCGCAATCGCTCATCAGCCAAAGCCAGTACGGGAGCAGCTGGACGCATCCCGCGCTCCATGCGGCGGACTACAAATTAGCCGTGCATACGCCTGACGGACGCGGCGTATACACCTTCTGCATGTGCCCGGGCGGCGAGGTGATTGCCGCGGCGAGCCAGCCGGACGGCCTGTGTGTCAACGGCATGAGCTATCACGCCCGTGACGGTCGGAATGCCAACAGTGCGCTGCTTGTCGGCGTGCGCCCGGAGGATTTCGGCGATGACCATCCGCTGGCAGGATTTGTTTGGCAGCGCAGCATCGAGCAGGCGGCGTACCGGCTCGGCGGCGGACATTACGTTGCGCCGGTGCAGCGTGTCGAGGACTTCCTTGCCGACCGCGCATCCACACATTTCGGGGATGTTCAGCCGACATACCGCCCCGGCACGGTTCCTGCCGACCTGCGTGGCTGCCTGCCGGACTTTATCATCGAGGATCTGAAGTTCGGCATACGCCGCATGGATGGTCAGCTGCGCGGCTTTTCGCATCCTGATGCGCTGCTGACAGGTGTCGAAACGCGCTCTTCTTCGCCCGTTCGGCTTCCACGCGGTCGGGACACGCTGACGGCGGAGCACATTGATGGGCTATACCCTGCCGGTGAAGGCGCAGGATTCGCCGGCGGCATTGTATCGGCGGCGGTTGACGGCATTCAGACGGCGCTCGCAGCGCTCGGCAGGCACACGGTGTGATTACAGACTTCGTCTGCTTCATATTCGTCTGCTTTCATTCTGCGCTTCGCAGCCTATTCTTTCAAGCTTGATTTCTGTTGAGATGGAGATTTCGCGTCTTCGGACGCGACCAGAGGGCTTTGCGCTCGCCCTCTGGACTGCTTCGCGGTGCTTTCTCTTAGGCTTGATTTCTGTTGAGATGAAGGTTTCGCGTCTCCGGTCGCGACCAGAGGGCTTTGCGCTCGCCCGCCGGACTGCTTCGCAGCGCTTTTTCTTAAGCTTGATTACTATTGTAAATCCATACAATCATAAGGAGGAACAAACCCCATGTCCGATGTGAAGGAAAATTTCC
This sequence comes from Alloprevotella sp., assembly GCA_963617205.1. GTDB lineage: Bacteria > Bacillota > Clostridia > Christensenellales > Aristaeellaceae > UBA11524. The sequence continues at coordinate 118,577 of CAVEOA010000005.1, read as the reverse complement.
TGCGCTATGTGCAAATCGAAACCACCTCCGATGAAGCAAACCCAAATTGCCCTTCCACTTCAGGTCAGTGGACGCTGGCGCACATGCTTGTGGACGAGCTCCATCAGATGGGCATCGAGAACGCCTATGTCGATGATTCCTGCTATGTCTACGCGACCATCCCTGCAAAGGGCGACCATCCGGCAAAGGTCGGGCTCATCGCGCATATGGACACATCCGACGGCGTGAAGGGTCCGACCCATCCGGTCGTCATCCCGAATTATGACGGCAACGCCATTACGCTCAAGAACGGCGTCATGATAGACGGTTTTCCCTTCCTCAAGGCTTTGAAGGGGCACGAGCTGATTGTCACGAGCGGCGACAGCGTGCTTGGCGGCGATGACAAGGCTGGCGTGGCGGAAATCATGGCGCTGTGCCGGAAGCTGACCGCACCCGATGCGCCGGAGCACTGCACAGTCTGCGTCGGCTTCACGCCCGATGAGGAAATCGGCAGAGGCGCGGATTTGTTCAATGTCGCTGCCTTCGGGGCGGATTACGCGTATACGATCGACGGCGGTGCGCTCGGTGAACTGGAGTTTGAGAATTTCAACGCGGCCAGCTGCATCGTGACCGTGCGCGGCGTCAACATTCATCCCGGCAGCGCCAAGAATCAGATGCGCAACGCCGTGCTGATGGGCATCGAGTGGAACAGCATGCTGCCGCCCGAGCAGACGCCCGCTCACACCTGCGGCTATGAGGGCTTCTACCACCTGAGCCACATTGAGGGCGATGAGGAAAAAACGACGCTCGCCTACATCATTCGCGACCATGATGCAAAGAAGTTTGACGAGCGCAAGGCAACCGTCCAGCGCATCACGGCATACCTGAATGAAAAGTACGGCGAGGGCACGTTCACCTGCGATGTCCGCGACAGCTACCGCAACATGCGCGAGGTTCTTGAGAATCACATGGATGTGGTCGAGAAGGCGAAGGCTGCCTTCATTGCCAATGGCGTCACGCCGCTGATTCAGCCGATTCGCGGCGGCACGGACGGTGCGCGCCTGTCCTACATGGGTCTCCCCTGCCCGAACCTTTCCACTGGCGGCTACAACTGCCACAGCCGCAAGGAGCTTGTCAGCGTCAACGAAATGGAAACCATGGTTGACGTGCTCCAGACCATCGTCTGCAACGCATAAAACAAGGCGCTCCCGATGCCATTTTTCATCAGGAGCGCCTTTTGCTTGTTTCAAAACCAGATACAATCTGATAAGCTCCGTTCCTTGCCGCCGGCAGGCTGATTCAGGATTTCACCCATGAACCACAGCTCCGTCGAACCGCCGCCATCCAGATTGATTGCTGTTTGTGCGCCAAATTCAACAAACAGCTGTTGAAGCATCTGCAGCGTAATGCCGTCGGAATATCCCGGCTGACGCCCGTCAATCACGAGAATGACATAATGCAGCGGCGAAATCATCCCGATTGCGGTTCGCGGCTCCCGGCGCTTTTCATTGGTGGAAATCAGGTCGAACGAGGACGGAAAGCGAACCGTCTGACCATCCTCGACAAGCACAGGACCAAATTCAAACGTGTTCTGCACGCCGAGCGATGTCATGCGTTTCGCCAATTCCGACGGTGTCTCCGCCTTCCGGTCGCTTACCGTCTCGAATGACCCGTCAGGCAGCACAGCAAGCATATGGCGCGTTGTCTTTTTTTCTCGCAGCACCTCGCCGTTGCGGAGAATCACGCCGTGCTTGTGCGTGGCATAATCATCCGCATTGATGGCGAGTACGGCGCCTGCCTGCTCTGCCATATGGGACAGCGTATCGAAACCAGTCTGCGCGGCCCCTGCATGAAAGCCGGACGCATCCCTGATTTGCACGTCCACTACAAAGCCTGCGTAGCCGTCGCCTGCAACGTTTCCAATCAAAATCCGCAATTCATCATCCTCGTAGGATTCCGTGCAAACGTCATCAAAGCACGGCGTTTCCCACACATTTTCCTCCGCATGAGCTGTCACCGCCATCAGCAGCGCCATTACAAATATCATCCAGCATTTCTTCATCATGTTTTTCTCCTCTATTTGCTTTTTTGCACAGGGCTGCATTTCCTGTACGCTGCCATCATAACAAATCAGCATAAGAATCATTTGGTCAAAAGCGACCGATTTTTCTTATTTCTTTCTTATCCTTTCATGCTATAATAGAAATGAAGGGAGCTGGATGAAATGAGGCTGCTGCTGGTGGAGGATGACAAGGCGCTGCGTGAGATTCTCGCAAAGCGGCTTGCGCGAGATGGTTATGCGGTGGATGCCTGTGAAAACGGTGCGGATGGGCTGACGTATGCGCTTTCCGCCCCGTATGACGGCATTATTCTCGACATCATGCTGCCTGAAATCGATGGACTGACGCTGCTGAGGACAATTCGGGCACGCGGCATGTCATGCGGTGTCCTGCTGCTGACGGCACGGGACGCGGTGGACGACCGTGTGCGCGGGCTCGACTGCGGCGCGGATGATTACCTGACGAAGCCGTTTGCATACGAGGAGCTGTCAGCGCGGCTGCGGTCGATGCTCCGGCGCGGCGCCTCCTCTCGTTCGCCGATTCTGCGCGTTGGTGCGCTGGAGATGGACACATCTGCGCACACCGTCCATCGCGGCGGACGAGCCGTTTCGCTGACCGCCAAGGAATACGCGCTGCTGGAATACATGATGCGCAACGCCGGACAGGTGCTCACGCCGCAGCAGCTTTACGATCACGTCTGGGATTACCAGAGCGGACTGGATTCCAATCTCGTGCCGGTCTACATCGGCTATCTTCGCGCAAAGCTTGACAAAAACGAGCCGGTCAGGTACATCCAGACTGTACGCGGCGTCGGCTATGCGCTTCGGGAGGATACAGATGAAGCATAAGCTGACGCTGCGCACAAGGACGGCAATCTGGTTCACGCTTTCGGTGCTTGGCATCACGGTGCTGTTCTTCACTGCGCTGTACTTCATTACCTCCTCGCGCCTGAACGGGCTGCTTGAGGAGGATTTGACGCTCGCGCTTTCGCAGCTGTCCTCGCAGGTCGAGCAGGAGCAGGGGCATCTGATTTTCGAGGACGAAACACCCATTAAGGCAGGTATCAGCTATTATATCATGGAAGAGAACGGCAGCGAGCTCTTCTCGCGCGGCGAGGACATCGTTCTATTTGACGAGATTCCTGTCAACGAGGGCAGCTTCACGCGCATGAACCTGTCCGGCGGCGAATGGCTGCTGCTCGATTCAAAGCCAATCGCCATCGACAGCGATACCATCCGCATCCGTGTTGTCACCTCCTGCGTGCAGATGGACAAAACGCTCAAGCTGTTCGAGGCCGTCTTTCTGCTCGGCGTACCAGTCATGACGTTGCTGGCGGCGCTGATCGGCTTTCTGCTTGCACGGCGCTCCTTACAGCCAATTCACCGCATCATCAGCTGTGCGGATGTCATTGCATGCGGTGACCTGACGCAGCGCGTTCCGGAAGAACCGGCACAGGATGAGCTGGGTGAGCTGACGCGGACGCTGAACCGTATGCTTGCCTCGCTGGAGGATTCCTTCCGACGCGAACGCCGATTTACCTCCGATGCCTCCCACGAGCTTCGCACGCCGATTGCCGTTATTCGCGCATATGCTGAGGATCTTTTGACCGACACGTCGCTTTCCGCGGCGCAGCAAAGGAAGGCGGAAGTCATCCTCAGCGAATGCAGGAAGATGCAGCGCATGATCGAGCAGATGCTGACCCTCACGCGTGCGCAGGAACATCGCTATCCGGTTGAACTGGAACAGATCTGCCTGAACGATGTGCTGGACGGCGTCCGGCAGGCGATGCGGCCGATTGCGGATGCGCGCTCAATTACGCTGCACTTCGCCGCAGACGACTGCATCGAACTGACCGCCGACCAGAGCCTGATAACCCAGTTGCTGCTGAATCTGACGGAAAACGCCGTGAAATACGGCAAGGATGGCGGGGACGTCTGGGTCAGCGCCACGCGCTCCGGCAGCGACACCGTGCTGACCGTTGCAGACAACGGCATCGGCATCAGCGCCGAAAACCTGCCGCACATCTTTGAACGCTTCTTCCGCGCAGATGCATCACGCGACCGCACGGGAACCGGTCTCGGGTTATCGATCGCAGAATGGATTGTCGCGGTGCACGGCGGCAGCATTCAAGCTGAAAGCAGGCTGAAGGAAGGAACAACATTCCTTGTCACGCTGCCGAATCAACCAAACAAACCGCAGCAAATCCCGTCGTGATGACTTTGCGCCGCTGCCTTCGCACCGTCATGATTCAATCAAGAATCAGCAAATTTACAGCCTGAAAGTCACAGGAAATTTGCAAATAGGCATTGACGAGTTGACGTTCTTTTGCTATAATGAACATACGGTTCGCCATCCGTCTGTCTATGTGGCTGATGTCAAGGCGAGATGAGCGAAAGGAGGGATAACAGTGTCTGAGGTACGCGTCCGTGAGAATGAATCCCTGGAGAGTGCTCTGAAGCGCTTTAAGCGTCAGTGCGCCCGCAGCGGTGTGATTCAGGAAGTTCGTAAGCGTGAGCATTACGAAAAGCCCAGCGTTAAGCGCAAGAAGAAGGCTGAGGCTGCCCGCAAGCGCAAGTATTGATGATTTTATTCATCCTGCGTCGTGGTGTATGTCAGTCTGAAGGATGACCGTTTTCTATGCGGTTCATCTGCCGTGCTGAATTTCGCACATGGTTGTCCCCTTCCGGGTTTATCTCGGAAGGGGATTTTCTTTTGTAATCCCCTTGCATATCCGAACATTTTTTGATATACTACAAGCAGCAGCAGGCTCTTCATCCATCTATATATGAGAAAGCCATTGATATCTGCTGGGTGATTGAATGATCGCATTCTATCCAATCATCATTATCTGACAAGGAGTTCATTTTTTTAATGCAATTCTTTTTACAGCTAATACCACACCCGAATATACGATACCGGGAAGAGCAGGTACGGCTCGGTCAATCTGAGCTATCCTGCCTGTTGCGTTCACTGTCGCTGCCGGATGTGGTCGAGACGAAAATGCTCGGTGATGTGCCGTTTTTGTCGTTCACGGTCGATTCGCTGTCACCCAAGGCGCTTCAATGCATCAGCCGTCACAGCACGCGTCTGATGCTCTTTGAATGCACAGCCCCCGACCTGCTTCGACCGGTGATTTGGTCGGGCAACCCGTTTTTGCCGGATGACCTGTCCGAAATTCTCAAATACAAGGGTAAAACAAATGCATCGTTCACGCGCATGATGCTCAACTGTGCACGTGCCGCGAGCGATTTCGCGCAATCGTCCTCGGTGCTGACTGTGCTCGACCCGATGTGCGGCAAATGCACAACCGGCTTTGTCGCTCTGCAAGGCGGCATGAACGCCGTCTGCGCGGATATCGACCTGCGTGCTCTGCAGGAGGCGATGGACTACTTCAGCAACTACCTGCAATTCCACCACCTGAAGCACAAGCTCGAGCAAAGCAGCCGCACCGTCGGACAAAGCGCCGTGCCTGTTGCACAGTACACACTCAGCGACACAAAGGAGCATTTCTCCGCAGGCGATGTCCGCACCTTCACCGTTGCTCACTGCGACAGCGCGCTCGTCGGCAGCCTGCTGAAGAAGCGTCAGGCCGATCTGCTTGTCTGCGACCTTCCCTACGGCGTCCAGCATGCGCCGCAAAACGGCAGGAAAACGGAGAGCTTCCACAAGCTGCTTGAACGCATTCTGCCGTCATGGCGAAACGCGCTCAAACAAGGCGGCGCCGCGGCGATTTCGTTCAACACGCTGACGCTGCGCAAGGAGCAATTCCTGACGCTGCTGGAGCAATCCGGCTTTGCACCGTTGACCGAGCCGCCATATAACGACTTCTCTCACTTTGTCGAACAGGCCGTTCACCGAGATTTCATTGTCGCACGAGTCCGCTGAAACGATCCTATATATATAGAAAATGAAGAACCACTGCGCTGCATGCGCATAAGGAGGCAAGCTTCTTTATGTCCGAATGGGAAAACAAGGATTTTAACGAGTACACCGTGCTGGAGCTGCGCAAGGTTGCCAAGGCAATGGGCGTCATGCTGGGTGCAGGCATTTCAAAGGCCGGCATTGTTGAGAAATTGAACCGTGCCCGCGATGCCCAGAAGGCTGACGCAGCCGCTCAGCCCACCGCCGCAAAAGCATCCGCTGAATCGCCTGTTGCCCCTTCCCCTGCACCGACCGATCCGGTCACCCCAGTCGCTTCGGCCGCATCGGCCGCACCGACAGCATCGGCTGCTCCGGTCGCACCAGTCGCATCGGTCGCACCGATCGCACCGGCTGACGCGGCTGCCCAATCATCCGAACAAGCTGCTTCCCGTCCTGCTCACGGCAACTACCGTCCTGCCTATCAGGCTCCTGCGACGCCGCCGCGCTTCAGCACCAAGCCTGCCTATCAGGCATCGTCCAGCAACACGTACGGCAGCCGTCCGACGCGTCCGCCGATGCAGCAGAATGATTATCAGCGTCCTGCCACGCGTCCTGCCAGCTATACGCCGCGCTTCGGACCGACGCCCCAACAGGATTCCCAGCGCGATGACGATGCCTACTATGCATCCTCCTCTCCGGACTACAACCGTCCCATGAGCACGTGGAACGACCGCCGTCCAACATACACCGCGCCGCAGAGCGACCGCCGTCCTGCCACCTACAGCGACAGCCGTTCGCAGCGCAGCTATGACTTCCCGTCGTCCTACGGTGCGCCGCAAATGCGTCAGCCGTCCTACGGTGCGCAGCGCGACATAACGAGCGACTATCGTCCCGTGAATCAGCAGAACGACATGCTCGCGCCTGCGGATTGCCAGGACGGCTGCGGCTATCTTGACCTGCATCCCGATGGATACGGCTTCCTGCGCGGCGTATCCCTGCTGCCTTCCAACCGCGATATTTATGTGTCCATGGCGCAGGTTCGCCGTTTTTCGCTCCGCACAGGCGACTTCGTTAGCGGCAAGGTGCGTCCTCAGCGCGACGGCGACAAGTATTCCGCCATGCTTTACATCACCGAGGTCAACGGCTGCGCGTCCGACAGCATTGCCAATCGCCCCTCCTTCGATGACCTGACCCCCTGCTATCCGCACACGCCCATCACCATGGAGTCGGAAGGCGCCGAGAACAATCTCGACATGCGGCTCATCAGTCTGATTGCACCGATCGGCTTCGGTCAGCGAGCGCTGATTCAGTGTCCGCCTGCCGCCGACCGCGCTCGCCTGCTCACGTCCATCGATAACGCCATCAGCATCTGCCATCCTGACGCGGAGGTCATGACGCTGCTGCTCGGCGGCACGCCCGAGGACGCAACCAGCTTCCGCGACCACGCGCATGGGCATGTCATCGCCTCGACGTTTGACATGACGCCCGAAAATCATCTGCGCATCGTTGATTTGACGCTCGAGCGCGCCGAACGCCTTGTCGAGATGAAGAAGGATGTCGTCCTGCTTGTGGACAACCTGACGTATCTCTCCAAGATTTACACCACGGCCGCCGTTCAGCAGGGTCGCCAGTCCATCGGCATGGTGAATCCGGCGAGCCTGCAGAAGGCGAAGCGGCTCTTCGGCGCTGCTCGCTGCACGCGCGAGGGCGGTACGCTGACCGTGTTTGCCGTCATGAACACCGAAACCGGCAACCGCGTCGATGACTCCATCATCGAGGACTTCAAGGGCACGGCAAACATGGAGCTCGTGCTTGATCAGTCAGTTGCACGCGCCGGCATCTATCCGCCGATCAACCTGACGCTCTCCGGCACCAAGCGCGCCGATCTGATTGCCACGCAGGAGCACCTGGACGGCATCCAGCTCATCCACGACATGCTCGGCAGCCTCCGCAGCGTTGATATGATTCCGCAGCTGCAGTCCATGCTGGAAAAGACGACCAATAACAGCGAACTTCTCCAGCGGATTAAGGACTGGGCGTCTCTCATGAAGAAGTAATCGGCAGGAAAAGTTTTAGGAAATCCAAAAAAGACTTGCAATCCGGCAATAAGTATGGTAAAATAGTTTTCGTGGCTGAATAAGCTGATCATTGCATGCGCGAAAGAGGTGAAATCGCAATGAAGGAAAAGATCCATCCCAACTACGGCAAGTGCATCGTTCGCTGCGTGTGCGGTGAGACGTTTGAAACCGGCTCTACTAAGAAGGAACTGAGGGTAGATATCTGCTCCAAGTGCCATCCTTTCTACACCGGCAAGCAGAAGCTGGTGGATACCGGCGGACGCGTCGATCGTTTCAAGAAGCGCTTCGGGCTCAACTAATTTATGGGCTCAGCTTCCCACGAGCTATGACAAAAAAGCAGGACATCGTCAATTCGGTGTCCTGCCTTTTTTTGTGGTGTAATTGTAAATCACTGTGCTTTGCTCAGGCTGAGCGGCTTGAGGACGACCAGCTTCGGCTGACATGCCAAATCATTGCCCGAAACGCGCAGCAGCGGCAGTTCCTCCGCCTTGTCCTGATAGAGGCTCAAAAATTCGCTCACCGGTGCAATCGGCCAGGACGCATTCGCCGCCGTCCTGTAGTGCATCGGCAGGATTACCCGCGCATGCAGCGATTCCGCGACTGCCTTCGCCATTTTCGCGTCAATCGTGTAGTAGCCGCCGACAGGAATCATCAGCACATCGGCATTCCCCAGCAGAAGTCGCTGCTCTGCCGTCAGCAGATGCCCAACGTCACCCAGATGCAGCACGTTCACGCCTTCCGCGTTCAGCCGGAACATCAGCGTCTTGCCGCGCAAACTCCCCTGCCGGTCATCATGAAACGCCTCGATGGCATGAACAACCGCGCCGCCACCGAGGTCAAACGCACCTGCGCGGTCAATCACGCGCGGCTTGCCGGGAATAGTATCGACGGCATTGTGGTCGTGATGCTGATGGGACACGAGCACGACATCTGCCGGATTCGCCGTCACCGGGTAGCCGCATGATGCGTCATACGGGTCGGTCACGATTCGCAGACCGTTGTCCAGCTCAATCAGAAATTTCGCATGTCCGATGCACGAAATAATCATGTTGCGTCCTCCCCTTTCCTTGCTGCAAAGCATAAATACGGCAGCAATGCGCCCGGCAGCGGCTGATGCGTCCGCAGCATCGCGGCAAGCTCCTGATGCAGCTGACGGCACAGGCGGTGCATTGGCTGACGGCCCGCCTCGTCCGCCTTGACAAGTGCGCGGATGAACCGTGATGCGTCGCCTGATTCCGGATGACGGATCAGCAGGCTGATGCAGCAGCACAGCTCATTGTCCGCATGAGCCGATATGGAAGCCACGGAAACCGTGTCCGGCGCAGGGACTGCCTTGTCCAGCATCAGCCAGCCATTTTCATCCCAGACGCGCCATCCCTTTTCCTGTGCCATGCAGCAGAAGCGCCGCGTGCTCTCCTCATCCGCAATCAGCGAAAAATCCGTCGCCAGCAGCGCCAGTTCATTCGATGCGCGGCGAAGCGCCGGCTTTCGGTTCTTCCCATGCCAAACCGCCGTCAGCATCTCCTGCACCTCGCGGCGAAGCATCGTCAGCACGGCTGCTTTCCGTCTGTTGCCGCGTAATCGATATGAATGGTGTGCATTGCGGCGCCATGTCCCTGCACATCAAGCTGATACTCCAGATGCACCGAGCCGTGATCCATGCCTGCCTTGCAGCGCACCTGCGTGGGAAACACAGCCATTTCCATATCCCCGAAGGGCGTATGATACGCTCCCTCAAAGCGCTGATCCTTGACGAACACCATCGTTGTGCCGTACTCGCCCGGACGGCTCATCGTCACGCGATTGTCTGAGAGCGACAGAATCACGTCATTGGTCACCATATCGCTGTTATCCTCGTTCGGGATGGATTCCTGATAACGAATCAGATAGCCGCTCGGCGTTTTCTTCAGCTCACCGCGGCAGAAAAGCTGTATCGGCAGCTCCGGCTCGCCTTCCTCTTCCCGAATCGTACTGACCAGATTCAGCAGAACCGGTCGTTTATCCTGTTCCTTCATTTGTCTCCTTTGCGGCGGATACGTCCGCCATGCCATCGGTTTACCCTTCTTGTCAGGCAAGAATAGTATAACACATTTTTTTATCTTGCACAATCATTCTCTTTGGCGTATGATAAAGGCAGCAATTTTTCGGAGGCGATGCTCATGGCGACGCTGCACCTGCTTGCGCGCGCAAAAATCAACTGGACGCTCGACATCACCGGTCAGCGTGAGGATGGCTATCATCTGATGGACATGCTGATGCAGTGCGTCACGCTCAGCGATGAAATCACCCTGACCTTGACGGATGATGCATCCATCCTGCTGACGACCGGCGGCTCGCCGCTGATGCCTGCGGATGAGCATCATCTGGCTTATCGCGCAGCTCGTGCGCTGCAAGAGGCGACCGGATGCACGCTCGGCGCACGCATTCACGCCGAAAAGCACATTCCTGTCGGCGCAGGCATGGGTGGCGGCAGCAGCGATGCGGCGGCGGTGCTTGTCGGGCTGAATCGGCTATGGCAGACGAATCTGTCCACCGCCGCACTCGAGGAAATCGGGCTGACGCTCGGTGCAGACGTTCCCTTCTGCATCCGCGGCGGACTGACGCGCACGACCGGCATTGGCGAGCAGTTGACGTCGCTCCCCTGCCGCCGGACGTTTCCGCTTGTCGTGATTCAGCCGTGCGAAGGGCTTTCCACACGCGACGTTTTCACCGCCTATCACGCCAGCGCCGTCTCCTGCCGTCCTGACAACGATGCCGCGCAGGCTGCATTGTCATCGGGTGACCTGCCTGCGCTCTGCCGTGCGCTCGGCAATGTTCTCCAGCCTGTCAGCGAGCGGATGCGACCTGCCATTGCGCAGGCGATTGATGAGCTCCGGCAGTTCGGCGCAGCTGCGGCACTGATGACCGGCAGCGGCTCGGCCGTTTACGGCGTGTTCAGCACAGACATGCAGGCTGATCAGGCATACGAAACGCTGCGTTGCCGATATGATCGCATTTACCGCTGCAATACCTGCGGCGAAAGCGTGGTCGAACAGAAATAACGCACGCAGCCTGCGCGTCATGTTTCCATGGCTTACCCGTTCATTGATACAATTTCAGCTGCCAGATCATCTGCTCCCGCGCACGAGAGTTCTGAATGACCTGCTTCACATTGACCCTGCGCCGCTTGCCGAGAAGCATCCGCACAAAATACTGCGCCGGATAGAACGCGCCAAAGAGAATCACCCACGCGAAGCTCTTCGCCCACGGGTGTTCATAGCGGAGGCGGTTGCGAACAAATTGGATGTAACTGCGGATCACGGAGGTTTTGTGGCGTCCCTCAGCGTTGTAGCCATCCGTCAGCACGCTGCTGAGGGGACGGGCACTGTACTGCGCACGAAAGTTTCCGCCGTCAAGGATGTCGCTGATCAGCGCGTCCTCAACCGTTTCATCATCATCCGCTGCCCACTCAACCGCCGGCAAGCCGAGGTATTTCTCGCAGAGCCCTGTCATTGTTTTGGCGAACGCAAGCAGGCCGCAGCGATCAAACAGCTGCAGTTGCTTCTCGCCTATTTCGCTGCGCATCGCATTCACCGCGACCGCCCAGTCGCAAAGCTGACGCAGCCCGATGCCGGAATCGGAAATGTGCTCCGCCATATGCAGCAGCAGCGAAATCAGCTGGTCGACATCCGGCAGAACAGGAAAGCTCACGCCGTTCAGCGTCGCCTGCACCGCACGCTCCGGCGCGCCGCGCATATATTCCTTCGTGAAATTCCCCTTCTCGTTGTCCGGATACCGCGCAATTTTCCGGTGCACCTCCACCGACAAATTGCCCTTGTCATAGCATACGTGCTTCTCCTTATCGTGTGTCAATGAAAAACCATCCGCAAGCATCAATCTCCCGACTTCATCGATGTTCTCCTCATCGACAAGGATATCGATATCGCCGGGCGCACGCAGCTCCGGATGCGGATACATTCTCGCAACGCTCATGCCCTTCAGTATAACGCAAGGAATATTGTTTTTTGCGAGCAAATCAAGCAGTTTGCGCTGATGCTCAAGCATCTCTTCGAGCGACTGCGATGTAGACATCGCCGCGTTGCACGCGCTGCCGAGCGCATCATCCGGCACGCCCCGCAGTTGCATCATTGTCGGGAACAGGAGCGCCGTCACCACGTGCCGATCCGCTTCCGCGAGCGTGAACGTCCAATCTGCCGCATTGATCTCTTTCTCCCGCCCAAACAGCTCACTTTGCAGCAACGACAGCAGCGTGCCGTATGCATTCACGTCAATCTTGCCCATGCAGCGCCTCCACATTTCACTTCGACAATACTATACCATGATTCGACATCGAAATCAAGAACACAAGCGCCGCAGATTTGACCGCCTTCGGGCTTCCTGCAATGCAGGAGAGCATCGGCACGGAAAACTCCACCCGTTTTCGGGCAAAAACCGAGCAAAAAGGTTGACTTTTACGCTTTTGTGTGCTACACTGAAGCTCCAAAAATCAGTATGGATTTTTTCTGAGACACTAAGCTCATTTTTTCGCCATACGCTCCCTGTGAGTGTGTGACGATTTTATATTTTAAGGAGGTATTGCTATGTCAAACGAGGTGTTGAACACGATCAAGGCGCGCAGGTCTGTTCGGACGTATAAGCCTGATGCCGTTCCGTCCGAGCTGCTCGACGCAGTCCTTGAGGCAGGAACTTACGCGCCGACCGGCGGAGGACATCAATCTCCTGTAATCATTGCGGTCACATCAGAAAAATACCGTCAGGAGATTGTCGAGCTGAATGCCGGCGTGATGGGCAAGGACACCGATCCGTATTACGGAGCGCCGGTCATCGTCCTTGTGCTGGCAGACGGGGCAGCGCGCACCTTCGTTGAAGACGGAAGCTGCGTGCTTGAGAACATGATGCTCGCCGCCGCATCGCTGGGGCTCGGCTCCGTGTGGGTACACAGAGAGCGGGAGATATTCGACAGCGAAAAGGGCAAGGCGCTTCTGCGCGAATGGGGACTGCCGGAAACGCTGCGCGGCGTTGGCAGCATCGCACTCGGATATCCGGTCGCGGCACCGGGTGAAGCGGCGAAGCGCAAGGACAATTACATCGTTCGGGTGTGATTACGTGAACCCGTTCCGGGCAAAAGCGATTAGGGCACTGCCGCACAACTGAGATAGCACGATGAGCGGTTCTGCCGAATCGTGCGGTGTTGACTTAAAATTAGGTTCTTAGCCCAAAGCCGGATATCGATGATGATCCCGTGTGCATCGTCATTGGTATCCGGTTTTTGCTCATCAAAAAAGGCGTTGCCGCGAATAAAGCAGCAACGCCATTCTGTTTCATCTTCTGCCCTGCGGATATTTTCTCTCAAACATCTCCAGAATCGTCATCTGACGGTCATCAAGATACTTCTCCGCACGCTTGCGGAGGTCGTCCGGAATGCCGTAATACGCTTCCGCCACGCCGCCGCAGATGGCTGCGAGCGTATCGCTGTCGCCGCCGATGGAAATGGCGTTGCGAATGGCATCCTCGAAGCTGTCCGACTCGAAGAACGCCATCAGCGCCTGCGGAACCGAGTCCTGACAAATCTCATTGAATTGATAGGTCGGGCGAATTTCATCGAGCGTGAAATTCATCGGGTAATATTGCCGGTCAATGACCTCGCGGATTTCCTCCTTGGTGCTGCCCGTTCGCGCCATATAGAGGGCAACCGTCGTCGCCTCCGCGCCCTTGATGCCTTCCGGATGATTGTGGGTCACTGCGGTGATTTTATACGACAGCTGCTTCGCCTGCTCAAGGCTCTCCGCAGCAAATCCTGCCGGGGAAACGCGCATCGCCGCGCCGTTGCCGAAGCTCCCGTAGGGCTTCGGGTTGTCCGAAAACATCCAGATGCGGAATCGTCCACCGTAGCCGCAGTTTGGATAACGTCGGCCGACAGACTGCATGCATTGCACTGCCTTTTCGGACAGGTCGCTGAAGTCCGCCCTGCTGACGAGAATCGCCTGCGCGAGTGCAAGCGTCATGACGCTGTCGTCTGTCGGTATACATTCGCGTGTCAGGAAGTCAAATTCCTTCGACTTGATGTTCTTCCACTCAAAACGTGAACCAACAATATCTCCGATGATTGCACCGAGCATGTGATTTTCCCCTTTCGTATTGTATTATTCACCCATCATGCGATGGAGCAAATCCTGATATGCCTGCTCAACATTGTCCATATCGCGCCGGAAGCGGTCCAGACCCATCGGCTCATGCGTCTTTGCATCCCAGAACCGCGCAGAATCCGGGCTGATTTCGTCCGCAACAAGCAGTTCGCCGTGGAATCTTCCAAACTCCAGCTTGAAATCCACCAGCTCCACGCTGATTTCCGCCGTCACATCGGACAGGATATCGTTGATTTTCAGCGCCGTCTCCGTCATGAAGCGCACTTCCTCCGGCGTTGCGATATGCAGTGCGGCGATGTGCGTGCTGTTAATCAGCGGATATTCCATCTCGCTGCGCTTGTACTCATACTCGACGACGGTCGTGTCGAGCTTCGTGCCGACCGGCAGCCCGATGCGCTTCGCCAGGGAGCTTGCAACGCGGTTGCGCACCTTCACCGACAGCGGCAGAATTTCGCAGCGATACACCAGGCTCTGCCGCGCATCCAGCCGCCGGATGTAATGCGTGTGAATGCCATTCGCCTCAAGCTTCCTGAAGAACTGCTCGCTGATGATGTTGTTGACCTCGCCCTTGCCGAGAATGCGTCCGCGCTTGAGCCCATGGTACGCCATCGCCTCATCCTTGAAATACACAATGGCCTCATCAGGATTCTCCGCGGCATAGACCCGCTTTCCTTTTCCTTCGATTAAGAGCTCTCCCAATTCCATCGTATACCTCTCCCCTGCCATTTTATCAAACACGTTCCATTTTATCATGCAAAGCGCCGGTTCGCAAGCATAATTTTGCAAGGCCTTCAAACGGACGCTGTTCAGCACAAATCCCTGCAATACGAAACCATCAGCAGTCCCTCTTTGAAGGACAGCGCGACCTCATCCGCGGCAAATTCGTTGCTGCATCCCAGCGGATAGCGGTACGACAGCGTGTAATCCGTCAGCTCCCACTTCGCGCCCTTCATCGTTACGCCCGTGACCTCCGGCGAATACGCCAGCAGCGACAATTTGCGGCTGCCCATGCGCGGCAGCGTGTAGACGCCGGGTGCAAGCACGGTCAGGCGGTTCTGCCGATTGACCAGCCATGCCTGTTCGCCGCGCATGGCGCAGTCCGCCGCGCATTGCAGGCTTGCAAGCGTGTGGTCGAAGCGTCCGCCGATGCTGCCTGCGAAAATAAACTCACGGCAGCCGCGCTTGCGTCCCTCGCGGATGCAGACGACAAGGTCTGTATCGTCCTTCTCCACCGGCAGCCGGATGGTCGGAACATCCGCCGAGATGCCCTGCGGCATCGAGTCGAAATCACCCACGAGCAGCGCCGGATGCAGGTCGCACCGCTGCGCCGCCGCCAATCCGCCGTCCGCGCAGATAAGGAAATCGTCCTCCTTCGGGGTAATCCAGTCGAGATCAGCGCCGTCATAGAGCGGCGTCAGGATGATGCAGCGCATTGCGTTCCTCCGTGCCAATCGTAAATACAAATAGAAGAAAGCAGGAGACAAGCTCTTCACTTGCCTCCTGCTCAGGGGCGATATGATCGGATTACTCCTGCACAGGTGCGTCCTCAGCGGATGCATCCTCAACAGGCGCTTCTTCCGCGGGAGCAGCCTCTGTCATTTCCTCATCGTCGAAGGAGAATTCCTCCTCCGCCGCCTGACGGATGGACAGGGAGATGCGCTTCTTCTCGGTGTCAACGCTGAGCACCTTCACGCGGACAATCTGACCCTCCTGCACGGCGTCGGTGACCTTCGCAATGCGGTTCGTCGCGCACTGGGAGATGTGCACCAGACCGTCCAGACCGGGCTGCAGCTCAACAAACGCGCCAAAGTCAGCAATGCGGACAACCTTGCCTTCGACGATGCAGCCTTCCGGATAACGCTCGGCAGCATTGTCCCACGGACGGGGCTGGAGCTGCTTGTAGCCAAGCTGAATGCGCTCGCGCTCGCGATCAAGGGACAGAATCTTGACATCGACTTCCTGATTGGGCTTGACCACCTCAGACGGATGGTTGACGCGGCCCCAGGACAGGTCAGTGATGTGAATCAGACCGTCAACGCCGCCGACATCGACAAATGCGCCGAAGTTGGTCAGGCGGCGAACGATGCCGTGGATGATGGCGCCCTCTTCGAGGTTCTCCCATGCAGCCTTCTTGCGGGCAGCGGTCTGCTCAGCAATCACAGCCTTGCGGGACGCGACGATGCGCTTCTTCTGCTTGTCGACTTCGATGATCTTCAGATCCATTTCCTTGCCGACAAATTCTTCGATCTTGTCGATATAGTGCTGCGCGAGCTGAGAAGCGGGCACGAAAGCACGAACCCCTTCCACGTCCGCCAGCAGGCCGCCCTTAACGGCTTCCTTGCCGACGCCCTTGACGTACTCACCAGCCTCATACTTGGCGATGAGCGCTTCCCACGCCTTGCGGTTGACGATGTTGCGCTGGGACAGGACGACATTGCCTTCGCCGTCGTTTACCTTAACGATTTCGGCTTCGATTTCGTCGCCTTCCTTGACATCCTGCTGTGTCAGATCGGTGCGCTTGATGATGCCATCGGCCTTGTAGCCAATGTTCACAAACACTTCGTCGTCAGTCACCTGCACAACTTTGCCGGTAACCGTCTGGCCGGGCTTGATGCGCGTTACAGTCGCCACGACGGCGTCCATGGTGAGTTCAGTGGACTGAGCCATGTTTTCGTTGTCGGTCATGTGAGTAAGAACCTCCTCTAATGAACCATCCGGCGTGGATGCACCGGCGGTTATTCCAATTTTATCGGAATGAATATTTGCAAAGGCAGGCGGAATCTCCGCCGCGCACTCTACCAAAATTGTTCTGGGGCAAAGCCTTCTGCATGCTTCCTCGAGCTTGCGCGTATTCGCGCTCGTCCTGCCGCCGATGACAATCATCGCATCGGATGCGGCGGCAAGCTTCTTTGCCTCCTGCTGCCGGACGGCGGTCGCATTGCAGATGGTGTTATGCTCGCGCAGGTGCTTCACCTTTCCGCGAAGGACGGCGACAATCGCATCCCACTTATCGGGGGGGAACGTCGTCTGAACAGCCGCAGCAGCCGTTTCAAAATCCGGCAGTACCGCTGCTTCCTCAGGCGTCGCAATGACATACACCTGACCGCGTGCCCAGCCGCACGTGCCCTTGACCTCGGGATGATCCCGTTCACCGACCATAATCAGCGGACAGGTATCACTCGTCTCCTCCGCCACGACCCGGTGAAGCTTATCCACGAACGGGCATGTCAGGTCAACAATGGTGCAGCCGGCATCTGTCAGCTGCTTGATGACACCCGGCGCTACGCCGTGGCTGCGGATGAGCACCTGCCTGCCTGCCGCCTCCTCAACAGAGGCTACCGGAGGAATGCCGAGCTGCCGAAGCTTTTCAACGACCAGCGGGTTGTGAATCAGCTCCCCCAGCGTGCACGATGGAACACCGCTTTCAGCAACACGCAGCGCGCTTTCAACCGCTCTGCGCACGCCCATGCAGAATCCCGCATGTGCCGCAACTTCAATGGGCATGTCAGCCTGCATCCTTTCAAAATCATCAAGCATACTACCGACTTCTTTTAACATTCTACACGAATTTCTGTTTTCCTGCTTTTTTTGAAATTTTTTTGAGAAAATCAGAAACTTCCGCATAGAAGCACGCTTGACGGGGTCATTTACGCTTTCTGCTTCGCCAGCTCGCGGTAAACCGATGTAATCCGCTCGAGCAGTTCCTGACAGGTCTCCCTGTTGACGCCGCGCTCGCGCAGGTCATCCATCGGAATCGGGTCGCCGACCGTCACGCGCATCCGCCGGAAAAGCCGCGGTTTGCCATCGATATACATCGGGATCATCGGCACGCCGCTTCGGAGCGCAATCAGCGCCACGCCCGACTCCATGTGTTCCATAACGCCTTCCTTGTGCCGCGTGCCCTCGGGAAAAATGCCCAGCACGCCGCCTGCCTTTGTCACCTTCAGGCAGGTGCGCATTGCCTCCATGTCGCTGTGATGCCGGTCAACAGGAATCATGTGCAGGCACAGGAGAATTCTGCCGATGATCGGAATGTCCGCCAGCTCGCGTTTGCCCAGGAAATTGATTTCGTACCTTCGGGCCAGCACCGCCATGATGATCGGATCCGCCATCGACGTGTGGTTGCCGATAATCAGGTACGGCGCATCGAGTTTCAGCTTCTCCCTGCCGTCGCAGGTCAGGAAAAACAGCACGTGCATGAAGAAGCTCATCAGCGCGCGCGCAAACGTGTACAGTGCCGTGCGCTTTCCCGGCAGCGCAATGTTGTGCTGAACAGGCTTTTTCTTCGGCTGAATGGCGTTCTCCTCGCTCACGTCTGCTCGCCTCCATCTGTTTTTTCTGCGACAATGCGGAGAATTTCCGTCACGACCTCCTCAAACGACATGCTCGTCGTATCGACCGTCACGGCATCCTCCGCCGGACGAAGCGGGTCAACCGCACGGTTCATGTCCTGCGCATCGCGTGCCCGAAGCTCGCACAGCACAGTCTCGTAATCTGCCGTCATGCCCTTCATCGTCATCTCGAGATAGCGGCGGCGTGCACGTTCCTCCGCGCTCGCGGTCAGAAAGATTTTCACCCTCGCATCCGGCAGCACACGCGTGCAGATGTCGCGTCCGTCCACCAGCATCGGCGTTTCCGCAGCGAGCCGCCGCTGAAGCGCCACCATCGCCGTGCGCACGCCCTGATATTTCGCCACCGTCGATGCAGCCATGCTGACCTCCGGCGTGCGAATCATGCCTGTCACGTCCCGACCGTCCACCAGCGTATGCTGACCGTCCTCGCCATGACGCACGGCAATCCGCAGCGTTTCGCACAATGCCGTCACCGCCTGCTCATCCGACACATCGACCTGCTTTTCCAGCGCCGTCAGCCCGACCGCACGGTACATTGCACCCGTATCAAGGTGCAGGATATCCAGCCGCTTCGCCACAGCATCGGCAATGCTTGATTTTCCAGCCCCGACCGGACCGTCCATTGCGATATTCAGCATCTTCTATTTCTCCCTTCAAATTGCACGATGACCCATACCGACAACGACCTCGTTCAGGTGCACCAGTCCGACGGTGAAGAACACTGCGACCGCAACATGCTCGCCCGTGCGCGCAATGCCGATTTTCCCGCCAACCGAGAAGCCGATTGCCTTTTCGCTCACCTGAATGACGGCATCATGCGCCGCGCCTGCAACCGCGCCTTCCTCGTGATGCGTGTCGCTGATGACGCCCTCGCGCTTCGCCGCAACAACCGCACGCTCAATCATTTTCATCATGTTATCGACAAAGCTGCCGCCGAAATCAGATGCGGCACCAGCAATTTTTTTCTCCGCCAGTTGTGCCTTCAGCGCAGCTTCTTCCTCGCGCGTTGTCGTCATGGCCAGCTGGATGGCGGCGGTTGCTGCTGCCCGACTGCTGCCGGTCGTATCGATCATGTTCACGTAGCATTCCTCTCTTCATTCTCTTTCCGGTTTATTATACATGTTTTCTCGTTTTCCCGCAAGAGGGGGACTTCGTCCCCTTTTCTTCTTCGTCGTCAGCCGCACGCGCAACCTCTATGTAAACGTGCTCAACCCAGTCGCGAAAAGGGTCAAGGGGGGGACTTCGTCCCTTTTCCTGTCCCTTGCAGGGTGCAGGGACAGCGTCCCTGCTGGGGTTTGGGGCAGCGCCCCAACCAAAAGGGAAAAAACAACAATGTAGATGTCCCCAATCCTGCCCTCACAAGCGCTGAACAGAGAAGCGGACGAAGTCCGCGGAACGTCTTCAGCGCAGCACAGTAATCAACGCATCAACGAAACACGCGCAACCTCTATGTAAACGTGCTCAACCCAGTCGCGAAAATGGTCAAGGGAGTGGGACTTCGTCCCGTTTCCTGTCCCTTGCGGAGTCCAGCAGCAGTGCCTCTGGCGTTTTTAGCAAATCCCCAACCATGGCACGTTATCGTAAGTAACCAATTCATGAAACCTTTTTCATATTTTTACAAATGCTGACTGTTGCAATTTGACCGTATTTGCGCCTAAATCAGTCGAATCTTCAGCATTTCGTACCATAATTTTGCAAATTTGTCAAAAGAATTTCCGGAATAACTTGACATGCTCGGAAAAAAGAAGTAGAATTCACATAGATTATGTAGGAATGTATAACTATTGGAGGAGTCCTTCATTTCTGCATACAGAATCAACTGCTTAAAGGAGTGTTTTCTCTATGATGAAGTCTACCGGTGTGGTACGTCAGCTTGATACGCTCGGCAGGATCGTGCTTCCCATTGAACTGCGCCGTACCATGGACATCGGCGTGAAGGACATGCTCGAGATCTTTGTCGATGGCGACCAGATCATCCTCAAGAAGTATCATCCGAGCTGCATCTTCTGCTCTGATGCGC
Organism: Alloprevotella sp.; assembly: GCA_963617205.1. Classification (GTDB taxonomy): domain Bacteria; phylum Bacillota; class Clostridia; order Christensenellales; family Aristaeellaceae; genus UBA11524. The sequence goes on along the minus strand of CAVEOA010000005.1, from coordinate 98,081 downwards.
GCGACGTCATCCCGTATAAGGGCAAGCTCGTCTGCAAGAATTGCCTCGCCGAGCTCCGCGATTCCAAGGATTGACCGGAAAAGTCCAACCCGAAGGCAGCACAGCATTGCGCGTGTTGCCTTCGTTGTATCTTGCCGCTGGTTCCGAAGCGGCTGAAAGGAAGAATGTCCTCTATGCTGAAAACGTATCAGGAAAACTTTACTGTCCGTTCCTACCAAACTGATTTAAACGCGCGCATGAAGCCGAGTGCGCTTCTTTCCGTCATGCAGGAGGCTGCCTTCCAGCATTCCGAAAAGCTCGGCATCGGCAGAAACGCACTCCTCATCAAGAACGCCGCGTGGGTGCTGACGCGCGTCGAGGTTGATATGGATCGTTACCCTGCCTTCGAGGAAACCTTCTCGGTCGAGACGTTTCCGATGCCGATACGGCGCTGCTTTTTCCCGCGCTATTATGTATTCAGGAATGCATCGGGAGGCGAAATCGGCAGGGCTGCAACGCTCTGGGTGCTGCTCGACCTCACGACGCGCCATATGATTATGCCTGACCTCGTCAAGGGCTATCTGCCGGACAATTCCGACCTGATTGCGCCGCTCGGGCTGCCTGCGCCTGTCACGGAGGTGTCCGGCACGCTCGACACCTTCACCCGTGTCCCCTGCTATTCCGACATTGACCTCAACGGCCATGTCAACAACACGCGCTATCTCGATTGGTGCTGCGATGCGCTTGGAATTTCCGCCATGCGCGATGCATGCATTTCGCATTTTGCCGTTAATTATGATGCAGAGGTGCTCCCTGAGCAGCAGCTTCGCACGGAGCTTCGCCGTTTGGGCGATGATTTCTCCTTCTGCGGCTTTGAGGGGGAAACGCGTCACTTCGATATCGGCGGTGTGCTCAAGAGCCTGTAAATGACCTTCTTACTTTTTGCTGGCGGATGCTTCCTGCGTCCCCAGCCATTTTTTTGCTTCCGATACGGCAGCCTTCATTGCCGTCGGGATGGTCAGCCCCTCCATCTCCGCCATGGTGACATAACGGTATCCTGCCGGCGCGTTGTCCTCTTCCGTTTCCATCCGGTAAAGCTTCATCTGCCACACCTGATGCGTGAAAACGTGCTTCGCCTCGCCGACCGGCTGAACGTTCCTCACTGACACGTCGAAATTTCTTCCCAGCGACCGCCAGGCCGACTTTGCCGTATGCCCCTGCACCATCGGGAACACCCACAGTCCCTTGAGCATCGCCTCTGTCCGCTGACGCATCAGCAGGCGGTCGCCGCAGCGAATCAGCAGCACGTCGTATTCGAGCACCTTCGGCGGATTCTTGCGCGGGAGAACCGGCAGCTCATCCGCATCACCCTCGGAAAACGCGCTGCATACCCTGCCAAGCGGGCATTTCTCACACGACGGCGTACCCGGCACGCAAACCGTCGCGCCGATATCCATCACTGCCTGATTGAAATCACCCGGACGTTCTGCCGGAACAAGTGCGTTCGCTGCCTCCTCAAGCTGCCTGCGCACGGACGGGATGCCGACATTTTCCCGGATACCCAGCACGCGGCTGATGACGCGAATCGCGTTGCCGTCAACCGCCGCTGTCCGCTGCCCGAACGCGATGCTCGCAATGGCGCCTGCCGTGTACGCGCCGACACCGCGGAGCTGCCGCAGCTGCACGATGCCCCTCGGCATTTCACCGCCGAAGTCCGTCATGACCTGCTGCGCCGCCTGATGGAGGTTGCGTGCACGGGAGTAATACCCCAGTCCCTCCCAGCACTTGAGGACATCCGCTTCATCCGCGGTCGCGAGATCTTCAATCGTCGGGAAGCGCCCGATGAAGCGAGGATAGTAGTGCAGCACGGTTTCCACACGCGTCTGCTGAAGCATTGTTTCGCTGACCCACGTCTGGTAAGGGGTGACATTGCCGCGCCACGGCAGGGTGCGGGCATGGGCATCGTACCAGTCAAGCAAAAGCTCAGCAATCGATTCCTTCATAATCTTCCCCTCATATGAATATGCGAAAGGCACCGTCATTTTCCAATCAGCTGCAGGCGTGCACGTCTGCGGACGTGCACGATAGATTTGAACCTTGATTGGCTGCCAAATCCGCTGAAATTGTAGCATATTTTTCGTTCGGCGTACAGGGCAGCGAGGCGGCAGAAATTTTTTTGCAATTAGAACACATGTTCGCTTGCATATTGGCGCGTTTTGGTACATAATACTCACTGTTGATTAGCACTCGACATTGATGAGTGCTAACAACTTGAGGAACGTACGTTAAGGAGGATTTATCTCATGACCGTTAAGCCTTTGGGTGACCGTGTCGTCATCAAGAATGTAGAAGCAGAGGAAACGACAAAGTCCGGCCTGATTCTGACCAGCGCCGCGAAGGAAAAGCCGCAGATGGCCGTTGTCATCGCGGTGGGTCCCGGCGGCAATGTAGACGGCAAGGAAATCACCATGCAGGTGACCGTTGGCCAGAAGGTTATTTACAGCAAGTATGCCGGCACGGAAGTCAAAATCGACGGCGAAGAGCTGATTATTGTCCGCCAGAGCGATATTCTGGCGATTGTCGAGTAATCAGCGCCAATAGCTTTTATTGAAAGGAAGGTTCTTATTTATGGCAAAGCAGATTCAGTATGGCGAGCAGGCTCGCCGCAGCCTTGAGAAGGGTGTCAACGCACTGGCTGACACCGTGAAAATCACCCTTGGTCCGAAGGGTCGCAATGTTGTGCTGGACAAGAAGTTCGGCTCTCCCCTCATCACGAACGACGGCGTGACCATCGCAAAGGAAATCGAGCTGGAAGATCCCTTTGAGAACATGGGCGCGCAGCTTGTGAAGGAAGTTTCCACGAAGACGAACGATGTCGCCGGCGACGGCACCACGACCGCTACCCTGCTGGCTCAGGCCATCATCCGCGAGGGTCTGCGCAATCTGGCAGCCGGTGCGAACCCCATGGTGCTCAAGAAGGGCATCGCAGCGGCAACCGATGCGGCTGTTGAAGGTCTGCGCGAGCTGTCCCAGCCCATCAACGGCAAGCAGGCCATCGCGAACGTCGCTGCGAACTCTGCGGCTGACGAAACGATCGGCAAGCTGATTTCCGATGCTATGGAAACGGTCGGCGCTGACGGCGTTATCACCGTTGAGGAGAGCAAGACCATGACGACCGGCATGACCATTGTCGAAGGCATGCAGTTCGACCGTGGCTATGCTTCCGCCTACATGGTGACCGACACCGAAAAGATGGAAGCTGTGCTGGATGATCCGCTGATTCTGATTACCGACAAGAAGATCTCCGCCATTCAGGAGGTTCTGCCGCTGCTGGAGCAGGTTGTGCAGATGGGCAAGAAGCTGCTCATCATCGCCGAGGACGTCGAGGGCGAAGCGCTCTCTACGCTCGTCGTCAACAAGCTGCGCGGCACGTTCACCTGCGTTGCGGTCAAGGCGCCGGGCTTCGGCGATCGCCGCAAGGAAATGCTGCAGGACATCGCCATCCTGACCGGCGGCACCGTCATCTCCTCCGAGACCGGCATGGAGCTGAAGGAAGCCACCGTTGACATGCTGGGCAAGGCGCGTCAGGTCAAGGTCAACAAGGAAACCACCACCATCGTCGACGGCGCCGGCAGCAAGGACGAAATCGCTGCACGCGTCGGTCAGATTCGTGCGCAGATTGCCGAGACCACCAGCGACTATGACCGTGAGAAGCTGCAGGAGCGTCTGGCGAAGCTCGCCGGCGGCGTGGCCGTCATCCAGGTCGGCGCTGCAACCGAGGTCGAAATGAAGGAGCGCAAGCTGCGCATTGAGGACGCCTTGGCGGCAACCCGCGCGGCAGCTGAAGAGGGCATCGTCCCCGGCGGCGGCATCGCGCTGCTGAGCGTGCAGAACAAGGTTGCTGCGCTGCTGTCCGAATACACCGGCGATGCCAAGACCGGTGTGCAGATCATCCTGCGCGCACTGGAAGAGCCGATTCGTCAGATCGCTGCAAACGCCGGTGTCGAGGGCTCCGTCATCGTCGAGAACATCAAGTCCGCCAAGAAGGGCGCTGAGAAGGATGTTGTCGGCTACGGCTATGACGCGCTGAACGACGAATACTGCGACATGATCGAACGCGGCATCATCGACCCGACCAAGGTCACCCGTTCTGCCCTGCAGAATGCAGCCTCTGTCGCGGCGATGGTCCTGACGACCGAATCGCTCGTTGCGGACATTCCCGCGCCCGAACCCGCGGCTCCTGCCGGTGGCGCTGGCATGGGCGGCATGTATTAATCCGCAAAAAACAATCTCATACCCTCTGCGGCACCTCCACACCGGAGATGCCGCTTTTTTGTGTGATTCGGAATAGCAAACAGCCGTTCTATCCATTCTTTTTTCATTTTTCGCTCATTTACCCACTATGCAAAAAGCAAAAAAGATGATATGATTATAACTGTTCTTCAAGAACTGGCTTTCTTTTTTCCGCATTGTCACGATTTGTTTGGATTTTATTCAGGTAATCGTCATATTTTCATGCTATAATATGAGCGGTAAAAATGTAAGCGCTTCACTTTATGATGTGATGCTGAAGAATAAGGGGCAGCAGCAGCTGATCATGCATGGATTGTGAATGGTCAGCACGGGCGAGGAGGCTTACGAAGGCTGCTGCTAAGGAAAGGTGAATGCAAATGGAATCGATTAACAGCAACAACACACTGCATCTTTGCGGTGTTCTGGCGGAAGACCCGGTGTTCAGCCATGAGGTGTTCGGCGAGAAGTTCTACACGACGAGAATTGTCGTTCCTCGCCTGTCCGGCACAGAAGACTTGCTCCCGATTACCGTTTCCGAACGGCTGATTGACGGGGATCCGCTCGTTACCGGCAGTACCATCGCGCTGGATGGACAGCTTCGCAGCTACAACAAGATGGTAGAAGGCGCAGGGCATCTGCTGCTGACTGGTTTCGCGCAGCGGCTGATTCCGCCGGAATCCGTTGAAAATCCGAATCAGGTGCTGCTTATCGGCTCACTGTGCAAGCAGCCGTCCTATCGCACCACGCCCTTCGGCAGAGAAATTGCCGACCTGATGCTCGCCGTCAACCGTTCCTATGGCAAGAGTGACTACATTCCCTGCATCACGTGGGGACGTGCCGCACGCTTTGCCGGACGCCTCAATGTCGGTGAAAAAGTCACGCTGCTCGGGCGTTTCCAGTCCCGTCCCTACCAGAAGCAGCTGCCGGACGGAACGACCATCACCAAGACAGCCTATGAAGTGTCTGTGTCGCGCATTTCGCTGACGGATGTTCAGCCGATTCAGCCGCCGCAGCCTGTGCAGTTTGTCTATCGTCCCGAGGAGACGCAGGTGTCGCAGCCTGTGCAGGTCAACCCCTTCGGACGCAACGACGAGGAATAATCAAGCCCACAAAGAAGGAAGCTCCCCGTTTTCCGGAGAGCTTCCTTCTTATATTGCTGTTTTGGTGGCAGTTGCCAAAGGCTTACAGCTTCTGACCACAGTTCGCGCAGAACCGTGCGCCGGACTGTACCTTCTGACCGCAGGACGGGCAAACATCCGCTGTTTCCTGCTTCTGACCGCAGGACGGGCAGAATTTCGCACCTGCCGTCAGCTGCTGACCGCAGTTTGCGCAGAAGCCACCCTTCGCAGCAGAACCAGACGAGACCTGCGAAGCAGAAGAAACAGGCGAAGCCTGCGAAGCAGAGGAAGATGAACCAGACGAAGTCTGCTGTTGGAATGCCTGAGAGAACATCTGACCCATCGCGATGCCTGCACCCATGCCGACCCCTGCGCCAGCCATGCTGCCGGAGTTGTTTGCCGCTTCGCGCATCGCCTCGGCTGCCTGATACTGCGCATACTTGTTCATGTCGCCCAGCACACCCATTGAGGTGCGCTTGTCCATGGACTTTTCGACCTCTTCGGGCAGAGAGATGTTCTCAATCACAAAGGACGTCAGCGTCAGACCGAGCTTCTCGATGCGCGGATTGATCGTCTTGAGCGCGTACTCGCCGATTTCGTCATAGTTCGCCGCAAGGTCAAGCGCCGGCAGCTTGCTTTCCGCGATTGCATCAGACAGACCGGACACGAGCGTCCGCTTGATCTGTCCTGCGCAGTCCTCGACCGTGTACTCGCTGCTCGTGCCGAACACCTCGCGCAGCATCACCGCCGGATCAGCCACGCGGAAGGAATACACGCCGAACGCGCGCAGACGAATCATGCCGAAATCCGCATCGCGCATCATGACGGGATTCGTCGTTCCCCACTTGCAGTCCAGAAACTGCTTCGTATTGATGAAATACACGTCGGACTTAAACGGACTGTTGAAGCCGAATTTCCATGACTGCAGCGCGGTCATGATCGGCATATTCGCCGTGGAAAGCTCATAACGGCCGGGCTCAAACACGTCCGCTAATTTGCCCTCATTGACGAAAATCGCAATCTGACTCTCGCGGACAGTCAGCTGCGCACCCATCATGATTTCCTTGCCGTTCATGTCGTACTTGTGAACGATCGTATTGTTCGTGTTGTCCGTCCACTCGATCACGTCAATCAGCTGACCGCGGACGATGCTGCCGATGCTGTCAAAAATACCCATGCTGTTCCTCCTTTGTTTGTGTGCTCAGTGTTGATCCACCATGGCTGCCAGACTCGGCAGCACACGGACAGATGTAATCCGCAGATTGATGCCCATGTACTCATCCACATGCTCGATGCTGTCGTTCACGTGCTGCGCGATAATGCCGGTAATGGATTCGTCCTCATTGGGCCCCTCGTGGAAGAGCATCGGGCATCCAAGCAGCACAATCCGGTCGCCCGGCAGCACACACGCCAGAATACGCAGCCCATGCACCTCTACGCCGAAAATATTCCGCAGCGCCACCTCGAGGCGTTCCGTGCCGTACTGCCAGCGTCCGCGCAGGAAGTCGTTATCCTCAGGGATCTCCAGCTCCGCAACAACGCAGGGCTTTGTCGGATCCATCTTGCTGCGGACGAGGCGCAGCTGACGGAGCACATCCTCCTTCGAACCGGTTTTGCCGTCCATCAGCGCGCGGAAAAATTCGTGGCGGCACTCCTTGAGCAAATCCTCGGTCGTAAAGGCATCATTGCTGACGTCGGCATAAATCCGCCCGAGCAGCCGCCGAAGCTCCACCACGTACCCCTCAACAATGCCGGGCTTCGTGCTGACCGCCATAATCGGCAGCATCGGATACTGCGCCAGCAGCGCTTCCACCAGCTGATCATCCTGTTCCTTCGGCAGACCGATGGCGATTGCATCCACATGATGTTTCTTCAGGCTTTCCAGTGCACCTGTCACCGTTTCAGCGATGTACGGCGCACGAAAGCCCAGATTCTCCCACTTTACTGCCTGAAAAGACTCCCGTATTGCCGGATCATTCGTTGCCAGCAAAAGCTTGTACATCCTTCAGCCTCCATATTAAAATACATCAGTGCTTTATTATTATACCCTACTTTTCCGAAAAACACAATCACATTTGGTGAAATATTTGCCGTTTGAGCATCTTTTCTGAAAGTGCACTGAATCGTAATGAAGGCAGGAGCGCCGCGATTGCCCTGCTCGTCGCAAGCGAAATCGTCATCATCAGCGATATCGCGCTCGAAAAGCTGGTTGCGGAAGATCTCAAGGCGCAGTCTACTGACTGGACAATCATTCCAAGCAAAGCAGAAGCGGTACGATGGCGAATAGCACCGTACCGCTGTTGTTTACCCCTTATTCTGTTGCCCTTGCGCCCAGTTCAGCACAGCCTGCGCCGACGCCTGATTCATGCCCGGCACGGCCGTCAGCTGCTCATAGGTTGCCTCGCGAATGGCCTTCATGGAACCGAACGATGTCAGCAGCGCCTTGCGGCGTTTGGGACCGATGCCCGGAATGTCCTCAAGCTGACTGTGAATGCTCGCCTTGCCGCGCAGCCCGCGATGATGCGTAATGCAGAAGCGGTGCGCCTCGTCGCGCACCCGCTGAATCAGATGCAGCTCCGGCGTATGGTGATCCAAACAAATCGGCTCCTCGCGGTCAGGCAGGAAGATTTCCTCCTGCTTCTTCGCCAAGCCGAACATCGCCACATCCGCGCCCATATCCAGCAGTGCCTGACGTGCGAACCGCAGCTGTTGCGGACCGCCGTCAATCAGCACCAGATCCGGCAAATCGGAGAATTTACCGCCGATGGCCGGCAGACCCTGCTCCTCGCGTTCCGCTTTTTCCTCCAGACCATGCTTAAAGCGCCTTCCCAGCACCTCATTGAGCGAGGCAAAATCGTTCGCTCCCTCGACCGTTTTGATGCGGAAATGCCGGTATTCCTTTTTCGCCGGTTCGCCGTCAATGAACACCACCATGCTTGCGACGCTCAGCACACCCTGCGTGTTGGAAATGTCGTAGCCCTCGATGCGCCGGGGTGCTTTCGGCAGCCCGAGCACCTTGCCGAGCGCCGCCGCCGCGCCGATGGTGCGCTCCTCGCGGATGCTTGCTTTCGCGTTGCGCTTTTCCAGCGCATCCTTTGCATTCTTCACGCCGAGCAGCACCAGCTCATGCTTCTCGCCGCGCTTGGGCGTCACGAGCGACACTGCCGCGCCCTTCTGCTGCCGCAGCCACTGCTCCAGCTGTTCCTGCATCCCATCCGGCAGTTCCTGCGCAAGGATGTGCCGCGGAATCAGATTGCCTTCCTGATAGTACTGCGTCATAAACTCCGCCAGCACCTCGCCCGGCGGTTCGCTGCCTTCCTGCGTCAGCGTGAAATGGTCTCCGCCGACCATCCGTCCGCCGCGCACGTAGAGCAGCTGCACCATCGCATCCATGCCGTCCTGCGCAATCGCGATAATGTCCTGCTCGCTGCGGTCTGTCTGAATCGCAATCTGCCGCTCCATCAGCCCCTGCACATCGCGGATTTTGTCGCGCACGACTGCCGCACGCTCATACTGCATCTTTGCGGCGTAGTCCATCATCTCGGCATTCAGCACATCGAGCACCTGCTTGTAATTACCGCCGAGAAACGCCAGCACGCCGTCCATCATGTCCCAATACTGCTCTTCCGTGCACTTTCCGGCGCACGGCGCAAGGCATTTGCCGATTTCGTAGTTTACGCACGGCCGGCAGGGCGTTTTGAGCGGCAGCTCCTTGCGGCACGTCCGCAGCGGGAACACGCCGCGCACCGCATCGATAACCTGCCGCACCGCCGTTGCGCCGATGTACGGACCGAAATACCTTGCGCCGTCCTTTTCCATGCGCCGCGCAAGCGTCAGCCTCGGAAACGGCTCCTTCAGGTTGACGCGCAGGTACGGATAATGCTTGTCGTCCTTGAGCAGGATGTTGTAATACGGCTTATGGCACTTGATCAGGTTGCACTCCAAACAGAGCGCCTCCAAATTGCTCTCGCACAGCAGAATCTCAAAGTCATCGATGTGTGAAATCATCGCCGCGACCTTCGGCGTATGCTCCGTATCGCGGAAATACGAGCGCACGCGGTTCTTCAGGTTGACCGCCTTGCCGACATAGATGATGGTGCCCTCCTGATTCTTCATCAGGTAGCATCCCGGACTTTCGGGCAGCATACGAATCTTCAGCTCCAGCTTTTCTCCCCAGTCAATCCTGCTCATAATACCTCCACAAAAAAACCGGAACCGGACGCAAGTCCGAGGCTCCGGTTTGATGGATGAATTTTCCTTAGTCCGTCTTCAGACCCCAGTCCTCAAGCGTAGACGGAACCTGATGCCAAAGCACGCCGGTGACATGCCCGATAATCATATCGCGCGTAATCGCGCCAACCTGCGAATTTCGGCTGTCGTTGGAATTGTTGCGGTTATCGCCCATGACGAAATAATGCCCTTCCGGCACGGTGTAGGGACCGTAGTCACGCGTCATGCGCGCGGACAGGAACTTTTCGGTGTACTTGACACCGTTGACGTAGAGATAGCCGTCCTCAATCTGAATCGTGTCGCCCGGCAAACCCACAATGCGCTTGACGAAATTCGTATCGCCGCGGTCAGGATAGCGGCAGACAACCACATCGAAGCGCTCCGGCTCGCCGCCAAGCACAATCGGCAGATTGAAAATGTAGGACGTACCGTACTCAAGCTTGCTGACAATCATCATCTCGCTGTCATGGAGCGTTGGATACATGCTGTTGCCCGACACGATAACCGGCTCGCCCACAAACGTCTTGATAACAAACACAAGCAGCAGCGCACCGAGGATGGTCGCCGCCCATTCAATGACATTCTGCTTTAGCGGCTTCTTCACCTTGACCTTCGGTGCGAACACAAAGCCCTTCTTCATCCAGTAACGCTGCCACGCGGAATAGCTTTCGGTCACCGCGCCTTCCGCATCGTCAGCCTTCTTCGCTTCCTCAGGCTGTTCCGTCTGTTCCGCAGGCGCCTGCTCCTCAGGCTTCACCTCATCCTTTTCGGCAGACATTGCTTCATTTTCCGGCTCCATACTGGTCATGGGCTGTTCCCCTTTCAGTTTCGATTATCATCAGAAGGCAGATAAAATCCACCCGATTTTCAACATGCGTATATTCGCCGCCGTCTGCCGAAATTCCTGCTGAACCCTTTTTTCGATACAGATTATTTAAATTTCAGCCTTTATTTTGTTTTGTCCAGTCGAACTTCGGCAGCTTTGCCTTCACGCGTGCCCTGGCCTTTGCCTGACGTGCTACAACATGGTCATAGCACTCCCTGATCATGAAATCGCCGTCCATCAGCCGCGTCATAAACAGATGCTCTGCACGCTGATAGCTGAGCAGCGCCATCTCGTCATCCTTTTCCGTGCCGATGCCCTCAAAGTAGCAATCGCCCAAGCGCATCAGGACATCCGCGCCGACAAGCGGTTCCGCCTCCTTCGTCATGTTCCGGATGCAGGACAGGTAAATGCAGAACGCTTCCCGCTCGTCCTTCTCGACATAGTAGCCGTAGCGGTACATATCGCCGATTTTGTACAGCGAACGCAGGTGTCCGTCGAATGCGCCGAGTGCGAAATAGTGGAACGCCTTCTCGTAGTTCACCGGAACATACCTGCCGTAGTAAAAGCAATAGCCGAGATTCTCCTGTGCCTGCCGCGAACCGTCCCTTGCGGCGATGGTATAATACTTGACTGCCTTCGCGTAGCTCTGCTCGCCGCCGCGTCCCGTGTAGTACAGCGAACCGAGGTTGCACGCCGCGTCCGCGTTTCCCGCGTCCATCTCATCGGTGTAAACCTCCAGCAGGAAATCCACCACGCAGTCAGGCAGCTGCTTCGCACCGTCCGCATTGTACAGCTTCGCCGCGATTTCCATCGGTTCATCAAGAACCGTCTCGTCCTCTTCGGAAATGCTGTTTTCAATGATGTCGTAAATCTGCGGATAGTCCTCGCGCGAAAGCTGTTCGAGCATGTCGCTCAGCATTTCGTAGATCCGTTTATCTTCCATGTTTTTCCTCCTTCGTTACGGATTCATTTCGTCCGTCGTCACATCCGTATCCAGCACCAGATATGGGCGCTCGTCCTTTTTATCCGGAATGATGTCATACCCTGCGAGCGACAGACCGTGCACGTGACGTGCCCACAGTCCGCGCGCAGGGGCATCGCCAATGTCGTCAATCATGTGCGCATCGGGATACACGCCGCGCATTTCGCTGATGGCGCTTTCCTCAACAACCGGCTTTTCGCTTGCCTGCTGATTCAGCCGCACATCATAGAGCAGCACGTTTTCGATTGCCTTCTCCGGCACGCCGATGAAATAAGAGCCTCGCGGTCCATTCTCGCAGCCGCCGTTCACGTGCGCAATCGCCACGTTGCGCATTGTCCCGACATTCGGCTTGGGGTCGCCGGGCTTCACGCGTCCGCGGTCTTCAAGGCGCAGGAAGAACGGGCTCCATGCGCGGTCAATCGTCACGTTCTCAATCAGGAAGTTTTCGAGCGTGCCGCCGTCCACCATCTCCAGCGAAATGCCGGAGTCTGCGCAGCGGTGCTTGAGTCCGCTCGGGTCGCTCTCCACGCCGCCCAGCTGACACGACCGCACCAGCACGTCGCGGAAGTCGCCCTGCGTGTCCGTGCCGACCTTCAGCGCGTTGCAGGCACTGAACAGGCGGCAGTTTTCAATCAGCACGCGCTCCGTGTTCCGCTGGCTCGCACCCTTGAAGCAGCACGCATCATCGTTGGAAATGATGTCGCAGTCGCGGACAATCACGTCGCGGCAGCCGTCGATATCAATGCCGTCGTTGTTGTAATTCACCTGATTGCGCACCGTCACGCGCTCAAGCAGCACGCAGTCGCAGTTCAGGTAGTTCTCCATCCAGCAGGCCGCAGAGCTCAGCGTAACGTCATGGACATGCACGTTTTTGCAGTCGATGATGCGCATCAGGAACGGCCGTCCGGGCGTACCGTTGCAGGTCTCATCGCCGGCAAAATGGTCGCGGCTCCCCTGCCCGTTCAGCTCACCGCCGCCGCAGATGCAGATGTTTTCGCACCCTTCGGCGAAAATCAGCGACTGATTCATGCCCATGTTCGTATCCTGCACGGTCAGGCGCTTCGCCTGATGCTCCGGATAATCCGCCAGATCAAGCGACGCCAGCAGTCGGCTGCCTTTTTCGACCATCAGGCGGACATTCGAGCGGAGTACAATCGTGCCGGACACGTAGTCGCCTTCCGACAGCAGCACCGTTCCGCCATGCTCTCCTGCCGCGTCCACCGCCGCCTGAATCGCCTCTGTCGCCTTTTCGCCAGGCTTTGCGCCGTAATTCTCCGGTCGGAAGATCTGCTCGCTCCCCTGCCAGCCGGTTAAAGACGACATCAGCTTATCCGCCATCGCGTACAGCCGCGTCCGCAGCGGCTCATACCACGCCGGCACCGTGTGCTTCACGGCAAGCGAATCCGCCTTTTCCGCCAGCGGAATAAAGCACGGATGCTCCTTCAAATGCTCGTTCGGCGTATGCAGCGTCAGATACAGCTGACCCGTCAAATCGCGGAAAATCATGCCATGTCCGCCGTCGCGCCGGAACAGCGGCTCCACCTGATGGAAATTGCCCGTCACATCGCCGTTATCGCTGACGGCAACGCCCTCCGTGTAGCCCTCGTCCGAGAAGCTCGCCCACAGAATCATCAGCGTGCCGTCCGGCGTGCGCCAGATGGACGGACCATCCGTCACATAGCCGTCAATGCCGCTGGAACGGTGATGCACAAGCCGCGCCCACTTCGCATCGGACGCATGGAACAGCAGCTTCGGTTCGCCGTCTGCACGGGACAGGTCATCCGACAGCGGCAATGCGCAGATTTCGCCGTCAACCGTTTGCACCCACTCGTGCGCAAACACCAGATACGGCTTGCCGGTCGGGCTGACGTACAGCGTGCCGTCAAGGCACTCCCAGTCAGGCGGCGTCACGCGCCCATCCGAATGCGGTCTGAACGGTCCCATCGGCGAATCCGCCGTCAGCACCGCCGTCCCGCGGCAAACGCCCTCCCGCTTGAAGCTCGCCAGCATGTACAGCCGACCCCTGTACAGGTGCACCTCAGGCGCCCAGTAGTTTCTGTCCGCCCAGAACGTGCCGTCATTGTGGAAGCACTCAAACGGACCGTCCCAATCCTGCAAATCGCTGCTGGTATACACATCAAAGCCATCCGCCTCGCCCCAGCAGGTCGCACCGCGCGTGCCATAGAGATAATACTGTCCGTCAAGCGTCAGAACATAGGGGTCGCGAATATTGATTTCCTCAAGCTTCATAAATAAAGCCGCTCCTTCCAGATTTCAAAGGACATAAACGTCCCTTGCTCCTCTGATTTTGAGCTATTCGCCATGGACAGTTGTTTTTCCTGCTGCCGTTTCACTTGCAATTTTGTCCGTTCCGTGTACAATAGAGCATGAAAACGGAGGAATTGGAGGATTGCCCATGCTTCCCAACACCGGTGTAACCTTTTCCTGCGCAGACGAAAAGCTGCAAAAGCTCTTCGATACGGCAGAAAAGAAGTGTCTGAACAACGTGCGCCTTTTCGGCAGCGACCCTGTGATTGTCGAGGGCGGCGGATACGAAAAAATCTGGCTGGAAACGCAGCCGATGGGCGGCGAGATGTACGCCAAGCGGAATATGACCGCCGCCATGAACAACCAGCTGTTCTTCATGCGCACGCAGCGCGAGGACGGTCGGCTTGCCGGCTCGATTCAGTGCCATCCGGACGGCACGATTGAGCCGCAGTTCAACAAATTTCAGGGCTTCTGCTTTCCGCTTCACGCGCTGAACATGTGGTATCTTTCCGGCAAGGATCCCGCTTATCTGGATATGCTTGCCGACTGCCTCAGCCGCTTCGATGCCTATCTTTGGAAAACACGCGACACAGACGGCGACGGCATTCTTGAATCCTTCTGCGTCTATGATACCGGCGAGGACAATGCCGTGCGCTACGGCAAGGCGCCGGTTTACTGCACGACGGATACGCCGCCTGAAAACGCCGACGTCGTCCCGATGGCGTCTATGGACATCACCTCCTTCTCCTATGCCTGCCGCGACACGCTCGCCGAAATCAGCCGGATTCGCGGCGACGGTCAGGCGCAAATGTGGCGGCAAAAGGCGGATGACGTCGCACGCCAGCTCAAATCGCGCCTGTGGGACGAGCATCGTCATGCCTTTTTCGACCGCGACAGGCACGGCCATGTCATCGATGTGCTCTGCCACAACACGCTCCGCTGCATGTACTGGGGCTCTGTCAGTCAGGAGATGGCGGATGCATTCGTCCGCGAGCACCTGTTAAATCCCGATGAGTTCTGGACGCCGCTGCCCCTGCCGAGCGTCGCCGTGAACGACCGGCTTTTCCGCAACGCGCCCGAAAACAACTGGAGCGGTCAGTGCGAAGGGCTGACGTATCAGCGCGCCATCATCGCCCTTGAGCGTTACGGATACGAAAAAGTCGTCACGATGCTGGGCAAAAAGCTGCTTCAGGCCGTCATCAGCGGCGGCTATGTGTTCACGCAGCAGTTCGACCCCTTCACCGGCGAGCCGTCGCGCGTCGGCATGATGTCGCATGAGGTGCTTGACCGCGGCAGCACCGAGCCGTTTCAGGATTCATACGGTCCGACCCTGCTGTCGGTGCTGGAGTATATCGCGCACATGTACGGCGTTCATCTGCTGGGCGATGAAGTGTGGTTCAGCCTGTGCGCAGGGCTCAAGTACACCTATACGCAGGTGTTCGGCGAGCATCGGTACACGGTTGATTCCGACGGCGTCAAGGCGCGCATCCTCATGGACGAAAAGGAGCTTGCCGTTGTTCCGTGCGGCGTAAGAATCATCACAGACCGCAGCGGCATCATCCTGAGAAGCGTCAGCATTGAATAAAAAGCAGCCCGAAAAGCGGAGCAAAATCACGCCTTTCGGGCTGTTTTGATGGCAGCACCGAATTGCGCGGTGTCGCCTTATATTTTCAGCAGCGACATCAGCTCATCGGTGCTCATGTTCATGATGCCGCCTGCTTCGCCGCCGGAAACGGTGTCGAGCAGGGCGCTCTTCTGCTCCTGCAGTTCGAGGATTTTTTCCTCGATTGTATCCTTTGCAATCAGTTTGTAGACCTGCACGTGTGCCATTTGTCCGATGCGGTGCGCACGGTCGGTCGCCTGATCCTGCGCCGCCTGATTCCACCACGGATCGAAATGGATGACCACATCCGCCGCCGTCAGGTTCAGCCCTGTTCCGCCTGCCTTGAGCGAAATCAGGAAAACCGATGCTTCGCCTGCGTTGAATGCCTTTACGAGCTCCGCACGGCGTTCCTTTGATGTGGAGCCCTGCAGCGTGAAGTTTGAAATGCCCGCCGCATCGAGCCGATTGCGCAGCCGCTCCAGCATCGAGGTGAACTGCGAGAACAGCAGGATCTGGTGCTTGTTCTCCACCATCTCCTCGCACAGCTCTACGCACGCGTCCAGCTTGCTTGTCGCGCCGGTATAATTTTCGTAGCAGAGATTCGGGTCGCAGCACACCTGACGCAGCCGTGTCAGCGCCGCAAGAATCTGCAGCTTGTCCTCTCCCTGATGGATACCGCTGAGCGTCGCCTGCACGTTCGCGAAATATATCTTCTGCTCTTCCTCGGAAAGGGAGATTCTGCGGACATATTCCTGCTTTGCAGGCAGCTCCTTGAGCACGTCCGCCTTTAATCGGCGAAGCATAAACGGCTGCACCAGCCTGCGCAGCTGCGACATTGCTTCGCTGTTTTTTGATTTCACGATGGGCTTTTCGAGTTTCTCGACAAACGCGTGATGCGAGAACAGATAGCCCGGCATCATGAAGTCGAACAGGTTCCACAGCTCGCTGAGGCGGTTCTCAATCGGCGTACCGGTCAGCACAAAGCGCTGCCGGCACACGATACGCTTGACGCTCTTGGAAACGAGCGTTGTGCTGTTCTTGATGTGTTGCGCCTCATCAAGCACGCAGCAGTAGAAGCTCAGCGCTGCATAGTCCTCGATATCCTGCCGCAGCAGCTCATAGGATGTCACCCACACGTCCGCATCCGCCGCGCCTTGACGCTTCTCCCTGCGTTCTGCCGCGTTGCCGAGAATCAGCGCATATTTCATCTGCGGCGCGAACCTCTGCATTTCATCGCCCCAGTTGTAAATCAGCGACGCCGGGCAAACGACCAGATTCGGTATGCCAACGCGCTCATTGCGGACCGTATCGAGGAACGCGATGGCCTGCAGCGTCTTGCCCAAGCCCATTTCATCCGCCAGAATGCCGCCGAAGCCATAGCTTTCCAGCGTCTTGAGCCACTGATAGCCGGTCAGCTGATACGAGCGCAGCGAAGCGGTCAAATCCGGCGGCGCCGCGTAATCGCTTTCCGACAGCGTCTTGAAATTGCGAATCATCGCTCGGAACTGCGTGTCGCGGCTGACCTGAATGCCGTCGTTGCCCGTCAGCATCGAGTCGAGATACAATCCGCGATATGCCGGCAGCCTGATACTGCCGCTCTTCATCTCCTTCGGGGAAAGCTGAAGCATCTGCGTCATTTCAGCCAGCTTCTCGCAGGACGAGCCGTCAATGGGCATGTAGCGCCCATCGGCAAGGCGATGATAGCGCTTGCGCAGAAGCATGCTCTCGTAGAGCGCAGACAGCTCCTCCGGCGGAAATCCGCCTGCATCCATCGACAGCGTCAGCAGACCATCGGAGACGGACACGCCGATTTTCGCCGGTGCAGGCGATACGCGCCTGTTCTGCAAACGGCTGCTGACATAGACCTCCCCGTGCTCGCGGAAGCTGTCGAGGCCGGAGGAAAGGAAGTCATAGATGGCATCCTCATTGCGGATCACGAGCCGATCCTTCGCGTCATGCTCAAAGAAGCGCTCCGCAAAGGAAACAGCGCTTTTCTCCTGGCGAAGGTTTCGCCTTACGCCATCCCGGTCGTTCGGTTCATCGGCGGATGTGAAGCTGTGTTCGCCATAAACAAAGGCAATCGCCAGCGTCAGCGTCTCCCTGTCCATGTCGAAATAGAAGCGTACCGTGCAGTCCTCCGGCACATACTCCTGCAAAAGATTCCCCGAATCCACGATTTTGACCATCCCGCTGATTTCCGGCAGCACACAGCTGCAAAAGGTCGGCAGATCATCGAAGGACAGCGCCATTTTGTTCCTTCCGCTTTTAATCAGCGGACCGACCTTCTCGCTGAATTGCTTCGAGCACCGGAGCAGCCTCTCGTCGCCAATCAGATACCGGCACCGGTTGCTGCCGAAATAGGTGAACGTTTCTTCCGTCTCAACCAGCAGATTGACATTCTTCTTTTTCTTTTCAATCCTGACGGTGATCTCGGGATCGCGTTCTTCAAGATGAATCAACCCTTTGTCCGTCGTGGCCAGCGGTTCGTCCTTGATCAGGTCGAACATGCGGTCAAACGCATCGCCTCTCAGCCGGATTTCATTCTTTCGATAGCTGTAGCCGTATGTCTCACGGTAATATCCATACGAACCAACGGAATGAAACTGCGGAAATTCATTCATCAGCAGCTGGATGATTTTCTGCGACCTCGCATCGAACTGCTCCATGCTGTGATTCAGCGTCAGTCCCTTGCCGTAGGTTTCCGTTTTTTCCTGACTGACATTATTCAGGAAATGCTCTATGTTCCTGACCGCATACAGCTTATCATATCCCACAAGGAAGGAAAAGGACGGATATGAATCCATCTCTTCGGGCACCAATCGAGGCACAAGGTGTGCAAGCCGCTGAGGCGCTTCCGTCTGCCTCTGCGCCTTCGTCAGATAGGTGGTCAGCATCTGCTGCGCCGCACTGTCGCTTTTTTTGTACTGGCTTTCCACCGTTTCCACATATTCAATCATGACCGCCGCAAGATGCTTGCAGCTTCCCCACTCCCTGCATCTGGGGCATGTGCAGCTTCTTTGCACGATCTGATCATTCCGAAGCGTCAGGCGGGCACTGTACGCGATGGTTCCCATGACAAGCCCGGAAATCTCAGTTGTTGTTTGATTGATTTCCTTATGCCAGATTTTTTCTACCAGCCCCCGCTTGTAATAATCCATGCCCTTCCAGTAATCCGATGCAGAAAACATGCTTAAAACCTGCTTCTGATCCATCCCTGCACCTCGTTCCGTCAAACTTGCATTTTCATTGTACCACATTTCCACAGTGCTGAAAAGGGCTTCTTTTTTCGCCGGATTGGATGTATAATACATTCCGTCCGCGTTTTGCATCATTGCGCAAAAAGGAGTCTGATTTCACATGAACATGCTCGTCCGGGCCTATGCAGAATCCGATGTGCCGGAGATGGTTCGCATCTGGAATGAAGTCGTCGAGGATGGCATTGCCTTTCCGCAGGAGGAGTTCCTGACGACAGACACCGGCGACCGCTTTTTTTCCGCGCAGACGCTCAGCGCCGTTGCCGTCGATGCAGATACCGGCAAGGTGCTCGGGCTGTACATCCTCCACCCGAACAACATCGGACGCTGCGGACACATCTGCAACGCGAGCTATGCCGTCAGCCGCGATGCACGCGGTCTGCACATCGGCGAGGCGCTCGTTTCGGACAGCCTGATGCAGGGCAAGCGGAACGGGTTCGCCATCATGCAGTTCAATGCCGTCGTGCGCAGCAACATCCATGCACGTCACCTGTATGAGCGGCTTGGTTTCGTGCCGCTGGGCATCATCCCGAAGGGCTTCCGCATGAAGGACGGTCACTACGAGGACATCTGCCCATACTATCATGCGCTGTAATAAAATTGGGAGACCGGTCAGCTGATCGGTCTCCCATCTGTTTCATTTCCGTCATAAGGTGTCGCAGGCATCCCTGTAGAACGCATGCATGGCTTCCTCGGTCGGGAAGTTCGCAACATACATCGTGTTGCCCATCGCGCCCGACAGCGCATCCGGCACACGCCCGACCATCTTCATCTGCGCGGCATATTTGCTCACCAGTTCGTCATGCGAAACGCGGAAGTGCTTGCCGTCACGGCGTCCCGCAAAGGCGCAGAACGCGTGCTCGCCCTGCTGCGTCAGCGTGCTGTCGTAGGCAATCATGTCCGCCCAGATCTTGTAGACATCCGTCGAATTGGCGAAATTCATCATGTCCGGCGAATAGCCGCCGCACGGGCGCATGTTCACCTCAAGCGCCACGACATCACCCTTCTTGCCCATGCTCTCCTGATCCTCCGTCAGGCGGAAGAACTCGAAGTGCACGAAACGGCTGCGCACGCCGAAGGACTTCACGGTTGCGCGGCCTGCTGCGCGGACATCATCATGCAGCTGCTTGACAATATAATAGACGGAGTTGTCATCGTTGTTGACAATGTCCATGATGGAGAACGGCGTGACGTTGCCCGTTTCAAAAATCGGCTCGCCCTTGCTGTTGATGATCGCATCATAGCTGTTGACCTCAGCGTGGATGAACTCCTCCATGATGTAGGACACCTCCATCTCCTTGAGCGCCAGGAAATGGCGGAGATCCTCCTCGTCTGACAGCTTATAGGTATGCGACGCGCCGACGCCGTTGTCCGGCTTGACAATCACCGGCCAGCCGACCTCGCGGATGAACGCCATGCATCCGCCGAAGTCATCCACCAGATGATACCGCGCAGTCGCAATGCCTGCACGCTGGTAATATTCCTTCATCTTGGACTTGAACTTAATGCGCGGCATGTCGCTGACCTGAAAGCCGCTTGTGATGTGGAAATCCGTGCGAAGCATCGCATCGCGCTCAAGCCAGTACTCGTTGTTGCTTTCCAGCCAGTCGATGCGCCCGTACTTGCTGATGAAGAACGCCACTGCACGATAGACTTCATCGTAGTTCTCCATGCTGCCGACCTTGTAGTACTCATGGAGCGAATCCTTCAGCTCCGGCAGCAGCGTATCATAGGGCTGATCGCCGATGCCCAGCACGCGCATGCCGTTATTGCGCAGCTGACGGCAAAACTGCCAGTAGTTGACCGGAAAGTTCGGGGAAATGAACACAAAGTTCTTCATGCTTCTTCAATCCTTTTCTCTTCGTATGCTCAGAGGATGTGCGGCACATGGTAGGCCACCTGCTGATACCACCAGTCCCAGTCGTGCTTGACATCATATCCCCAGATGTCAAACCAGACATGGATATCCTTCTGCTGGCAGATATCGCGCAGCTGAAATGTGCTTTCCGGCACTTCCCATGCGCCCTGACCGACCACAATGACCGCCTTATGCTCGTTGTACAGCCGGATATACGGATGATCCGGCGCCATGCCGCCGAGGTAATCCACCGGCGAATTGGCATAAACAAGGTCGTCCGTGCAACCGGCAAAGCCATATTCGCTCGTGTAGATGCCGCTGAGCGCCAGCAGCCCGTCAAAGAGCTCAGGAAAGCGGAAATAGAGGTTCGCGGCATGCGTCGCGCCGAGGCTGCACCCGAAGGCAATGATGCCCGGCTGACCGTCCCAACCGTTGCGGTCGTTCGTCATGGACTGGATGAACGGCACGACCTCGCGCACGATGTAGTTCATCCATGCTTCATGGCGGCGGATGCGGTCATGCGCATCGTAATCGGCGGAATACGTCTCCAGATCGAGCGTATCAATCGAGAACACGGTGCACTGCCCGCCATCAATCCACGGCGCCCACACATCGGTCATATGATAGTTCTCAAAATCGAAGAACCGCCCGTTCTGGCAGGGAATAAACAGCACCGGTCTTCCGGCATGACCGTACACCTTGATTTCCATGTCGCGCCCGACAGATGGGCTGTACCATTTCGTATAAAATGTCTGCATTCAGCTAATCTTCCTTTAATCGCGGTTATAAAACAGGATGTGCATGAAGAACGGAATCTGCTCCTCCCAGCATGCCTCGCAGTGGTCGCCGTTGGGCACGATGCGGCTCGTCAGCAGGACGTTCTTCTCCAGAAGGCGGCTCGTCACGGCGGCGTATTGCTTGCGCATGTTGTCGTGATGACGCATTTCGCGAGAGCCGTAATCCATGTAGATGACCGTGTCCGGCGCTATCTGCGCATCGCGGATGAGCCGGTCAAGGCTGCGCGTTGCGAACCAGATGCTCGGGGACAGGCATGCCGCACGGGAATACACGTGATTATAGGCCGTCACCGCATACAGGCTCATCAGTCCGCCCATGCTCGAGCCGGCAATCCATGTCGTTTCGCGCTCCGGCAGCGTCGGGTACTTCTCGTCAATCATGCCCTTGAGCGTGCAGGCGAACCAGTCCATCGTCGTCTTGCCGCGTCCGCGAATGTAGCCCAGCTTCGGATCCTCGAACGTGAACGGCGAATACTCCATCAGACGACCGTTGTTCGGCGAATGGTTGCAATCCACCGCCACCACAATCAGCGGCGTGCGGTCCGCCTCGAGGTACTCCTTCATGCCCCAGCATTTGCCGTACGTGGCATCCGAATCAAAAAAGACATTATGCCCATCGAACATATACAGCACCGGATAACGCGCTTCGGGATTCTCCTGCGCCTCATCCGGCACATAAACATAAACGGTGCGTCCCTCCCGACCCGACAGCTTCGGAATCTGGGTGCTCCATTTTTCAATCATACTGCATGCTTCCTCTCAAAGCGATTCTGACGAAATCGCGCGAGTTTGCCGATCAATCCGCAAGTCGTTTCCGACCAGTTGACAGTGTAACACAGCGCAGGACAGAACACAACTGCTATAACCAGAAAAAACAAAAAAAGGGCACAATTTGCGCTGTCCGCAGACAAAAAGAGCTGCGCAGCCAAGCCCTTCAGCCGACTGCGCAGCGATTTTTCGATTGATTACGCATCCACGCGGAAGGCGTAAATCGTGGTCGTGTCATAGATTTCGCCCGGACGGAGCACCGTCGTCGGGAAATTCGGGTGATTGGGCGAATCCGGATAATGCTGCGTTTCAAGGCACAGACCGGAATACGGCAGATAATGCATGCCGCCCTTGCCGCCCTCGTAGTTCGTCGTGCAGGCGGTATAGAGCTGCACACCCGGCTGGTCCGTGATGACTTCCATCGTCCTGCCGGATTCCTCGTGGTGCACGCACGCGCCCAACCCCATCGCACTGCCCTTGCGCAGGACATAATTGCAATCATAGCCCTTTGCGTACATCATCGGGACGGATTCATTCATGCGATCAAGCCCATCGCCGATGAGCATCCCCTCGCGCAGGTCAAGCGGCGTCAGGCTGACCGGCAGATACGTGCCCGTCGGAATCAGACCGCTGTCGACATCCGTCACGACATCGCTGTCCACATACACCTCGTGGTCGCGCACCGTGCCGTGGTCATGTCCGGCGAGGTTGAAATACGTGTGATTCGTCATGTTGATGACGGTCGCCCTGTCCGTCATCGCCTGATAGCGGAACGTCAGGTTGCAGTCGTCATCCCAGCTAATCGTCACATCCGCCGTCAGATTGCCGGGGAAATTCTCCTCCATATCCGCGGAGACATAGCGGAAGCGCACCGAATCGCTATGCTCGCCGAGCGTGGGCTCAGCCTGCCAGATTTTCTTCTGGAAGCCGTCCTTGCCGCCGTGCAGGCAGTTTGCGCCATCGTTGGCATACAGGTGATACGTCTCGCCGTCCAGCGTGAACGATGCGCCGCCGATGCGGTTGGCAAAGCGCCCGATGGTATCGCCCATGGAGCCGTGACCGCCCTCGTACTTTTCCAGCGTGTCGAAGCCCAGCGCCACGTCATCAAGCTTACCGTTCTTGTCCGGCACAATGATATTCGTCACGATGGCGCCCAAATCAAGCACGGACACCGACGCGCCCAGATGATTCGTAAGCGTGTACATCGTCACATTCTGTCCTGCTTTCGTCTTTCCGAACAGCTTTGTTGTGATTGACATCGATAGCATCCTCCTCAATCAGCCGCATTCTAACAATGCGCAATGATTCCGGTCATTATTGTACATCACCGAGGGGAAATTCGCAAGCATGAGATTCACAATTTGAAGATATCCGATTCCATCGACAGATCGCAGGCGTGAAACAAATCGCGGTTCACCGGAAAAATCCGCTTGCGAACAGACGCATAATACGCTATAATGGCGTTATATTAGGCAGCATATACTGTCAGCAAGGAAGGGCAAAATGATGCGGGAGCTTGCGGAGATTCGACAGGAGCTGGATGAGATTGACCGGCAGATGGTCGCGCTGTATGAACGCCGGATGATGCTGAGCAGAGAGGTGGCACAGGTCAAGCTGACAATGGGCAAGCCGGTGCTTGACGCGAGCCGGGAGGAAGCGGTGCTCAGGAGCCGCGTGGAAATGCTCGACCATCCTGACCTTGCGGATGCAACGCGCGCCCTGTACCGCGAAATTATGGCGCAGAGCCGCAGCGAGCAGGAGAAGCTGCTTCGGGAGGCGCATCATGCTTAACCGTCATGTGTACATCATCGGAATGCCTGGCAGCGGCAAGAGCTCGCTTGGGCGGCGTGTCGCCAACAACCTCGGTCTGCCCTTCATCGACATCGACCAGCGCATTGAGCAATCTATCGGCTGCTCAACAACCGACATCTTCGCACGGTACGGCGAGCAGGCGTTCCGCAATGCCGAAACGAACATGCTTATTGAGCTGACACGCGAGCAGGGCAGCATCGTATCCACCGGCGGCGGGCTTGTCCTGCGCGATGTCAATCTGGCCATCATGCGCAATTCGGGCGTGCTGGTGCTCATTAACCGTCCGCTGGAGGAAATCATGGGCGACATCAAGTTGAACCGCCGTCCGCTGCTGGCGCAAAAGGGGCTGGGCGAGGTGGAACGGCTTTATCACGAGCGCATCGACATCTACCGCCGTGCCGCGGACGTGACGCTGGACAACAGCCATGGCTATCAGGCTGGCATGCTCGGCCTGCAGAAGCTGATTACGAGCCTGTTCAACATTTCGGACGCTGCTGATGATAAGCGCTGACGCAACAATAAAAGCTGTTATCGGAGGATATCAGGCGTGAAATACCAGTTTGAGCTTGTGGGCAAAATCGGGTCGATGGCGCTGATCCGCAAGGAAGATCAGGACATTGACTACAATATCTTTTCGCGGCTGGGCGCGGAGCTGAAGCCCGGCATGATTTGGGTGACATCCGGCGCAACCGAAATCGGGCGGCTGGATTACATCAAGCGCACCGGCTGCGAGCTGTGCGGCACAGATGACGAGATCAAGGCGGATTACGCCGCGCAGGGGCAGAGCATCCTGATGCAGAATTACCGGCAGTTCATCCGGCAGGAGTACGGCGTGCGGCAGCTGCTGGTGGAGCATACGCATTTCAACGACCCGGAGAAGCGCGAGCACATCCGCCATCTGCTGATTCGCGCCGCGCAGCAGAAGACGATTCCGATTGTCAACTACAACGACCCTGTCAGCGATGAGGAAAACCGCAAGATGGAGCTTGCCATCCGCCGCCAAAATGGCAATCAGGTCGTCGAGTGCGTCGATAATGATGAAACGGCGGCGGTCATCGCGAATCTCGTGCAGGCGCGCATGCTTGTGCTGATGACGTCTACCGAGGGCATCTACCGCGACCCGAAGGACGCATCGACGCTTGTCCGCGAGGTGACAGCATCAACGCCCGAGGCGCTTGAGGAGAAAATCCGTCAGCTGCAGCAGGGCTGCGTCGGCGCATCGCGTGAGGGTGCGAACGGCGCAAGGGCAAAGCTCGAATACGCGCTGAAGTCGGCAAGGCAGGGGACGACCGTCATCATCGGTCATGCCCGCCATCACCTCAGCGACCTGACAGAAGGACGTGTGCCCTGCACGCGCATTGGGCTGTATTGATTCAACATAGAGGAAGAGCGAATGACTTTACTGGATACTGTTCGTTTTTTCACGGAGGAAACGCATATCATGTCCTGCCTGTCCGTCAGCTGCGGAGGGGCAGGATTTTGCGTTCATGAAAGCGGCGGCGTAACGGACGAAGCAGGCACACCGCTTACAGAAAACGCCGTGTTTGACCTGGCGAGCCTGACAAAGCTGTTCACGGGCATGCTGACAATGCGCCTGTGCGAGGAGGGCTTGCTGGATCTGTCGCGCCCCGTGACAGACTATGCGCCGGAATTTCGCAAGCTCGGCGACGTTTCAGTCGCGCAGGTGCTTGGGTTTGAAATCGCCCTGACAACGCCGGAAAGAATCGATGCACAGCCGTCAGCCGCGCAGGCATGGCAGCAGCTCTACGCCGTTCAGCCCGATGCAATCAACGGACGCGCATATTCGGACATTCACGCAATGGTCATGAGCCGCATCGTTGAAGCCGCCGCGAAGGAGGATTACGGAACTGCCCTGCAGCGCCGCATATTAACGCCGCTCGGCATGAAGGAAACGTATCTGCATGTGCCGGCGGAGCGGCTTGCCGACTGCGTTTCGTACCAAGGTGAGCACCGCATCGAGCGCGGCAGATACATTGTCCGGACAGAACCGGTCCTCGGTATGCCGCACGACCCGAAGGCGGCGCGGCTCTCCCCTGCCTGCGCCGGTCATGCAGGGCTGTTTTCAACGCGGCGCGACCTGGTGCGGTTCTGTCAGGGGGTGCTGCAGGAGAAGGTCATCAGCCGGTCAACCCTGCGGGAAATGGCACGCAACCGGACAGGCTATCGCCGCGCAGACGGCACCTATCAGCAGTATCTCGGCGCGCTTTGCTATGTGAAGCATCCGATGCAGTATTTCAGCGAAATTCCCCTATACGAGAGCGATGAGGCCATCGGGCTTGCCGGCTTTACGGGGCAGCACATGTCCATCGACATCGGCACGGGCGTATTCACGCTCTTTTTAGGCAACCGCGTGTTGAATCGCCTGACCGTGCTGCTGCCGGAGGATGGCAAATGCTATGCGGATTACGGTCTCGCGCCGGATGGTCAGGGATGCGTCGACTGGCCGGACGGGACGAAGGTGTATTCCTCGGTGAACTACGTGCATCAGAAGGATGAACACTTCCATCGCGCCGTGATGGACACGCTTTCACTGCCGGTCTGGCACAAGGCAGGAACGCCATGGGCATGAGGATCGCACGAAAATGCAAAAATTAGGCTTGCATTTTTCAGAAAAAATGATATACTAGTTTATGGTCAAAGAAAGTCAGAAATTGAGGCGATCATCATGCGACTAAGTGACTCGATCGAGGGGTTCATCAAGACCCTTCTGGAAGAAAACGAACCGGAAGTGGAGCTGAAGCGCAATGAGCTGGCGGAATATTTCGGCTGTGCGCCGAGCCAGATCAATTATGTGCTCGCGACGCGCTTTTCGCCCGACCACGGCTATCTGATTGAATCGCGCCGGGGCGGCGGCGGCTATATCCGCATTGTGCGTGTCGTGCAGAGCGGCTCGCAGCAGCTGATGTACCTGATTAACGAGCGCATCGGCGACGCCATCGGCGAAGAGGACTCGTCGCGCCTTGTCCAGCAGCTGCAGGAGCAGAAGCTGATCACGCCGCAGGAGGCCTCGCTGATGCATGCGGCAATGAGCAATCAGGCGCTTTCCCTGCCGATTCCGGACAATATGAAGAACGCCCAGCGCGCCCGGATTTTCAAATCAATGCTGGCCAGCATTGCCAAGCAAAACAGGACGTAAGCACAAGGGAGGGATTCACCACCATGCTTTGCGAAGAGTGCCATCAGAATGAAGCAAGCTATACGATTTCCGTCATGATGGGAGAAGCCGTGACGCAGCGGCATCTCTGCGCGGACTGTATGGCAAAAATGAATATGAACATCGCCAGCGGCAATATGCAGAAGCTGCTGAACGCGATTCTCAATGCAATCAACCGCGGCGAGCCGGAGGACGGCGAACGCGTCGAGGACAATCAGCCGGACATTTCCTGCCCCCGCTGCCGGATGACGCTCAGCCGCTTTGTCAAGACGGGTCGTCTCGGCTGCCCGGGCTGCTATCAGGCGTTCGCGGCGCAGCTTCAGCCGATGCTGCTGCAAATCCACGGGCGCACGCAGCACGCCGGCAGGAAGCCGCTGCAATCCGAGACGGAACAGCGCACCCGCTATGAGCAGGATGAGCTGACGCGCCAGCTCCAGCAGGCAGTGACTGCCGAGGATTACGAGCGTGCCGCCGTGCTGCGCGACCGCATCCGTGCCTTGCTGGGGAAGGAGGAGGCGTAATGCAGTCTGACATTGTGCTTTCGTCCCGTGTTCGCCTTGCACGGAATTACGAGGATTTGCCGTTCGATCTCGCCTCCCAGCCGGAGCAGGCGGAAACGTGCATTCTGCGCACGGCAAGCGCCATTCGTCAGGCAGGCGAGGAAAAGAAGTACGACCTGCTCCGCCTGCGCGACATCGGCGACGTCAATCGCCGTGCGATGGCGGAGAGCCACCTCATCAGCCGCGACCTGCTGCGCAATCCGGACACGGCCGCCGTGTTCGTCCGGCGCGACAACAGCATGAGCATCATGGTCAATGAGGACGACCACCTGCGCATTCAGGCTGTTCGGACAGGCAGCGATCTGCTTGCGGCGGCATCCGCATGCTTTTCGGCGGACGACATGCTTTCACGGCAGAACGAATTTGCCTTTGACCAGCAGCTCGGCTATCTGACGGCTTTCCCGACGAACACCGGCACCGGTATGCGCGCATCGCAGCTGCTGCATCTGCCGCTGCTGACAAGAGGCAAGCAGATGGGCGATGTCGGGCAGATGGTTGCCAAGGTCGGGCTGACGATTCGCGGCGTATACGGCGAAGGCGCCGAGGCGCTTGGGCACATCTACCAAATCAGCAATCAGGTGACGCTCGGCCGCACGGAGCAGGAGCTGATTGCCACCGTCGAAACAGTCGGTCAACGGCTGACGGCGATGGAGAAGCATCTGGAGGAAAAGGCGCTGAGCACCTCCAAGGTTGAAACGGAGGACACGGTCTGGCGTGCATGGGGCATCCTGACGCAGGCCCGTGTGCTGCCGAAGAACGAATTCTACCAGCAATTCAGCAACCTGCGCATGGGCGCGGCGATGGGACTGCTGCCGATCGCGCTTCGGCAGGTCGATCTGCTGCTTGAGGAGGCGCAGGACGCGCATCTGTGCATCTACGCGCAGGAAAGCCTGAGCGGCACGGCACTCGATGCGGCGCGCGCTGACCGCGTCCGTGAGCTGCTGGGCAAGCAGGCATAAATCGGAGGAAACAGAATGGCATTATTTGGTCAATTTACGAAGCGTGCACAGCAGGCTCTTCAGGCAGCGCGTGACTGCGCCATGGCTGAAAGCCAGATGTACGTCGGCACACTTCATTTTCTCTACGGGCTGCTGAGCGTCGAGGACGTGCCCGAAAGCGTCGCCAAGCACATCACCAGGGACGACGTGAAGCAGGTGCTCGACCAGATTGATGATGAAGTCAGCCTGCACCCGGGGCATGCGCCGGTGGAATTTTCGCCGCGCGCCAAGCGGGTGCTGGACGGCAGCGTGATTGAAAGCAGACGGCTTGGTCAGCTGTACGTCGGCACAGAGCATCTGTGGCTGTCGATTCTATCAAACTCTGCGAGCAAGGCAGCCGAGCTGCTGCGCAAGAGCGGCGTTGATGCCGCAGAGGTTCGCAATGAGCTGCTGTCCGCCCTCCGCAGGGAGCGCGAGGAGCAGCGCACGCAGACCCCCTATGCCGCGCAGGGCGGTACGCCGGGCGATAATCGTCCGCAGGGCGTTCCGATGCCGCCGCAATCCCGCCGCAAGGAGGAGCAGAGCGTGCTGGCACAGTACGGGCGCGACCTGACGCAGTGCGCCCGCAATGACGAGCTTGACCCGGTCATCGGCAGGGATGCGGAAATCACGCGGCTGATTCAGATTCTGATTCGCCGGACAAAGAACAATCCTGTGCTGATTGGCGAACCCGGCGTCGGCAAGAGCGCCGTTGTCGAAGGGCTTGCTCAGCGGATTGTCGCGAATAACGTGCCCGATATGCTGAAGGCAAAGCGGATTATCTCGCTCGACATCGGCAGCATGGTCGCCGGCAGCAAGTATCGCGGCGAATTTGAGGAGCGGCTCAAGAATGTCCTCGCAGAAATCCGCAAGGCAGGCGACGTGCTGCTCTTCATCGACGAGATGCACACGATTGTCGGCGCAGGCTCAGCGGAAGGCTCCCTCGATGCGGCGAACATCCTGAAGCCTGCGCTTGCCCGCGGCGAGCTGCAGTGCATCGGCGCGACGACGCTGGATGAGTACCGCAAGCATATCGAAAAGGACGCCGCGCTGGAGCGCCGCTTTCAGCCGGTCAGGGTCGGCGAACCGACGACAGAGGAAACGCTTGCCATCCTGCACGGGCTGCGCGAACGCTATGAAAAGCACCATCAGCTGCACATCACCGATGAAGCCATTGAAACGGCCGTCACGCTGTCCGAGCGCTACATTGCGGACAGATATCTGCCGGATAAGGCGATTGACCTGATGGATGAGGCGTGCTCACGCGTGCGCATTCAGGCGTTCACCGCGCCGCCGGACGTCCGCAAGCAGGAGCTCGCCTTAGAAAAGGTGCTGACCGACAAGAAGGAAGCCATCGCCCATCAGGACTACGAAGCAGCTGCGAAGCTCCGCGATGAGGAACGCTGCCTGCGCATGGAAATCACGAAGAAGCGCGAGGCGTGGGACGAAGGTCAGCCCAAGGAGGAGCTGTCCGTCGGTGAAGATGACGTTGCCGCCATCGTGTCCGGCTGGACAGGCATTCCTGTCACGAAGATGACGCAGAGCGAGAAGGATCGCCTGCTGCATCTGGAGGAAGTGCTTCACGGGCGCGTCATCGGGCAGGACGAAGCCATCAGCGCCGTTGCGCGCGCCATCCGCCGTGCACGAGCAGGACTCAAGGACCCGAAGCGCCCCATCGGCAGCTTTATCTTCTTAGGTCCGACCGGCGTCGGCAAGACAGAGCTGTGCCGCGCACTGGGCGAGGCCATGTTCGGCGATGAGAACGCCGTCATCCGCGTCGACATGAGCGAATACATGGAGAAGCACACCACCTCGCGTCTTGTCGGCTCTCCGCCCGGCTATGTCGGCTACGAGGAAGGCGGTCAGCTGACCGAAGCCGTTCGCCGCAAGCCATACTCCGTTGTGCTGCTCGATGAAGTCGAAAAGGCGCATCCGGACGTGTTCAATATCCTCCTGCAGCTGCTTGAGGACGGTCGCCTGACGGACAATACAGGGCGAACAGTGTCCTTCAAGAACACCATCATCGTCATGACCTCCAACGCAGGCGCACACGACATCGGCGAAGGGCGCACGATGGGCTTCGGCTCGAAGACGCTGGCGGATACATCGAACTACAGCGCCATGAAGGACGCCGTCATGAAGGCGGTCAAGGACGTTTTCCGTCCCGAATTCATCAACCGTGTAGACGAGATGATTGTGTTCCATCCGCTGAGTGAAACGGAAATCCATGCGATTGCCGATATGATGCTTGGTCAGGTCGCTGCACGGCTGAAGGAGCGTGCCATCGCCATGACCTGGGATGCGGACGTGACGGACAAGCTGACGCGTGAAGGATACGATGCGAAGTACGGCGCACGTCCGCTGCGCAGGCTCATTCAGCGCACGGTCGAGGACACGCTGAGCGAGGAGCTTCTCGGCGGCAGCATCGCGCTGGGAGACCGTGTGGCACTGCGCGTCGAAAACGACAAAATCGTTGTCAAGAAGGAAGAATAAGGCAGTTCTTGAGCGAAGACGGCGCTTTTTTTACATTTCGCGCCGGTTCAGGGCTTGAGATTCCAGATAGAATGGGGTATAATGTTTTCATGCCTGAGCGCAACTAACGGAGCAAAGGAGAAAACAGCTTTGGATCAGAAGAATGATCAGAATCAGGCGATGCAGCCTGACGCGGCACCCTCGCAGGAAACAGCCGCGCCGCGCCGCCGCCGTTCAGCTATTTATCAGCAGGAGGAAAACGCCGCATCATCGGCATCCGGCACGACAGGACGCAGTGTGCCTGTATCCGGAACGTCCGGTGCGTCCGGTGCGTCCGGCATTGATGTAGCCGCCACGCAGACGATGCCTCCCATCCGTTCTTCGGCGCAGAGGAATGAGCAGAAGCAGGGCAATACGGTTTCGCCGGTGCCGAACGTGCTGCGGCGCGATGTCCCGTCACAGGGCATTCCGCAGCCCGGTCAGAGCCAGAGCAGCCGTTCCCTTGAAACGGGGCTGCCTCAGCCGAAAAGCGTCAATCGCCGGCCGGTGAAGCTGGAGGGCATGGAGAGCGTCAAGTCCCCTGCCCAGCGGCAGCAGGAGGCAATCAAGCGCACCAGCCTGAACGTGCAGCATCCGAACGAGCAGGAGCGGAATCAGCACCTGCAGCAGGAAATCATGCGTGAGCAGGATAATTACGATGAGGAGAACGAGCCGAAGAAGGGCAGAGGCATCCTGACGGCTGTGGTCATCATCGTGATGGTGCTCGCGCTGTGCGTCCTCGGGCTGATTCTCGTGCCTGATGATGACACAAGCGTGCTCGGCACCATCAAGCAGTCCGTCATGACGCCGCTGAATTCGCTTTTCAACCGCGACAGCACGCAGACGGTCGAGCCGACCGCATCGGGCTTCACCGCGTCCATCACGTCCGCCGTTTCGCCGTACCAGATCACGTTCAATCTCGTAACAAGCAGCAACGTGACCGATGTGCGCGTGGTGGCAGAGGACGGCACAGCGTTTGATACAACGACGCTGATGATGCAGGTCAACTCCGACAACACGATTATCTGGATTTTCACGCTCACGACAACGGAAGCGTATTCCGGCACGATTGAGGCGGAAATCCTTTCAAACGAAACGTGGGTAAGGACGGGGCTCCGCCAGACGATGAGCCTTGGCGGCAACCAGCCGGCCACCATCTCCACGCTTCCGACGGGTTACACAGCAACGATAAGCACCAATCCAAATGACATGGATGACGAAGAACTGACCGCCGGTCTCGAACCCGAGCCGACGGTCAGCGCGTCATCTGCGGAAATAGTGACGGACATGCCGGTTGTTGTGGTGACGGATGCACCGACGGAAACACCGACGCTTAAGCCGACGGATATTCCAACCGAGGTGCCGACTGCAACGCCCTCGCCCATTCCGATGGTCACGATTTCCACCACCGAGGTGCCGACGCTCACGCCGACCATTGCGCCAGCCGAGGAGATCGCGCTCGTTTCCGAGGGTGATGAGGACGACGATGCGCTTGTCATCGAGGTTGTCGAGACGGAAGTGCCTACCGAGACCCCGACGGAAGCGCCCACTGAAGCACCTACCGAAGCACCTACCGCCACGCCGACGCCCGCGCTCGTATTCGAGGCAGACGTAAGCGCTGACCCTGCCCTGATTGCCAACACGGCCGTCTATCAGGGAACCAGCCGCACGGCTACGGAAAACTATGAGCGTCCCGAGGATGAGGTCATCAACATGCCTGCGGGCGATGACTACACGACGCGCAAAATCGGCGTGCTGACCTACCGTGGCAATGCCTTCCGCCAGAATGCTGCTGTCGGCACGGTTGACGACGCCTCGCAGCTGTCCGTCCTCTGGACGGTCGAAACAGGCAGCCTGAAGGGCAAGAGCAAGACCTATTACGGCTTCGCCTGGGGAAATCAGCCGGTTATCGAGCAGTGGGCACGCACGGTGCGTCAGGACATGACGCTGCTGGACGGCAAGAGCGACAAGACCGCGCTCAAGGAGGTCATTGCCGCCAGCCTGGATGGCAAAATCTATTTCCTCGACCTCGATGACGGCAGTCAGACGCGCGAGCCGATTAACCTCGGCTATCCGATTCGCTCCACGCCGAGCCTGAGTGCGCTGGCTTACCCGATGATGACGGTCGGTCAGTATGCGCGCAAGCTCGCCACAAAGACGGGTGACATCGGTCAGCACTTCTACGATCTGCTGACAAACAAGGAGAACCTCACGATTGACGGTCTGGACGGCGGCAGCAAGAAGGACCGTGCGTATTACGCGGTCGGCGCGTTCGACGGCTCGGCTCTGTACGACCGCAACAGCGATACGTACATCACCGCCGGCACGAACGGCATGCTCTATACGGTGCACATGAATACATCGTATCAGAAGCTCGATGACGGCAGCGCGAAGCTGAGCGTCAACCCGACGACGACCATGATGAAGAGCCGCACGAAGAACCAGAAGGACGAATATGTGGCGGTGGAATCGTCCATCGCGATGTACGGCAGTCATGTGTTCTATGCGGACCTGCAGGGCGTGCTGCGCTGCGTCGACACAACGACCATGTCCACCGTATGGGCGGTCGAAACAGGCGACGCGGTTAAGGCATCGATTGCGCTGGATTTCGATGAAGACGGCCATCTGTGGCTGTACACGGCGAATACGCTGTGCAACCGCTCCAAGAACGGCGACGTGACCATTCGCCGCTACAACGCGCAGACAGGCAAAGAGGACTGGTCATACGCCGTGAACGCCGCGAAGAAGAAGAATTACGTTTCCGGCGCGATGGCTTCTCCCGTCATCGGTCAGTACGAGCTGGATGATCTGGTGTATTACACGCTCTCCTACCTGACGGCATCCGGCAGCCAGTCGCTGATGGGTTCGAGTGCCGAAGCGCAGAGCGGTGTGCTGGTTGCGCTGAATAAGGAAACAGGCAAAGTTGTCTGGACGAAGTCGCTCGGCAGCTACAGCTACTCCTCCCCTGTCGCCGTCTATAACGAGGATGGCAAGGGCTGGATTATCCAGGCGACAAGCGACGGCGTGCTGATGCTGCTTGACGGTCTGACCGGCGAAACGGTCAACACCCTGCAGCTCAACGGCACGATTGAAGCATCGCCCGCGGTTTACCAGAACATTCTCGTCATCGGCACGACCGGCAAGGACACGAGCTTCCTCTACGGCGTCAAAATCGACTAACAGGCTTCGCCTGCTTTCTGCTTCGCCTACCTTCTACTTCGCCTATATTTCCCCGTGACACCAACAAAGACAGCCTGCATGGCATTCAAAAACCATGCAGACTGTCTTCTTTCATTGCGTTATGGTGCTTACTGTGCCTTTCTGTGATTGCGGAGCTTCTTGTACGCATCAATCGCATAATCCACCAGCGCCGCCAACGCCAGCAGCACAGCGAGCCCCAGAAAGATGCGGTCAAGCGGCAGCGATGCGGCGGCAAACTCCTCATGCCAGAACGACAAAATCAGCGCGGCGATGAAGGAGACCTGCGCCGCCTTGCCCAGTATGTTGGAATATACGACAATTCCCTGATTGAGCATGTAAATGCCGCCGATAATCATGACGACCTCCTTCGTCATCACAATCACGATCGTATACCACGGAAAGACGCCGCTCAACCCCTGACCGAGCAGTGCCGTACAGACCATCAGCTTATCCGCCAACGGGTCCATCAGCTTGCCGAATGCTGTTACCTGATTGTTTTTCCGTGCAAGATAGCCGTCCAGATAGTCCGTTATGCTTGCAACGCAGAAGACCACAAGCGCCCATTTCTTCTGACCGGCGATAAAAAGTCCGGCAAAAACAGGTATCAGCAGCAGGCGCAGCATGGTCAGCACATTCGGCACATTCCAAATGTCCTTCAAATATTTGTCCGCGATTTTCCCCACAGTTTTCGTCCCTTTCTGCTGCCGCCCCGATTTCATCGGAGAGCAGCGCACATACATCAGTTTATCACAAATTATGCCGAATGAAAAGAGTAAAATCAAGAAACGTGCGGTGCACACACGAGAAATTTGCGAAGCGAAGCGTGGTCAGGCAATGCGTTTTCCGCTTGACATCCGCATACAAAAGGATTATTCTATATATCGGGTTTGAGCGTCTGCTCATGCCTGCCAGAAAAGCTTTGATTAGGAGGATTCGCATCCATGAAAAAGCCTGTTGTTCTCGTCGTCATGGACGGCGTAGGTGAAACAAACGAAGAGCTCGGCAACATGGTCAAAAAGGCCACAACGCCGACCCTGAACGAATTGAAGGAAACCTGCCCCTGGCAGATTATCAAGGCGCACGGCACCGCCGTCGGTCTTCCGTCCGATGACGACATGGGCAACTCCGAGGTCGGTCATAACGCGCTCGGCTGCGGTCAGATTTATTCGCAGGGTGCAAAGCTGGTCAACGAGTCCATCGAATCCGGCAAGATTTACACCTCCGACGCGTGGAAGAACCTTGTCAGCGACCTGAAGGACCACAACGCCACGCTGCACTTCATCGGCTTGCTGTCCGACGGCAACGTGCATTCCAACATTTCGCACCTGATCGCCATGCTCAAGGAAGCCAAGAAGGAGGGTGTCGCGCGCGTCCGCTGCCACATCCTGCTGGACGGTCGTGATGTTCCTGCCACCTCCGCGCTGGAGTATGTGCAGGAGCTCGAGGACGTGCTCGCATCCCTCAACGATGCAGCGTTTGACGGCAAGATTGCCTCCGGCGGCGGTCGCATGACCATCACCATGGACCGTTATCAGGCGAACTGGCCGATGGTCAAGGCTGGCTGGGATACCCACGTGCACGGCATCGGTCGTCAGTTTGCAACGGCGAAGGAAGCCATCGAGGCGTACCGCGCTGAAACCGGCGTAATCGATCAGGATCTGCCCGCGTTCGTCATCGCCGAAAACGGTCAGCCGGTCGGCAAGATGCACGACGGCGACAGCGTTATCCTGTTCAACTTCCGCGGCGACCGTGCGCAGGAAATCTCCATGGCATTCGACGGCGACAGCACGTTCGACAAGTTCGACCGCGGCGAAATGCCCAAGGTGAAGTACGCCGGCATGCTGCAGTACGACGGCGACCTGTGCATCCCGAAGTCCTTCCTCGTGAATCCGCCGGAAATCCGCAATACGCTGACTGAGCTGCTCGTCAAGAACGGTGTGAACGAATTTGCCTGCTCTGAAACCCAGAAGTACGGTCATGTGACGTATTTCTGGAACGGCAACCGCTCCGAAAAGTTCTCCGAGGAGCTGGAAACGTGGGTGGAAGTGCCCTCTGACGTGCGTTCCTTTGATGAGTGCCCGTGGATGAAGGCAACCGAAATCACCGACCTCGTGATTGACGCCATCAAGAGCGGCAAGTACGGCTTCATCCGCTGCAACTACCCCAACGGCGACATGGTTGGTCATACCGGCAACCTGCTTGCGACGGAAATCGCTGTGGAATCCGTTGACCTGTGCCTTGCGCGCGTGAAGAAGGCGTGCGATGAGTACGGCGCGATTCTCTGCGTCACTGCTGACCACGGCAATGCCGACCAGATGCTGGAAAAGAACAAGAAGGGCAAGATCAGCGTCCGCACGGCGCACAGCCTGAATCCTGTTCCCTTCATCGTCTATGACAAGGACGAACGCCATGAGCTCAAGGAAGGCACAGGCTTCGGTCTTGCAAACGTCGCTCCGACTGTGGCTGGTCTGCTGGGCATCGAGCCGTTCGACTCCTGGGAAGAGTCCATGCTGAAGTAAAAAGAGGGAGCTGTCTCCAATCGGGGACAGTTCCCTTTTTTGATGCTTACTTTTTGCCTTCGTCCAGCAGCTTCTGCAGCTCCTGCATGAACGTGCCGATATCGGTGAACAGGCGGTAGACCGCGGCGAAGCGCACATATGCGACATCGTTCGTCGCCTTCAGCTCGTCCATGACCATATCGCCGATGCGCTGCGAGCTGATTTCGCTTTCCATGCCTGCGTAGGCCTGCTGCTCAACATGCGTCGTCATTTCGTCGATCTGCTGCATGGAAATGGGCAGCTTTTCACAGGCGTGAATGATGCCTGCCTTGATTTTCTGCGAATCAAACGCCTCGCGTCGCCCATCGCGCTTCACCACCATCAGCGGCAGCATCTCGATTTTCTCATAGGTCGTAAAACGGCGTCCGCAGCCGATGCATTCTCTGCGCCGGCGGATGGAGTTGCCCTCCTCGGTCGGACGCGAGTCAATGACCTTGCTTTCGGCGCAGTTGCAATATTGACACCTCATGTGGGACCTCCTGATTATCTCGTTGTGACACCATTACAGCGCGATCCGTTCGCACGCATCCATCCACGCTTTCACCTGTGCATCGGACGGCATCCGCCAGTCACCACGCGGTGAAAGCGCAATCGAGCCGATTTTCACGCCATCCGGCATGCAGTTGCGCTTGAACTGCTGCGTCCAGAAGCGGCGGTAGAAATTCTTGAGCCACTTGAGCACGGTCGCACGGTCGAAATCTCCCTCGAACGCCGTACAGCACAGCTCGAATATCTTTTCGGGCGCATACCCGAAGCGAACCGCATAATACAGGAAGAAATCGTGCAGCGCGTACGGTCCGACAACGTCCTCCGTCTGCTGGAGAATGTTCCCCTTCTCGTCCGGCGGCAGCAGCTCAGGGCTGATGGGCGTGTCAAGGATGCTTTGCAGGCATGCGCGGCTTTCAGCAAATTCATCATTCTCCGCTGCCGTCTGGATGACCCAGCGCACAAGCGTTTTCGGCACGCCGCTGTTCACGCCGTACATGCTCATGTGATCGGCGTTGTATGTGCACCAGCCCAGCGCGATTTCGCTCAAATCTCCCGTTCCGAGGACAATGGCGCCGATTTTGTTCGCCACATCCATGAGCACCTGCGTCCGCTCACGCGCCTGACAATTTTCGTATGTGACGGAGTGGTCGTTTTCGTCGTGCCCGATGTCGGCGAAATGCTGGCGAACTGCATTGTGAATCGGTATTTCGCGCTGACTGACGCCAAGCGTTGTCATGAGCTTCAGCGCGTTGTGATACGTGCGGTCGGTCGTGCCGAAGCAGGGCATGGTAATCCCGAGGATGTTCGTGCGCGGCAGATGCAGCATGTCAACCGCTCTGCACGCCGCAAGCAGCGCCAGCGTTGAATCAAGTCCGCCGGAAATGCCCACGACAACCTTTCCACCCGTGACGGACAGCCGCCGTGCCAGCGCCGTTGCCTGCATGGCGAGAATCTGTGCGCAGCGCGTCTGACGAGAGGCCTTGTCCGACGGGATGAACGGATGCTTGCCAACACGATAATCCGGCGCAGCGTCATCCGGCAGCAGCACATTTACGCCAATAAGTGCTTCGCCGCATGCATCCTTCCAGCAGGCGCGAACCTGCGCGGCGCAATCCGCGAAGCTCGTCTGCTTCATGCGGTCAGCGCGGATGCGGTCGATATCAATGTCCGCCGTCATCAGGTAGTCGTCCGAAAGATAGCCTTCGCTTTCCCTGATGACCGTGCCGCAGGAGGCAACCATGCTATGCCCGGAAAACACGAGGTCGGAGGACGATTCGCCCATGCCGGCAGACACGTATACATAGCCGCACTGGCAGCGCGCGCTCTGCTGGCTGACGAGTTCGCGGCGGTATTCGCGCTTGCTCAGCAGCTCATTGCTGGCGGAAAGGTTCAGCATGATCTCCGCACCGGCAACGGAAAGAATCGTACTCGGCGGCAGCGGCGACCAGAGATCCTCGCACAGCTCAATGCCGAATCTTACGCCGTCAGATGTACGGAAACAGTGATTGCGAAATGCAGACGTATTCAGTGCCGGAACGGGGATGCATGTTCCCTGAAGCGCACTGCCCGACTGGAACCAGCGCTTTTCATAAAATTCGCCGTTGTTTGGCAGGAACGTCTTCGGGACAAGTCCGGCAATGCAGCCCTTCTCGAGCACCGCCGCGCAGTTGTACAGTGCGCCGCAGATTTCCACCGGCACGCCGACGACTGCAATCAGCCCCTGCGGCATAGCGTTTGCGAGCGCCTTCAATCCCTCTGCCGCCTCATCGAGCAGCTGCCGCTGAAAGAACAGGTCGCCGCAGGTGTATCCCGTCAGGCTCAGCTCCGGAAATGTCAGGATGCTGACATGCTTTTCCGTCGCCTCCTGCATTTTCTCCAGATGCCGTTTGACATTCTCCCTGACATTGCAAAGTGCGAGCGACGGCACCGCCGCCCCGACGCGCACAAGTCCGCGCATACACGTCCTCCTCAAAACACAAGCATTCTGACCCGCGGACGGCCGTTGTCCACCTCGAGCTGCGCCATCTGCTGACGGCAGACTGCGCCCGGATTGACCAGCATCGGCACACCCGTGACCATGTCCGGCTCGTGCGTATGACCGTAGAACGCGATATCGCACTTTTCCTCGCGAGCGTGCTCGTAGAGGAACGTCCGTGTGAGCTTGACGCGTTCCAAATGGCCATGCGTCAGATACAGCCGGACGCCGCCGAAGTCCGTCACGCGGCAATACGGCGCATCCGGACAACAAAAGTCGTTGTTGCCGCGCACAGACAGCATGACAGCCTGTTCATCATGGCTGCGGATGAATGCTTCGCAGCGTTCAAAATCATCGATGCCGTCGCCCAGAAAGAAATACGCATCGATGCGACCGATCTGCTGCCACGTCTGCTCCAGCATCCAGCGGAATGTGCCGTCCTCGCCGTGAATGTCCGAAAAGACAAGCGCCCTCATCAATCGTTAAGCCCCTTCATGATTTCCAGCATTTTGGCGCATGCACGGGCGCGATGGCTGATCTGGTTCTTTTCCTTGTCCGTGATTTCGGCGAACGTCTTGTTGAGCGGCTCATAGAGGAACAGCGGATCATAGCCGAAGCCGCCCTTGCCGCGCTCCTCCTCCAGCAGCACGCCGGGGCAGGAGCCTTCCGCAATAATCGTGTCGCGTCCGGGAATCTTCAGCGCCAGCGCACACTCAAATGCGCAGGAGCGCGCCTTTTTACCCTTCATCCGGCGCAGCAGCAGCGCGTTATTCGCCGCATCGCCGCTCCCCTCGCCTGCCATCATGGCATAGCGTGCGCTGTACACGCCCGGCTCGCCATCGAGGATGTCCACAGACAAGCCGCTGTCATCCGCGATGGTCGGCAGGCCGGTTGCCGCGCTGACGGTTTCCGCCTTGATCGCGGCATTTCCGGCAAAGGTGGTTGCCGTCTCCTCAATCGGCGCGTTGAAGCCGGCGTTGACCATCGAAACAACGGTATAATAATCGCCGAAAATCGTTTGCAGCTCAGCAATCTTGTTGGGATTGGAGGATGCTGCAACCAGCGTGGGCTTCGGCGTCAGATGGCGGCTGTCTTCTGCAAGGGCGTTGCGCTGAATCTTCATCAGCAGGCGGATTTCGTGGCGCGCAAGCGTGACCAGCTTGCTCAGCTCGTCCCTCGTGAAGGCGCGTCCTTCGCCGGAGCCCTGAAGCTCCACCATTTCGCCCTTTTCATTCATGACGACATTCATGTCCACCTGCGCACGGCTGTCCTCTTCATAGCACAGGTCAAGACACGGCGTATCATCGACGATGCCTGCGGAAATCGCCGCAACCTGATGAACAATCGGCGAACGAAGCAGCTTGCCGGTATCGATGAGCTTGCTGACCGCATCGACCAGCGCGACCATGGCGCCGGTGATGGCTGCCGTGCGCGTACCGCCATCTGCCTGAAGGACGTCGCAGTCCAGCGTGATGGTACGCTCGCCCAGCACCGTCAGGTCAACCGCGTGACGGAGGCATCTGCCAATCAGCCGCGAAATTTCAACATTGCGCCCGTCACGGTAAACGCCATCGCGCTTCTTGCGTTTGCCGGTCGAGGCGGGCAGCATGGCGTATTCCGCCGTCACCCAGCCCTGATCCTTGCCCTTGAGGAAGGCAGGCACGCCATCCTCCACCGAGGCCGTGCAGATGACCTTCGTGTTGCCGACAGTCACCAGACAGGAGCCGTCCGCATTCCTGATATAATTCGATTCAATCGTGACAGGGCGCCATGCATCGGGCGTTCTGCCGTCTTGACGGGTGATCATGAATCAGCTCATCTCCTTGGATTGAGTTCATTAGAATATTCGTTCAGCAAACGCGGTTTTCCTGCTTATGCGCGTTGATTTTCTGCTTGAATCAACATGCCGATACGGCAAAAAAGACGCTGTTGCATCAGCGCCCTTCATGGTTATTTTCCCTTTTCCGAAAGCGCCAGCGTGAACATGAATGCTGCGCCGTCCTCGCTGCCGGTATCCATCAGCTCCAGCTTCTGCCCGTGCATCTCGATAATTCGCTGACAGATGCTCAGACCGAGTCCGGTCCCTTTGCCGGATGTGTGCGCCTTATCCGCCGTATAGAAGCGTTCAAAAATATGCGGACGATCCTCCGCCGTAACGCCGACTCCGTTATCCTGCACAATCACCGTGCAGATGCCGTTGTCTGCGCGCACGCTCATGCGGATTTGTCCGCCGTCAGGCGTGAACTTGATGGCGTTATCCAGCAAATTGACCGCCACCTGTTCGATTTTGCCTTCATCCGCATGCACCATGCACGGTTCCGGATCGAAGTCACACTCGACATCCATGCGCTTGTTCTCCAGGTCGCCCGTGCGGTGAATCAGCACGCGTGAGAGCAGCTCGCAGATGTCAAAATCGCCCATCGTCAGCGATGCATCGTCCCGTTCAAGCCTTGAAAGCTTAAGCAGGTCGCCGATCAGGTTCTTGAGGCGCGACGTTTCGTCTGCCACGATGGTCAGATAGCGCCCGTACTCCTCCTCGCCGATGGTGCCGTCACGCATCCCCTCGATATAGCCGGAAATAGCGGTAATCGGGCTCTTGAGCTCATGAGACACGTTCGCGACAAACTCGCGGCGGCTGCTTTCGAGCTGCGAGAGCTTCTCCGCCATGTTGTTGAAGGAGTCGCTCAGCTTCGCGATTTCCGCACATGCGGATTTTTTCTGCTGCGGCGCACGGACCGTGAAGTCCCCCTCGGACATCGCCATTGCCGCATCGGACAGCGTTGTCAGCGGCTTGAGCATGCGCCGCAGGCACACCATCAGCACCACGCCCGCCATCAGGCAAAGCCCCAGCGCGACGGTAATCACCGGCAGCAGCAGCGAGCCTGCGCGAACCTCAATTTCCTGCGCAGGCGTCTGCATGAACACCGCGCCGAGCACCAGCCCATTCGATACGAACGGCACGCCGATGGTGAAATACCAGTTGCCGTCAACCTGATTGCGGAGGCTGATTTCGTTTCCACTGAGAATTTCCAGCAGCGCGTTGTAGATATCCTTCCCATTGAGCGTCTTGGCAAAATCCGGATTCGTCTCGTACGTCATCGCCATGTTGTCCATCATGGATCCTGTCCGGTCGACAATGGCGATGTACGCGCCGTATTCCTCATAGACCGTCTGTGCCTTCCAGCGCAGATACTTCAGCGTGACGCTGTTTGTCGCCGTGCTGCCCAGAAATGCCGAGGCGATACCGCTCACCTTGCTGCTGCCGGTGTACATGCTCGCCAGATACGCAATCTCACGCGCCTCCGCCCGAAGGCTCTCCTGCCTTGCGGCGGTCTGCGTGCTCACCATCGTATACAGTCCGATGCCGGACAGCACGCCCGTCAGCAGAAGCACCACCGCCACGACCAACGCCATAATCCGCCCAAACACGTTTTTCGCTCCTTATTTGATGACCTCAAACTTGTAGCCGCGTCCCCAGATGGTCTGGATACGCCAGCCATACTTCTCGCAGTCAACGAGCTTGTCGCGCAGGCGCTTGACATGCACGTCCACCGTGCGGCTCTCGACCTCCACCTGAAAGCCCCAGACCTGGTCGAGCAGCTGCCCACGCGTGAAGAGCTGGTTGACGTGGCTTGCCAGGAAGTACAGCACCTCCAGCTCCTTCGGCGGCATTTCAAGCTTCTTGCCCTCGTAGAAGACCTCGTAGCGCGTCAGGCTGACCGACAGCCCGGGGAAGGTCAGCGTATCATCCTCTGCGGACTGCTCCTCCTCCGTGCTCTGCTCCATGGTTCTGCGGAGCACCGCCTTGACGCGCGCCGCCATCTCCTTGCTGTCGAACGGCTTCGTGATATAGTCATCCGCGCCGAGCTCCAGCCCGAGCACCTTGTCAAACGTCTCGTCTCGCGCCGTGACCATGATAATCGGCAGGTTGGAGGATTTGCGGATTGCCTTGAGCACCTGCCAGCCGTCCATGCCGGGCATCATCACGTCCAGCAGCATCAGGTCAGGCGGCATCCGTCGAAATTCCGTCATGGCATCATCGCCGCGGTTAACGACCTTGACCTCATAGCCTGCCTTTTCCAGATACAGCTGCTCCAAATGCGCAAT
Organism: Alloprevotella sp.; assembly: GCA_963617205.1. Lineage (GTDB taxonomy): Bacteria > Bacillota > Clostridia > Christensenellales > Aristaeellaceae > UBA11524. The sequence continues at coordinate 54,740 of CAVEOA010000005.1, read as the reverse complement.
GTTGGGGTCGTCATCCACGACCAAAATATACGGCTTATCCTTCATTGTTTATCTCTCCTAATATCAGTGCTTCAGCGTGACAATCGTCACGCCGGTTTCGCCCTCGCCGTAGACGCCAAGGCGGCTGCTTTCGACATGCGGATGATGGCGCAAATGCTGCGTAATGCCGCTTCTCAGCACGCCCGTTCCTTTGCCGTGAATGATGCTGACTTCGCCCATGCCGGCCAGCACCGCCTGATCCAGATACTGATCAACCGTCATGATGGCTTCATCGAGCGTCATGCCGCGCACATCGCACTCCATGCGGACAGTTCTCTCCATCGCGCCGGTCTTAACGTGCACCGTGCTGACCTTCTGCTTGGGTTTTTCCTGCTTCACGAGCCGCAGCTGCGTGATGTTGACCTTGAGCTTCAGGATGCCTGCCTGCACCTCGACCTCGCCCTTCGCGTTCACCGGACCAAGCACGGTGCCCTGACTGCCGATGGTCAGGATATCAACCGTGTCGCCCTTGTGAACCTCCTTGGGCGGCAATCCCGTATCGACCTTCTCCAGCAGCCCCTCGGACAGCTGATCGACATTGCCTTCAATACGCTTGCGAACCGCGTTAATCTGCGCATCCGGATTCTGCTGTTCCTTCTTCATGCGCTTGAGGTCGGCAATGATGCTTTCCGACTCGCGGCGCGTGTCCTCCATGATGCGGCGTGCATCCGCCTTCGCCTTTTTAAGCGTGTTTTCGCGCTGATCCTCCATCTGCCTGCGAAGCTTCTCCGCCTCATCGCGCAGCTTGACCGTCTCGATGCTCGCCTGACGGGCAATTTCGCGCTCACGCTCTGCCACCTGCCGATGGTACTCCGCATTCGCGATGACATCCTCAAAGCGCACGGAGTCGGTTGACAGCAGCTTCTTCGCATCGTCAATCAGGTTTTCCGGCAGGCCGAGACGCCGGCTGATTTCAAACGCATTCGATTTGCCCGGCACGCCGATGGACAGGCGATACGTTGGGCGGAGCGTCTCGACATCGAACTCAACCGATGCATTTTCGACGCCTCGCGTTGACAGCGCAAACGCCTTCAATTCGCTGTAATGCGTCGTTGCCAGCGTCCGCACATGAATGTTGAGCAGCCGCTGCAGGATTGCCTGCGCCAGCGCTGCGCCCTCAGTCGGGTCGGTGCCTGCGCCCAGCTCGTCGAACAGGACGAGGTCAGACGGCGTCACTTCATGCATGATGGACACAATCGTCGTCATGTGCCCTGAGAACGTTGACAGGCTCTGCTCGATGGACTGCTCATCGCCGATATCGGCAAACACCTGCGTGAACACCGCCAGCTCCGTGCCGAGATCCGCCGGCACCTGCAAGCCAGCCTGCGCCATGAGCGTCAGCAGTCCGACCGTCTTGAGCGTGACCGTCTTGCCGCCCGTGTTCGGACCGGTGATAATCAGGCTCGTGAAATCCTTGCCCATCCACAGGTTGGACGGCACGACCTTCTCCGGATCAAGCAGCGGATGACGACCGCGGATTATATTCAGGTAGCCGTTTTGATTGAGCTTGGGCGAAACAGCGTTCATCTCCCGCGACAACAAGCCCTTCGCGAAGATGAAGTCCAGCTCCGCCAGCGTTTCCACCGTTTCACGGAGCGAATCGGCATACGGCGCGACTTCCGCCGACAAAGCTGACAGGATGCGTTCAATCTCCTGGCGTTCCTTCGCCGCCCACGTCTTGAGCTCATTGCCCATTTCCACTGCCGCCATCGGTTCAATGAAGAGCGTCGCGCCGGAAGAGGACTGGTCATGCACCAGCCCCGGCACGCTGCTGCGGTATTCCGCCTTGACAGGCAGGCAATAGCGGTCGTTGCGCATGGTAATCAGCGGATCCTGCAGGCACTTCTGAAGGGAGGCATTGTGGATCATCTGATTCAGCTTTTCCTTAATCCGGTCGTTTGCACCGCGCAGGTGACGGCGGATGTTCGCCAGCTCATTCGATGCGCGGTCGGCGATTTCGTCCTCGGAAATGATGGCATCGGTGATGTCCTGCTCGACATTGCGCAGCGTGGACAGATGCTGAGCAAGCGCCTTGAGCATCGGCGTATTTTCGCGCTCCGTATCCAGTGCCTTCCGCGCCGTCCTCGCCGCCTGAAGCAGCGCCGCAATCTCAAGAAGCGCCTTGGGGGAGAGGGTCGCGCCCTTTTCCGCCAGCGACAGACTTTTTCGCACGTCCGTGAACGGGATGAGCGGCGAACCGCCGATGTATTGCACGATGACGGTCGCTTCCTCGGTCTCCGCCTGCATCCGGAGGATTTCCTGCAGGTTGTCCGACGGCGTCAACGCTTCGCAGCGTTCCCTGCCCATATCCGTCAGCGCCTTTCCTGCCAGACGGTCGCGAATCTTGGTAAATTCAAGCACCCGCAGCGTTCGTTCCTTAATCATTCGTTTCGTCCCCTATATACTTACTCCACAGGCCGGTTCCAGTGATTTGCCGTGCCCGACAGTTCGATAGATTCACCCTCAAGCGCCCGTTTCACCAGGCGCGTTTCATCCGCATTTTCCGTTGACAGCGCGCACAGCCATGCATAGCCGCTCCTGCGTGCACGCTCGATGTTCGTTGTCGGCAGATTGTTCATCAGCCGGACAAGACACCCTTCCGGCAGCCGCTGGCGCAGCAAGGGATACACTGCGCCGCGCCGGTCGGTCAGCGACGTGCCTGCCAGCGCCTCCTGAGCGCCGACATCGCACAATTTGCAGCTTTCATGCTTCGCCTGAAGCCCCAAATAGGTTCGCGCAGGGCAATGGTGCAGCAGCATCAGCTGTTCCCTGCCGTATGCCGGCACAACCGCCGGTGGATTCCCCTGCAGCAGCGTCCGCAGCTCCGCGCCGGACAGCTCGCTGCTTGCCGTCACAAAGCGGCAGCCCCCTTCCAGCAGCATCGCCATTGTCCGCCGGTTCATGACCGGAATGCCGCTGCCGGCTGCAATCGGCACGCGCCATTTAAGCCCCAGCTGCCCCACGCTGCCCAGCACAACGCCGCCGATTTTGTCCGCGTGCGCATGGGCAAATGCGTGCAGCGCCTGCAGCGTCTTTTCCTCACAGACGGTCGGCATTTGCAGCCAGACGCCGTCCGGCATGACGTTCAGGTTGTCCTCGAGGCTGTCCATCCGGAAGTCCTCCGGATACCACACAAGGCGCGCATTCATGCCCTGCATTGCGTCTGCCTGCTCCTTCGTCCGGACAATTACCATGTCCGGCGCCGGCTGATTTTCCGACAGCTCCAGCGGCTTGAGCGGCAATTCCGCATGGTCATGGCGCTCAAAGGCTGCAATCCGTGCTGATATCAGCTGTTCGCACGCCTCGCGCCGAAGCTGATTCAGCGCCGACACGGGCACAAACGCATTTTCGGACTGCACGGTCAGCGAATCCAGCACAAACGGCGTATCATTGAGCTTTGACAGGCTCCGCTCGGCGTCCTCACGGCTCATTGCACGCTTGCTTGCCGTCTGCGTTTCATCGCCCGTGACAGTCACGGTCGATTCGCCATCCGTCATCGTCAGCCGCATCTGTTCGCCGGGCTGCGCCGTCAGCGTCATCAGCACCTTGATTTTGGGGGTAATCAGGCTGTTTGCCCAGGCAAGCTGCTTCGCACTCGTCAGGCGCACAACCGCGTCGCCCTTCTGCGCGTGAATGTCCGGACGAAGTCGTACGACAGCAATCTCCCCTGCTGCTGCGTCATGTCCAGCGTAAATCATCTCCGCGTCGCCGCGTTCCATGCGGATTTGCAGTCCATCGCCGTCATTGAGCTCCTTCGTCAGCCGGACGCGCGCCATGTTCCCTGCGACCAACTCAACCTTGCCGATTTCAATGCCGCCGTGGCTGACGCGTGTCTGGTCAATCACGCCTGCGTCCTCCGCGCCCATCGCATAGCCGCGCATAAAGCCGCCGCGCGAGAAAATTTGCCGCAATCCTTCCATTTCCGCTGCGTCCGCACGGGTGAAGCTGCCGTTTTCGAGGGCGTCTATTGCGTTCCGGTAGCTGTTTGCGACCGTCGCCACATATTCAGGGCGCTTGAGCCGACCCTCGATTTTCAGCGAAGCAACGCCGGCATCAAAGAGCTCCGGCAGATCGCTGCGCAGGCAGACATCGCGCAGCGACAGCCATGCAGCCGTCTTGCCGCGGTAAACGTACTGCAATCGGCAGGGCTGAGCGCATCGTCCGCGATTGCCGCTTCTTCCCCCGACAACAGAGGAAAACAGGCACTCGCCGCTGACGGATACGCACTGCGCCCCGTGGCTGAACACCTCAATTTCAAGTCCTTCCGCCGCTGCCAGCTTGATTTCGCTCAATCTGCATTCCCGTGCAAGGACGACGCGCGTCATGCCCATCTGTTTGCAGAAGCGCACGCCAGATGCGTTATGGATAGCCATCTGCGTGCTGGCATGCACCGGCAAATCAGGAAAGCACGCCCGCGCCATTGACACCACGCCGAGATCCTGCACGAGCACGGCATCCGCACGCAGCTCATTCAGCAGCCGCAGCACCTCCAGCACGCCGGACAGCTCGCCGTCCTTGATGAGCGTGTTGACCGTCACGTAGACGCGCACATGATGCAGATGCGCAAATGCGATTGCCTCGCGCAGCGCCGGTTCGTCAAAATTGCCCGCGCCCGCACGCGCCGAATAAGCCGCGTAGCCCAGATAAACCGCGTCTGCACCGCCGGCAACAGCCCGGTCAAGGGCTTCTCGGTTGCCAGCCGGCGCCAGGTTCTCCATCATGCAGGTCTCCTCCTTCACAGGAAAATGCGATGTTGCCCTAAAAAAGCAGGCGCAGTCCGGCCATCTCCTGCCGCATCTGCGCCTGTACGTGTTCACATCTGCTCAAAGGGATAGGTCTGTCCGAACGTCTCCACGCGGATGGACTTCATCACCTGAGGCTCCAGGGGCTTGTCGCGCATGTCACGCTTGGTATTCACGATGGCATCCGCCACCTCCATGCCCTCCAGCACCTTGCCGAACGCCGCATACTGACCATCCAGATGCGGGCTGTCAGACGTCATGATGAAGAACTGGCTGCCGGCAGAATCGGGCATCATGCTCCGCGCCATCGACAGCACGCCATAGGTATGCTTGAGCGGATTCTTGACGCCGTTCATGGCAAATTCACCCTTGATATGATAGCCGGGACCGCCGATGCCGGTGCCCTTGGGGTCGCCGCCCTGAATCATGAAGCCCGGAATCACGCGATGGAAAATCAGCCCGTCATAAAAGCCGCTGTTCGCCAGCGCGATAAAGTTGCCCACGGACTGCGGCGCAATTTCCGGATACAGCTCGCCCTTCATTTCGCGGCCGTCAGCCATGGTGATTACAAAAGTAGGATTCTGTGCCATAGATAGCACTCCTTTCAGCACCATTTTCCTCGCCATTGAGGAAATCAGGGCGCAAAAATGCCCTTGCGCCTATTGTAACAGCAAACAGCATAAATTGCAAGCGGATTCGATGCTCACGTTTCGCAGAACAGCGTCCGCTTCCGCGCAATCATCTCTTCTGTCCGCTGAATATACTGCTCAATATTGGAAACATTCGGCGCACGCCCGATGTGCCCCTCTTCCGGATAAACTCTCTTTGAAATACCGCCTGCGCCCAGCGCGAGAATGTGCGTCGTTTCCTCCATGATATCCACATTGTACTGACAGGCATGACCGGGCAGCGCATAGCCGACATTCTCCTGATTGCCCGCCATGTACTTCTGACGATAGAGGTAATACGGCTTCATGCCGAGGCCATGCGCGGTATCAAGCCCCATCTGCACCATGCGCGATGCGGTGTCGCCATCCGGCAGCGGCGCGTTTTCCAGATGAAGACGGCTGGAGCGCTTGATGGCAAGCGTATGCACGGTCAGGCTTTCCGGCTTCAAGCGGAACGCCGCATCCATCGTGACAGCAAAATCATCTGTGTTCTCGCCCGGCAATCCGGCAATCACGTCCATGTTGATATGATGCATGCCGACTGCACGCGCCATGGCATACGCTTCCTCCACCTGACGTGCAGTGTGGGCACGCCCGATGATTTGCAGCGTCCGGTCGTTCATCGTCTGCGGATTGATGCTGATTCGCTGCACGCCGGCCTGCTTGATGGCTTCGAGCTTTCCAATCGTCAGCGTGTCCGGACGACCCGCCTCGACCGTGTATTCCATCGCATTCGGGAAATCACGCATCATGGCATCGAGCAGGATGGACAGCTGCTTCTCATCCAGCGACGTCGGCGTACCGCCTCCCACGTACACGGCGCGAAGCGTCTTGCCGGCATCGCGCATGATGTCCGCACAGGCATGCATTTCCTGAAGCAGCGCATTCAGGTACGGCGCTACAAGATGCCCATCGCCCAGCTCGCCGCTGGAAAACGAGCAATACGTACACCGCGTCGTGCAGAAGGGAATGCCGATATACACATCCATCCAGCGGTCATCCGGCTTGGGAAGCGTCTGCTGCACCGCAACGATATCTGCCAGCAGCGCCGCCTTTTCGGGCAGGAGGTCGAACTGATTGACAATGTACGCCTGCGCATCCGCCATGGTGCAGCCGCTTTCGAGCGCCTCATACATCAGGTGCGTCGGGCGAATGCCTGTCATGCTGCCCCACGGCGGATGAATGCCCGTTTCCTTGCGGCACAGGTCGTAGAGCGTTTGCCGGCAAAGGCGGCGAAGGGCACGTCTGCGATGCAGCTGCGCAAGGCGTTCGTCCTCCTCCTGCGGCGGAATGGCGGTTCTGCCTTCCACTGACGCTGTTTTTCCGGTGAATCGGATGACGAACTGACCGTTTTCCGCCTGCACGGTATAATGGTAATCAGGCGCATCCCAGACGCTGTCCGGCAGCTGAAACAGATGCGTAACGTTCATCAGCTCCGGCATAATTGTGCCGAGGTCATCCATCAAATTCTGCTGGTTCTCCTGCTCCATGTTAATCTCCATGCCCGGGATAAATTTCCATCGTACGGACGAGCGGCTCAAGGCGTTCAAGGGAATTTCGCATCTCCGCGCTGCTGCCCGTCGGCAAATCCGTCCGACCGCAGCCGAAGCGAAACAGCGTATCGCCCGTGAACAGCTTATTGCCGAGCTGATAGCAGACGCTGCCTGCCGTATGTCCCGGCGTGTGCAGCACCGTAAACGTCATGCCGGCGAAGGAAAACGTGCTGCCGTCCCTGACAAGCAACGTCGCGTCCGGTGCTGTGACCTGCTTGCCGATGAGAAAGCTCGCGTTGAGCGTCGGGTCGCTTAGCAGGGGCGCATCATCGCGATGGATGACAAGCGCCGTGTCCACCGCCTTCAGTGCTCGAACCGCGCCAATGTGGTCGAAATGTCCATGCGTCAGGAGAATCGCCGCAATGCTTCTGCCATCCGCGACAGACCGAATGCGCTCCGGCTCATCGCCCGGGTCAATCACCACGCAGTCCGTGCGTGCATCGTCATAGAGGATGTAGCAGCAGGTGCCGATCGCGCCGACCGTGAGCTCCTTCATGCACAGCATGGCAATTCTCCTTTCTGCTTAGAACAGCTTTGTTGAATCCATCAGGATGGTGACAGGACCATCATTGACGAGCGAAACCTGCATATCCGCACGGAATCGCCCGGTCTCAACATGCACCTGCCGATCTCGCCACGCCTTGACAAGCTGCTCATAGCGCGCATTGGCCTCCTCGGGGCGTGCTGCGGTGATGAAGCTCGGGCGTCGTCCGCCGCGGGCATCGCCGTAGAGGGTGAACTGGCTGACTGCCAGAATCGAGCCGCCGATATCAAGGATAGATTTGTTCATCTTGCCTTCTTCATCCTCGAAAATCCGCAGATGCGGCACCTTTTCCGCCATATAGCGGACATCCTGATCGGTATCATCGACGCTGACGCCGATGAGCACCATCAGCCCCTGCTGAATTTGTCCGATGCATGTGCCCTCCACTGTTACAGAAGCGGAGGATACACGCTGAATCACGCAGCGCATTCTTTGGCTGTCCTTTCCTTTTCAATCATGAATTGCCTGACGCAGACTTCGTTGTTTTTCATCTCTGGATTTCTTCGCAGTGCACATTTCTATCGTTAATTTGAAAAGCAACTTTTTTGCAACTTCATTGCAATGCCGCAAGAGGTTTTCGCGTCTGCGGACGCGAGCAGGGGCTGAAAAACGGACGAAATCCGCGGTCGCCCCTGCACCCTTCGCAATGCACATTTCCATTGTCAATTTGAAAAGCAACTATTTTATAGCCTGCCAAAACCCGACCGTGGAAATGAAGCCTGTTTGCCGTTGAAGGGGTCAAGAGGGTGGATGCAGACTTCGTCCGTTTTCTTGCCCCTTAGGCGCATCCGCAGACGCATTTTTCCGCAAAATACTGAAAGAAAATCAGGCGAAGCAAAAAGCCGGACGAAGAAGAAAATCGGACGAAGCAAAAACCGGACGAAGTCCGCATCATCCTTGTACGCGGAAGACATCGATGACGTCGGTTTTACGCTGGATGGTGCGCACGAGGGTGTCCATCTGCCCCTTGGAGCGAACCTCCAGCACAAAGCGGAAGGTCGCGATGCGATTCTTTTCATCGAGCTCGGTGTTGACCGTCTTAATCGGCACATTTGCATCCTGAATGATGGTCGCCAGCTCAATCAGCAGGTTGGAGTGGTCGTAGGCGACAATCTTGATGGAAACGCAGAAGCCCGCGCCCGTATCGCCCTCCGATGCCCACGCCACATCGACGCGCCGCTCCTGCTCGCCGCGGAGGACGTTCACGCAGTCTGCCTTGTGAATCGTCACGCCGCGTCCGCGTGTGATGAAGCCGACAATGTCGTCGCCCGGCACCGGCGAGCAGCACTTGCCGAAGCGTACGGGTATGTCCATATCCTCGTTGCCGGGGATGATGATGCCGTGATTCGCCTTGCCCGTGGTTTTCCGCTGCGGCTGAGGCGCCTCGGTCTTGGCGAGCAGCTCCTCCACCTTGGGGGCAGCCTGCGCATTCTGTTCGCGCTGCTCGTCAATCATCCTCGTCACGACGTACACCGACGCCATTCCGCCGTAGCCGACCGCGCTGTAAATGTCGTTCAGCGCTGTAAAACCATATTTTTTGAGGATGGAGTCGTAATATTCGGGCTTGATGATGTCCGACGGATTCAATCCGCGGCGGCGGCATTCGCGTTCAACCATGCTGCGACCGGTCTCGATGTTCTCCTCGCGGTATTCCTTCTTCAGGAACGCGCGGATTTTCGCCTGTGCCTGCGGCGTCTTGCAAATGCGCACCCAGTCAGCGCTTGGTCCCTTCGAGGCGGCGCTTGTGATGATTTCGACGCGGTCGCCGGTCTCCAGCGGCGTATCGAGCGGCATAATGCGCCCGTTGATTTTGCTGCCCACGCACTTGTTGCCGACGGCAGAGTGAATCCGGTAGGCGAAGTCCAGCGGCGTCGCGCCCTTGGGCATGCTGATGACGTCGCCCTTGGGGGTAAACAGAAAGACTTCCTCGGCGAAGAGGTCCGTTTTGAGCGTATCGAGAAATTCGCGCGAATCACGCGTATCGCTCTGCCAGTCCAGAATCTGCCGCACCCAATAAAGCTTGGAGTCGAGATCGCTTGCTGCGCTGCCGCCTTCCTTGTAGCGCCAGTGCGCGGCAATGCCGTATTCCGCGATGCGGTGCATTTCCCACGTGCGAATCTGCACCTCGAACGGGAACGGCATCTTGCGACCGCCAACAACCGTCGTGTGCAGGGATTGATACATGTTCGCCTTCGGGACAGAAATGTAGTCCTTGAAGCGGCCGGGCATCTGCGTCCACAGCGTATGGACGATGCCGAGCACCGCGTAGCAGTCCGGCACGGAATCAACAATCACGCGGATGGCAATGAGGTCGTAAATCTGTTCAAACGGCTTATTCTGAAGCACCATCTTGCGGTAAATGCTGTAAAAATGCTTCGGTCTGCCGTCAATCGTATGGTGAATGTGCATTTCATCGAGCTTCTGTGACAGCTCGTCAATCACCATGCGGATGTTTTCCTCGCGCTCGCTGCGTTTCTGCCCGACCTTCTGCACGAGATTCTCATAGCCGGCAGGGTCGATATAGCGCAGGGAGAGATCCTCCAGCTGCTGCTTGATGGCGTACACGCCCAGACGGTGCGCAATCGGCGCGTAAATGTCAAGCGTTTCGCGGGCGATGGCAACCTTCCTGTCCTCACGCTGATACTTGAGCGTCAGCATGTTGTGCAGGCGGTCGGCAAGCTTAATCAGCACGACGCGGATGTCCTTGCCCATCGCCAGAATCATCTTGCGCAGCGATTCCGCCTGAGCCTCTTCCTTATCGGCAAAATCCAGCTTGTTCAGCTTCGTCACGCCATCCACCAGCATGGCGACTTCCTCGCCGAATTCCTGCTTGATGGTGTCAAGCGTGATGCCCTTTTCCTTGCAATCCTCCACCGTATCATGCAGCAGCCCTGCGGCGATGGTCGGCGGATCAAGCGACAGCTCCACCAGAATGCTGGCAACAAAAGAAGGATGCGTGAAATAGGGCTCACCGTTCTTTCTGTGCTGTCCCTCGTGCGCCTCCTGAGCGAATAAATAGGCTTTTTCCACCAGCTTATATCCGTCGCCGGGGTAATACTTCTTCACTCTCTCAAGCATTTGGCTCAGCGGCATGGCTTCATAGTCGGTATAAGTCATATTTCATCCTCCTTTCCCCAGCATTCTACGCCATAAAATGCGCCAGCAGATATTTCCGCACCGGACTGTCCGTCAGCGTGACCTTATGCGGCGGACAGAGCCGGAGCTGATACGGCGACATGGTGAACGTCACCAGCTGCAGCTCATTAAAGACGCATAAACCCGTCAGCACCTGCTCGCGCGTCATCTGGCAGTCCTCCGCGATGGAAGAAACCGTCATCGTGCCGCCCTTCATCAGCCGCCTGTACAGCTGCCGGAGCGTATCGTCCGACACGGTGATGTCCGCCAGCAGCGTATGCACCCTGTCCGGCACGTCCGGCAGGCGCCACAGCCGCGCATTCGGGCATTGGCGGCGGATTGCTTCCTCCTCGCCGGGCAGCGCGATGCCGTCCAGCAGGACAACGTCTGCCCAGCAGTCGCGGAGCTTTTCCGGACTCGGCGCGAAGAGAATCGTGTTGAATGCGCGGTCATCCTGCACCACGCTCACGTCCGTATCCATCTCGCAGCCTGCAAGCACATCCTGCGCCCATTGCAAATCGTGGGCAATCAGCAGGAAGCCGCGACCCGATTTCAGCCGTTCGCGGAGCTGCGATGCGCGGAGCGTCATCATCGGCTTGCCAGGCTTATCGCCGTCCGATGATAAATGGATATATTTCGCCGCAAGCGCCCGTATTTCCTGCAAAAGCGCCTCGAAAATCACATTTTTCTCCGGCCAGAGCATGCTGCCGCCGGTTTGCTTGATGGCGGAAATGTTCATCTGCACGGTTTTCTGCCCGCGAAATTCGTTGATTTCCGGCGAAAACAGCACATCGACGCGCTCAAAGCCGCGGCCTGCCAAATCGCCCTGCTGAAACGCAATGCCGCCGCGTACCACATCGCCGTCAAGCAGCACCATTTTCAGGTGACTGCCCGTGCTGCCAACGCGCCTTGCCTCCTGCACATGCACGCCGCGCGCCATGAGCACGGGATTCGGATTGCCGCAGCCGGTCGGCTGGAGCTGCGAGAGCTCATCCACCAGCAGCTGATTCACCTCGCCCAGCGGAATCTCCCACTCATACTCCTTCTGCGGAATATAGCACGACAGATCGCAGTTGCCCGCCGTTGTAATGACGCGGTTCAGCAGCCGCCTGAGCGTCGGGACGCGGTCAGCTCGGATGGTCAGACCGGCCGCCTGCGCATGACCGCCGAAGCGTTCAAACAGCTTATCTCCCGTTTCCTGCGCATAGAGCGCCTTGCACGCCGTCAGCATCTGATGAATATCAACGCCCGGAATCGAGCGGCACGAGCCGACCGCCAAGTCGTCATGCTGGCTGAGCACAATCGTCGGGAAGTGGTATTTTTCGCAGATTCGCCCTGCCGCCAGCCCGATGACGCCGTTATTCCACGCCTGCCCGAGAATCACAATCGCGAGGTCCGTCCTGAAATCGACCTGCGCAGGAATGGCCGCAAGGGCATCATCAACAATCTGCTTTTCCATCGCCTGACGCGTTTCGTTCAGCGCGTTGAGGTGCGCTGCGAGCGTATCCGCCTCTTCTGCATCCCTTGTCGTCAGCAGCTTCACGCACTGCTCCGCCGTTTCCAGCCGACCGCCGGCATTCAGGCGCGGCGCAATGCGATAACCCAGATGTCCCGTATTGACCGGCGTCGTCACCTGTGCAAGCTGCATCAGCCGTTTCAAGCCCGGGCGATCGGATTCCGCCATTTTCAGCATACCCTCGCGGACAATGACGCGGTTCTCGTCCACCAGCGGAACGATATCCGCAACGGTCGCCAGCGCCGCAAGGTCAATGCGCCGTTTCACCGCCTCCATGCCCAGCAGCGCCTGCGTCAGCTTGAGCGCAACGCCCGCGCCGCACAGCCGCTTGAACGGGTACGGCTCAATCAGCGGATTCAGCACCGCATCCGCCTCGGGCAGCCGTTCTGCCAGCTGATGATGGTCGGTGACAATCACCGTCATGCCCCGCTTCTTTGCCAGCGCAACCTCCTCAAGGTTTGTGATGCCGCAGTCAACCGTAATCAGCAGCTGATATTCCTTCGCTAGCTTCTCGACCGCATCGGCATTCAGCCCGTAGCCTTCCTCGTGACGCGACGGAATGTACGCCTGCACCTTCTTCGCGCCCATGTCGCGCAGCGTCTCCAGCATGATGCTTGAGGCGCAGATGCCGTCAACATCGTAGTCGCCGTATACGACGATGGCCTGCTCTTTCTCGACCGCCGCACGGATGCAGGAAACCGCCTTTTCCATGCCGCTCATGCGCATCGGATCATGCAGGTCACTCAGCGCAGGATGCAGGAAGCGCGCTGCCTCCGCCTCGGTCGAAATGCCGCGGTAACGCAGCATGTTCGACAGCCTCAGCGACAGCGCGCCAATCGTTTCCCTGCTGTCAATGCCCTTTCGGGTAAATCTTAACATACGATGCTCCCGTTACCGTCTCCTGTCGTTCCGGTTTGCAATCAGGATGAGGCGCAGCAGCGACAGCAGGCTCGTCACCGCCGCCGCAACATACGTCAGCGCCGCCGCATTCAGCACGCGCCGGACGTTTTGTTCCTCCTCCGCGCCGGAAATATACCCGCCTTCGGACAGCATCCGGATGGCGCGGCTGCTTGCGTTGAACTCCACCGGCAGCGTCACAAGCGCAAACACGGTTGACGCCGCGAACAGCGCGATGCCAATATACACCAGCGGCTGCCACGCGAAAATCAGACCGAGAATAAACAGCGGCGTCGCCATCGTCGAGCAGATGTTGACTGCGGGAACAATCGCCGTGCGGAGGTTCAGCGGCGCGTAGCCCTCGAGCTTCTGCATGGCGTGACCCGCCTCATGCGCCGCAATGCCCAGTGCCGCAACGCTTGTGCCATCGTAAACGCCCTCGGACAGCTTCAATTCTTCCTTGGCCGGGTCATAGTGATCCGTCAGCTCACCGGAAATCCGTCCGACACGCACGCGCGTATTGCCATTCCTGCGCAGAAGGTCGGTCACCATCTCGCTTGCCGTCATGCCGCAGCGTGCAGGAATCCGGCTGCACTGCGCATAGGCGCTCTTGACCTTCAGCTGTGCAATCAGGCCCAGAATCAGTCCGGGAATCAGCAGAATATAGGTCCAGTCCCAATAATAATACATAAAGCCGCCTTCCTTCTATTTTTTATGATAATGCAGACCGATTGATAATCGATCTGTCCTATCCTATCATAATTGCCGCGCAGATGCAAGCCTATCGTATCGCGGGATGTCAGCGTGCTTTCCCCGTGTTTCTATCGTTTTCTGATTTCTTCTCCTTTAGCGATGAAATGATGCAGCACAGCAAAGAAAATGCATTTTGAATTTTCGCTATATCCATTTCCTCCGCTGCAAGTACAGAAAAAAGACAAAAAAATGAATAAAGGTTTCTTGATTTTCGTCAAATATACGTGTAAAATGAAAAATCATCGTAATAAAAGTCCGGATTTATTCGATGCGTCAAGAACATGTGCAGGTCGAAGCGGCACGCTCCTCCTGCAGGGAGGGTGAAGCAGGATGAGTTCAAAAATGCTGTTTTATGTGCTCAAGCGTGTTTTGCTGGCGCTGCTGACCGTTTGGATTGTCATTACCGTGACTTTTTTTGTCATGCACGCAATTCCGGGTGGTCCGTTCACCAGTGAAAAAGCGATTACTGCCGAGGCGCAGGCCGCTTTGGAAGCGAAGTACGGTCTGGATAAGCCGCTGTTCGAGCAATATGTCACCTATCTGCGCGACATCGTAACGAGATTCGACTTCGGTCCGAGCCTCAAGATGCGCGGCCGCGAGGTCATCGATGTGATTCTGGACGGCATGAGGACGTCCGCGAAGCTCGGTCTGATTGCGGCGTTCAGCGCAGCCATCCTCGGCATCGTGCTCGGCTCGGTCGCGGCACTGCGGCGCAACACGGTTCTTGATAAGATCATCATGGTCATCACAACCGCATTTGTTTCGATGCCGTCGTTTATTATGGGCACATTCCTGCTCGTCATATTCTCCGTCTCCCTCGGCTGGGTCTCGGCCAACGGCGCGACGAACGACGGTCTTATCCTGCCGGTCATTACCCTCATGCTGTACCCGATGAGCTATATCACGCGTCTGACGCGTTCGTCCATGCTGGATGTGCTGGGACAGGATTACATCCGCACGGCGCGCGCCAAGGGCGTTCCGGGCAAGCGAATCATCTTCGGCCATGCGCTGAAAAATTCCCTCATTCCCGTCATCACGTACTTCGGTCCGATGCTTGCTTTCATCGTGACCGGCTCCATGGTGGTCGAGCAGATTTTCGCCGTGCCCGGCATCGGACGGCAATTTGTCTCCAGCATCATCAACCGCGATTATACCATGATTATGGGTACGACCATCTTCCTCGCATCGCTGATCGTCATCATGAACCTCATCAGCGACCTGCTTTACAAGGTTGTCGATCCGCGCATTGATTTTGAATAATTGAGGAGGAGCTTCCCGTCATGATGATTCAGAAAAAGCCATTCAGCCTGCAGCTGGACGTGGATTCCTTCATGCCTGCCTCCGATGAGGAAAAAGCGGTTATTTCCAAGATGCGTCCTTCCTCGACCTTCATGCGCGACGGCATCAAGCGCCTGCTGAAGAACAGAGTCGCGACCATCAGCCTGATTCTGATTGTTCTGATTACGCTCGCCTCCATCATTCTGCCGCTGGTCTGGCCGTATTCCTACGACCAGATGCTGGGGCAGACGAAGGGGCGCCCGATGGACAACAGCTACAACAACCTCGCGCCCTTTCAATACGGCAAAACCGAGCTGAAGCGCATCGAGAACGGCGAGTACGTCTTCCCGCACATCTTCGGAACGGACGCACACGGGCGCGACTACTTCATCCGCGTCGTCTACGGCACGCGCATTTCGCTCAGCGTCGGCTTCTTTGCCAGCATCATCGTGCTCGTAATCGGCATGATGATCGGCTCCATCGCAGGGTATTTCGGCGGCAAGGTTGACCTGTTTATCATGCGCATTGTCGATATCATCTATTCCCTGCCGGACATGCTGGTCATCATCCTGCTGTCCGTCGTCTTGGGGCAGGTGTTGAAGGTCGAGGGCACCATCTTTGAGAAAATCGGCGCGAACATCATCAGCATGTTCATCGTCTTCGGTCTGCTGTACTGGGTCGGCATGGCGCGATTGATCCGCGGTCAGATTCTGTCCCTGCGCGAGCAGGAATACGTGCTGAGCGCGCAGGCGACCGGCGCAAAGCCCGGCTGGATCATCCGCAAGCATCTGTTGCCGAACTGCATCAGCGTCGTCATCATTTCGACCGCGCTGCAAATCCCGAACGCCATCTTCACGGAGAGCTTCCTCTCCTTCCTCGGTCTGGGCGTCAACGCGCCGATGCCGTCGCTGGGCTCGCTCGCGTCAGATGCGCTCAACGGCATCTATTCCTACACGTATCGTCTGATTATCCCGGCCGTCATTATCTGCCTGATCGTGCTGAGCCTGAACCTCTTCGGCGACGGTCTGCGCGATGCCTTTGACCCGAAGCTCAACGCGTGATGAAAGGAGTTGGAACCTATGTCATTGCTGGAAGTCAATGATCTCCACACGTCCTTCTTCACCGACGCAGGTGAGGTCAAGGCGGTGGACGGCGTGTCATTCCGTCTGGATCACGGCAAGGTGCTCGGCATTGTCGGCGAGAGCGGCTCGGGCAAGAGCGTCACCGCGTATTCCATCATGCAGATTCTCGCCCCGACGGGCAAAATCGTCGGCGGCAGCGTGAAATTCGACGGTCAGGAGCTGGTCGGCGCGGATGAGAAGCTGCTGCACACCGTGCGCGGCAACCGCATCTCCATCATTTTCCAGGATCCGATGACGTCCCTGAACCCGACGTACACCATCGGCCGGCAGCTGATGGAGGCGATTCTCCTCCACACGAAGCGCAATCGCCGCGAGGCAAAGGATCGTGCGCTGGAAATGCTGCGGCTGGTCAACGTGAACGAGCCGGAAAAGCGCTTGAAGCAGTATCCGTATGAGCTGTCAGGCGGCATGCGGCAGCGCGTCATGATTGCCATGGCGCTGGCGTGTGAGCCGGACATTCTGATTGCAGACGAGCCGACCACCGCGCTGGACGTGACGATTCAGGCGCAGATTCTCGACCTGATGCGCGACCTGCAGCAGAAGATGGGCATGGCCATCATCATGATTACGCATGACCTCGGCGTTGTCGCCCAGATGTGCGATGAAGTCATCGTCATGTATGCCGGCGCCATCTGCGAGCAGGGCACGGCGGATGAAATCTTCTACAATCCGCGTCATGAGTACACCAAGGGATTGATGCGCTCCATTCCCACGGCGGAAAATAACGGTCAGCGCCTGGAGCCCATCCTCGGCACGCCCATTGACCTGCTGAATATGCCCAAGGGGTGCCCGTTCGCGCCGCGCTGCGAGGCCGCCATGAAGATCTGCCTGAAGGATCGTCCTGTCCGTATGCTCATCAACGACGACCATATGGCAACCTGCTGGATGAACGTCAAGAAGGGGCTTGAGGACGGCAGCATCACGAAGGAAGGGGGCGTTCCCTGTGTCTGAGGCGCAGATGCACCAGCCGCTGGTAGAGGTCAAGGGGCTCAAGGAGTACTTTGACATCAATATGGGTTTCTTCCGCACGAAGCCGCTCAAGGCGGTCGATGATGTGTCCTTCTCCATCAACAAGGGCGAAACGCTCGGCCTTGTCGGTGAATCCGGCTGCGGCAAGACGACTGTTGGCCGCACCATCCTGCATCTCTACAAGCCGACTGCCGGCGAGGTCATCTATGACGGCAAGGCAATCCAGACGAAGGCTGATTTGCAGGAGTTCCGCAAGAAGGCAACCATGGTCTTCCAGGATCCGTATTCTTCGCTGAATCCGCGCATGACGGTGTCTGACATCGTCGGCGAACCGCTCGATGTGCACCACCTGTATTCCTCCAAGAAGGAGCGTCAGGACCGCATTCTGGAGCTGCTGAATTACGTCGGGCTCAACAGCGAGCACGCCTCGCGCTACGCCCACGAGTTCTCCGGCGGACAGCGTCAGCGCATCGGCATTGCACGCGCCCTGGCGGTCAATCCGGAATTTATCGTCTGCGACGAGCCTGTCTCCGCACTGGACGTGTCCATTCAGGCACAGGTGATCAACATGTTCGATGATTTGCAGGATCGTCTCGGGCTGACGTACCTGTTCATCGCGCATGACCTGCTGGTTGTCCGGCACATTTCCGACCGCATCGCCGTCATGTATCTGGGCAAGATGGTGGAACTTGCCTCGGCGGAGGAGATTTACAATCATCCGCTGCATCCATATTCCCGGTCGCTTCTGTCCGCCGTGCCGCTGCCCGACCCGAAGGCGGCGCGCGCCAACAAGCGCATCGTCCTTTCCGGCGATATTCCGAGCCCGCTGAACGCGCCGTCCGGCTGCCCTTTCCGCACTCGCTGCCCATACGCGAATGAAGGCTGTGCGCAGTCGATGCCCGAATTTAAGGAAGTGGAAAAGGGACATTTTGTCGCCTGCCACCGGATTAAGGAAATCGGGTAATTCTTCGCCCGCTTGGCGCGTTCATGAACTCAGGGAAATCCCCTTTCCTACCGCTCAAAGGTGCTTTTTCGCGCATCGGAATCTTCGATATCTAGGCTTTCTTCGATTCTGAGCTTCCCATGCGCGAAAAAAAGCATTTTTGACATACACAATCACATTAGGAGGTATCATCATGAAAAAGCTGACTGCTCTCCTGCTGGCCATCGCAATGATGCTCAGCTGCAGCCTGTTCGCTGTCGCCGAGGAAGGCACAACGAAGCTGTCTGTCTGCCTGTCGTCTGAGCCTGACACGCTCGACCCCGCGCTGAACTCCGCGGTTGACGGCGCAACGATGATTGCTCACCTCTTCTCCGGTCTGGCCACGTGGGCACAGAACGATGAGGGCAATCTGGTCATCGTAGCGGACTGTGCTGTGGAGCTGCCCGAGGGCGTTATGAATGATGACGGCACCGTCACCTATACCTACACCCTGAAGGACGGCCTGAAGTGGTCCGACGGTCAGGACCTGACCGCGAAGGACTTCGAGTACGCCTGGAAGCGTGCTGCGTCCTCTCAGCTGGGCGCTGACTACGGCTACATGTACGAAGTGGTTCTGGGCTACACCGATGACGGCTCCGACCCGACCGCTTCCAAGCTGGCTGTGACCGCGCTGGACGACAAGACCCTGCAGGTCACCCTGTCCAATGCTGTTGCCTACTGGAACGAGCTGCTCGCCTTCCCGGCGTACATGCCTGTCCGTGAGGATGTCGTTGCGAGCGAGTCCTGGGCGACCGATCCTTCCACCTACATCGGCAATGGTCCCTACACCATGACCGAATGGGTGCACAACAGCAAAATCACCCTGACGAAGAACCCCTACTATCATGACGCTGACAACGTGACGCTGGACGTTCTGGAGTGCTACCTCTCCGACGACGCCAACAACATGCTCGCCAACTTTGAAAAGGGCGACTGGCAGCTGATCGACGACGTTCCCACGTCCGAAATCGCCGCGCTGAAGGTCAAGTATCCGACCGAGTTCGTGGTGGCTGGTCAGATCGGCACCTACTACGTCTGCTGGAACATCAACGAAGACATCCTGCCCGAAGGCTGCGAGCTGACCGGCAACGAGGCTGAACTCGCCCGTCAGGAAATCCGCAGCGCCATCGGCCTGTTCTTTGACCGCAACTACATCGTCGAGGAAATCGGTCAGGCTGGTCAGGTGCCTGCCTCCAGCTTCGTCGCGATGGGCATGACCGACGCTGACGGCTCCGAGTTCTACAAGAACGCGGGTCATGTCGAGGGCGTCACCGGCTACTATGACGTGTCCGCGGATGCGTACATGGACAACTGGGACAAGGCGCTCGCAATCCTGCAGAAGTACTACGACTATAACGCGGAAGCCGGCGTCTTCACCAACTTCCCGTCCCTGACCTACCTGTACAACACCAGCGAAGGTCACAAGGCCATCGGCGAATACCTGCAGAACACCCTCTCGGGCGTTGGTATCACCATGAACCTGGTCAATCAGGAGTGGAACACCTTCCTGAACACCCGTAAGGCCGGCGATTACTCCATCGCCCGCAACGGCTGGCTGGCTGACTACAACGACCCGATCTGCTTCCTTGACATGTGGGTGACCGCTTCCGGCAACAACGACGTCCAGTTCGGCAAGGGCGACAACGCGTCCCTGACCATCTACAACCTGGATCTGACCGAATACGGCTACGACATCAAGGTTGAAAACGGCACCTGGTCTGAGACCTACGACGTGCTGATCTCCACCATCAAGAGCTGCACCGACAACACCACCCGCTATGCCCTGATGCACGTTGCTGAGGACATGCTGATGGAGACCGGCTGCATCGTGCCGCTGTACTACTACACCGACATCTACATGATCGATGATTCTGTGCAGGGCTTCTTCTCCAACCCGCTTGGCTACAAGTACTTCATGCACTGCACCATCGCGGAATAATCCACAGCTTACCCACACAAAGGGGATCGTTTCGGCAACGGAGCGGTCTCCTTTTTTATGCATCGATGCATATAATTAGCAGGCATCAGGTTACAATGTCATATTTCTCCTTTTTTGTCAGATGAATTCCAAAAAAGCCTTGACATTTCAGCCAGCATTTGCTATACTACGCATGTAGATAAAGACACAAGTGTTCGCCATTTCCGAAACCTGCGCAGGAGGGAGAGACGGGAATGCAGTGCTTTACGATAAAGATTGCAAAAACGCCTTTCCAGCTTCTGACGCGCAATCCGGCGCTGCGGGACAAGTATCATGCTTTCCTGACCGATGAAGCGCCCGTCTGCACGGTCTCCGTTTCGGATGAGGAGCTTGCTTCGCTCCGCAGGGAACATCATCGCGCCCGGCTGCTCTATCGCCTTCGTCAGCGTGCAAAGGCGAACGGCAATCAGCGGATGCAGGACGAAGAGAACCTGCTCTACCGGAAGATCAGCATGCTGCTGCCGAAGGTTCACGCCTTCATCCTGCACGGCGCTGCCGTTTCGCTGGACGGCTGCGGCTACATCTTCTCGGGACGAAGCGGTGTCGGCAAGTCTACACACGTCAACCTTTGGCTGAAGCACTTCGGCAATCAGGATCGGGACGAGCCCGACGCACGCGCCCGCATGATCAACGGCGACAAGCCCATCCTGCTGCTGGACAACGGTCAATGGTATGTCTGCGGCTCTCCGTGGCAGGGAAAGGAGAACCTCGGCAACCCGATCGCCGTGCCGCTCAAGGGCATTTGCCTCCTGACGCGCGGCGAAAAGAACTGCATTACCCCTGCAACACATATGACGGACTGGCTCTTCAACGCCGTGCTGCTGCCGGACGAGGCGGCGACGCGCATTGAGCTGCTCAGCCTGCTTGACAGCCTGATCGAGCAGATTCCCATCTACCATATGGACGTCAACAACTTTGCGCCGGACGCTGTGCTGATCAGCAGCACGGCACTGACGCAATCGCTGCAGCCCACGAAGGCATGATACCGGGCGTTTGATCTGCTTGATGCAGGGAAGGAGGAAATCATGAATAAGTTACGTTACGAAAAACCCTTTGCGGAGATTGTCGAGTTTGACACGAGCGATGTGGTGGTTGCCGCATCGGGAGATGGCGGAAACAACGGCGGCAATACGGACAGTTCGATTTATTGCTTGCTGCTTGTTGGGCAAGGTCAGGGCATTATTTGTCCCTTGTTCCATATCGGTCTCGCATCTACCTAATCAAAGAAAGCCTATCCTTTCTGCGGGCAGCATGTGCATTGGCATGTGCTGCCTTTCCTGTAAACGCCCCGACCGACAGGAGCAACTGCCATGTATTATCGTCTGAATGACGCCTATGCCCTGCGCGGCTGGCTGCACCTGACCAACGCGCTGCTCAAGCGCCCCGAAAACATTGTCAAGCCGCTCGACGGCAGTGATTTCAACCTGCTGCTTCTCTGCGATGGCTGTACACCGATGGATGGGCTGCTGACCGATGCAACCCGCGCCCGGCTGGACAAGTTCGTTGCCGATGGCATCGTCAGCCCATCCGAAACCGCCAGCTCCATCGACAACGACCAGCAATACCGCTTCTACCGCAACCGCTTTGTGCCTGCCGCGCACTGGGCAATCACCGGCCGCTGCAACTACCGATGCCGCCACTGCTACATGGACGCGCCCAACGGTCAGTACGGCGAGCCGTCCCACGAGGATGCGTTCGGCATCATCGACCAGCTCAGTCAATGCGGCATACAGCAAATCGAGCTGACCGGCGGCGAACCATTCCTCCGCAGGGACTTCTGGGCGCTTGTCGACGAAATCCGCCGCAGAAAAATGGTCATCCGGCAGGTTTACACGAATGCGTGGCTGCTGAATGACGATATTCTGGACGAATTTGAGCGCCGCGGCATGCGTCCGGAATTTTCCGTCAGCTTCGACGGCATCGGCTGGCACGACTGGATGCGCGGCGTGACCGGCGCGGAGGATGCTGCATGGCGTGCCTTTGCGCTGTGCAAGCGGCGCGGATTCCGTGTCAATGTCGAAATGTGCCTGCACACGGGCAACACGCCTGTCGTCCGCGAAAGCCTGAAAAGGCTCGGCGAAGCAGGCGTTCATGCGGTCAAAATCGGTCCGATTCGCCCAACGCCGCTATGGGAAAGCCGTAGCGAGGGACGAACGCTTTCCAACGAGGACTATATCGAAGCCGCCATCGAATATATTCCGCATTACTGCGAGGACGGCAAGCCGCTTGACGTCTTATGGAGCGGCGCAGTTTTCCTGAACAGGAATGGCACGTATCAGGTTGCACCGGAGCGTCTGTGCGGCGATGCAGGCTGCGAAAAGAACCTGCTTTGCAACTCACCGCGCAGCATCTTCCACATCACGCCGGAGGGTCGGCTGCTCCCCTGCATCGCATTGACCGCGCTGGCGGATCAGTCGATGTTCCCGCGCATTCAGGATGTCGGGCTGCAAGCGCTGCTGACCAGCGGCAGCTACATCGACTTCGCAACCGCGCGCGTCGGCGACCTGCTGAAGGTCAACAGGGAATGCGCCGCGTGCGCGCACAGGTACGTCTGCGGCGGCGGATGCCGTGCGTCAGCGCTGCTCAGCGGCAGCGGAATAACAGGCTGCGACCCCGAACAGTGCGCCTTCTTCCGCGCAGATTATTCGCAGCGCATCCACCAGATTGCACAGTCAGCCGGACTAAATCGGAAATGAGGACATGCATCATGAAAGCAAAGAAGGATTTCCTGCTCAGGAAAATGGCAGATGAATACATTCTTGTGCCCATCGGCGAAAACAACATGCACTTTAACGCGCTGATTCGCCTGAACGAATCGGGCGCATGGCTGTGGGAGCAGCTTGCGGAGGACGTCACGGCAGATGCGCTGATTCAGCGGATGTGCGCACGCTACGAGGGGCTCGATGAAGCGACTGCCGCCCACGACCTGCAGGAATTTCTACAGAGCATCAAGCCGGCGCTGGAGGCGGAATGATTCTACTAATTGCCGCGCTGCTGCTCGTGGCGCTGATGGTCATCATCACCGAACAGCTCAGATGCCACCTGCCGCTGCCGCGATTCCGGCAAATCATGCGCCTGCTGATTCTGGCGTATCTGCTCCTGAACTGGACGTTCACGCTGTTTACGCGCACCGCCGGGGAATACCCGATTGTGTTCGTGCCGTTTCGGGCGCTGCTGGAGGCGCTCGGCTGGTCGGTCTGGACGTTTGAGGACGTCGGGCAGCTGCTGAGCGGCGCATTGACCGCAAACGAATCAATGCTCAAGCCGCTTGTCGGCATCGCACAGAACATCGTGCTCTTCCTGCCGTTCGGTTTCCTGCTGGCAGCGTCCTATCGGCGGATGAACGCATGGCTGATCCTGCTGCTCGGGCTGTTGCTGTCGCTCTTCATCGAGTGCTGTCAGCTGTTCCTGCAGCTCGGGTGGTTCGAGACGGACGATTTGCTGAACAATACGCTCGGCACGCTCCTCGGGTTTTGGCTGTACCGACGGATTCCGGAAAGATGCAAGTATACGCCCGAAAATGAATAAAATAGCGGCAAGGGATGCATTCCCCTGCCGCTTGTTTGTTTACTTGCTGCCGTAATAGAATTCGCTGCCGACCGTTTCCGTCTCAATCAGCACGGAATTTTGGTTCAGCGCCGTGATGACCTCGTCCGCAATCGCATGAACTTCCTCGGCGGAAATGTCCTCCAGCACGCATACGATGGTCAGCTCGCACGTGATGCTGCCCGTGTCGTCCGCCCAGTAGCCGGCTGCGTCCATCAGCGTGCAGCCGCCGGTATGGCGCGTGCATATTTCCGTGATAAGGCTGCGGCATTCATCCAGCGGAATCTCCTGCTGGTACGTATCCTTGTCATTCGTGCCGATATACAGCGTGTACTTCGTCTGAACATCGGCGTCAGGGTCCTTCGCGCCATACTGATTGCACAGCACGATGCCTGTCACGACAAGATTTGCAACCAACAGAACCGTCACAAGCACCAGAAATACGCGAACGCCCTTATTTTGCCTGTTCTCCATCTCAATCACTCCTTCACCGCATCGCCTAAAAGCGGTACAGTGCACATTATAGCATGAATGTGCCGGAGAATCAAGGAGATGATCAGCACACAAACAGGCGTAATTGCTTACTTCAGCTTGTCCGCTGCCGCACGGCAGGCAGCAATCGCCTCATCATCCGGCGCATCCTGACAAATCACCGTATCGACGATGTTCAGATTGCTGTTCTCACGCTTCCACGTGTCCATCCATTCGCCGCCGCCCCAGCCGTAGCTGCCGAACAGCACAATCCTCTTGCTGCCAAGCGTCGGGGCAACAGCCTTCCACATCGGCTCGAATTCATCCTCCTCCAGCTGCTCCGCGCCCATTGCGCTGCAGCCGAACGCCAGCGCATCGTATGCCGCCGCCTTGTCCGCCGAGAACTCCCCTGCCGTATACAGGTCAGCGTCCGTCTGCTTCGCCATGGCTTCCGCCATGGTCTGCGTGTTGCCCGTACCCGACCAATAAACCACTGCAACCTTGCTCATGATAATTCATTCCTTTCTTTATCGTATTATTACGCGCGGACAGTCAGCCTTTCCAGCGGCCATCCTGCGCGGAACAACGCCTGATACGCATTCCGGCATGCCCTGTATCGTTCAAAGATGCGCAGCGCCTCGCACTCGTTCGTGTACACCTTCCAGCAGCCGGTGCAGAGGCATCCGCGACCGCCATCGTGCATGAAGGCAATCACATCGCTGAGCGGATAGCCAAGAAACACGCCGATTTCATGCGGAAAGCAGGGCGATTCCGCCAGCCGCGTCCGCAGAAAAGACAGCAGCGCATCGATGGACAGCTCCTGATAGCCCAGCGAATGCAGGAATTGCGCGACGTCCGGCTGCTTCAGCAGCTGCTGAAGCGTCTCGGCACGGTACACGTACACCAGCGCATGCTCCTGCCGACACCGCAGCACCGTCATCGATACGCCGCGCGAAGCGAGCACCTGCGCCACCCGGCAGAACTCTTCCTGAAAGCCGCTTCGGTCGGCGCACGATGCCGTAAACAGGCTGCCGACCTTCAGATTGGCAAGCGTAGGCGAACCGTGGTCAATCAGCGCTCTTTCCAGCATATTGCTCCTCCGGATGCAGCATTGTTAGTCGCAGCTAACAATGTCATTGTACAAAACATTTGGACGATTGTCAAGCATTTTGGGTTAGTTTTCTCTAACTTTTTGATTTTGATGAAACCCCTTGACAAATCTCGCAGTTCTGTTATAATTTATTACGTTAGTGCTTTATCGCATTAAATCAGTGAAACAGGAGGCGGCTCAACGATGCGTCGCAGACTGCAAATTCCCCACGGCATGCAGGACACGCTCCCCGGCGAATGCGCGGGCAAGCGCGTCTTAGAGGGCAAGCTGCGGCGGCTGTTCACCCTGAACGGATATCAGGAAATCGAGACGCCGCTGCTGGAATATTATGACACGCTCGATGACGCCACGTTCGGCTATCGTCCCGAGCAGGTCTGGAAAACGTTTGACCCGCAGTCGCACATCCTCGCGATTCGTCCGGATTCAACGATTCCTGCTGTCCGGCTTGCTTCCGGCAGGCTGGAAAATGCGCCGCTGCCGCTCCGGCTGTGCTATGTGCAAAGCGCGGCGAAGTTTCACTCCGAAACGCTCTCGCTGCTCTGCGAGGACACGCAGGCAGGCGTTGAGCTGATGGGCGAAGGAAGCGCGCAGTCGGACGCGGAGGTCATCGCGCTCGCCATTGAAGCGCTGCGTTCCGCCGGACTGCACGATTTCCTGATTGAGCTGGGCGAGGTGCAATTTGTCAACGGTTTCCTGCAGGAGGCCGGTCTGACGCCGGAGCAGTGCGCCGCTGTCCGTGAGCTCATGGCGCACAAGAACGCGCTGGACATGCAGCTCTATCTCGACACGCTCAGCCTTGAGCGCGACGTGTCCGAGCGGCTGATGCGTTTGCCGCAGCTCTTCGGCGACTTCAGCGTGCTCGATGAGGCAGAGCAGCTGACGCAAAGCCCGCTGTGCCTGAACGCCATCGCACGGCTCCGGCAGATCATCACAATTCTGGCAGATGATGGATGCGCGGACTGTGTGAGCATCGACCTCGGGCTGGCACAGCAGGTGAATTATTACTCCGGCATGGTGTTCCACGGGCTTGTCGGCGATCTGGGTCAGCCGCTGCTCTCCGGCGGACGATATGACGGGCTTCCGGCGCAGTTCGGGCGTCCGCTCCCTGCAACCGGCTTTGCTCTGTCCCTCAAGCTGACAATGATGGCGCTGGAGCGTCAGGGTGTGTCGTTCGCGCCGCCGAAGCCGGATGTCATCGTGTCGTTTGCCTCCGGCTGTCTGCATCAGGCAGTCTCCTACGCGCGTCGTCAGCGTGAGAAGGGCGTGTCGGTTGCGCTGCTGTATGGGCTGGATGCCGAGGCGCTCCGCAGGCGCGTCGATGACGGCGAAGCATTGTCCGCCGTGTACCTGAACGGCAGCTTCCTTGAGCAATACGGAAAGGCGGTGTTCTGATGCCTCAGCCTGTCATTACCTTCGCGCTGGCAAAGGGTCGTCTGGCGGAGCAGGCGTTTGAGCTGCTCGAACAGCTCGGCATCGACTGCACGGAACCACGCGATCCCGGACGGCAGCTCGTCCTGTGGGATAGAAGGCAGAACGTCCGCTTTATCCTCGTCAAGCCGTCTGATGTGCCGACCTATGTCGACCACGGTGTGGCTGACCTCGGCGTTGTCGGCAAGGACACGCTGCTCGAGGCCGGACGCGAGCTGTATGAGGTGCTCGATTTAGGCTTTGGCAAATGCCGGCTCTGCGTGGCAGGCTGCCCGGCGCATCAATCCGCCAGCATCAACCGCGCTACCTTCCGTGTCGCTACGAAATACCCCAACATCGCCCGAAGCTACTACGAAAGCAAGGGACAGCCGATTGAAATCATCGAGCTGCACGGCTCGGTGGAGCTCGGTCCCATCATCGGACTGTCCGATGTCATCCTCGATATTGTCGAAAGCGGCTCGACGCTGCGCGCCAACGGTCTGACCGTGATTGAGGAGATTTGCGGCATATCGGCGCGGCTCGTCGTCAACCGCGTTGCCATGAAAACAAAACGGGAGCGCATCCGCGAAATTATCAGTGGACTGTCGTCGCTCCTCACCGCCACGCAGGAGGGACAAGCATGATTCCGATTTTGCAATTTTCCGACACTGCCGCGCTCAGGCAGCGCGTGATGAACCGCTCTCAGCTGCAAAATGAGGATGTGTCGCGCCGCGTCCGCGAAATCGTATCACGCGTGCGTGAGGAGGGCGACAAGGCGTTGTTTGACTACACGCTCCGCTTCGACCATGCGCAGATGTCGGCAAAGAACGTGCTCGTCACCCGTGCGGAAATCGACCGTGCATATGAGGCGGCGTCTCCGGAATGGCTCGATGCCATGCGCGAGGCTGCACGCCGCATCACCGCCTTCCACGAGCGCCAGAAGCAGAACACATGGCTGAACTTTGACAGCGCCATTTCCCTCGGGCAGAAAATCACGCCGCTGCGTCGCGTCGGTGTGTATGTTCCCGGCGGCACGGCGGCATATCCTTCTTCCGTGCTGATGAACGTCCTGCCTGCGAAGGTTGCCGGCATCAGGGAAATCATCATGGTCACGCCGCCCTCGCCTGACGGCAGCGTCAGCTATCCGCTTACCCTCGTTGCCGCTGACCTCGCCGGCGTCGATCGGATTTACAAGGTCGGCGGCGCACAGGCGATTGCCGCGCTTGCCTTCGGCACGGAGAGCATCCCGCGTGTGGACAAAATCACCGGTCCCGGCAACATCTACGTTGCCAACGCCAAGCGCGAGGTGTTCGGCTATGTCGGCATTGACATGGTCGCAGGTCCCAGCGAGGTGCTTGTCATTGCGGACGACAGTGCCGACCCGCGCTATGTCGCAGCCGACCTTCTTTCGCAGGCGGAGCACGACCCGCTTGCCGCCGCCATTCTCGTCACAAACAGCGCCCTTCTCGCATCCGCCGTGCAGAATGAACTGGCGCGGCAGACAGCTCTCCTTCCGCGGCGCGAGGTCATCGACAAGAGCCTGACGGGCTACGGCACCATCGTCGTTGCGCCGACCCTGCGCGACTGCGCGGACATCGCCAACCAAATCGCGCCGGAGCATATGGAGCTGTCCGTTGCCGACCCGTATGCCCTGCTGCCGCTGATTGAAAACGCAGGCGCCATCTTCCTCGGACACTACTCGCCCGAACCGCTCGGCGATTATCTCGCAGGACCGAACCACGTCCTGCCGACAAGCGGAACGGCACGCTTCTTCTCTCCGCTGTCCGTCGATGATTTCGTGAAGAAATCCAGCCTGATTTGCTGCTCGCGTGAGGAGCTGGAGCGCGTGTCCTCGCAGGTCATGCTTTTGGCGCATCAGGAAGGGCTCGATGCCCATGCGAACGCCGTTGCCATCCGCTTCGGCAGGGAAATCGGCGCACGTCAGGAGGAATGACCATGCGCAAAGCACACATCACGCGGGCAACGCGCGAAACGGACATTGATCTGACCTTCTCGCTGGACGGCAGCGGAAAAACAGCCCTGTCCAGCGGCATCGGCTTCTTCAACCATATGCTCGATGCTTTCTGCCGGTTCGCGCAGGTTGACTTATCTCTTCGCTGTCGGGGCGATTTGGACGTAGACGCGCACCACACGGTCGAGGACATCGGCATCTGCCTCGGACGAGCCATCCGCGATGCGCTCGGCGACCGGATCGGCATCCGCCGGACAGGCAGCGCATACATGCCCATGGATGAATCGCTCGCCTTCTGTGCGCTGGACATTTCCGGCAGACCGTATCTCGTCTTTGACGCGGAATTTTCAGCGCCGATGTGCGGTCAGCTTGATACGCAGCTTGCGGAGGAGTTTTTCCGCGCCGTTGCCGTGAATGCCGGTCTGACGCTCCACCTAAAGGTGCTTTACGGCAGGAACGACCATCACAAAATGGAAGCGCTGTTCAAAGCGTTCGGGCTTGCGCTTCGGGATGCCGCCGCCATCGACAATCGCATTCAGGGCGTGCTGTCCACCAAGGGCACGCTCGACTAAGGAGGAACTGTCATGCTGATTTATCCCGCCATCGACATGCTGGACGGGCGTGCTGTCCGGCTGCGTCAGGGGCGACGGAATGATGCAACCGTCTTCGGCCATCCTGTGACGCTTGCCGCGCAATGGCGTGCGCAGGGTGCCGAATGGCTGCACCTTGTTGACCTGACAGCCGCCTTCGAGGGCAAAACTGCGCATCTGCCGCTCATCCGCGAGGTCATCGCCGCCTTCGGCGGACAGGTCGAGCTTGGCGGCGGTCTGCGCACGATGCAGGACATCGCCCTGCGCATCGAGGCAGGCGTCACGCGGTGCATCATCGGCACAGCAGCCATCGAAAAGCCGGAGCTTGTGGCAGAGGCATGCCGTGAATTTCCGGGCAGAATCGCCGTTGGGCTGGACGCAAAGGACGGTCTTGTCGCCACGCGCGGCTGGGTCGAAACGTCCTCGCTGACAGCGGTTGACACCGCTAAACGCCTGCGCGACGTTGGTATCGACACCATCATTTACACCGACATCAGCCGTGACGGCATGATGCAGGGACCAAACATCGATGCGACACGCCGGCTCATTAACGAAACCGGTCTCAGCATCATCGGTTCGGGCGGCGTCAGCAGCATCGAGGACCTGCTTGCGCTCCGCAGCATCGGCTGTGCAGGCGCGATTCTCGGGCGTGCCATGTATGAGGGCGCCGTTACCGTGCAGGACGCTATTCAGGCAGTTAAAGGAGAATGATCATGGATTTCAGTCAGCTTAAATTCGATACAAACGGTCTGATTCCCGCCATCGCGCAGGATGCGGAGACGAATCAGGTGCTGATGCTTGCCTACATGAACCGCGAATCCATCGAGAAGACGCTCGAAACCGGCTACGCAACCTATTTCAGCCGCAGCCGCCAGCAGTTGTGGAGGAAGGGTGAAACGTCCGGGCACACGCAGCGGCTTGTCGCGATGCGCTACGACTGCGACGGCGATACGCTTCTGCTGACCGTCAGGCAAACCGGCGCAGCGTGCCACACGGGTGCAAAGAGCTGCTTCTTCAACGATGTGTATGTCGATGAGGACGCGCCCGCAACCGCCGATGTCCTTGCGCAGGATTACGCCACCATCGCCGACCGCGATGCGCATCCTGTCGAAGGCAGCTACACGAATTATCTGCTCGGCAAGGGCGTTGAGAAGATTTGCAAGAAGCTCGGCGAGGAAGCCAGCGAAACGATTATCGCCGCCATGAAGGGCAGCAAAGAGGAAGTGACGTATGAAGCAGCCGACCTGCTGTATCACCTGATGGTGCTGATGTATCAGCAGGGCGTAACGCTCAATGACGTCTGGGCAGAGCTCGCCCGCCGCCAATAAAAAAGCAAGGGAGAAGCTCCCTTGCAGAGGCAGCGCACCAACGAGTCATTCGTGCGATAGATTGCCATTACAGCCTTTTGCGCTTCTTGATGAGCTCCTTTTTCTTGTCAATCAGCCTGCCGTATTCGGTGAATGCCGCCACAAGCATCTCATCATCCTCAAAAATCGGGCGTGCCTTGTATTCGCTGCTGATTTTGTAGGGAACCACTTTTTCCTTAAACTGCACCTCCACCACGTTGCCTTCCTGCTCAATCACCTTGCCGATGCCATAAAGCGGCTGTGTGACCTCCACGCCAAGCAGCGAAATCTCCCGATACTCGTCCATTGCGGCATCCAGCGCATGGATTTCTTCCTCGAGCGCTTCGATTTTTGCCTGACGTTCCTGCTCCGCCTTCGCCAGCTTCTGCTGCGTGGTGTACGTCCTGATTGATTCCCTTTTCGCTGCATAGTGCATACCCTTGTAGAAGTTGTAACACCGGCAACAATACATCAGGTCGAACGCCATCAGATGAAGGCTCTTGTCGTAGTAGAACTTCTCCTTATCCTTGAATAGCTTGTCATACTTTTCCAGCAGTGTTGGATGCTCACGCAGCGCTTCGACAACCGTTTCCGCCATGTCATAATAGTTTGGCAGGCTGAAGGAACCGCCGCTGCCGAGATTCTTGCCGTACTCAATGCGCAGGGCAAATTCCTCCGCATCGCTGAATCGGTAAATGAAATGCGTTTCCGGCGCGAAGAGTGCCAGATAGCACGATGCGGCGTGTCGCTCCTGCTGATAGCGGAAGTAACGCGGGAACAATTCAAAGCGCAGCGCCTCAATGCGCTCGACAAACGTATCCATGTGCATCTGCAGCTCCGCAACGGATGCATACGGCGCGAACAGCACGTCCGTAAACAGTGATTCGACCTCCTGCGGCCGCTTCTCTGCCATTTTCACGATACCCGTGACGGGCGAAATCCGGCTGTTGTTGATCAGGATGGAGCTTCCCTTCATCGCCCTTGCGAACCTCTCGGAAAACGGCAGCTGCTGCACTTCCTCCGAAAACCAGACATCCTGAAAGCAGCGTACTGCCTTCCACTTAAAGCATTCGTAATGCTCAGGACCGTTGATCATCGCATAATTCTCCTCGTAACGGTCAATAAGCGCATGCAGATTGGTCGTATTCATGGTTTTTCCTTTCTTTGGTCGTTCTGTAACATCTTCTGCTTCTATCATATCATAATCCTTGCAAAAAGAAAATAGACTTGCGCTTGATTTTGAGATCATTTCCTCAATAACCGACAAAACGTTCGGTACATTCGCTGTTTTATTCCATTTTGCATCTTGTGAATCTGCCGCTTTTCGTGTACAATAGCATTGGGAGGAATCTCAATGAGCGACACAATACGGGCAAGTCAGCTTGCCCTCGAAGAATTAACCAGCCGTGTGCTGAAGGCGGATGCTGCAATTCGTCTGGAAAAGCATGCGGATATGGCAAAATATACAACGCTTCACCTGGGTGGCGCGGCTGATTTGCTGGCGAACCCTGAGCATCCGGAGCAGATTCCGCTGCTGATTGAAACAGCCCGTTCGCTGGATGTCCCCGTGACCGTCATCGGCAACGGCAGCAATTTGCTCGTTCGCAGCGGCGGCATTCGGGGGCTTGTCATTCGCATTTGCCGCAATATGCACGCGATGGAAACCAGCGGCGACCGGATTCGTGCGCAGGCGGGCATGATGCTGTCGAGCCTGTCGATGGCGGCGGCAGACAACGGTCTGGCCGGGCTGACGTTCGCAAGCGGCATTCCGGGGACGGTCGGCGGCGGCGTATACATGAATGCAGGCGCGTACGGCGGCGAAATGAGTCAGGCGGTGACGCTTGTCGAGGGGTACAACATGGCTGGCGAGCCGTTCCGCTATAGCCGGCATGACATGCAGTTCGGCTACCGCTTCTCGCGGCTGATGAAGGAAGACAAGATTGTGACGCACGTGACCGTTCAGCTGCCGCAGGGCAAGCGTGAAGAACTGCTGGCGGAAATGGTGGAGTTCAACCGCCGCCGCGCAGAAAAACAGCCGCTGACCATGTTCAGTGCTGGCAGCACGTTCAAGCGTCCCGAGGGCGCGTTCGCGGCACAGCTGATCGACGAATGCGGCTTGAAGGGTGCAAGAATCGGCGGCGCGCAGGTCAGTGAAAAGCACGCCGGCTTCCTCGTCAACTGCGGCGGTACGCCAGAGGACTTTCTATCACTCGTGGCGCACGTTCAGCGCGTGGTGCTCCGGCAAAAGGGCGTCCGCCTTGAGCCGGAGGTCAAAATCATCGGCGAGGATTTAGCAGAAGCATAAGGGAGATGACAATCATGCGGTTTCTCATGGTGACAGGGCTGAGCGGCGCCGGGAAAACGTCTGTCAACCGCTATCTGGAGGACATGGGCGCGTTTTGCGTGGATAATCTGCCGCCCAACATGATGTTCCGCATGATGGAGGCCATCGAGAAATCCGCGCTGAACCGTCCGCTTGTCGCGATGGCGGTAGACGTGCGCAGTGCCGACTTCTTCGATGCAAAGGCGGTCTGCGACATCATCGCGGAAGCGCGCGGCGTTGGCTATCAGGTTGAAATCCTGTATCTGGAGGCATCGGACGATGTGCTCGTCAGCCGCTATAAGGAAACGCGCCGCGACCATCCGCTGGCAGGCGAAAACGTCAGCCTGATGGAGGCAATTACCCGCGAACGCGCGATTATGCAGCCGCTGCGTGAAACGGCAAATTACATTATCGACACAACCAGCCTGAAGCCCCGGCAGCTTCGCGCAAAGCTGTCAAGCTTCCTGAGCAGCACAGACCAGCTCGGTGCAATGCACATCGAGATGAACTCATTCGGATATAAGCGCGGTTTGCCGATGCAGGCCGACCTCGTGTTTGACGTGCGCTTCCTGCCGAATCCGTTCTACATTCCGGGGTTGGGCAGTCACACAGGGCTCGATGCGGACGTGCGCGATTTTGTGCTGAATCATCCGGTGACGCAGGAATTTCTGGCAAAGATGAAGGATTTGCTTTCCTTCCTGCTGCCGCATTATCAGGAGGAGGGAAAGCATCGCCTGTCGATTGCCATCGGCTGCACGGGCGGTGCGCACCGCAGCGTCGCCATCAGCGAGGCGCTCGCGGCGTATCTGCGTGAGACAGGTTATTCCGTCAGCATCGAACACCGCGATTTGGAGCTGGAGCAGGCGCACTGGAAGGAAAAACCGGAGGGAGTCTAAATGTCGTTTTCAGCCACGGTCAAGGAGGAGCTTTGCCGGCTGGAGCTTGGAAAAAGCTGCTGCATGCTCAGCGAACTGGCGGCGCTCTACCGCACAAGCGGATCGCTGACATTCCACGGCTTGGGACGCGTGCAGGTGCAGTACCGCGTGGAAAACACGGCGCTGGCGCGGCGAATCTTCCGCCTGCTGACGGCGCGGCTGTCGATTACGCCAAGGCTGCATTATGTTCAGCATGCGCGGCTCGGCGGACAGCGCACCTGCGTGCTGACCATCGGCGATGAGGACTCGAAGCGGCTGATGCTGGCACTCCACCTGATTGAGCAGGGTGAGGACGGCAGCATCTCGTACCGCCGGACGATTGTGCGCCATCACCTGACCCGTCAGTGCTGCCGACGCGCGTATCTTCGGGCAGCCTTCCTCGGCGCAGGGACGATGTCAGCCCCCGAAAAGGATTATCATTTTGAAATTACCACATCTGAAACGGGCTTTGTTCGTGAGCTGACGCGTGTGCTGGAAAAGGCGGAGCTTCCCGTCCACATCTTCGAGCGCAAGGGGCAAACCGTCATCTACCTGAAGGGAGCGCAGCAGATTTCGGACTGCCTTGCGCTGATGGGTGCGTCGGCGAGCGTGTTTGCGCTGGAAAACGTGCGCATCCGAAAACAGGCGCGAGGCGCTGCGAACCGCGCCATCAACTGCGATGAACACAACTCGGAAAAGATGCTCAATGCCGCGATGCAGCAGGTGAACGCCATCCGCTGGTACACCATTGCGCACGGGCTTCGTGAGCTTCCGCCGGCACTGCAGGAAATCGCACGCCTGAGGCTCGAAAATGTTGATCTATCCCTGACGGAGCTGGGCAATCAAGCGCAGCCGCCGCTGTCGAAATCCGCCGTGAACCACCGGATGCGAAGGCTGATGGAGATTATTCATGAGGCGGAGGAGCAGGCGCGCAGGGAAGCAGCCGCACAGGTGCCGGATCGATAATTTATTCCTATGAATCAAACAACAGGGAGGAATTCCAATGATCGTGAAGCCGATTACATTTCCCAATTACCAGCCGCTGACACGTTCCAATGCGGCGCAGGTTGTCGAAACAGCATCCCGATATGAGTCGCGGGTCATGATTCGCCGCCATCAGAAGGTCGTGAACGCAAAGTCGATGCTGGGTCTGCTGTCGCTTGACGCGGATGAGCAGAACGAGATGTTTCTGGTGGTCGATGGTCCTGATGAGGAGCAGGCAGCCGAAGCAGTGCTCGCATTATTTGTCCAGTAACGCGTGAAAAGGTTCAAGGCATGAAGCTCCTTGAACCTTTTTCGTAATTGAGGCACGCCATCCGCATCCATTTCCCGCGTATGAATCAGCTTATGGCAATACCGCGCAGTTCAGCGCCGACGAATCGCATGGTGTTGCCTTCTGTTTTTGCAAATTCCGTGCCTGAAAGACTATGCAGAACGCCCAAAACGTTGTAAAATAGACAGTATGAATGCATGGGAGGAATCAGGATGCTTCCGGAAGAGCTGCGAAGAGCGAGAGATTTGCTGATGGACGTAACGCCCCTATGCTCGGACTGCGGGCTGATCTGCGGCACCACATGCTGCCGGAGTCATCCCGGCGAGCAGACAGGAATGCTGCTCTTTCCGGGCGAAGAGACGTTCTATGCGGATGATGCGTCCTTCCGCATGTTCCCGACGAAGCAGGGAACGCTGCTCATCTGCTCCGGGCATTGCAATCGGGCAAACCGTCCGCTGGCGTGCCGGATGTTTCCGCTGCTGATTCTCGTGCGCGAGGACGGCGTGAAGGTCGCCATGGATGCGGCTGCGCGTGCAGTGTGTCCGCTGGCGAAGCAGGGAAAGCAGGCGCTGTCGCAGACGTTTGTGGCGCGTGTCCGCGAGGCGGGAAAGTACCTTGTCGAAAATGAAAAGCTCGCGGCGCACTTGGCGCTGCTGACGAGCATGCAGGATGAGCTTCATGCAGTCAGACGGCAGTATAT
Source organism: Alloprevotella sp. (assembly GCA_963617205.1). GTDB lineage: Bacteria > Bacillota > Clostridia > Christensenellales > Aristaeellaceae > UBA11524. The sequence continues at coordinate 18,891 of CAVEOA010000005.1, read as the reverse complement.
CGGAGGAAGCAGCGATGTTTGAACCAGTCAATGTGCCGAGGGAAACGTACGGCAAGGGAGAAAATCTGCTGCTCTGCGCCGATGCCGCCGATGGTCATCCGTTGCTGGACGCGCTGTCCGGTCAAGTGCAGGTCGTGTACATTGACCCGCCCTTCATGACGGGCGACCAGTTTATCCGGCGGCGCTGCTTCGGCACGGAAGGGTGGCGTTCCGGCAAGCCGATGCCCGAATATCCGGCGTACTGCGACCGCCACGAGAGCCGCGAAGCATATCTGCTGATGCTCCGGCGGATGATTGAGCAGGCCAACAAACTGCTTCAGCCGAGCGGCGTGATGTATCTTCATCTCGACTGGCGTTCTACGGCCTATGCAAGGCTTCTGTGTGATGAGGTTTTCGGCGAGGATATGTTCCTCAACGAAATCATCTGGAGCTATGAAAGCGGCGGACGCGCAAAAAAATATTTCAGCCGGAAGCATGACACGATTCTCCTGTATGCCAAGACAAAAAAGTACGCGTTTGACCTGATGCGCGTGCCGCTGCCGAGGACGGAAAACCGCAAGAACCACATGCGCCGCTGCGTCGATGAGGATGGCAGGGCATACAGTCAAATCAAGTCCGGCGGAAAAATCTACCGTTATTACGATGATGCGCCGGTGTATCCGGGGGACGTGTGGAGCGACATCGGCTTCCTGCAGCAGCGCGACCCCGAACGCATGGGTTATCCGACGCAAAAGCCGCTCAAGCTTCTGGAAAGGATGCTTCTTCCCGTCGTGCAAAAGGGGGATTTGGTGGTCGATCTGTGCTGCGGCAGTGGAACGACGCTTGAGGCGGCGCAGTCGCTCGGCTGCCGGTTTGTCGGGGTTGACAAGCTGCCGGAAACCGTCCTGACTGCGGCGAACCGGTTGAACAGCAGCAATCTGACGATAGACTGCCCCTGCACGATGGATGCAACCGCGCTGGAAGGCGAATGCAAGGGCGCAGGCAGTATGCTGCTGTTGACCGGCTTCACCGCAACGCATCCGTGCTTCCCGAGGACGCCCCAGCAGCTCGATACGCTCGAAAGCTGGGCTGTCGGCGATTTGACGGAGGAGGGCGTGCGCATCCTGCAGCGTTTCAGCCGTTCCAGGAAAACCCCTGATCTGCCGTGGCTGACAGTCGTGCCGGACAACCTCCATCAGCTGGCGGTTGTGACGGTCGATGCCGCATGCCGCAAGCGCGTGTACCAATGGAAGGAATAGAAAGAACGCAGTTCCTGCAATCGGAGCTGCGTTCTTTTCGATTTATTTGCGCTTTTTTCTGACCTTTCTAACGATGATGACGATGAGGAAGACAACCACGCAGACTGCGATAAACGGCAGCGCGGCGGTCAGGAAAACGAGGCAATCCTGCAGGAACGTGATGAATGCATTCCAACCGGTCTGCAAGGCGCTTTCGATGCGCTCGCCGAGCGTTTTTGTATCGTCCGTCAGGTCAGGCTGCGCTTCCTCGTTCATCGTCAGGTAGACCGTTGATTCGCTGACCCGCTTGTCTGTCGAGGCAAGGCTGCGTTCAAGCTGCTCGATGTTGTACTGCGTGTCGGCAATCTGGTTTTCCAGCTCAAGCAGGCTTGACAAATCCGCCGCCGTATCGGTCAGCGTCTGAAGCCGCGTAAGCAGCAGCCGTTGGTTCTCCAGCCGAGCGGCGGTGTCCTGATAGCTCGCGGTGACATCGGTGGACGTCATATCGCGGCTTGTAACGCGTCCGATGGTGTCAGTGCCGCTCAGAAACGCATCAAGCTGCTCCGCAGGCACGCGAATCGTCAGCGACACCGTGCGCAGATTGCGCGAATTTGTGTATTCGCTCGAGCTCTCCAGATACGCATCATACTGCGAAAGCATCGACTCGATGCGCTGCATGCTGTCCTCGTAAGCGGTCGTCTTGACGGTCATGGAAACGGTGCGAATGATTTTTCGGTCAGACACGACGCTATCAGTCGAATCGTTCGCGTTATTGCTGGCGAACATCATCATGCCGCCGCTGTCGTCCGCGATCTCGTATTCGGCAACGGCGTCCTCATCATAGCCGGCAGTCGTGCTGTACCGCAGCTTGCTGTCTGCGCTGCCTGCGGTGCCGGTCAGCGAGAGCTTGTCCTTCGTCAGCAGCGTTCCGCCCACAACAAACACAAGCGCCGCCGCAACAGACAGCACGCGTGTCCACATCCGCTTCCTTTCAGGCTGCTTCGGTTCATCATGCTTCATGGCATCCTCCTTCACAAGAGTCGTCCACTGCGCGTGAAAATTCGCCGGCATGTCCGGCACTTGCTCGTTCAGGGACGACAGGCACGTTCGGAGGACGTCATCTTCGTGATTTGATTGCTTCTGAGTCATTTCGCTGTCCCCCTTTCATCCTGTTTGACGCTGAAATCCGCAGTTTGTTCCCGATTTTCACGAACAAAAGCAAGCAATTTGGCACGAGCACGGTTCAGGCGGCTCTTAACCGTCCCGACTGACACATTGGTAATCTGTGCAATATCCTCATAGCGGAGCTGCTCGAACGCGTAGAGGATAACCACCGTGCGCATGTCCTCCGGCAGACTGTCGATGGCACGGAACAGCGTTTCGGCAGACTCCTTCTGCAACAGGGACACATCGGGGGCAGGCGCGTCATCCGCAGGGTCGTAACCGTTTTCCGCCATCGCGTCCATGGAATCGGACGGCACCATACGCCTTTGACGGCGCAGAAAATCGATGCAGACGCTGCCCGCGATGCGATACAACCAGCTCGAAAAGCTGCAATCCTGCTGATATTGCCCAATGGAGCGCCACGCCTTGAGCATAACGTCCTGGGCACAATCCATCGCGTCCTCACGATGATGCAGATAATGCCAGCAAACGCGCCAAACCATCTGTTCATAAGGGGTAATCAGCTGCTCAAAGGCGTTAGCGTCGCCTTTCTGTGCGCGGCGAAGGGTCAATTCATCCATGTGCTCGCCTCCTTCATTTATTTAACGATGAAGGAAGGGAATTTCATGCAATATTCCAAAATAAACACGTGGATTCCCAGAGCAAATGCAACTTCTTACTGCTACTGTGGCATTTACTTTGGGAATTCACTTCTACAATAAACACGCAGAAAATCTTCCTGCAGCTCTTGCATTCCCCACACGATTTGTGATATAATATCCGATGTGACATACGGACGGTCCTCTTTCCGGCAGCTCTGAACTCATGCGGAGTCGGATACGAACGTCTATGAAGGAAGGAGGAACCAACATGAGCGAAATCATCCGTTCGATTGAAGCGAAGCAGCTGCGCAGCGATATCCCCGCGATTGCCATCGGCGACACCGTCAAGGTGATGGTGAAGGTCGTTGAAGGCAAGACCGAGCGTCTGCAGGCTTTTGAGGGTGTTGTGATTGCCAAGCGCAACGGTGGCATTCGTGAAACCTTCACGGTGCGCCGCGTGTCCTATGGCATCGGTGTGGAGCGTACTTTCCCCGTACATTCTCCCCGTCTGGGCAGCATCACGGTGATCCGTCACGGTAAGGTGCGTCGCGCCAAGCTGTACTACCTGCGTTCTCTGCAGGGTCGCGCTGCCAAGATCAAGGAAGTCAAGCGCGTCTGATTGCGAATCGTGCTGCGGGAAGGTCACATCCTGTCCGCATGACCGCATGACAGAAAAAAATGCAAACAGCGTCCGGCTCTATCGCAGAGTCGGGCGTTTGTATTTTCCGCAAAGATTCATGATGCCGAAGAATTTCAGAAAAAACAAAATTTGCTCTTGACTTTTTTGTTGCTTCATGATATACTGATAAAGCTGATTTGGTCAGCGTGCCAACATGGCTCAGTCGGTAGAGCAGCGGTTTCGTAAACCGCAGGTCGAGGGTTCGAGTCCCTCTGTTGGCTCTTTTTCGAGGTGTAGCGCAGTTTGGTAGCGCGTTTGGTTCGGGACCAAAAGGCCGTGGGTTCGAATCCCACCACTTCGACGGGAACAGGACGTTTCGCAGCTTTGCGAAACGTCCTTTCGTTTGCCTATTTTTCATCCATTTCATGGGTTGGGATAGATTTCGCCAACCAGCCAAGCAAGTGCGCACATACGGCATGTTCTTGCTGCCAACGCATGTGGCGCGTGGTCAAAACGTGGTCAGGCATCACCATCGAGAAACTTTACAGCGATTTCATAAGCTCTGGCACGGTTGTCTTCGCATTCCTTGGCAAGATGTGCAACTTCTGTTCCATTCATATATTCGAGACTTTCATCGCCTTCGAGAACGAGCATGGCATTCCCAACGATCGGATCACCGTGACGGTGTGTGCCATATAGCCAACTGGCGATTGGGTTCATGTATTTTTCTTCCTTGAGCTTTCCGTTTTCGTCAATCATCATGCAGATGCGTTCACCTCGCTTGTCGTTGAAACACACGCACTCAATCAAGTCACAGCCAATCTTCTCCCGTGCAACTTCAAGCATTTTTTCACACTCGCTGTCAGTTGTCACGAACTCAACCTTTCCGTCTACAGTGAGGAGCAATGCGTACTTTCTTTCGTCTGCTTTCAGGATTTTGACCATTTCTTTTCCCTCTTTTCAATTGCCCAGTTTGTTATGCCATTCACTTGACACTCTCAATTTTGACTACCCTGTAACCATACTCGTTAGCAATCTCAACTACTCTTTTCCACTTTTCAGGATCTCTGGTTTCGAAAATATGCGGCTCACCGAACAGCATCGACTGACGAGGCAAGAAGTACATCATTCGCAGCAGTGGCTGCTGCGTGTCTTTCTTCTCGTTGCTCATTCTTTCTCATTTCCTTCCTGACATATAGGTCTCCCTTCCAGATGCTCGTTTCCGTTACAGTCACGGTGCAGCATGACGATATTCTCGTCATCAACCGCACTGATTTCCACGCCTGTGAACTGGTCAGCATCCAGCAGAATGTCGCCTCTACCCCAGCGCTCCTTTACCCTTGCTACAGCTTCAACCGCGCATCCAGCCTTGACATTGACAGTGACCTGAAGCATCTCCGTAATCAACACCGGGTAATTCCTCATAATGATTTCTCCTTTCATGCCACCGCAATGCAGCGAGTGACGATAGTCTGCCTTACTCCATCGCGCTCAGAATGGCTTTTGATTGAAGCCTTCATACGTTTCATCGGGTCAACACTCTTTGACGAATGCCAAATCAAGACGTTGCCGAATACATCAATCATGGTTTCCACCTCGTTGATGCTTATTCTTTCATGCAGTTATCATGTCGCACTGAAGTAAGCTTATTCATGCACTCCTTCAGTTCTAAAATGACGATTGCAAGCTCCTCGCGTGTCATCGTTCCGGCGAGAATTCCGTCATGAGCAGTGACCGTCTTTGCCTTCGTATCAATCGTGTACTGACACTGCTTTCCATTCGCCGTTACTTTCGTGCATTCAAACTGAAGCACATAGCTGTCGTGTGCAGTCAACCGTTCAATTACAGAGGCATTATTCTGCTGCTGAGGCTGCCTCTGCTTTTTTCCGCCTTCGATTCTTTTGTGTAATCCTCTGCTTTTTTCCGCCTTCGATTCTTTTGTGTAATCCTCTGCTTTTTTCGGCATTGGTCCGATATGATTCAGAACTGTTTGAACAGAGCAGTCAAGCTTTTCAGCAATTTCCCTGTTCTTCATACCTTCTTTTCTCATTGAATACAAGGTCTGTATATCAACGTCGCTAATCAACCTTCTGCGTCCCATTTTGTTTTTCCTCCTGTTTTTGTTGTTTTTGATTACACTTATATTATAACTTTATATATTATGTTTGTCAAGCAATATTTATTGTGTTTTTTCGTATTTTCATTTTTTTCGTATTGTAGAACTCGATGAGAACCATTGAGAATTTATTATGTGGAGGATTGGTAGGGGTATCGAAGGAAAAATCGATTAGAATCGACGTTTTGGCATACTATATGTTATGATATAAAAAGAGCAAGTACAAGATTTTGTATTTTTCGACGATTTGTACGCCATTTTTCGGTCATCTACAGTGCTTTGAGTCGTTTTTTTCATCAAAAAATGAGAAAAAATTCTCAAAAAAGCAGTTGAGGTCGATGTTGACGAGAATGGCAAACATGTGACTTGCGGCATCGAATGGATCTGTGATTTTACGACGATCAATCGCTTCAAACAATTTAAGAACATCATCTGCCGTTACGACAGATGATGCACATGATACAGCTTCTTTGATGCTTTCATTCAGCATATCGAGGAGCGCTCCGTTCTCGTCGCTGCGAACTTTTCTAATGTACCTCATCGTTGTAGCGAGATCTTCGTCATCGTAATGATAGCATTCAACCATTGTCATTTTCTCCTATTCTCTATGATTTGACTGCAAAAATCTCTCGTCCCTGCACAGACCGTTTCTGCGTAGTAAAGCTCGGTTTCAGCAACGAAGCGAGCCGCCATCATATACCATAGCTCCCCATACACGCGCTTCAGCTCGGCAATGGAATCGTAGCCATACAATTCAAGATAATCGCTCTGAAACGAGCCAGACGCGACGTCATACTTTGCCAAGTCAACAGTTTGATAATGAACACCCCAGCGACCGTTCGGCATTACGTGCAGCGTATAGACTTCCCACTTCTTCTCACCGTTGCTGTGCATGTAATACTTGCTGTTCGCATTTGCGAGAATCTCTGCCGTCATAAGCTTATTCCTTTCACGCGTCTAAGTGCTACGGCATTGCTGCGCCCTCACATACTGTAGCGGACGCTCATCGTTCCGTTATGCCGTTCAGATATGGCAGTCGACGTAGGTCAGATACGCATCGGGATAGCTTTGCTTTGTTTCCTCCCATTCTTCTTTGTATGCCTGCATATTCGGCTGCGCATAACACGCAGATGGGTTACAAAACTCATCCATGTTAAACCATTCATGCCATTCGCCGTCTGGCGTAACGAAACAATAGGGAACGGTTTCGTCTGCGCTGAAGTCGATTTGCTTTACCTTCGGGTGATTCATTATGTTGAGCTTTTCATCAGTCTTTAGGGGATACAGATGAGGATGCTGTTCGGGTTTCAGCTCGTTCCAGTAATCCCACTTTGTATTCAGATTAACCATAAAGCCAATCTGTTCTCCGTCTGTGGCATATCCATTATATTCCAGCCATTCAGCAAAGGAGATGCTTTCGGAAAGCTCATCCTTATGATACAAGCCTTGCATGTGATTGAAGTTCGCTTCCGGCAGCGGCTCAAAATCAAAGTAACGTTCATCGGTTTCATTATACGGCGCAAGCAGATTCTCAACATCTTCAGGGCGTTTTGACAACACGGCACAGATGTAGTGGCTCATTTCCAATTTCTCCTTCATTCAGCGGTGCGGGTGATTTTCATCGTAAATCAGCATGGTAACAAACAGGACGCCGAAAAACATGAACATTCCGAAAAGCTCCATTGTTTTCACCTCCATCCGAGCAACTTCCGCAGATTACCGTTTCTGCTGAGATCGCTATTTAGCAGTCTGGGCGAGTAGCCGTTGCAGTTGTAGCGGTATTCACCCTTTTCATTCAGTCGGCGAAGAATGAAGTGATTTATTCCGTCGTGATGCCAACCAGTCATGAACACGTTACCGAAGTTGTCTTCTTCGATACTGAACGTATCAACAGAAGAAACAATCGACCGAATTGCAGATTCAAGGTCGCGGAACATCTGTCCTCCGACCTCGGTTCTGTTCCACAGCCCAAGCTCGTAGGAGACAAGCCAGCTTTCGTTTGTCTTCTTATCGACATGTCGAACATCTGCCATAAAGTCTTCCCAACGTAATTGGATTTCGAGGTAGGCAAATGAATAAGCATCTTCGTCCGTGATATCTTCACGCAAACTACCATCGCGCTCTGCAACGCTCGCTTTAAGCTCGTCCATGTCTTTGTAGTTGCTCCAGATGTCATTTGAATAGATGACACACTTGGTTCTTTCCTTGGTTATGGTCATTTTGCTTTCCTCCTGTTTCTTGTTCCGTTAAAATGATACAACATTACGAAATCGGCAATAACTATGATCTGGCGGTCAAGCTTTATGTTCAGCCCCACCCTTTCTCATCAGCTTCCTGCATGTACAGCTTCCGTGCAAGTGCAAGACCGTTCGCCAGTTTTGGATCTGTCGCAACTTCTTCTTCGGAATAGCAAAGTGCGTCGAGCGTTTCATGCAAGCTATGAGTGATGATATACTCGTGATTCGCCAACTCATACCGGAACATGTCGCACACGAAGCCAGATCCGTCTACGTCTTCCGCAATGGCTTCTTCCATCGCTTTTTCTTTCCGACAAAACAGATCAATGAACGCTTGCTTGTCGCTCTTGCGAATGAACCCGCCGCATGGGATGCCAATGATCTTATCTGTATCCGTCGAGTCGAGACCCAGTTCCCGCATAGACTCGACGAACTGTTCTTGACTGAACGCAAACTTCATGGGGAAAGCGTCAATTTCTTTCTGAAACCGGTTTTTGAGTTCCTCGTAGCGATTCATTTTCATTCACCAACTTCCTTTTTAGCCGTTCAAATGTCCAGATTCGCGCAGTGCCCTCCGGAGCGCACGTTGTTTTGCATAAATTTCTTTTCCGTTTTCCACATCGGTGTAATAATTATCTTCGATTTTGCAAAACTCGATTTCGGAGATAATCTCCAAATCGTTATTCCAAATAATATTACTCAATGATTCGAAGAACTTTGTGCTGACGCGGTCGGTGTTCCGACCGACAATAATCCGGATGCCGTCCGGCTTCTCGCCGTTATCGTAGGTGCGCTCAAGCAGCACCCTGATAACTTCGTCGCCCTTGTATACGTCGACATGGGCGATTTCACCCTGCGTACTGTTCATGGTTGCGGGGCAGATTTGATACCCCTGACCCAGCAGTTCGTTGACCTTCTCTGTAAATTTGCGGTTGATGTCGTTGTGATTCATGATGATACCCCCTATTTTTGATTTGTATTTGTTTACACTATTATTATACCATGTTATCATATATTTGTCAAGCTGTAATTCTATTTATTTCTCGTATTTCAGAGTTTTTTTACAGAGAAAAGGCGCTGGCTATGAATCAGCTTCATTAACCAGCGTCCTTTCAGCCGTTCAAATGTCCAGAAATGGAATCACTTCTCCGCAACCGCCAAGCCATTCCATTGCCTCGGTAATTTTCATCGTTCCAACAAATTCTCCATCGTGCGTGTAGCAATCACACGTACCGTTTCCTCTGCTCTTTGCGAAATCTGCAATGTAATCGCATCTGGCATTGAACAGGCACGCACCAGCCGTGTGGATGAACGGAACAAGCTGCTTTTCCATGTTTTTCTTGAAGTAACAATGTTCCATCTTGACCTGCTCAACGTCATACGGATTCAGGCGTTCACCATGCTCGTTGAGTTTTTTGTTGTAGGAGTGGACGAATCGATCAGGAACTTTGCCATCCTCAACACGTTCGATGCTAACAATTTCATTCTCGCGGTCAGTAAAGCGGTAGAAATTTATCACCTTTGATGCATTTTCATGGACATGCTCATCGTCCGGCAGGATGTAGTTCTCGCACACCATCTGGACGCCGCTGCCCTTGATGTACGTAACGGTAAACACAGCAACTTTATCAGGATGACGCTTTACCTTTGGCGTTGGGAGCTTCGTCACCTTGCCACGCTTTGTAAAGCTCTGGAAAGTGTTAGGAATGCAACTCTCCGGAACAAGTTCGAGGAATGCCTTAACATCAGGCATCGTCATGAATTCGTGGAAAGAAGAAACGTTAGCATCAGTCATCAGCGTAATAGCGTACATCGTATGCACAACCTCCTATCAATCAGAAGAAAAGTGGGTGGGACGCAAAGCATCCCACCATTTTTGTTATTTGTGGGAATTGTTGGCAAGGAGTAAAAGAATTTCATCCAAGGATGGTGAGGATTTAATTTCCACACCATTTTCAAAAATTACCATAATTTCACCAGTTTTGTTGTCGATGATGTAGTAGGTATCATTATTTATTTGGGAGAATTTTTCAGCATCATCGATTAGGCTCGAAAATGTTTCAAAATTTGTAATGGAGGGTGTGTAGGTGTAATCAGAGCAGTGAAGAGTGTAGTTGGAAATTGTTGGAATCATAGGGCGTACCTCCTAAATTGTTTTTGTTTACACTATTATTATAATTAATTATATGATATTTGTCAAGCAAAAACTGCGAATTTGATTATGATTTTATGGAAGGATTCGAAACATTCCCGAAGCGATGATGGCATAGAAAAAAGCCCCGACATTTTCGTGCCGAGGCTTTAGTCCGTTGGTTAGAAGCCGTTTTCGTCGAGCCATTTGACAGCAAGTTCTTCGAAGATCCGCGACGTGTTCTTGCCTACTTTCTTGGAAGCAGCCGACATTCGTTCCTTTGTATTCTCACTGACTGACACAGAAATCACATGCTGCCTTGGCGTCGGACGTGCCTTTATACCAAGTTCATTGAACCGTTTCAGCAGTGCAGAATTGTTCACTACCATGACAGCTCCTGTATCAGCAATTTCTTTGATCGTATAATTCTCACGTCCGATGATCAACTTCGGTTCATCACCATCTTCAAACCAGCAGTACGTATTTGTCTTATCAGCGTACTGAATCATTACTCTCGGCATAGTTATCTTACCTCCGTCATTTCATTGGTCCTTCAACATTTATATTATAGCCCTCTTTCGTAAAAATGTCAATATACTCTCGCTTAACAAAATTTCAGAATTTCTTGGCATCCAATTTTCCCTGCTACGATGTTCATGACAGCTTCTGTGCATTCATGTTCTGTCATTTCGGTCACTTCAATCAATACAGCTTTCAATCGGAGCGCACTGTTTTCCGCTTTATTCATTCGCGTTTCAAACGGAACTGAGGCACTTCCGTAAATTGCTTCCTTCACGTCCGCAAAGGCTCTTTCACACATCAATACGATTGTTTCTTTCAAAATGGCATCCAAAATGGCATCACCTTCGTTCGGAAGTATTCACACCATCTCAGGAACGCCCTCAAGACGGGTGCAACATTTCCTTGACATGCCCATTCAGCAAATTGTACATGCCCGTCTTCGCAGAGCGAGATACATTCTCGCTGAGTGAAATAATGCGAATTCATATACAGAAAACACTGCTTGACAGTCCCGTTCGGCCTTTTCTTGATATCAATTCTCTTACTCAAGCAGATCGTATTCACTGACGTTTCTCCGTTTTTGTTCGATCGCCTGATTTCCTCATTGAGCATCATGACAAGGACAAGTATGTCACCCTCGGTTATCGTTTCTCGCCAGATGCCGAGTTCTTTATAGCGTTTCTGTGCAGTTTCTCTATCTACGTTTTTCTCTTTGCATTCCGTGAAGAAACTAAACTCTGGCGCTCCGGCTATGATTTCGAATATGGCATTGACATCGTCGCACAAATACGCCATCTGTACTGCTGCAACCAATGCATCCGCATCAATCAACCGCATCATCATTCTCCTCTTCCGGCAGCGGCGTCCAGCAGGCATAACCGCCAACCTGTGCAGTAGTCCTAAGCACCGTTTTAATCCTCCTCTCGAATCCATACAATCAACGCAAGATTATCCGCTTCGTTTCCTTGCATCGGTTCAATCTGCGTGACCTCGTAATCCTTGTACTTCTCATACAGAGAACTTCTCTTCTGCGCTGCAACCGTCCTCAGCGGCATCAATGGCAATCCAGCCGCATTAACATCAGAACGCAGCTCCGCGAGAGTGTTAAATCTTGGCAGCACATCTAAAAGCTCTTTAACCTTCATCCCCATTAAATCACACCTCCAACCGTCAATCCGATCATCACAACCGCCAGTGCAATCCCAATCAGCGTGTTTTTGACTCCGCGCAGAAAGAAGCAGTCATTGATGTCCGGTTCCGCGTCGAGCAACTGCACAACGCCCCAGCAAATCACGCCGATATCAGTCGCCCAGACAACAACCTTCAGAAACTGGACAAACATATCAACCACCCTCCCCTTCTGCTTCATCCTCTTCGCTCCAACGCAATCCACGCGCACAGTACAGCGGAATCCAGAATTCGTCGTAGAAGCTGAAACCAGCTCCATCGATACCGAAAATGTAGCCGTAGTCCTCCTGCTCGTAAATGCGGAATCCAAGATCAGCCATTATCTGAAGACCACCCATGTTTTCGAGCCAGTGATCATCGAGCGAATCACCAAACGACCACATTGTGCCCCACATCGGAAGAATATCGTCATGTTGCACTTCGAGATTGGATTTCTTGATTTTCTTCTGCGCGGAGTCGATAAGCACAGTGACAACGTCTCCATCAATCTCACAAACGACTCCTTTTTCACCGCAGTCATCGCCAAACAGAACTTCAACATCGTCATTAACTCTGATGGGCGTGATCTCGCGAACATCGTCCATATCGCGTTTAATCAGCTTTACAACACACCCCTCAGGAATGGCATTGAATCCATGTACCCATGCCTCACAAGCTTCGCGTCTGGTCTTATAACGTTTCATACTCAAAAATCCTCCTTTTATCAAATTCTTCATGATCTGCAACTTTTCCAGACGCTGGCTTTTGGTTTCAGCATTCTGAATGGCAGTAACGAATTCGAGGAAGAAAGCTCCCTCTGTGCTGTATTCGTGATTCCAACAGTTGCTCCGCATGAGTCCGAGTGTCTTCATGCAGCGGATATGTGCTCTGGCTTTAATAGCGGCATTATCATCGCCATCGGCAAGATCGTAGAAGTAATCAGCCAGCACAATCGCATTCTCCTCGTTCATGCCTTTCACACGCCACTTCATCAGTGTTGACAGTTCAGTAAGCATCACATCGCCCTCCTTTTTTTTCGGTTTTGTGGTTTTTGTTTACATATGTATTATACCATTATATGTGATAATTGTCAATCTATATTTTAAGTAATTTACGAGTTTTTTTCTTGAGCTTTGCATTGCATATTATTCAGCCTTTTACACTGTTTTGTCGCATAATCGAGCATGATGTGCATAAGAAAATAAAAATCAGCAAGAGAAGGTGGTATATTTCGGTTTTTTGAGCGTCGTTGAGCATCGTTTTTACGAACAGTTGTCGATTTTGCAGGATTGCGAATCTGTTAAGTTCATATTTTAACGGATTCTATCGTTTTGTGGTTGCGTTTTCCTCATAAAATGCAAGATTCCTGTTTTAATTGGTCGCGATGAGAAGTGCTGAATAATATTTGAATGGAGAGTTGTTTATTTGAGCTGATGTATAATCGATTAGAAACGCTTGTAGAAAACGAAAAAAATACACGAAATTCTCATATGATATATATATCTATATATCTTATTCTATATCTATATCTGGAGCATCGATGTCTGTCTACCATCTGTCGATGCATCTGTCGACGCGTCGATCGATTGTCTGTCGACACATCTGTCGCTTATCGGTAGAATTAACAAAAAAGAGGCTGCGATGAGCCAGAATGACTCAATCACAGCCTATACGAATGGATATTTCATTTGCGTTTGCTCTACTTGTACACTTTGCGATAATACTCGTGAAAAAAATTGTTTTCCACGACATGCGTCACTGTGTTCTACATGTTTCGCTGTTTCAAATACTCATCGCGCCACTTGCGGAATGCAATGTACCGTTCACATACGCTATGGCACTATGCAGTTCTATCTTGACAGTTTTTGCACGGAACATCCATGTGAGTCAACCCTCTTCATCGCCCTATTCGAGAGCGACAGGCTTAATGCCAGCGGCAGTCTGCGCAACGTTCAGTTTCTGCCAAGCTGCTTCAAGAGCAGCCTTTACTTCGTTTGAATCAACGTTGAAGCCCTTCTCAGCCATGAATTCGAGTGCCTTTTCGAGCTTCTCGTCACCGTGCCCACTACCAATGATTGCTTCTGCGGCATTTACGGCAATTTCCGCAAGCGCAGTTAGGTTATGCGATTCAAGCCAAGGCTTTGCATACGTGTTGAACATGTACGTCAAGAAACCAGTCAAGAGCGTCCCAAAGATGCCGATAATCGCCACTACAATCTACGTCCAATCAATGCTCTGAATCATATCAATGCCCTCTTTCTTCGTCCTGAGTGCGTCACTCAATTTCGCACTCTTGAATTTTCTCTTCAAAGTCCTGCGGAATGTGATTATGCCAGCCAGAAGTTCTGTACTGCGTTGCCATCTCAATCAGCGCCGTCTGAACATCAAGCGGTATTTTTTGATGCTTCAACACGTAGTTGTGATACGCCCACATCATCTTCTCCAGCATAACTGTTGCCGTTTGGTCGTTGTTGATTCGCATATCACTCTTCAACTGAATGATGTCCTTCTCGATCGTGTTGAAGCGATCGTTCAGTCTACTCATATCCTCTATGCTTGCTTTCTTCATGGCAACGACCTATTCATAGGTCTTCTGAGGAATCATGCGGTACTATCGGCGCTTTTCAAATTTAGCCTTTATCCATTTTCGCAAAGCGCCGACAGCCTTTGCAAGTCCCCAGAGAACGGAAATACCAGCAGCAATTCCAGCAACCATTGCCCATGCATAGCTCATAAGCTACTACACATTCAACCACCAACCTTTGCAGCAAGCGAATCAATTGTGTCCTGAAGTCTTTCAACGGCACTCTACAGCTTTTCGATGCGCTCCTTCATTTCGGAGATTGTCGTTGCCTCGTTCTTGATAGTTAGATACTTCGACATTGCGTATCCAACCTTCTTGTCGTATGTGATTTTGCACCACTCTTCCCCATTGTCGAGCACATCAACCTACGAGCCATTGGGAATCTGCGCAAGGCAAGCAGAACTCGTCGTCGTACTCTTTCTGAGATTCAGCTTTCCACCTGAAGTTGTTACCGTTGCTTTCATACTGCCATTCTCCGTTCCTTTTGTCGATTCGTTTTCTGTGTTGCTGCCGATATACTCAACGCCTTTCAGTTCGCCCCAATGACTCCACGTTGATGGAGCGGATGCAACTACGCCGTAATACGTACCCTTTGCTTCAATCACGTTATTTCCGCCAACATACAGTCCAACATGATAATAGCCGTCAGTCGAATTATACTTGAAAACAGCAGTTCCAGCAAGAAGTTCTTTGCCATCTGTCCGCTTTCCGTTCTTTAGCGTTCCGCTTGCAGTCGTGTACTTTTTGAACATCGTATTGCTGCCGTGATACATATATCCGCCAAGCTTCTTGAATACCCATGTGAACAATCCGGAACAGTCAGCGACAGTTTTGCCAACCCATTTCTGTCCATATTGAACAGTCTGTGACCTTGTTGCTGCGTCTTGCTTTGCTTGAGTCCACGTTTCGCCAGCAGCCCCATAGATATAGCCCCATTTCTACGACAGCGCCATTCGGAACTTTTCCACCAAGTCTTCTGCTTTGATCATCTTCTCGCCATCCTTTGCTGAATTGGATGTTGCATCTGACGAATATGCCACTCCGCAAGATGCAGATATATCAGAAGTCGGCGAATAAGCGGTTCTGCCGATCTCTGTGCCAAGATAGTAAAACGCAAGAATCTCCTCATATTTCACACCTATCGATGCAGCGTATTCGGCACCGCACTGGCTCATGCCAACACCGTGACCCTTCCTACTTTTTCCGGATGCTGCATCCCATGGGTCATCCTTTGCCACGAGCCAAGGCAGTGCTTTGCCCCATCGCTATTCGCTCGATGTGGTTCGTCCTCCGTTTGAAGCCGAGTACGAACATGTCGGAATGACGTTGCTGTTATACATCAGCACAATTCCTTTTGTCTATTCTGTTGCATTGCAAGCGTTCGGATACTTGCATTTGTCGTAACGTGTCGCACGATATGCTTGATGCTTTGAGCCTGAATCAGTGATTGGCTTGCCGGACTATGCATACGGATAGGCATATGTCCTTGCTACAACAGCCTGTGCTTTGCAAGCCTCAATATGCGCATTGCCGATTTCGCTTGCCACAACAGCCGCCACATACTCCTACAGTTCTACTTCGACTTGCTATCCGACAGCCTTTCCGAAATAAACTGAGTTTTCTTTTCTTGTCAGCTTGACAGCAATCTTCATACAGCATCACCTTTCATCGCCGTGCCACGATGCATCAGCATACTTTTTCTTTGCTGCATTCCATTCTCGAAGACAATCAGCCTCATCATTATTCTCGTCATCTCGGTACGGATCGTTCAAAATCGAGCTTCCTATCAGAAACAGAATTAACAATACAACCACTATCAAAGCCAACATAACCATTTTTTCTTCCTCAATTATGCAAAAACCCTGCTCATTTCAGCAGGGCAGTTTCGTAGCTTTTCAGTTCTTACTATACATATCGTGCAAAACCTTGATTTCGACTTCACAATCGGTCATGTGTTCTCGCTACCAATCCCAAAGCCGCTCCATTGATTCGCAAGCTTCATCACCGAGTTTTTGTGCAGCCGACAGAACATTCTGCACAGATCGCGTTTCGATGTCGGCATGCTCAAGCTACTGTTTTGACAGGCTGATATACATGTCAGCAAGCTCGCGATCCTTTTCTTTGTAGCAAATTGCTTTCTTGGCATACTTTTTCGCATCGTGCAGTTCTTCGCGGAT
The DNA here is from genome assembly GCA_963617205.1 of Alloprevotella sp. Lineage (GTDB taxonomy): Bacteria > Bacillota > Clostridia > Christensenellales > Aristaeellaceae > UBA11524. The sequence continues at coordinate 2,355 of CAVEOA010000005.1, read as the reverse complement.
ATACTCAACAAGTTCTCGTAGCTTTTTCATTAAGCTCACACCTTTTCAACAGTCAATGCCAGATTTGTCACGCTTGCCTACACACTCAACGTGACAGATAGCGACTTAACGTCATTGCAGCACAGCACTCTGACAGGAATTTGTGCGAGTGTTATCTGAGTCTGCTCGCTTTCAGCGGTCGTCGTTACGGTCGCAGCTCCGCCAGCGACAGCAGCACCGTTTTCGTTGAGCGTAACGGTTATTGCTCCTGCTGCGCTCGGAGATGCAGTCATGTTCAAGCTAACAAGGTAGTATCCGCTTCCAGCAAGCGTGATGTTGTTGACGTTTTGACGAATAGACTGCCCGAATCGGCGCGTTACTGTACCAAGCGGAACCGTTCCATTTGCAGCAACTGTCGATGCAGAGGAATTCACGGTATACAGCAATGCTTTACAGCTCACATCTATCACCTCGTTGTCAGGGCTTGGCTTTTGCACCAAGCCCCTACTCGTCACCAATTCTTATTCGTCAGATGCTGTTGCCACATCCACATCCACAGAATGGATTGCTCCCAGAGCAATATGCAGACGTTGTCGGATACCTGACCACATTGCCAAGAGCATTCTGAAGCTGCAACTGGTTGATCTGGTTCTGCATGTCTGCCATGCGGTTGCCAGCAATAGCGTCGAGGATCTTCTGCGTGTTAGCGGAATCGTTTGCTTGAATCGCAGCAGCATGCGTAGCAAGGTTATAATTTACGCCGTCTATCGCTCTCTGCGTTGAGCAGCAGCAACTCTGCTGTTCAGCTTGCAGCGCGGTCAACGTGTTCTGCACATTGGCAAAACCTGTGTTCATCTGTGCCTGAGTGTTGTAAAAGCCGTTCGAAGTCGATGCCTGTATATCGCGGATTTCACCAAGATTGTCGTAGGCAACGTGCTGCGTGTTGCCGTTGATTTCGTAGATGCCTCGCTGAATCTCGGATGCAATATTTGCCTGTCCTGTCTGAATGCTATTCAAGTCAACAGCACGTTGCAGGTCAGAGGTCGATGCCGCCTGAGCTGCACCGTTTCCCCAAATACCACCACCACCCATCATCATGATGATGAGGAAGAGGATTATCAGCGTTCCGGAGCCACCACCGAGGAATCCAGCATCGTTTTTACTCAGAGCAGCAATGTCTGACAGCGAGTAATTGTCCATCATGTTCACCTCATTGACATCATCTATTCCAAAGGCGTTGCGCACCGCCAATTGGTCATTTCAACAGATCGAGTATATTCTTCAGCTAATCAGTATTGATTCCAGATTCTCTTAAAATCTGCTATGCACTCTTGCCACGATTTCTTCTCACGAACTACGCAAATGTCGGATTCGAGTTTTCCATTTGTCGTGCTAACGCATCTGCATTTCCGTTTCTGACAGAATCGACCGCTTTCTTCAATCGAGTAATTTGCATCAGTAGATTATTTCTTGGCGGAAACAGCGTACTGCCCATGCTTTATCTCCTCCGTCATCTTATCAACGATTCTTTTCAGCTAATCAAACTCATCTCTCGATACACCTTGTGCCTGAGCAATCGACTGGGTGGGCTGCTGAACTTGTTCTGTGAACGTGAACACACGAATGTTCGGAAATCCAGCTCCATCTGTCTGTTTTATATACATGATGTCATTTCCAGAGTCAAACAATGCCGCTGTTGAGTTGGGGGGCATTTGAAACGCTCTCGCACCATCAATGCCATTGACTCTAACAAGCTACATTACGTTGTTTCTTTGGAACGCCGCATTCTGCATGAACGGCTGTTGATACTGAATGTTCGGATTGAATCTGCTGTCGTACACTTTTCTCACCTCCCATCTGCATTATACAGCAAAAATCAGCGACAGAAGTGCAGATATCATGCAAACTTTCCGTTTCAAAAAAGCAAGAAAACTGTATTCATCAGTCGCTCAAAGCTTCTTCGCAACGCGTATCCTTGTAAGTCTAACAAGCTCGATGCTGCCTCGGCTTTAGCATCTCTGGATGTTCTCTCTGGACTGCATCATACTTGACCTTCAATCTCGCAACGACATTAGCTATCGTTCGCTATGACATGCTAAACTGCAAGCTCATTTGCCTCATCGTCTTACCAGCTACTCGTCCTTCCAAAACCTGCCTCTCTGTTTCGTTAAGCTGACCCATTTCTTCGAAAAAACAACATTACTCGCTTTGTCCAAATCACCTGATGAGCCACATTCAATCATTCCTTTCGGCAATTCAATCAGAGTGTTCAGTTGTTCAGAACGTCCTGCTCGGCTTTCAAGAGCATCTCCCTTACCTGCTCGCGCCACTTGGTCGGCACGTCGTCGATGGTCATCCTGCCCGCCTTAATCCAGC
>CAVEOA010000004.1:0-179379 GCA_963617205.1 Alloprevotella sp. | reverse complement strand
CCCTGCCATCATATCCGCGAATACCGATATGCATTCGGTGCGGTCGATCCGGTTTCGGGAGACGCTTCTTTTCTGGTCATGCCGTGGTGCAACACAGTCTGCATGAATACCTTCCTTGAGCATTTGTCCAAGGAACATGCGCAGGAAGAAATTCTTCTGGTCTGCGACGGCGCCGCATGGCACAAATCCGGTACGCTGGTTGTGCCGGATAACATCCATTTGATTCATATTCCACCCTACACGCCAGAAATGAACCCCATCGAGCAGGTCTGGCGTGAAATTCGCACCAGAGGCTTCCGCAATGAAGTGTTCCAGACGCTCGAAAAAGTGATCGATCGATTGTGCTGCACGATCAGGTCTATTACGCCCGAAACCATTCGCAGTATCACAGGGCGTGAGTGGATTTTAAAGCTGCTTTAAATTGAGATTAGTATAATATGCTCCCTCCAGCGTAGACTCGAAACCTTTTTATTTCGAGCGTCTACTCTGGAGGGAGCATATCACAATTCACTGTTCACCATGCCAGCTCATTTATGCAGTGTTGCCCTATTTCTTTCTCCCTGGTGGGTTCAGGGGCAGCGCCTTGGTCAGTCGAGGAAATTCTCGTTGATCGTTACGCCGAAATCATGCGCGATGGCGCGAAGGTCATTATCCGTGATGGTCTGGCGGATTTTGCCCTGACCGGCAGACAGCACCTTGATGTAAATCTCGGCACTCTTTTCGATGGTGTGCGCAAGACCAAACGTGATATCAAAATCGGGACCGGAAACGAACAGCCCGTGATGCGCCCAGACGGCAGCCTGATAGTGCTTCATGAGCTCGGAGGTTGCAACCGCAATCGCTGCACCGCCGGGCACCATCCACGGGCATACGCCGACGCCCTCGGGGAACACAACAGGACATTCCGTTGCGCTCTGCCACAGGGCACGGGAGAAGTCGCGGTCAGTCAGCGGCAGGATGTACGTCATGGCGATGAGGTTCGTGGCGTGGCAGTGGTAGATGACGCGGTTCGCGCCGTTCGTGGCTGCCTTGCGGACGCTGTGGTTCAGGAAGTGGCTCGGGAATTCGCTCGTGGGCTTCGCGCCGCCCTCCAGTCCCCAGACGATGCGCCAGCTGTCGCCAGCAGCGTTGATTTCGACGATGCCGATGTTGTGCTCGGGGTCAAGCTGCACATTGCGGAAGTATTTGCCGGAGCCGGTCGTGATGAAGTATTCGCCAGCAAGGTTGTCCGCCTGCACGCCCATGCTGACCCAGTCGCCGGGCACCGCACGGAAGTACGGACAGCACTGCTCGACCTCCTCGTCCTTCATGCGGTAGGTGAGATTGCCGCCGTTGCGCTCGTGCCAGCCGAGATCCCAGCCATCGGTGCACATGCGGATATAGCCCTTCATGATGTCCAAATCGAGAATGCTCATGTCAATTTCCTCCTATTATTATACGCGGTTCACAAGCACATCGCGCTCGTACCTCTGCACGGTCTCAAACCAGTCAGCGCCGACAGGCACATTGCAGCGGCGGCAGTATTCGTCCCACACCTCACCGAACGGCATCGTCTTGAGCGCCTCCTGACGCACCATCAGCTCCGTGAACTTCTGCTCATCCTGCAGCGTGCGGAGCTGGTCATTCGGTGTCAGCAGAGCGGACAGCAGCGCCTTCTGCACGTTGCGGAAGCCGACCGTCCATGCGGAAATGCGGTTGATGGATGCATCGAAGTAGTCCAGCGCGATGTTGACGCGACCGTCCAGACCGCCGCAGCGAACGATTTCCTTGCAGATTTCCTTCGTTTCGTCATCGAGCAGCACGACATGGTCGCTGTCCCAGCGAATCGGGCGCGTGACGTGCAGCGCAATTTCCGGGAAGAAGGTCAGCAGCGCGGGAATTTTATCGCTGACGACCTCGGTCGGGTGATAGTGACCGTTGTCCATCAGCGGAATGCACTTATCGCGATTGCAGGCGGCGTAGGTGAGGGCAAATTCAGCGCTGCCGACGGTGTACGCCTCAACGCCGATGCCGAACACCTTGCTCTCAATGCAGGGCTTGACAAGCTTGAAGTCATACGGCTCGCTGAGAATCTCGTCAATGCTCGCCTTATAGCGGTCACGCGGACCCTTCCGGTCGGCAGGCACATCTTTGAAGCCGTCACCCGTCCAGATGTTCATCGTGCACGGCTGACCGAGCTCCTTCGCGAGGTATTCGCTGATGCGGATGCACGCCTTGCCGTGGTTGATCCAGAAGCGGCGCGTCTCCTCGTTCGGGCTGGACAGCGTCAGCGGGTCGCACTTCGGGCTGGAGAAGAACGTCGGGTTGAAGTCTGCGCCCAGACCGCGCGCCTTGCAGAATTCCACCCACTTGCGGAAGTGCTTCGGCTCGAGCTGGTCGCGGTCGACCCACGGGTTTTCCTCATCGAAAATGGCGTATGACGCATGCAGGTTGATTTTTTTCGTGCCCGGGCAGAGCGACAGCACGACATCGATGTCCGCCATCAGCTCCTCCGGCGTCCGTGCGCGTCCGAGGTAATTGCCGGTCGTCTGGATGCCGCCGGTCAGCGGCTTGCTCGGGTCGGTATCGAATCCGCGGACGTCATCGCCCTGCCAGCAGTGCAGCGAAATCGGCACCGTCTTCAGGCGCGTCATCGCCGCTTCCGTATCCACGCCGATTGCGGCGTACTTCTGCTTTGCTTCCTGATAGCTCATGATATTCCCTCCTGATTATTTTTGAGATTTCCTGAAAAGAATGCCCTGCGAAGGGGCAGGAAAACAGACGGAGTCCGCAGCCCCAAAGCCCTTTGGCGCGTTCGCAGACGCGTACCCTTGCAAAGAAACAAGGGCGCTCCTCCCCTGCTCTGTTATTTTATGGCGCGTTGAATCTTCAGATTCCCCAGCGCGGTGGCTTCAATCGGAAGCGCAACCACCTCTTTGCCTGTATACTGCGCCGTCAGCTCATTCAGCAGCTGATTCTTCGCGCCGCCGCCGGCAATATACAGCTTCTTCCACGTCTGCCCTGTGATGTCTTCCATTTCCCGGACAGCCTTCCCGTACCCTTCTGCCAGGGAGACATACACGCTGCGAATCAGGTCGCCGTCAGTCGCGGGCTTCTGGTCAAGTGCTGCGCGCACCTCCGCCATCATGTCCTCCGGCGCGATGAACCGCGGGTCGTTCACATCGAACGTCTGCGAATAGCTGCTGTTTCTCGCCAGCTCAACCATTTCAGGGAAGGAAATGCCGAGCTGCTTCTGGATGCACTGAATCATCCACAGCCCCATGATGTTCTTGAGGAACCGGATGTACCCGACGCCGCCCTCGTTGGTGAAGTTGCACGCCATGCTTTCCTTTGTCGTGATCGGCCGGGGCAGCTTCACGCCGAGCAGCGACCATGTACCGGAGGAAAGGAACGGCGCGTTTTCCTGCATCGGGATGCCCTCGACAGCGCTGGCCGTGTCGTGCGTGGCGCAGAGGACAACCTTCGTCTGCCCGCCGACCATTTGCGCGATGTCATCCGTGAGCGTTCCGAGCACCGCTCCAGGCTTCGTCAGGGCAGGAAAGAAACGCTTCGGCAGACCGAGCGCGTCAATCAATTCCGAATCGAACGCCTGCGTCTGTGCGTTGACAAGACCGGTGGACGTGGCGTTGGTGTACTCGCGCTTTTTCACGTCGCTGAGGCGGTACAGCAGGTATTCCGGCAGCATCAGCAGCTCATCCGCCTGCGCAAGGCGACCGGACTGCATGTCCTCATAGAGCTGATAAACCGTGTTGAACGGCTGGAACTGGATGCCGGTATGCTGGTAAAGCGTCTCAAACGGCACGATGCGGTGCACGTCCTCGATGACGGTCTGCGTGCGCTCATCGCGGTAGGCGTAGCAGGGGTAAATCGGCTTGCCGTCCTTGAGCAGCACGTAATCAACTGCCCACGTGTCAATGGACAGGCTGTCAATGTGCGGATACCGCAGAAACGCCTGCCGAATGCCCTCGACAACCTGCCGGAGCAGCTCGTCAATATTCCAGATGAGATGACCGTTTTCGCGCTTCATGCCGTTCGGGAAGCGGTAGACCTCTTCGGTCTGAAAGCCGCTGTCCGTTTCCGTGCCGATGATGTGCCGACCGGATGATGCGCCGATGTCGATAGCCAGAAAGGTGCGCTGCATGCGGAAACCTCCTTTGCATTTGTTGCTTCTATTATAGCGTAATCACCGGCTGTCTGCCATGCGTAAAGGTAGCCGCTTTTTTGCGGAAAGTCTACTCTTGCATTTTTTCAGAATCATCTGCAAATCACGCGCAATTTGGTGTATAATATGGACAAAAGGACAGGAAGGCGGGGGCAATATGCTGACGTACACGATGGATGTTTTGCCGGAAAGTATCTGGATGAGGACAACGCCCGGCGCGGCGGCGATGCAGCAGCCGTACACCTGCACCGAGGCAGGGCTGTTTCTGGCGCGGCAGCATTTTTCCACCGCGCGGACGCACAAGGAGAGCTACATACTCTTCTACACGATTCGCGGCGCAGGGCTGATTGAGCAGGGCGAGAACCGCGTGGTGCTCAGCGCAGGTCAGGCCCTGCTGATGGACTGCCGCAAACCGCAGAAATACGCAACGGCGCCAGGACAGCGCTGCTGGCATCACGACTGGGTGCATCTGGACGGCGCAGGGGTCGCGGCGATGGCGGAATGGCTGATGCCCGGCGGCAAGCTCACGCCCGTGACGCTGGCACAGGCACGCGCCGAGGAGCAGTACCGCACCATCTTTGCGCAGCTTGAAAGCGGCACGGTGGACAGCATGCTGCAGGTATCGCTGGCGCTGCATCAGCTGCTGACGCTCTGCGCGCAGGGCATGCTGCATCAGGAGCAGACGGAGAGCAATCAGCAGGTGATCGCACAGGCGGCGCAGACCATCCGCGAGCGCTACGAGCAGGAGCTGTGCCTGAACGACCTGTTACGTCAGGCGCACATGAGCAAAAGCTACTTCCTGCGGCTGTTCCGGCGGTACATGGGCACAACGCCGTACAACTATCTGATTCATACGCGGATTACACAGGCGAAGGCGCTGCTTGCGATGACTGACCGCAGCGTCAGCGACATCGGCAGAGCGGTCGGCTTCGGGGATGCAAGCCACTTTTCCGCACGATTCTCCGCCGCTGTCGGGCAAAGTCCGATGCAGTACCGCAAAAGTGCGCTGCAGCCATCCGAAAGCGCTTCCGCCGGTCATTCTGTTGAAATTGACCAATAACAAGACAACATTTTCATTGACGAGTACCTGTCAAGGCGCTATAATAGTCGGTGGATTTGTGAATGAAAGGAAGAGTATCCTGTGATTCGCCTGAACAACGACTATTCCGAAGGCTGCCATCCGTCCATCCTCCTGCGACTGAATGAAATCAATCTGACCCAGCATCCCGGCTACGGCACAGACGACAGCTGCGCGACGGCGGCAGACGCGATTCGTCAGTCATTTTCCTGCGCGGATGCGGATGTGCATTTCATGGTTGGCGGCACGCAGACGAACATGACCGTTATCGCCTCCATCCTTCGCCCCTATGAGGCGGTTCTCTGCGCCGAAACGGGACATATCAACGTGCATGAAACCGGCGCTGTGGAGTCCACAGGGCATAAGTGCATTGCACTCACGGGCAAGGACGGACGCATCAGCGCGAGTCAGGTGAGCGTGGCGGCGGCGATGCTCGGGCATGATGAGCATATCGCAAAGCCGGGCATGGTGTACATCTCCATGACCACTGAGTTGGGGACGATTTACAACATCGCGCAGCTTCGCGACCTGTACCTGACGTGCAAGCAGCTTGGACTGTACCTGTTCATTGACGGTGCGCGGCTCGGCTATGCGCTGGCGGCGCCAACCTGCGACGTGACGGCAAAGGAAATCGCGGAAAACTGCGATGTGTTCACCGTCGGCGGCACGAAGATGGGCGCGCTCTTCGGCGAAGCGGTTGTTATTACGAATCCGGCGCTGAAGAAGGATTTCCGCTATATGATGAAGCATCAGGGCGGCATGCTGGCGAAGGGATGGCTACTGGGCGAGCAGTTCGCGGCACTGATGAAGGACGGCTTGTACTTCCAGCTTGGCAAGAAAGCCGTCGATCAGGCGATGGAAATCCGCACGGCGCTGATGGAAAAGAAGATTCCCTTCCGCGTCGATTCACCAACGAATCAACTGTTCCCGATTTTCACCAACGAACAGGCAGAGAAGCTCGAAGAGCAATTTGTGCTGGAATTTCAGGAGCGCCTGGATGAACATCGCGTCGTCCTGCGCGTCTGCACATCATGGGCAACGCCTGAGCGGAACGTGACCGCATTCATTGACGCGGTGAAGGCGCTCTGACGATTCTTTACATGAAGAAGAAAACGTAAATTTTTGCGCGCTGTTGTTTACAAGCGCGCATTTTGTGATATACTGTAAAATGTGTTATCAGACCTATGGCAGAACGTGAAGAATCTGCCTGCGGACATTGTCCGTCAGCGGATGTTCTCCGTCAGTTGCTGGCGGAAGAAAGGAAAGGAATCAGGATGAACGAGAATCGTCCATCGGATTACGGAAAGGGACAGCAGTCCTCCGCCTATCAGGGCACGTATTCTCAGCAAACGCCTTATCAGGGGAATCAGCAATCTGGTTACCAGCAAACCGGTTATCAGCAGGGTTATCAGAGCGGCTATACACAGCCGTCTTATGGACAGCAACCGTCTTACGGACAGCAACCATCGTATGGCACGCAGCCATCGTATGGTACGCAGCCGGCGCAAGGTCAGACGTATGACCAGCAGGGCTTTGTGCAGCCGAATGGGTATGCGCAGCAGCAGACGGGCTATACTCAGCAGCCGTCTTACGGACAGCAGCCGTCTTACGGTTCGCAGCCATATAGCCAACAGACAGAATATGGTCAGCAAGCATCTTATGAATCGCAGCCAGCGTATGGCACACAGCCGGCGTATGGCACGCAGCCAGCGTATGGCACGCAGCCGGCGAACGACCAGCAGGAGCTGCCACGTTATACGCCGGACGGACAGCGCGTCTATCAGAAGTCCGGCAGAAGCGGCTTCCGCGTGCAGCCGTCAGAGAAGCAGGAGATTCCGTGGGATACGTTGACGAAGGGACTCATGTTCGGCGTGCTGCCGCTGATTTTCGTGCTCAGCCTGATTTTCTCGTGGAAGATCGGGCTCTGGGTCGTGGCGGTCGGCGCTGTGGCAAGCATAGTCGGGCTGTGGGTCAAGCAGCTGTTCACGCCGAATGTGCGCGTGATTGTGACGCTCGTCATGTTCTGCATCGGGCTGATTGGCGTTTGCGTGGCGTGCTCGCCGGAACAGTCGCAGACGACCGCGCAGCAGGGCTCGAGTGCCCGGCAAGGGACAACCGCGCAGCAGCAAAGCGGAAACATCAGTCAGGACGGTGATTCGCTCGGACTTGTGCTCGAAGCGACTGATTCGCCAACACCCGAACCGACTGCGACCGAAGCGCCGACAGATGAAACGAATGACTGCTATGATCAGCTGCATTCCTTCTTTACGCTCTGGAAGAACAATTCCATCAGCAACATGGTCAGCCTGACCGCGCCGTCATGGCGCAAGACGATTTCCGGCGACCTGACGGAGGCGCTGTTCGGGCAGATTCTGAACAACCGCACGCCTGTCAGCTGGGAGTTCACCGCCATCACCGGCACGACCGACGATGTTGCGCGCGTGATAACGGTTCGCGCTGTCATCAACAAGAACAACACGCTGGGCGAGAGCGTCTATCAGTGGAAGGTGCGCATGGTCAAGGAGGATGGCGTGTGGTACGTCGATCCGGCAACGCTGGAAAGCAACGAGCAGGTCAGCACCGCAACGCCGACGAACGCGAAGGCAACGCAGCCGCCGCTGTATACCAGCCATCCGGATCTGGTCCTGTATTACAATCCCGACGGCGGCACGAAGTACCACATCGACCCGAACTGCCCGAGCATCAATGCGAAGTATAAGCCGCTGACCTCGTCGTTCAAGTTCTCGCAGATCAACGATGACACGTATGCATCGCTGGAGCAGTGCAATGCCTGCGGCGCACCGCGCCGAACGGACTAAGGGCGTATCACCAACATGCAATATAAATAGGAGGCAATCATCATGGAAACGAGTGCAAAGCTCTATCAGGACATCACCAAGATTCTTGTCAGCCGCGAGGATATCCGCAAGGCGGTTGAGCAGCTCGGCAAGGAAATCACCGCGGACTATCAGGGCAAGGATCTTGTCATGGTCTGCATCCTCAAGGGCGCGAGTGTGTTCTTCTCCGACCTCCTCCGCGAGGTGGATCTGCCGGTGACGGCGGACTTCATGGCGCTGTCAAGCTACCGCAACGCAACGACCTCTTCCGGCGTGGTCAACCTGGAGAAGGACCTGTCCGTGTCCATCAAGGGACGCGATGTGCTGATTGTTGAGGACATTGTCGACAGCGGCAATACGCTGTTCTACCTGAGCAAGTACCTGATGGGACGCGGCGCTGCCTCCATCCGCATCGCGACGCTGCTGGATAAGCCGGAACGCCGCAATCCGGAGCATAACCTGCAGGTGGATTATCACTGCTTCAAGATTCCGAACGAATTTGTGGTGGGCTACGGGCTTGACTTCGCTGAGAAGTACCGCAACCTGCCGGATATCGGTGTGCTGGACAGCCGCGTGTACGGCGCCGTGCACGAGTAAGACGCTCGAAGGAGGACGTACGTTTTGAAGAAATCGCACGGGATGGTCGGCTATCTGATTGTGCTGGCGGTGCTGCTGTTTGCCATATCGATGCTTTTCAATGGCTTTGGCAGCGATACGCGCAACCGGTCGATCACTTATCCCCAATTACTGACGATGATTGACGAGGGCAAGGTGTCCTCTGTCGCCATTCGCGGAACGTCGCTGGTCGGCATTACCACGGATACGAAGGTGGCTGTGGCGGACTTCCCCGACAAGAATTACGATTTTGAGACGGTCATCGGCGCTGACTTTATCGTCACGGTGCGTCAGATGCAGGCGGAAAAGCTCGGCAAGACGCTCGATGAGGTGTCCGTCAACGACCTGGCTTTCACCATCATTTACCGTGCCGCGCTGACGACGCCGTGGTGGTATGAGCTGATTCCGATGCTGCTGACGCTTGTCGCGTGCGGCGTCATGTTCTATCTGGTCATGCGTGCGCAGACGGGTGGCGGCGGAAAGGTCATGAACTTTGGACGCAGCCACGCGCGCGTCAATGACCCGAGCAAGAACAAGGTGACGTTCGCAGATGTCGCAGGCGCCGAGGAGGAGAAGGAGGAGCTCCGCGAAATGGTGGACTTCCTCCGCAACCCCAAGACGTACATCGACATGGGCGCGCGCATCCCAAAGGGCGTTCTGCTGATCGGTCCTCCCGGCACCGGCAAGACGCTGCTGGCCAAGGCGGTTGCAGGCGAGGCAGGCGTGCCGTTCTTCTCCATCTCCGGCTCTGACTTTGTGGAGATGTTCGTCGGCGTCGGCGCGAGCCGCGTGCGCGACCTGTTCGATCAGGCAAAGAAGGCGGCGCCGTCCATCGTTTTCATTGATGAAATCGATGCTGTCGGTCGTCACCGCGGCGCAGGTCTGGGCGGCGGTCACGACGAGCGCGAGCAGACGCTGAATCAGCTGCTTGTCGAGATGGATGGCTTTGCTATCAATGAGGGCGTTATCGTCATGGCGGCAACGAACCGCCGTGATATTCTTGATCCGGCACTGCTGCGCCCGGGGCGCTTCGACCGCACCATCACGGTCAATTACCCCGACATGGGCGGCCGCGTTGAAATCCTGAAGGTGCATGCCAAGGGCAAGCCGCTCGCGGACGATGTCGATCTCAATAACATCGCCAAGCGCGTGCCCTTCTCCACCGGCGCTGACCTCGCGAACATCATGAACGAGGCGGCCATTCTCGCGGCGCGCGGACGCATGAAGGCCATCACCCAGCAGGTGCTTGTGGATGCCATTGCACGCGTGCAGATGGGACCGGAAAAGCGCAGCCACAAGGTTACAGAGCGCGATAAGCGGCTTGTCGCCATCCACGAGAGCGGTCATGCCATCGTGGGTCACGTTCTCCCCCACTGCGAAGAAGTGCACCTGATTACCATTGTTCCGCGTGGACAGGCTGCCGGCTATACGCTGTCGCTGCCGACGGAAGAGGATGACCTGAACACCTATAACCAGCTCAGAGACGAAGTCGCGATGTGCCTTGGCGGTCATGTCGCCGAGATGATTGAGACCGGTGAATACACGACCGGCGCGACGAGCGACCTCAAGCGTGCAACCGAAATCTGCCGCCGTATGGTGACGCAATTCGGCATGAGCGAGAAAATCGGCTCGATGTATCTGGACAGCGACCAGGAGGTCTTTGTCGGCATGGAGTTCGGTCAGAGCCGCGGCTACAGCGAGGAAGTCGCCGCGCGCATCGATGCGGAGGTTAAGCGTCTGCTCGATGAATGCTATGCGCTGGCGGAACAGGTGCTGCGTGAACATCACGAACGCCTGACGGAGCTGGTTGACGCGCTGCTCAAGTACGAAGCCATCAGTCGCCGCGAGTTCGTGACGCTGATGGAAACCGGCAAGATGCCTGAAGTGCTCAACCCCGAAAGCCGCACTGCCGGCGACCTGCTCATGGAAGACATGAAGGACGAGCAGCCGGCTGAGCCTGCCGAAAAGCCTGCGGAAGAAGAAAAGTCTGCGGAAGAGGACCCGTCTGAAACGCATGAAGGCTGATCTGCATACGCATACCACCAGCTCTGACGGACTTTATTCGCCTGAGGAGCTGGTGGCGTTGGCGGCGCATCACCGGATTACGCTGCTTGCCATCACCGACCACGATACGTTTGACGGTGCGGAGCAGATCATGGCAGCGAAGCTGATGGCGGCGAAGAAGAATGCGGCGAAGCCGCCGATGCAGATGCTGATGGGTGTTGAGCTGTCCCTTCGTGATATGCATGGGCTGCATCTGCTCGGCTACGGACGGAACATGGATACGCCGCTGCACCGAAAGGTGAAGGAGCTGGCGGAAATGCGCGTTTCGCGGGCGGAGCGGATGGTGCAAAAGCTCGCGTCGCTTGGCTATCCGCTGTCCATGGAGTGGATTTCGGCGGAAGTGCATGGCAGCATCGGGCGTCCGCATATTGCGCGCGCCATGGTGGAAGCAGGCTATGTCGCGGATGTCGCAGAGGCGTTTGACCGCTTCATCGGCGATGGCGGACCGGCGTATGTCGGCGGCGAACGGCTCAGCATGGCTGAAGCGCTGCCGCTGATGCATGAGAGCGGCTTTGTGCCGGTGATTGCGCACCCGATGGAGCTGGAAAAGCCGGACGCCGCCATCCGTTACCTGCTCGGACAATGGCAGGAGCAGGGCTTGATGGGTGTCGAGGTGTATCATCCGTCAGCAGGGCGGAACATGGCGCAGCTGGACCGGATGGCTCGACGCATGGGCTTCCTGATTACAGGCGGCAGCGACTTTCACGGCGACAGCGGTCGGCACGGCATGCTCGGCTGCACCGCAGCGATGTGGACAAACGCCGAAAAGGACGTTGAGCGCTTAATGGAAGCGATGGAATAATATGAAAGGGGATGTGGACATGGCGCAAGACAACAGCACGCCGCGCAGACGCCGAACGCAGTTGTATGCAGATGAATACGCTTCATGGCAGCAAACGCAGAACGACAGCATCCCGCTTGTTCACACAAAAGAGGAGAGCACGGCGCCGCAGCAGCCAATCACATGGATGCCGGAACAGCAGAATACGGGCTTCCAGACCAATACGAACAGGCAGGGGTCACAATCGACAGGAAGAGTTGAATCATTACAGGGCAGAAACATTTTGCCGCAGCAGAACTGGAATCAGGGTGTTCAGCAGGTTTCCCCTTATAACACCTCGCCTAACCCGTACAGCTATGATTTTCCTTCTTACAATGTGAACAATTCCGCTTATCAGCAGGCTTCGCCTGTTCCTAATGCTTCGCCTGTTCCTAATGCTTCGCCTGTTCCTAATGCTTCGCCTGTCCATAACGCTCCGCCTGTTCCTAATGCCTCGCCGGTCCATCATGCTTCGCCGGTTGTCAATCATTCGGCTGGTTATAGCACTTCATCCGGTTATGCTTCGCCATCTTACGCCGGAAACGCGCAGATGTATCCGCAGGGGTATCAGAACGCAACGCAGCAACCGATGCCGTATCAACCGACATCGAATCAGCAGATGCCGCGTCAGGGCGCACCGGCACAATATGACGATGGAGGCGGACGAAAGCCTCCGTCCAGCAGGGGTGGATTTTCCGGAACAGGCGGCAGGAAAAGCGGCGGTCGTCCGCACGGAAAGCCTCCGAAAAGCAGTCCTTTCCTTCGGCGGATTCTTCTCTACGCCAGCATGGTCGCGGCGGTGGTCGTGCTGGTCATTGTCGGACGTACAGTCGCGCAGAACATCGCTGCGGAAAACGCCCGCAACGCGCTTGAAGCATCCGTCACCGCATACGACGCCCGGTACGTCCCAAATGTGTATGTTGACGGCATCAATTTGAGCGGTATGACGCGCGAGGAAGCGACAACTGCCGTGACGGAGCATGCAAATCAGCAGCGCGACTCGTGGAAGGTGCGCCTGACGTATCAGGGGCAGCTCGTCCGCGAGGTGACAAGCAGCGACCTGAACATGACGGTCGATGTGGACGAGGCGCTGGAGGAAGCATGGCAGGTCGGACACACGGGCAGCATCGATGAGCGTAAGGCGGAAATGGATGCGCTGGCAGAATCGCCGTATGAGGGCTATTCCGCAACTCCGAACAGCGACAACACCGAAATCGACAACATCCTGACGACGATTGCCAATCAGGCATACATCGCGCCAGTCGATGCGCAAATCGTCTTCAATCCCAGCAATTTCAACAGTCCGCTGAGCATTGTTTCTGAGACGGTCGGACGATGCATGGACGTGACCGAGGCGAAAAATCAGCTGTACCGGATGGTATCCACGCTTGAAAGCGGCGAAATCGCGCTGGAAACGCAGGAGCTTCAGCCGGAAACGACGAAGGCGATGCTTGAGCCGAAGATTCAGCTTCGTGCGACAGCTTACACGCCCATTTCCACGACCAGCACGGAAAACCGCAACATGAACATTCAGGTGGCGTTCGACAAGATTAACGGCTACATGCTCAAGCCCGGCGAAACGTTCTCCTTCAACACGGTCGTTGGCGAACGCACGCAAAAAAACGGCTTCTACGAGGCGATTGAGTATGCGTACGGCTCGGAGCGAATGGGCTACGGCGGCGGCGTCTGTCAGGTCAGCACGACGCTGTATCTGGCGGCAGTCAAGGCGAATCTGACCATCGTGAAGCGCGAGCCGCACTCTGATGCGGTTGGTTACACCGAATACGGCAAGGACGCAACTGTTTCGGACAAGCGGATTGACTTCAAGTTCAAGAACGACACGGACAGCACGATTTTCATCGTCTGCACGGTCACGAAGGACAGCCGCTACGATAAGTCCAAGAAGGTCTGCCTCGTGTCGATTTACGGCGAAAACCTCGGCACAGGCGTGACGTACGACATCGTGACGAACACGGTCGAAATCCTTGCCCCGCCGGAAGAGCCTGAATATGTCAAGGACACGAAGCATGAATATACGACTTATGTCGACCAGGAATACGTCTACCGCAAGGCGAAGGAAGGCTGCGTGGTGGAAAGCTACCGAGTGAAGTACATCAACGGTGTTGAAACCGAGCGCACGTACCTCTACACGGATACCTACAAGGCCAAGAGCGAAATAATCTACGTCGGCACGCTTGAACGGACGGAAGAAGCAGAGTAATCAAGCCAATCAAAAAGAGGACTCCACTGCCATACGCGGTGAAGTCCTCTTCTCTTGTCTGGATTACAGCTTCGTCAGCACGAAGGTGATTTCGCCGCCCTCTTCGGGAGCAACGATCTCCTTGTCTGTGTCGTACTCATAGCCTTCCGGCACAACCAGCACGTGCAGCACGTAGGCGTAGGGAGCGGCGGTGAGGGTCAGCACACCGTCATCATCAACAGGCATGGGCGTGCAGGATTCGTCCGTGCAGACGTTGATCGTCACGCCGGGCACAGGATCGCCGTTCTGGTCAACGCAGGAGATGACGTAGGTTGAGCCGAAGGAAACGGCTTCTTCGCACTCGTCCGTGCTCGGCAGCGTGCCGTCTGCATACTTCCAGCCGGTCAGACCGAAGTCATACTCGTTGAAGAATGCCATGGTCGCGTTGACGTTCGTCTCGCTCGCCATGATGGTGTAGACGGTCGGATTGGTGTCGCTGGCGGTGGCGTACAGGGAGTACATGGTGTAGGGATAGCCGGTCGTGGCGTTGCGGTCGATCGGCATGGTCAGATAGTACGCATCCTCGCCGGCAGCGTCGCACAGCGCATACTGCAGACCATCCGCCTGGTTGTAAACGAAGGCAGCGTCAGGATCAACGGTGTCGTCCAGCGTAATCTTGAGCGTGATTTCCTGGACATCATCCATCACATAGTAGCTGCACAGACCGAAGTAGGACATCAGGCTGAACTTCGGGTCAACGAAGAACAGCTGCTTGCCGTCCTTGACCTCGATGTTTGTCGACTTCGTGGTTGCAGGATAGACAGGATTGCCTGCCAGCACAGCTGCGGCTTCTTCGCCGGACACAACGCGGACATTGTCAAAGAGCGCAATGTCATCGCCGGTGGATTCATACTGATCCTTCACATAAGCCAGCTCGATCTCGTAGGTGCCGGCTTCGGTGAACTCATAGCCATAGGTCGCCCAGCCGCGTTCGCCGCCGAACACCTTTGCCACGGTGCCGTTGACGTACAGGGTCAGCAGGTCAGCGCTTGCCTCGGAGGACACCTTGTAGTCAAAAGCAAGCACGTCGCCCGCCTCGACCGTCACTGTGGTGAACACAGCGGATGTGCTGCCGTCCTCGCCAGCGTTGGAGGAAACCAGCGCCTGATGCTCGCCGTCGATGCTGATCTGCATCGGCCAGGTGTACTCATCTGTGGGATTGGTGAAGGACAGCGTGCCGCCTTCAACGTTCAGCGCGGTGTTCAGGTCGTCCTCGGAGATCGCCGCGACAGTGGGCTTTGCCGCCGGAATGGCGTTAAGCACGGTCGTCTCGGTATAGTCATCGCCGAGGAAGAACTCAAACAGGCGGACGAAGCTGCTCGTAGAGGTCTGACTGCCGGTCTCGAGGAACGCGACATTGCCGAAGCGGTCGACCACGATGGACGTCGGGATGCCGCTCAGCCCGAAGCTGGCAAAGAAACCCGTATCATCATGACCAATCGGGAAGGTCATGCCGTGAGATTCGGCGTACTCGGTCAGGGTCGCGTCATCGTCGGTCTCCTCAATGGTCAGGGCGAAGATTTCGATCTTGTCCTTGTACTGCTCGTACGCCTCTTCCATGTAGGGGAATTCGTATTCGCACGGGCTGCACCAGGTTGCCCACAGGTTGATGAGCACCATTTCCTTCTCCTTGAGCACCTCGGAGAGGGTGTAGGTGGTGCCGTCAATCGCGGTGAAGGTGAAATCAGGCAGCGGAGAGCCCAGCGCGTAGACATCCGCGGATTCCGCGAACGCCATGCAGCTCAGGCACATGACTGCCGTCAGCAGCAGAGCCAGAAACTTCTTCATGGGAAAACAGCTCCTTTCATGATGGCTCCGAATTTGCCGCGAATACCGGAGCAGCGGAAAATCAACGCGGAAAAACCATGCGGCGCGATGATTTTCGGAAATAATGCCGCGCAGGAAAAGGTGAAACGTTCTCCAATGCGACCGTTTTCATTATATGCGGAACAAACGGGTGTGTCAACAGAATCAACAGAAAAAAAACCATATAACACATAATAGGAATGCAATTCGATGTAAGAAGCATGAAAGAAAACGGGAATGGATGAAAAAAGCTCTTTTCTAATTTGAAATAATGTGATATAATAAACAATGTTCCGGAAGACTAAGGCATGATTGCCGTCCGAGCCGCTTTGGCACAGCTTCCTTGCGGCAATGGATGAGATTATTGATCATCAGGAGGGGTTTCCAATGGCACTCGTAACAACGAAGGAAATGTTCAAGAAGGCGTATGACGGCGGCTACGCGGTCGGCGCTTTCAATGTCAACAACATGGAGATCATTCAGGGCATTACCGAGGCTGCCGGCGAGCTGAAGGCTCCCGTTATCCTGCAGGTGTCCAAGGGCGCGCGCGCTTATGCCAACCACACCTACCTCGTGAAGCTGGTGGAAGCAGCCGTCATCGAGAACCCGGATATCCCGATCGCGCTGCATCTTGACCATGGCGACAGCTTCGAGCTGTGCAAGAGCTGCATCGACGGCGGCTTCACGTCCGTCATGATCGATGCTTCCTCCAAGTCCTTTGATGACAACATCGCCCTGACCCGCAAGGTCGTCGAGTATGCGCATGACCACGGCGTTGTGGTCGAGGCTGAGCTCGGCACGCTGGCTGGCGTTGAGGATGAAGTCGTTGTCGAAGCCGGCAAGGAAATGTACACCCGTCCGGAAGAGGTTGAAGAGTTCGTGAGCCGCACCGGCTGCGACTCCCTGGCAATCGCCATCGGCACCTCCCACGGTGCATACAAGTTCAAGCCCGGCCAGAAGCCGCAGCTGCACTTCGAGGTGCTCGAGGAGTGCTCCAAGCGTCTGCCCGGCTTCCCGATCGTCCTCCATGGCGCTTCCTCCGTGCCGCAGGAGTTCGTTGCGGAAATCAACAAGTTCGGCGGCAGCATGCCCGATGCCATCGGCATTCCGGAGGCTCAGCTGGCTCAGGCCGCAAAGATGGCTGTCTGCAAGATCAACATTGATTCCGACATCCGTCTTGCCATGACCGCGAGCATCCGCAAGTACTTCGCGGAGCATCCGGATCACTTCGATCCCCGTCAGTACCTGAAGCCTGCCCGCGCTGCGGTGAAGGCCATGGTCGCCCACAAGATTGTCGACGTCCTCGGCTGCGCAGGCAAGGCCTGAGCTATAAGCAAGGCCTGATTAAACCAACAAAAACAGCAGCTGCTTCCAAATGCGGAGGCAGCTGCTATTCGTTATGCCATCAGCTTCAGGTCGCCGTCTTTAATCCAACCGCATTTGCGCAGGATGAGTCCGAACAGCCAGCTCAGCACTGCCGGCAGCACGAAGCATACCAGCACCAGCCCGATCCAGTCCATCGCGGTGATGCTGTCCTTCACGCCTGACGCAATGTCATTCAGCCAGCCGGTATAGACGCCGATCTGCCCGACAAGGCCGCATGTGCCCATGCCGCTGGACACGGCAGGTCCGTTCATTTCCAGATGGAAAATGCACGTTGCAATCGGACCTGTAATCGCCGAGGCGAGCGTCGGGGGAATCCAGATGCGCGGATTGCGGATGATGTTGGGCATCTGCAGCATCGACGTGCCGAGTCCCTGACTGACAAGTCCGCCGACGCCGTTCTCCCTGAAGGACATGACCGCGAAGCCGACCATCTGCGCGCAGCAGCCAGCGACCGCCGCGCCGCCTGCCAGCCCTGTCAGCGAAAGCGCTGCGCAAATCGCCGCGCTGGAAATCGGCAGCGTCAGCGCAACGCCGACTGCCACAGAAACGAGAATGCCCATCAGCAGCGGCTGCAGGTTCGTTGCCCACTTGATGAAGTCACCCACGGAGCTCGCTGCCGAGCCGATTGCCGGCGCGCAGAGCACGGACAGCGCACAGCCGACGAGGATGGTCACAGCGGGCGTCACGAGAATGTCAATCTTCGTTTCTTTGCTGACAAGCTTGCCGCATTCCGCCGCGACGATGGTGATGAAGTACACAGCGAGCGGACCGCCTGCGCCGCCGAGGGAGTTCGCCGCATGACCGACCGCAATCAGGCTGTACAGCACAAGCTGCGGTGCAGACAGCGCTGCGCCGATGGAAACCGCCATCGCAGGACCGGAAACAGCCTGTGCGAAGTTGCCTGCATCAACAAGAAAGCTGATGTTCAGCTGCTGACCGAGCGTCTTGATGATGGTGCCGATGAGCAGCGAGGCGAACAGCCCCTGCGCCATGGCGCCCATTGCGTCGATGCCGTATCGTTTCGCGGAGAACAGCACGTTTTTTCGCTTCATGAATGCCTGAATTTTCCCCATATCCCGAAGCCTCCTTCAAAAAGAGCTGCAAACCATGTAAACATCCCGAAAAACAGGGATGTGAAGGTATTATAGCATGTTGCCGAAAAAAAAGAAACGTGTACCATTCAAAAACTTGCGAAAAAACATCAATAATTTTTCAATTTACCCCTTGATTTTTTTCTGCTATTGTGCTATCATATCAATGTTGTCAGCAACGAATGCTGATATAGCTCAGTCGGTAGAGCGCATCCTTGGTAAGGATGAGGTCACCAGTTCGAATCTGGTTATCAGCTTCCGAAGACCTGCATTTGCGGGTCTTTTTTTGTGCGAATCATTTGGGATTTGCAAAATCAATTTGGCATAAAATTCACGGTTTGTACCAATCTCAATTTAAAACGGCTGCAAAATCCACTCACGCCCTGTGGTACTTCGAATGGTTTCGGGCGTCATGGACCTGATCGTGCAGCGCAATCGTTCGATCACTTTTTCAAGCGTTTGGAACACTTCATTGCGGAAGCCTCTGATGCGAGCTTCACGCCAAACCTGCTCAATGGGGTTCATTCCCAGCGTGTAGGGCAAAATGTGAATCACATGGATGTTATCCGATACAAGCAGCGTACCCGATTTGTGCCATGCTGCGCCATCGCAGAATAGAAGAATTGCTTCCTGTATTTCGCTTCGACATAATAATGCTCCCTCCAGTGCAGTCTCGAAGCTTTTTGTTATTTCGAGTGTCTGCGCTGGAGGGAGCATACACATTTCGCCGTTGTGCCCGATTACCTTCTCAGCCTTCCTGTGCGCGGATTTTCTCCAGATACTCCTCGTATCCGCAGTAGTAATCCGCAATGGTGCCGTCGGGCTTGATTTCGATGATTCGGTCGGCAATGGTCGTGATAAACTGGTGATCCTGCGACGTGAAAATAACGTTGCCGGGGAAGTTAATCAGCGCGTTGTTGACCGCCGTAATCGACTCAAGATCAAGATGGTTCGTGGGCTGGTCAAGCATGAGGAAGTTCGCGCCGGACAGCATCATGCGCGAGAGCATGACGCGCACCTTCTCGCCGCCGGAGAGGACGGAAACAGGCTTGTACACATCATCGCCGGAGAAGAGCATGCGCCCAAGGAAGCCGCGCATGTATGTCTCAAGCTGTTCGGGCGAGTACTGCGCAAACCATTGCATCATGTTCAGGTTGCAGCCGTCGAAGAACTTGCTGTTGTCCTTGGGAAAATAGTTGGTGGAGATGGTCACGCCCCACTTGAAGGAGCCGCTGTCCGGCTTGATTTCCTCGGAAAGGATGCGGAAAAGCGCCGTTTGCGCCTGTTCATTCGAGCCGACAAGCGCGATTTTTTGCCCCTTCGTCACGATGAAGGACACGTCCTTGAGCAGCTGCACGCCATCCTGCGTGTAGTTGATGTTCGACACCTGCAGGATATCCTTGCCTGCCTCGCGTTCGGGCGTGAAGCACACCCACGGATAGCGGCGCGACGATGCCGGCATCTGCTCAATGGTCAGCTGGTCAAGCAGCTTGCGGCGGCTGGTCGCCTGCTTCGCCTTCGACTTGTTGGACGAGAAGCGCTGGATGAACGCCTGCAGCTCCTTGATTTTGTCCTCGCGGCGCTTCTTCTGGTCGTTCATCAGGCTCTGCATCATCTTGGAGGATTCATACCAGAAGTCGTAGTTGCCGACGTACAGCTTGACCTGATTATAGTCGATATCGACAATATGCGTGCAGATGTTGTTCAGGAACCAGCGGTCATGGCTGACGACAATCAGCGTGCCGGGAAAGTTCATCAGGAAATCCTCGAGCCACGCGACCGAGCGGTTGTCAAGGTTGTTCGTCGGCTCGTCCAGCAGCAGGATGTCCGGATTGCCGAACAGTGCCTGCGCGAGCAGCACCTTGAACTTCTCGCCGCCCTTCAAGTCCGCCATGAGCATCGTGTGCATTTCAACTGGCAGTCCCAGACCGGTCAGCAATGTCGCCGCGTCGGACTCGGCGTTCCAGCCGTCCATTTCGGCAAATTCGCCCTCAAGCTCCGCCGCGCGTTCGCCATCCGCATCAGAAAAGTCGGGTTTGGCATACAGCGCGTCCTTTTCCTTCATGATATCATAGAGCCGCTGATTGCCCATGATGACGGTATCCAGCACGGGATAGGAATCATACTTGAACTGATCCTGCTTCAGCGTGGACATGCGCTGATCCGCCGGAATGGTAACCGTGCCGGTTGTCGGCTCAAGCTCGCCGGAGAGGATGCGCAGGAACGTTGATTTGCCCGCGCCGTTCGCGCCGATAACGCCGTAGCAGTTGCCGGGCAGGAATTTCAAATCTGCGCCGGAAAACAGCTTCTGTCCGCCGAACGTCAGAGAAACGTTGCTAACTGTGATCATGGATTTGCTCCTTACATTTCCGTGGTCTCTGATAATTGCGTACTTGCCTACTATGCCCTATTCGCCGCCGATTTGTGCGGTGCTGCCTTAGATTTCGATGGTGCCGGTGAAGTCGGTTTTCGCATCGCCGGTCAGCCAGACCTTGCCGTCCTCCTGATAGCGGACAACAAGCGTGCCGCCGGGCAGACGGATATCAATATCCGCACCGCGCGTGCAGTAGCCGTTTTCAACGGCTGCAACCGCCACAGCGCAGGCGCCCGTACCGCATGCAGCCGTTTCGCCGATGCCGCGCTCCCAAACGCGCATAAGGATGTCGTTGCGATCCAGAATCTGCGCGAAGGACACGTTCACGCGCTCCGGGAAAAGCGGATCCTGCTCAATCTGCGGACCGACCTGCTCCAGCGGAATGCGGTTCACGTCCTCGACGAACATGATCACGTGCGGATTGCCCATGCTGACACAGCTGATTTCACGCTTTTCGCCGGCAAGGAATACCGGTCGGAGCATAACGCGGTCGCCTTCAAGCTTGACGGGGATGCGCGATGCCTCGAAAACCGGGCAGCCCATGTCCACCAGCACCGAGAACACCTGATCCTCGCGGATGAACAGCTTGGCGCTCTTAACACCGTAGCCGGTTTCAACCTCTATATCATCCTTGCGCACACGACCGCTCTCGTACAGGTACTTGCAGACGCAGCGCAGCGCGTTGCCCGCGACCGAACCTTCCGTGCCGTCGGCGTTGAACATGCGCATTTTCGCATCCGCGATGGACGAGGGCATAATCAGCACGATACCATCGGAGCCGACGCCGGTGCGGCGGTTGGAGAGGCGGACAGCGAGCGATTCAGGGCTCTCGACCACCTGCTCGAAGCAGTCAAAGTACAGGTAATCATTCCCCGTGCCACGCATCTTGACGAACGTCAGCTTCTTATGCTTCGTACGCATGTTGTTGATGTCGACCAGCTCGACATTGCCCAGCGAATAGCGGCTCGTCAGGGCATTGGCAAGGGCATTGGCGGTGTCGAGGCTCGTAAAGAGCGGGATGCCGCGCTCGACAGCCTTGCGGCGCATACGCACCGACTCCAGCTGCGGCAGACGACCCTTGTTCGACGTGGAGATGACATACTGCACCTGCCCCATCTCCAGCATCTTCTCCTGCGCTTCCTTTTTCACGACGGCAGCGTAGAGCCCATGCTCCTGCATGGCGCGTGCCGTGCCGGGCGTTGCGAAGATGTTGAAGCCGAGCTTGGCAAACTTGCGCGCGCAGTCGATGGCTTCCGCCTTATCCTTGTCGCGCACGGAAACGAGCAGTCCGCCCTGATGGCGCATCTTATACCCTGCCGCAACAAGTCCCTTGTAAATGGCTTCCTGGAGATTCGTGCCGATGCCGAGCACCTCGCCGGTGGACTTCATTTCCGGTCCCAGATGCGTGTCAACATCAGCCAGCTTTTCAAACGAGAAGCACGGCACCTTGACGGCGTAATAGGGGCTCTGACGGTACAGGCCAGTGCCGTAGCCCATATCGCGGATCTTTTCGCCGAGCATCGCACGCACGGCGAGGTCAACCATCGGCACCCCTGTAACCTTGCTGATGTACGGCACGGTACGGCTTGCGCGCGGGTTCGCCTCGATGACATACACCTCGTTATGATAGACGATGTACTGGATGTTAATCAGACCCAGCGTGCCGAGCTCAAGGGCAATCTGCCGCGTGACCTCAATCAGGCGCTGCGTCATGGCGCCGGTCAGGTTCCATGCCGGATAGACAGCGATGGAGTCGCCGGAGTGGATGCCTGAGCGCTCGACATGCTCCATGATACCCGGAATCAGCACGTCCGTGCCGTCGCAGATGGCGTCCGCCTCCGCCTCGATGCCCATCAGGTACTGGTCAATCAGCACCGGGTTCTCGATGCCCTGTGCGAGGATGATCTGCATGTATTCGACAATGTCGCTGTCCTGATAGGCGATGATCATGTTCTGACCGCCGAGCACGTAGGACGGGCGTACCAGCACGGGATAACCCAGCTCATTCGCCGCCTTGATAGCGTCCTCGGTCGTCATGACCGTGCGGCCTTGTGCGCGCTTGATGCCGTACTTTTCCATGGCTGCATCGAACCGTTCACGGTCCTCTGCTGCGTCAATCATGTCTGCGGACGTGCCCATGATGCGCACGCCTGCCTGTTCAAGCGAGTGGGTCAGCTTAATCGCCGTCTGACCGCCGAACGCCGCAACAACGCCGACCGGCTTTTCCGTTGCGATGACGCCCAGCACATCCTCCGTTGTCAGCGGCTCGAAATACAGCCTGTCCGCCGTGTCGAAGTCCGTCGAAACGGTTTCGGGGTTGTTGTTGATCATGACAACATCGTAGCCGGCCTTCTTGAGCATGCGGACGCAGTGGACGGACGCGTAGTCAAACTCGATGCCCTGACCGATACGGATGGGACCCGAACCGAGAACGACCATGCACGGCTTCTTCGGACGCTCATCGAGGAACTCCTGCGCCTCGTTCTCCTCATCATATGTCGCATAGAAGTACGGCGTTTCCGCTTCAAACTCCGCGGCGCACGTATCGACCATCTTGTAGACGGGATTGCGATGCATCGGCACCTTCTCACCGGAAAGCCGCTCAATCGCCTTGTCCGGGTAGCCCATCTTCTTGGCGCGCAGGTACGTATCGGCATCGATGCTTCCTTCGCGCAGACGGCATTCCATCTTGTACAGGTTCAGGTATTTATTCAGGAAGAAGTAGTCAATCTTCGTGATTTCGTGCAGCTTCTCCAGCGTCACGCCGCGTGCAATGGCCTCGTACATGGCGAACATGCGCTGGTCTGTGCACTTGGCAATCAGCGCGAGCAGCTCATCCACGGACAGGTTCGCCATGGCCTTCATCCGCAGCGTGTCGTTGCCGATTTCCGCGCCACGAACCGCCTTCATCAGCGCCTGCTCGACGCTCACGCCGATGGCCATGACCTCGCCGGTCGCCTTCATCTGCGTGCCGAGGGTGCGCTTGCCATAGACAAACTTATCAAACGGCCACTTCGGGATTTTGGCGACAATGTAGTCCAGCGCCGGCTCGAACGCGGCGCACGTCTTGCCCGTGACGGCGTTCTTCATCTCGTCGAGCGTGTAGCCGATGGCAATCTGCGCGGCGCACTTGGCGATGGGATAGCCGGTTGCCTTCGATGCGAGCGCCGAGGAACGGCTGACACGCGGGTTGACCTCGATGACGGCATATTCAAACGTATCAGGATTGAGCGCGAACTGGCAGTTGCAGCCGCCCTCAACCTCCAGCGCGGTGATAATATCCAGCGCGGCACGGCGCAGCATCTGGTATTCCTTGTCCGCCAGCGTCAGGGCAGGTGCGACAACGATGGAGTCGCCGGTATGCACGCCGACCGGGTCGATGTTTTCCATCGAGCAGACGGCGATGACGTTGCCGAGCTTATCGCGCATGACCTCGAACTCGATTTCCTTCCAGCCGGAGATGCACTTTTCGACAAGAATCTGGGTAATCGGAGAGAGGCGCAGACCGTTCTCGGCGATTTCAGTGAGCTCCTCCTCATTCTGGCAGATGCCGCCGCCGGAGCCGCCCAGCGTATAGGCCGGACGAACGATAACCGGATAGCCGATGGTCTTTGCAAACGCGAGTGCATCCTCAACCGTCTCGACCACCTCAGACGGAATAACCGGCTGATGAATGGCGATCATGGTATCCTTGAACTGCTGACGATCCTCTGCCTTCTCAATGGTTTCGCACTTCGCGCCGAGAAGCTTGACGCCGTGCTGCTCAAGGAAGCCTTCCTTCGCCAGCTGCATTGACAGCGTCAGACCGCTCTGACCGCCGAGCGTGGACAAAAGCGAGTCCGGCTTTTCCTTCAGGATGATGCGGCGAAGCGTTTCGAGCGTCAGCGGCTCAATATAGATGTGATCTGCCGATGCATGGTCGGTCATGATGGTCGCAGGGTTCGGGTTGACGAGAACGACCTCAAGTCCGGCGTCCTTCAGTGCGCGGCACGCCTGCGAGCCTGCATAGTCAAATTCTGCAGCCTGACCGATGACAATCGGACCGGAGCCGATAATCATTACCTTGTGCAAATCGGGATTCAGCGGCATTCCTTATTCCCTCCCATCATGGCGATAAACCGGTCAAACAGAAAGCGCGTGTCGAGCGGACCGCCGCATGCTTCCGGATGGAACTGGACGGAGAACGCCGGCATATCCGTGTAGTCAATGCCTTCGCAGGTGCCGTCGTTGCCGTTGATGAAGCGCAGGGACGCGTTGTCCGGCAGGGTGTCCGTATCGACCGCGAAGCCATGATTCTGGCTCGTCATATAGGACAGACCGGTTTTGACGTCCTTCGCGGGCTGATTCGCGCCACGGTGACCATACTTGAGCTTCACCGTCTTTGCGCCCTGGCTGAGCGCCAGCAGCTGATGACCGAGGCAGATGCCGAACGTCGGGATGTGGCGGCGCATCAGCTCGCGCAGGTTAGCAATGACCGCCGTGTTGTCGGCCGGGTCGCCGGGACCGTTGGAGAGCATCAGACCGTCCGGATTCAGCGCGAGAATGTCCTTCGCCGTTGTATCCGCCGGAACAACAGTCACCGCACAGCCGCGCTTTTCCAGCTCCCGCTGAATGTTCAGCTTCGCGCCGAAGTCCCACAGGACGACATTGTGCCTGCCCGGCTTCTTCGGCGGCTGAACGCCGTCACACGTCACATCCTGAATGGACGGATGGAACGGCAGATTGCGCAGCTGAGCACAGATTTCCTCCGGATTTTCCGGTTTTTCCGTCAGCAGGGCAGCATTCATGACGCCGGCACTGCGGATGGTGCGGGTCAGCGCGCGCGTGTCAACATCCGTCAGGCAGGGAATGTCATGCGCCTTCAGGAAGTCATCGAGTTTTCCCTGGCAGCGGAAGTTGCTTGGCGCATCGCACAGTTCACGGACGATATACGCCGACAGCCGCGGCATACGGGACTCGAAGTCCTCCGGAATCACGCCGTAATTGCCGATGGTGGGGAATGTCTGGATGACGATTTCACCTTCGTAGGAAGGGTCTGTCAGCGTTTCAAGATAGCCTGTCATCGCAGTGGTGAACACCAGCTCAGCCATGACCGGCTTCGCGGCGCCCATCAGCGTGCCTTCGTAGAGCTGACCGTTGGCCAGCAGCAAGTAGCCCTTCATGCACGTCTCCTCCATAGATTTTCTGGAAATCAATCCTTCTTGTCCGCCATGACTGCCACCATGACAGCCTTCTGCGCGTGCAGTCGGTTTTCCGCCTCGTCGAAGATTTCATCTGCGTGCGCTTCAAACACATCCGCCGTGATTTCCTCACCGCGGTGCGCCGGCAGGCAATGCTGCACCATGCATCCCGGATGCGCGGCAGCAAGCAGTTCCGCATTCACCTGATAGCCGCGGAACGCCTTCTCGCGGATGACCTTTTCCTCCTCCTGACCCATGGATGCCCACACGTCGGTGAAGATGACATCAGCGTCCTTCGCTGCCTCCAGCGGCACTTCGGTCATGAAGAACTTGCCCGGATACTGCTCGGTGAAGGCAAGCACCTGTGCGTCAGGCTGATACGCCTTCGGGCAGGCAATGGACACATGCGCCCCCATCTTGAGGAAGCCGACAATCAGCGAATTCGCCATGTTGTTGCCGTCGCCGATATAGCACATGTTCAGCCCTTCGATTTTGCCCTTATGCTCGCGGACGGTCTGCAAATCCGCCAGCACCTGACAGGGATGGCAGAAGTCCGTCAGACCGTTGATAATCGGGATGCTGCCGACATTGGCAAGCGTCTCGACCTCCTCCTGCGCGAAGGTGCGAATCATGATGCCGTCCAGATAGCGGCTCAGCACGCGCGCAGTGTCCTGCACAGGCTCGCCGCGGCCGATCTGCAAATCGCGGCTGGAGAGGAACAGCGCATGTCCGCCGAGCTGGTACATGCCCGTTTCAAAGCTGACGCGCGTGCGGGTGGAGGATTTCTCAAAAATCATGCCCAGCGTCTTGCCCTTGAGAAGGTGATGCGTCACGCCGGCCTTGTTTTCGGCCTTCAGGCGGTCAGCCAGATCGAGCAGCTCCGTAATTTCTTCCGTGGAAAGGTCCAGAAGCTTCAGCAGATGTTTCATCGCGTCGATATCCTCCATCACTTTTTGTCAATCACGCATGAATATTCATGCACGACGATTGCAAACACATTCGGCGCTCCGAACCACGCAGTCGGGCAAAAGCAGAACATTCCGCAGCCTTTTCCCGTGTGTCATCCGGAAAATCCGATTCATTCGGCGAATCTTAGGCACACAAAAAGCGGCGCTAAGCACACCTTTATTTATTATAGCATAGAAAACAGCCGAGGACAAGATGTAAATTCTCTCTTCCTCGGCATGATGGTGTATTTTTACTGCATAAGTTGATTATGCGAATTGCTGTACTGCCAAAATCACAACGCCCAGCACCGTCAGGATGATGCCGACGACGCGGTTGAGCGTCGCAGGTTTCGCTTTGTTTGCAATTTTCGCGGCAATCTGCGCAAAAATCAGCGTGAAGACGATGCAGAGCACCAGCGTGGCGACATCCGGCGCACCGCCGATGGCAAAGTGGCTGACAGCGCCGGTCAGCGCGGTAAACGCCATGATAAACACGCTCGTACCGACAGCGGTTTTGAGCTCATAGCCCATGACGGTCGTAAGAATCAGCAGCATCATCATGCCGCCGCCTGCGCCGACAAAGCCGCAAATCAGCCCGATCAGGCTGCCGCACAGCAGCGACTGCACCGCGCGCTTCTTCTGCGACACGCTTGTCATTGCCTCGCGCGTCGTCATAACCGGTCGGACGATGAACTTGATGCCCAGCAGCATCGTCATGAATACGCTGAAGCCGCCCATGGTCTGGCTCGGCAGGAGGCTTGCAAGATAGCTGCCCAGCACCGTGCACAGCAGGACGGCTGCCATCATCAGCAGACCGTTGCGGATATCAATGTTTTTGTTTTTCGCGTACGTCCATGCGCTCACGGCACTCGCCAGCACATCGCTCGCCAGCGCGATGCCGACAGCCTGATACGGCTCCATCTGCAGGAATGTAATCAGCATCGGCGAAATCACCGCGGCAGCGCTCATGCCGGCAAAGCCCGTGCCAAGTCCGGCGCCAATGCCTGCCAGCAGGCAGACAAGCACTTTGATCATTCGGAATCCTTCCCTCCATCAAAATAAGCATTCTTATTCTAATGAAAGAATATGTACTCAGAATGAACTGCCATTATTCCGAAATCGCACCGTCCAGCAGCGCCAGCATCATGTCGCGAATGGCACTGCCGAGCAGCTGAAACGAGGCGGCGCACGTTTTTGCCAGCTCCTCGCCGGGCAGACTCAGCAGCAGCGTAATGGTCGGCTGGGATGCATGGTCGCATGCAGTCATCAGCCATTCCGCCTCGCCGACCTGCGTCGTGCTGCATCCCTCCGGCAGCGACGGATGCTCCGTCTGCACCGTGCTCAGCGCCGAGAGCAGCAGCAGGTACGCCTGATTCATGCACGTCTGCCAGCGCTGTGACAGGCGATCAATCGTCCGTCCCTCCGGCAGCCGAAACGAAAGGTCAAGGATAATTTTCTGATGGTCAACAATCCGCAGGTGCAGTCCTGTCTCCCCTGTCGGCAGGGCGTAGAGCTCGGCGGATGCCATCTGCTCGGTCAGGAAGCGCTCCTGCCATTTTGCAGCGCCCGTGTCGATTTGCGTCCTGCGGCTTTGCGGAATGCGCGTCTCGAAGCTCGACAGCAGATAGCGTCCGGCATCGGTCAGCCTGAGCGGCGCATCTATTCCCTCTGCGCATCGGCAGACCTTGCCGTCGGTTTCGAGACCGGAGAGCGTCAGCTGCAGCGTGAAGTAATTCATCAGATCGGTGTCCGCCATGACGACAAGCAGCTGATGGTCCGTCATCGGTCCGATGGCTTTGAGCGCATAAAGAATCAGCAGGCGATTCTCCGCATCCGGTATGCTCCTGCGCTGCATGGGCTCCCTCCTTTGCCGCAAAATAACAGGGCTGCCGCAGCTTTCTGCAACAGCCCTCAAAAGTCTATATCGACAGGCATACAGCCTCAGACGCTTCCGCCTGAGGCTGTAGTTCCAGCTGAGCAGCCCTGACTTACGCCATGAACGGCTTGATTTCAGCCAGAAGATCGTCGCAATCGTCGGAGTAAATTTCCATCGTGACAGGCTTGCTCCAGTCGAGGGAGAAGATGCCCAGAATGGACTTCGCGTCAACCACGTGACGGCCGCTGCGCAGATCCATGTCGTACGGATATGCACCAACGATCTGGACGAACTTGGCACCGTCTGTCATCAGGTTCAGCTTGATGTTTACGGACTTCATGTGAACCACCTCCTTGATTCATGTCCATAAATTATTATACTATATTTTTGAGAAAAAGCAATAGCGTAACACACGTTTTTCAATCGCTTTGTAAATTTTCGGATATTTTCGTGTTTTCGCTCCTCGAAAAAACCGAACTTTTTTCGTGTAAAGCTCTTCCATCATTCGTAGATTTGTGATATAATGCAGACTGGTTGGGTTTTCGTGAGGAAATCCGAAAAATAATGTCATCCGAATGTCAACAAAGGAGCGATCAGCCAGTGGATAAGATCCGCCGCAACGAGCGCATGAGCGCCATGATGAAGATTCTCGCGGCAAGCCCCAATCAGATTTTCACGCTATCTTACTTCTGCGACCTGTTCGGCGCAGCCAAATCCACAATGAGCGAGGACATCGACATTCTGCGCGATGTGGTTGCCGAGTTCGGTCTTGGTGAGCTGGAGACGGTAACCGGCGCGGCTGGCGGCGTTCGCTACCGCACAAAGGTACGCCGTCCCGAGGCGCGCAAGTTCATCGGCGAGCTTTGTCAGCGGCTGAGCGAGGAGGATCGCATTCTTCCCGGCGGTTTCCTTTATTACAGCGACATTCTGTCTACGCCGGACATCGTCACCCGCATGGGTGAAATCATGGCAACCGAATATTACGCCGCCGCGCCGGATTTTGTGCTGACGATGGAAACAAAGGGCATTCCGGTCGCTTATGCAACGGCGCACGCGCTGGGCGTTCCGCTTGTCATCGCACGCCACTCCTCGAAGGTCTACGAAGGCAGCGCGGTGAATATCAACTATGTGTCCGGCACGGCAGGACATATCGAAACGATGAGCCTTTCGCGCCGTGCGGTCAAGGAAGGGACAAAATGCCTGATTGTCGACGATTTCCTGAAGGGCGGCGGCACGGCCAAGGGCATGATTGACCTGATGCGCGAGTTCAACGTCGAGGTTGTCGGCATGACGTTCGTCATGTCAACCGCAAAGCCGCTGAAGAAGCGCGTGTCGGGCGAAAAGTCGCTGATGGTCATGGACATCGATACCGAGCATGAGACGCTCGCGGTGAAGCCCGCTTTCTGGCTCAACGGCGATGCATAAAGCAAAGGCAGGAGCATGGATTTTGGCGCTCCTGCCTTTCCTGTATCACAGCATAACCGAGCCTTCCTGCTGCATCCATTCCATGTACTGCTCACGAACCTCCTGATGCTTGCGGCGGCTGACCGGCAGACGCTGGTCGTCCGTGAGAACCACCTCATCCTCACCGATGCGGCGAATGAAGCGGTAATTCACCAAATAGCCCTTGTGGATGCGCAGGAAGCCGAAGCCGGACAATTCCTCCTCCAGCTCCTGCATGCTCTTGTTCATCTCAATCGGCTCCTCACGGTCGACTGTAACAGCGAGCTGCTTTTTGCCGCTGCCCTCGATGTACTTGAGCTTTTCAAGGGAGATGTGCAGCACCTGATCGCGCTGGCGCACGACAAGCACCTTTTCCTGCGTCTTATCGTTACGGTAGGCAAAATAGGTGTCGATGACGCCGGCAACATCCTGAATGAAGCGCGTCTTGCGGATGAAGCCACGCGGATTGACCCGCAGCGCATCGAAAACGAGATCCTCGCGGTTTGAAATGAAGATGATATCCACCAGATTGCCGTCATGGCGGAGCTGCTGCGCGACGTCGATGCCGGACAGACCGGGCATTTCAATGTCGAGGAAAAGCAGGTCGTAATTTGTGCTCTTCATTTGCGCGAGCATGACGCGCGGGCGGGTATACGTGTCGATGGCGACCTCGACATTGTGCGAGCGAAACGCGCCCTGCAGCGAGGATGACAGGATGCTCAGCGCAGCCTCCTCATCATCGCAGATGGCGATATTCCAACGATTCATGCATGTTCCTCCAGCGCGAAGCTCTTCTTTTCCGTTTCCTCCGGCAGCTCCAGCATCACATCTGCCACGAACTGCCCATCCTTCAGGCTGTACTTGACCGAGCCGTTATATTTCTCCGCAATCCGGCGGATGATTTTCGTCCCGAAGCCGTGCATGTTCCGGTTGTTTTCCTTCGTTGTCTCCAGTGAAAGCTGCCGCCGTGCCGAAACGGACGGGTCAACCGGATTCTCAACGCGGATGAGCAGCACCTCCTGCTTAGGCATCGCGGTGATGCGCACGACAGGCTGCTCCCTGCCGGATTTTGCAGCGGACTCGATAGCGTTTTCCAACAGGTTGGACAGAAGCGAGCAAATATCATCATCCGAGAACGGCAGCCGTTTGGGTACGATAATGACCGACTGAATGGTGACGCCATGGTTCTTCGCCGCCGCAAGCTCATGCGTCATGACGACGTCGATGGCGTAGTTGCCGCTGTCATATGTCTTGAGGAACTTCGTGCCCTGCGCCGTCACCTTGTCCAGATACTGACGCATTTCGTCCAATTTTCCTTCATCAAGCAGCGCCTTCATGTAGAAATTGTGATTCTTGATTTCGTGGCGGATGGTGCGAAGCTCCTCGTAGTTGATGATGTTCGTCTGGTACTTCTCACGCTCCATCTCATCCTTCTGTTTCATTGCCAGCAGCCGCTGATTTTCTTCCGTGCCGATCACGATGGTGTGGAACATGTAGTACGTCAGCAAACCGATAAACCATAATCCGACGCTGATGATCACCTTAAACGCCTTGTCAACCATGAAATACCCTGCCGCAATTTCTACGACAACGGTGATGCCGGAAATAGCAAGCTGTGCCAGCACGCACGACATGCCGACCATGCTGCCCGTGTCAAAGGCAAAGTGGCGCAGATACCAGACCTCTGTTGCAATCATGACTGCCATGATGGTCGGCGTCAGGTATTGTCCCCATGCAAACCACGATTCATTGATGCTCTGAAGCCATTCGCCGATGGGTTCAGAAATGGGCAGCATGACCACCAGTCCGGCGAAAAAGGTCGAGCCGCGAACGATGCAGGCACGCGCGTCATAAGGACTGCAAATCAGGCAGTAGACAATCAGAAACAGCGCCATGTCAACATGCCATGAAAGATCGGAAAAGCTTTTCATGACGGCATCGCAAGCCGCAGACAGCAGAAAATACAGGCAGATGCTGATGACGATTTCCACAGCCTTGATCAGAAGTGACTTTCCATCTTTTTTCAGTTCGCTCAGCAGCAACACCGTACCGATCACAAACAGGACTTTTGTGATGATATAGCCGACGCCGTACTGAAGGTCGATAAAGACACCTTGAAAATAAGCCAGCATCGCCTGCCGCCCCCTTTTTTATTGAATATCTACTAAAAAAGTATCACAATTTATCACTTTTGTCAAGATAATTCCTTCATTGAATACATGTCCTCAAGTTATGACGCATCAATGAAGAAGTTACATTACAAAGCGACTATGAAAATTGAGGGGGCAGGGATGATTGGAAAGCTGCCGCTCACTCCATGGCGTGAAATGCATGCAGCAATATGATTCATTCAATCATGGATTTTCCAAAGCGGCTGTTCGATTAGCGCAACTGCTTTGAGTTGCTGGCAGAGACGCTTCGCTGCCAGCAACTGAATGGTTGAGTGCGTCTGCATGGCAGACTGATGCCGTTTTGTTGGGACTTGCCCCAAACCCCAGCAGGGACGCTGTCCCTGCACCCTGCAAGGGACAGGAAACGGGACGAAGTCCCCCCTTGACCCGTTTCGCGACGGCGTTGACTTCTCTTTCATGCTGGCTTCCGCGTGCCGCTTGCTTTACAAATTTCATCAAACATGCTATGATTTATTAGGGATTATCTGCGCTTAAGGAGGTCAGCACCATGCAGGAATATACGCCGGAGCGTCTACGCCATCTCGAGCTGCTGGCAGAAAAATATCCGTCTGCCCTCGCGGCATACAGTGAAATCATCCGTCTCGAGGCGCTGCTGCGTCTGCCAAAGGGCACGGAGCACTTCATGAGCGACCTTCACGGCGAACATGAGGCTTTCATCCACATCCTCAACAGCGCATCCGGCGTCATCCGCGAAAAAATCGACCTTCTTCTCGGCGACACCGTATCCGCGCAGGAGCGTGCTGACCTTGCAACGCTGATTTACTACCCTGCGGAGAAGCTTCCGGAGCTCAAGAGCCGCCACGATGACCTCGATGGCTGGTATAAGCGTGTCCTCCTGCAGCTGATTGACCTTTGCCGCCTTGTATCCAGTAAGCATACGCGTCGCCACGTTCGCGCCGTGTTGCCCAAGGAATGCGGACACATCCTCGACGAGCTTTTGCACGCGCATTTCGAGGATCACAACAAGGATTTGTATTATGGCGAAATCATCGCCGGCATGATTCGCTGCGGCATGGCAGACCAGTACATCGCTGCGCTGTGCGGCGTCATCAAGCGCCTTGCGGTTGACCAGCTGCACATTGTCGGCGACCTGTTTGACCGCGGACCGCGTCCGGACATGATTCTCGAAACGCTCTACGCCTATCATGATGTGGATTTTCAATGGGGCAACCACGATGTCGTCTGGATGGGCGCGGCGGCAGGCAGTCCGCTTTGTATCCTGACCGTGCTGAAGACGACGCTTGCCTACAACAACGTTGACACGCTTGAACGAGGCTACGGCATTCCGCTGCGCTGCCTGGAGCACTACGCGGAGGAATACTACAGCGAAAGCGACCTTACGCGCTGGATGCCGCATGCCGACCCGAATGCGACCGACACGCGCCCCGTCAACCTGACGCGCGTTGCCCGCATGCACAAGGCGGTCACGGTGCTGATGTTCAAGCTGGAATCCGCCGTCATCGCGCGCAATCCCGACTTCAACATGCAGGAGCGCGACTACCTGCACAAAATTGACTTTGCCCGCGGGATGGTTCGCTGCGGCGAGAACGAGTATCCCCTGCTGGACTGCGACTTCCCGACCGTGCAGCCGGAAGCGCCTGAAAAGCTGATTCCGCGCGAGGAGGACATCATTTCGGCACTCGTGCGCGACTTCAAGAACAGCGAGAAGCTGCAAAAGCACGTGCAATTCCTGTATTCGCAGGGCTCTGTCTACCACTGCGTAAACGGCAACCTGCTCTATCACGGTGCCGTACCGATGAACGAGGACGGCAGCTTCGCATCCGTGCGCTTCTGGGATGCGGATTACAGCGGCAAGCGCTGGTTTGACTGCTGCGACCGCTGCGCACGCATGGGTTACTTCGCCCCGGAGGGCTCATGGCAGCGTCAGGTCGGTCAGGATTTCCTGTGGTACCTGTGGTGCGGCGCCATGTCCCCCATTTACGGTCGAAGCGCCATGACGACCTTCGAGCGGCTGTACATCTCCGACCCTGCCACCCATGCAGAGATCAAGAACCCCTACTACCGTCTCATCAATGATGCCGCCGTCGTCGACCGCATCCTGTCCGAATTCGGGCTGAATCATGAGGGTTGCCACATCGTCAACGGTCATGTGCCTGTCCGCACCATCGAGGGGGAAAATCCGGTCAAGGGCGGCGGCAAGCTGATTGTCATTGACGGCGGATTCTGCAGCGCGTATCATCAGCGAACAGGCATCGCCGGCTACACGCTCGTGTTCAACAGTCACGGCATGACGCTTCGGACGCATCAGCCGTTCGAGAGCGTTGACAAGGCGATTCACGAGGATGAGGATATCGCCAGCTCCAGCGAACGCATCTACACCGCGCCGCGCCGCATCCTCATCGGCGACACAGACGAGGGGCAGGAGCATCGCGCCGTCATCGAGGATTTGCAGGCGCTTGCGGAGGCATATGCCAACGGTCTTATCCGTGAGCAGTAAGGAGGCGCAATGATGGCAGACAAGGATCTGACCGGCAAATTCGTGCTCAAGGCGCCCTACCAGCCCAGCGGTGACCAGCCGCAGGCCATCGAGGCGCTCACACGCGGCGTGCAGGACGGCATGAAGGGGCAGGTGCTGCTGGGCGTCACCGGCTCCGGCAAGACCTTCACCATGGCAAGCGTCATTGAACGCGTGCAGCGTCCTACACTCGTCATCGCCCACAACAAGACGCTCGCGGCACAGCTCTGCTCGGAATTCCGTGCCTTTTTTCCAGACAGCGCCGTGGAATATTTCGTTTCCTATTACGATTATTATCAGCCTGAGGCGTACATTGCCTCCTCAGACACCTACATCGAGAAGGATGCCGCCGTCAACGAGGAAATCGACCGGCTTCGTCACAGCGCCACGGCTGCATTGCGCGAGCGGAAGGATGTCATCATCGTTGCATCGGTCAGCTGCATCTACTCTATGGGCGACCCCAGCGAATACGAGGGACAGATGGTGTCGCTGCGACCGGGCATGGCAGTCAGCCGCGACGACTTGATTCGCCAGCTCATCGCCATCCAGTACGTCCGCAACGACATCGAATTTGAGCGCGGGACCTTCCGCGTCCGCGGCGATGTGCTGGAAATCATCCCCGCCGGCGACAAGGAGCATGGGCTGCATATCGAATTTTTCGGTGACGAAATCGAAAGCGTGCAGGAGTTTGACGTCGTTTCCGGTCACACGCTCGCTTCCCTTGAGCATGCCAGCGTGTACCCGGCAACGCACTATGCGACCGATCAGACGAATCTGCCGGAAAAAATCGCCGCCATCGAGCGCGACCTGAAGGAGCAGGCGGACAAGTTTACCGCAGAGGGCAAGCTGCTCGAGGCGGAGCGCATCACCCAGCGCACGAATTACGACATCGAGATGATGCGCGAAATCGGCTATTGCAGCGGCATCGAGAACTACTCCCGCTACTTTGACGGCAGAAAGCCCGGCGACGCGCCCTATTCCCTGCTTGATTATTTTCCGAAGGGGTTTCTGTGCTTCATCGACGAAAGCCACGTGACCGTGCCGCAGATTCGCGCCATGTACAACGGCGACCGCGCCCGCAAGGAGCAGCTGATCGAATACGGTTTCCGGCTGCCGTCAGCGTTTGATAACCGGCCGCTGCTGTTCGCAGAATTTGAGCAGCGCATCGGACAGACGATTTACGTCAGCGCCACGCCAGGACCCTATGAGCTTGCACAGGCCGGACAGATTGTCGAGCAAATCATCCGCCCGACGGGGTTGCTCGACCCGAAAATTATCCTGCGCAAGGCGACCGGTCAGGTGGATGATCTGGTCGGCGAAATCCACCGCACAGTCGGGAAGAAGCAGCGCGTGCTGGTGACAACGCTGACAAAGCGCATGGCAGAGAGCCTGACGGAGTATTTGCAGGGCATGGACATCCGCGTCCGCTACCTGCACAGCGACGTCACGACCATGGATCGCATGGCGCTCATCCGCGGGCTTCGGCTCGGCGAATACGACGTGCTGGTGGGCATCAACCTCCTGCGCGAGGGACTTGACCTGCCGGAGGTGTCGCTCGTAGCAATTCTCGATGCGGACAAGGAGGGCTTCCTGCGCTCAGAAACATCGCTCGTGCAGACCATCGGTCGCGCCGCGCGCAATGTCGATGGGCGCGTCATCATGTATGCCGATGTCATGACGGACAGCCTGATGCGCGCCGTCAGCGAAACGAACCGCCGCCGTGCCATTCAGGAGGAATACAACCGCATCCACGGCATCACGCCTGAATCGGTGCGCAACGCCGTGCATCAGGTGCTTGAAATCACCAAGAAGGCAGAGGAAAGCGCCCCTGCCGGCATGAGCGAGGACGAACGCGCCGCGCTGATGAAGCAGATCGAGGATCAGATGCTGTCCGCCGCGAAGGCGCTTGATTTCGAGCGTGCCGCGAAGCTGCGCGACCAGCTCTTGTCGCTTAAGGGTGAAGCGCCCAAGGCGGAGCAGGTGCAGAAGAAGCGCCGCCGCACGAGGGAAAGCACAAGGCATCATTAAACAAACAGGAGGAACTTCCATGTCAAATCTGAAATATGCAGCGCTTCTGCTGATTCCGGCGTTTCTGCTGGCGGCGGCGCTGTCCGCAGCACTCCTTCTCGGCGGACGCGACCTTGTTTTCGCAGTGCTGAAGCTGGCGGTGATCGCATGAGCACAAAGAACCACGTTTCTCATGCGCTGACGGGATTCCTGCTGTCACTGCTGACCGTGCTTGCCCTGCTGACAGCCATGCTCTGCGGATTGTTCGTGCTTACAACAACCGAGCCTTTCGCCGAATCTATCCTGTCTGCCGCCAACGAGCAGAGTCAACAGCGGATTGATGCGTCCGCCGCCGCGATTCAAGCGGAATACGCCCTGACGGACGACACGATGACCCTGCTTGACAACGCCGCGTCCACATACACAAAGACGCTTGCCGCATACTGGCACGACTGCTGGCGCACCAGTGACATGCTGTCGGAAGGCGCACCCGACCCGCTCGACAGTCAGGAGACGCTGACGCTCGTCATGGCGGACGCCGGCTTTCAGAGCACGGTCGAAAAGGCGCTTCGACGCTCCACTGCACGCGACCAGATCGTGTACGCCTTCAACCAGCTGATTCGCCTTTCTGTCTTTCCGCTGCGCGCAAGCATTTCCGAGCTTGTCGCCGGCATTGCAGGTCAGATGCTTGATTTGCCGTCGATTTTCCATGCGGCCGCGCTGACCGGCATCGTCTGCCTGCTGCTTTCCTCCCTGCTGATGCTCTTCCGCTGCGTCCGGAAGCATCTCCCTTCGATTCTGCTGGCATCCGGCACCAGTGCGGTTCTGCTGTCCGTGCCCATGCTGCTTCTCAATCTGCCCGGTATGCTTTCGCAGTTGTCTGCCATCGCGCTCGTGCAGGGGCAACGGATGCTTCTGCTGCTCGGCTGCGTCTGGTACGGCGTGTCCCTCGTGCTGATTGTGCTCGGCATCCTGCTGATGCGGAGGAAGCATCATGATTAAGCGCACCGAAGCGATCGTTCGCTCGCCAAAAATCACCCAGCCGCTGACAGTCGCCTTCGTTGCGGACTTTCATGACGGCAATGTCAAGGATGTGCTGCCGCTGCTGCACGGCTGCGATGCCATCCTCATCGGCGGCGACCTTGTCCATCGGCATCGCCGTCACGGGTGGCACAATGCGCTGACCTTCCTGCACGAAGCCGTCAAAATCGCCCCGACGTTCTATAACATCGGCAATCACGAGCGCCGCTTGAAGGATATTGCAGCCTATTGGCCGCTTGCCGAACAAAGCGGCGCCGTCATTCTCGATGATTTGTTTGTCGATTTTCGCGGCATCGTGCTGGGTGGATTGAGCAGCGTCCTCCGCGACAAGGCTGCGTCGGATTGCAGCAGCCAGCTGCAGGCAAAGCGTCCTTTCCTTGCCGACATGGCTTCACAGGTTGGTTTCAAGCTGCTGCTCTGCCATCACCCGGAGCTGTTTCCTTCGTTGATTGCCCCCTACGCCATCGACCTGACGCTTTCCGGTCATGCCCACGGCGGACAGATGCGCATCGGCTCGCAGGGGCTGTACGCACCCGGTCAGGGGCTGCTGCCGAAGCTAACGAGCGGCTTCTATTGCGGCAACCGTCTGTTTGTCAGCCGCGGCGTAACCAATTCAACCTTCGTGCCGCGCTTTCGCTGCCCGTGCGAGCTGATCATCCTGAAGCTTCTGCCGGAATTATCCGTCCTTGATGCCCGATAAAAACACCCTCAGGCGGCGCAAACCACCTGAGGGCTTTTTGTGTGCGTATGAAATTATCTGCCAGCCTTGGCCAGAGCATCGTTGACAGCAGCGATCAGCGCTTCGCTCGTCTTGGTTGCGCCGGTCACCGTATCGACAGCCGTCGAGTTATTCTCGACCATCTTGTCCACCAGCGCGAAGGCAGGATCAGAGATGCCTGCGGTCTCGTTGTGGCTCAGCACTTCGATCTTGGCAATCTTGTCGCCATCCATGGTGACCTTCACCTTGATCGGACCGCCGATTTCGCTCGTCGCCTCGCCGATGAACTCGTTGTCGGCCGTGGTCTCTTCCTCGGTTTCAGTCTCCGCAACAGCCTCGCTGTAGCCGAAGTGCACATTCAGGATTTCAACGGCCTTCGCAGCGGTTTCGCCCGTCACGGCAGCGCAGCGAGCCTTGCGGCCATCGTCCGCCATGGTGAAGCCGGTAGCGTCCATGTACTTGTTCACGGAATCGCGGCATTCCACAGAGCCTGCCACGGTCGTCGTGGGCGCCTTGAACTCAGGCTGATATTCCGGGAAGGGCTTTTCCTTGTACCATGCATACAGCTCATTGCGCAGCTGACCAGCTTCGGTTCCCTCGCAGAACAGACCGAAGATTGCGCAGCAGCCGCCCAAAGAGCCGCACAGGGATTGCTGACCGTAGCCGCCGGCACCATTGGCGAACATGCGGGCATTGAACTGATTGTACGGGTAGCCATACTTGGCCGCCAGCGTTTCGATGATGGCAGCGAACGCACCGGCGCAGCAGCCGCCGTGAGAATAGAACGCCTTATAACCGGCTTCCATGACCTCCTGCGGATCCAGCTTTTCCCACTTCCAGGGCCAAGCAGGAGCTTCGATTTCTCCTTCGGCAACGCCAGTGCTCAGCCCGACAGGCAGCACAGAAGCAACGGCAACGCCAAGCAGGCCTTTGCCGGTCGTACGCAAAAAGTCGCGGCGACTCGTGTTCATATCCATAGAATGATTCCCTCCATTTTGTTTTGCAGTTGCTCGCTTTTTTCTGCATCAAGCAAGCTCGCTATCGTTTATTATATCACATAGTTAAGATTATGTCAACTTTATTCGTATAATCAGGGAAGATTTTTTCCCGACAATTCCATTTAAATTCAAATTGCTTATTGCCTTTCCTCTTATATGAATCTTTTTTAGGCAGTCAAAAAGCACCGCACAGCCATTGCTGACCGTGCGGTGCCCATGTTTACTTTGCAGGGATTAGCGAATCGCAATCTGCAAACCGTCTTACTTCGTGGCGGATGCGTACCATTCGCGGACTTCGTCAACCATTTCCTGCAGACCGGAGGCGTTCATTTCATTAATATAAGCGTCCCAATCAGCGTCAACATCCTTCGCACCGGTGATGAAGTCGATCATCCAGGTGTCCTTCAGATGGGTCAGGTTGCTCTGATATTCAGCCATCAGAGGCAGAGAGAACTGCACCAGGTTCACGATGCCCTTCTCGTCATAGTGGATGCTTTCCGCCCACAGGTTGCCGCGGGTCGGCAGCAGGATGGCAAGCTGGGGACCCCACTGGGTCGGGCCATACTCGTCAACAGAAGCGAATTCCGGATACTTATCACGGAAAGCGTCGGTCGTATACGCAATGTGGTTTTCAGGATCCTGCCAGTACCAGTAGTTGTTCACTTCGCCATAGACGTCTTCCCACCAGCTGGTGTAGGTTTCCACGTCGTCGGAATACTGACGATCCATGAATTCCATGATGGCGCAGATGCGTTCCCATTTGTCGGGGTTGGAGGTTGCGCTCTCGGAGAAGCAGTAGAACTGAGCCAGCATGTTCCAGCTCTTCACGCCCGCGCCGTAGGGGCCTTCAACAGGCTGACCCAGCACGACGGATTCGTCGGGGTTGACCGCGAGGAATTCCTTGGCCACGTTGCCGGCTTCGCAGTCGATCAGGTTGCCTTCGGTGTCGTAAACCTGATACTGACCAGGCATCACCCAGTGATAGTAGTTACCACGGACGGTCATGCCGATGCGGTGATTGACCATGCTGTGAGAGATTGCCCAGTAGCCGCCGGTGTTCTCGCCGGTGACGAATTCCGGATCGATGATGCCTTCCACGTACCATTCATGAGCAACCTTCAGGGCTTCCTTGTACTGGTTGGACGTTGCGGCATACTGCACTTCGCCATCCAGCAGCTGGAAGTAGGAGTGGTCGGTGCGGCCGTCGCAGGCACCGGGGTTCACGCCATAAGCGCCCCACAGCACGCGCAGACCGTCGGAGGACAGACCGTAGGTGTCGTCCACGCCGTTGCCGTCAGGATCTTCCTTGGTGAAGCGAACCATCAGGTCGTGGAACTCGTCCAGGGTCGTCGGGATTTCAGCGTTCAGGTTCTTCAGCCAGGTCTCGTTGTAGACGACCGGCAGATGGAACATGTTGCCGGAAGCGATGGCCGGAATGCCGTACTGCACGCCGTCCACAGCGCCGTATGCCCAGAAGGAGCCGTCCGCATAGTTGTCAATAGCGGCGCAGATCTTCGGAGCAAGGGTGCGCAGGGTGTCCATATCGATGGCGCCCAGCACTTCCTGATCCACATAGCCGGAGAACTGGCTGGGATCCTTCAGACGGATGACGTCCGGGACGTTGCCGCCCATGATGTAGGTGTTGAGCACCTCATTGAAGTTGGCATCGTCGATCGGCAGCATTTCGATATCGCAGTTGAAGCGCTCTTCGATCATCTTGATGATGACGGCGTCTTCAGTCGGCGGTGCGGTGTAGTAGGTCGTCCAGGTAATGGTTACCTTGTCCCGGGTGCTCCAGTCGATTTCCGTCGTTTCGGCGGATGCCGTCGGGATCACAACGATCGTAAGCAGCAGACACAGGATGGCAGCCAGAGAGACGAGTTTACGCATGGGATCTCCTCCTTTGTTTATATGCTCAAGAAGGGTAGTGCAGCTCGGTACGCCGCAGCCTCAGCCCTTCAGAGAACCAACCATAACGCCCTTGACGAAGTACTTCTGCACGAAGGGATACACGCACAGGATGGGCACCGTTGCCACCATGATGGTTGCAGCCTTGATGGTGTCGCTGGTCATGTTCGTGTTGACCTCCTCGCCGGACATGCTCACAACGCTGTTCGAGCCTTGCAGCACGATGCGGCGAAGCGTAATGGCGAGCACCTGCTTGTTCGTGTCCTGGACGTAGAGCATGGCATCGAACCAGGCGTTCCAGTGACCGACTGCCGTCCACAGGGCGACCGTGGCGAGAATCGGCTTGGAAAGCGGCAGAATGATGCGGTAGAGAATCAGGATATCGTTCGCGCCATCGATGCGCGCGCTTTCCTCCAGCGAATCCGGCAGCGACATCAGGTAATTGCGCATGATGGTGATGTTGTACGCGCTGATGGCGCCGGGCAGAATCAGCGACCAGATGCTGTTAATCAGGTTCAGGTTGCGGATAAGCAGGTATTCCGGCACCATGCCGCCGGAGAAGAACATGGTAATCACCAGCAGCGTCGTCCAGAAATTGCGGTTCGGGAAATCCTTCTTGCTCAGCGCGTAGGCGTAGTGGACACCGAGAAGCAGCGCCACCAAAG
Organism: Alloprevotella sp.; assembly: GCA_963617205.1. Taxonomy (GTDB): domain Bacteria; phylum Bacillota; class Clostridia; order Christensenellales; family Aristaeellaceae; genus UBA11524. The sequence goes on along the minus strand of CAVEOA010000004.1, from coordinate 137,435 downwards.
TGCCGAGCACCGTGCGGACAATCGTCCAGAAGTAGCCGTAATAGATGTACTTGGAGGAAAGCACGTTGGCGTAGCTCTCCAGGCTCAGGTATTCCGGCCAGATGTAGACCTTCGAGATGGCGACCTTTTCCGCATCCGCCAGGGACAGCGCCAGCTCGTACCAGAAGGGATAGAGCATCGTCAGCGCCAGGAAGCCAAGGATGATGACGTTGAATACATCGAAGATATGCTCGCCGACGCTGCGCTTAATCCGACCACTGTGCCCACGCTTCTTCACGGCTGTAACCATTTCATGCCTCCCCCTTCCTTACCAGATGCCGTTGTCGCTGATTTTCTTGGAGATGCCGTTTGTAATCAGCACCAGCGCCAGCGAAATCACATTGCGGAACAGTCCGACAGCGGTTGCCTCCGCCAGTGAGCTGTTCGTCATGTTCTTAAGACCCAGATCGTAGGTGTAGACGCCCAGCACGTTCGATACGCGGTACACGGCGCTGTTCATCATGTTGTACACCTGATCGAAGTTGTCGCTCAGGATGGAACCGGAGCGGAGAATCAGCATGACCGTCACGGTCGGCAGGATGGACGGCAGCGTGATGTACCAGACGCGCTGGAACCGCGATGCGCCGTCAATCAGCGCCGCCTCGTACATTTCCTGATCCACGGCTGACAGCGCCGCCAGATAGATGATGGAGCCCCAGCCGACGCTCTTCCAGATGTTCGTCACAACCAGCACCCAGCGGAAGGTGCTGACCTCGCCCATGAAGTAGTATGGCGTCATGCCGCACGCCCTTGCCAGCGCCGCAAGCGGACCAGTGGACGGCGACAGCAGCTGAATGAACAGACCGGAGAGCGTAACCCACGAAATGAAATGCGGCAGATAGGAGAAGGTTTGGACGACCTTCTTGTAGCGCTCGTTGCGCAGCTCGTTAAGCAGGAGCGCCAGAATGATGGGCATCGGGAAGCCGATCACGAAATTCATGAGGCCGAGGATGACCGTGTTCTCGAATGCCTGCCAGAACGCCGGCTTGCCGAAGGCCTTGGCGAATACGCCCCAGAAGGGATCGTACCAGGGTGAACCGGTAATACCCAGCTTGATCTTGAAGTTCTTGAATGCAATGATCACGCCGTACATCGGCTCATACTTGAAGATCAGCAGCACAACAATGCTCGGAATCAACAGCAGCATCAGGTAGCGGTAGCGCCAATAGCCGCGCATCGTCTTCGAGAACCGATCGCTGAGCGTCGGCTTGCTTGCACGTGCAATCTTGCTCATTTGCATTCACTTTCCTTCCATCGGTCTTATCAGCGATTGCTGCTTCCTCTCAGTGACCGCGGATCAAAGGGCTTTGTGCCCAGATGAATCACCCGGTCAACGGGGGTGAAATCCGTCATGTACAGCGTGAAGTGGTCAGGACTCTGCGGATAAGCATTGGTGGAGCGGCCAAGGTTCCCATGCTCGCAGAAGCCGGGGGACAGCGTAATCACATCCCCTGCCTGATTGCTCAGCTCCACTTCGCCGTTCATCAGGATGATGCTTTCCCCAGCCTTGCCCTCCATCAGGAACTGCTCGCCGCGCACCATGCAGGGCAGCACCCCTGCTTCAATGCGGAAGGGCAGCCGGTCAATGCCTTCTGTATGAATGGCGACATCAATGCCGTCGCCGGTATCCGCGACGTTCACCGTCATATCCAATGGCAGCCCCAGCACCTTTTCACGGGTATGAGGGTTATCCATCGCCCACCAGTCCGACGTTGCCGGCAGATTCGGCCAGAAGGGCTTATAATACCACCCTGCCGCATGGGACTTCATCTGATAGCCGCCGGGAATCGCTTCCATCTTCTCGCCGAGGAAATGCCGACGATCGCAGATGTTGGCGTAAATCACCAGATACATCGTCAGTGCGCCGCTCTGGAAATACAGGAAGTTCGGACGATCCTCCATGATGGTCCAGGAGTAATTGCCGTTTCTCGTGCGGGCAATGCGGGACGCAGGGAACATACGGCTGTACTTGGTCATGCAGACGGTGTCAAAGGTTTCGTCATCCCCGTAGCCGTCCAGATCATCGTAGAGCAGCAGCCATTCGATGCCGTTGGACACGATGCCGTGGCGCTTCGCCGTGGCGTACATGACCTCCGCCGCGCTCGCCAGCTTCTTGTCCTTGAGGAAGTAGCCGGTCAGCAGGAAGAGGATGTAATACGTGTCCAGATAAACCTTGCGCCCGTTGTCCTGACGGGTGGAGTTGTTCGTAAACACGGAATCATCGGGGTCGATGTAAGCGAACATCATCTCCAGATTCGCCTTGCTCGCCTCAAGGAAGCGCTTTTCGCCCGTGCCGATGTACAACCGGATCATCTGGTCATCGTTGACCTGATTGTAGTTGCCGGCACTGCGCTCGGCAAACTCGCCGTCCTCGTTGATGTCGAGCCCTTCCGCCAGATACTGATCCGCGCGGTCGGAGAACTCCTTGCGCCCCGTTGCCTTCCATGCGCACTTGAGGCACGCAGAAATCGCCCAGCGGTGGTTCGGCGTATGGAAGCCGCCTGCTGCAATTCCCTCTGCGCAGGTCTCGATGAAGCGCTTCACCGGCGCCTTGAGCCATTCAGTGGTTGCATCGCAGCGCTTTTCCATCAGCCACCATGCGTTGAAAATCGCATTCGTCATGAAGGCGGTATCCGGCGGGGATGCAAAATTGCAGCCGGACAGGTCGAAGCAGCCGTCGGGGCGCTGATGACGCTCCATATACACAAGCGTGCGCCGAATCGCCTCTGCCGTGCGTTCGTCATGATAATGGCAGCTTTCCTTGCAGATATAGCCGATAATCAAATCAGACAGGCGGAAGCCGCTTTCTCTCGGCTCGACCATCATCACCTTAGGAAGAATAAAGCCGCCGAAATCAGGATTTTGCGGGTCTGTTTCCTGAGCTGCCATCAAGCGGTCAATCAGGGCATCATGGCTTGTCATCATCTCGGATAAATGAAGCATAAGCTGGTTGGCACCGTCCTTCCATTTGCCGAAGGTATATAACTTTTCTGTCATCGCGCCGCATTCCCTTTCATCAAGAATGGATGCGTTTCGCTCATCGAACCTAACAACACTATACCACAACTTATCCATTTCGTCAACAGGTTTTGCGAATTTTTATTTTTTGATTTTCGGCAGAATTTATACATTTTGCTCACATTTTAAGATGATAATTTTATCGTTTTTACTGCATTGTCATAATTTTATCGGATTGTGCCGTTTTTTTCATGTTTTATTCCGTCGCTTCAGCAGGATAAAATGTGATTACATTTTGGGCATGTTTGATTTTTCTCTTGAAATCGTTAGATTTTTGATTTATAATCATTCCAAGCGTTTTCCGATTGTTAAAGGAGGAACCGTTCGTGCAGCCAGAATCTTTCTCCAAGCGTTCCTATTATTCGCTCCTGCTGTTCAACTTCGCCTTCTTCATGATGGACACAACGAGCAGCTACTTCAGCATCTACCTGAACGAAATCGGGCTGAGCAAGTCCATGATCGGCGTCATCACCGGCGTTTCGGCAGCCGCCGCCATGCTCGCACAGCCGTTTCTCGGCGTCCTTGCGGACAGCTCCCGCAGCAAGAATCGCCTGCTTCAGCTGCTTATTCTGATTACAGCCGTTCTTTATCCGCTGATTTTGCTGAACAAGTCCTTCCTTTATATTCTGGTGCTTTACTCGCTTTACTACATCTGCCGCCGCGTCGAGCCGTCGCTGAACACATCGATGAGCGTCGAATATTCCGAGCTGTCCCATCACGATTACGGGCCAATCCGCATGATGGGTGCAATCGGCTACTCCATCGCCATGTACATCGTCGGACAGATCTCCGCATCCGGCACCACTTCGACGTTCTACGTTTTCTCCGCCTTCTGCCTGCTCAACATCCTGCTGATTTTCCTGCTGCCGCCGTTCAAGGGGCACAACAGCCGGCAAAGCGGCAAGCACCTTCCCATGCGCACCATTCTCAAGAATCGCCCGATTCTCCTGCTCATGCTCTACATGATGCTGTACACGCTCGTGCAGGGCATCTACTTCTCCTATTACTCGCTGTACTTCACGGAGACGCTGCACGGCTCGAATGAGCTGTACGGCACGATGCTCGCCGCCGGTGCGCTGTGCGAGATTCCGTTCCTGTTTCTTGCCGACCGTCTTGTCCGCAAAATCGGCACGAAGCGGATTTTGTTCATTCTCGGCATGATTGGCGCTGTTCGCTGGCTGCTGACGTACCTCATCACCTCGCCGGAGATTCAGTTTGCCATTCAGATGCTCAACTGCCTGAACATGCTCAACAGCGTCGCCATCTCGCTGACGCTCAGCCGCATGGTCGCGCCGCAGTTCAAGACGACCATCCAGACGCTGCTCTACACGTTTGAATCTGCCGTCTCCATCGTGATTTCCTCCTTCCTTGGCGGCATCTTCGCCGACCTTGTGGGCATTCGCCCGATGTTCCTCATCGCCGCCGTCATTGGCGTCATCTCCAGCGTCATTTTCCCCGGTCTGCTGATTAAGAACGAGGATTTGCAAAGCATCCAGACGTTTGAAGCATAAAAACTGATACATAAAGGCAGGCTGCCCCGATTTTTCAGGACAGCCTGCGTTTATTATGCTTCGTTTTCCAGCTTTTCAATCAACGGAAGCCACTCTTGCGGCGTTTTCGTCAGATAGGTCGGCTCCTCATCGGGCATGCTCGCCGATTTCACGTACCGCGGGCTGTAGTCCAGCAGCACAGAAATCATCCCGACGCCATTTGCGCCCTTGATGTCCCGCAGGCGGTTATTGCCGAACATGACCATATGCCCGAAGTCACTTTCCGTCAGCCCGAGCTTCTGCCTCGCGTCATGGAACATCTTCGGGCTCGGTTTCAGTTCGCCGACCTCCTCGGAGATGGTGTGCGTCTCAAAGAGATCCCACACCTTCAGCTTCCCCAGGATGTTGCGGAAGGATGCGGTTCGCCCGTCTGCGACGAGCGCAAGACGGTAGCCCTGTTCATGGAATGCACGCAGCGCCTCGAGCGCACCGGGAATCGGCTCAGCGGACAGCACATCGCCATTGTCCGCGAACACCTGCGTGCCCTCGTCCACAAGCGTATCGCCGCAGTCAAAGCACAAAATCAATTTCTTCACGTTATTCCTCCTTTATTACGCGGAACGTCCGCACACGGAACGGCGCGAATGTCAGCTCAAACGTCCTGCTTTCGCCGATCATCTTCTGCCCTTCCTCCGCCATGCCGCATTCCGTCACCTTCGCCTCATACGGCAGATGAAGCATCGTTTTCGCATGCGTATGCTGACTGTTATAGAGCCGCAGGACGATCCCGTTGCCATCCTCCGCCGGCTTGATGGTCTCAATCAGCACCTGCTGACCCTCTGTATAGAAGCCTTCCTTCGGCTGATTGCAATGTCCCTGCATAAGCATAAGCGGCTGATTCAGCGCATACCCCTGCTGCACGACACCGCTGTCCGCCAAGGGTGCAGCAAAGGGATACAGCGCATACGTCAGGTCGTGCTCTCCGAGGTTGTTCGTGTCATCCGGCACAAGCGGCGCGCGCAGGAGCGTCAGTGCCAGCGTACCGCGCTGACTGCTGATGCCGTAGCTGCCGTCATTGAGCACCGCAAAGCCCCGGTTGTCCTCACACAGCGCCGAGTAGCGGTGATTGCACACCTCGTAGCGGTCGGACGCGAATTTCGTCGACTTGTGCGCCGGACGCGTCACATAGCCGAACTGAATCTCATGCACGGCGTTATCCGTCATGATATTGCTCTCGAAGAACGTCTTGAGCATCCGATGACGTTCGTGCCAGTCAATGCGGGTGCTGAAGTCAATCCGCCTTGAGGACGCATACAGGCGCATCACCTGCATGGCGCTGCTGCTGCCGAACGTCCGCGCAATCCGCAGGGCGCAGCAACTCGGCGTGTCCTCCGCAATTTCAACCTTCGCCGACACTGCATCCGGCATAAGCCGCGTTTCCCAGTCGCGGTCAAGCTCCCATGCGTCGTAGACTGCCTGCACGTTCTTGAACAGCCGCCAATCGTTCATCCGCTGACCCTGCGCCATCAGAGACAGTCCATTTTCCAAATCCGTCAGCGCCGTGATGACGCCCTGCTCATTCACCTCGACATGCAGATAGCGGTTTTCCAGCACATAGCCGCTTTCTGTCCGCAGCAAGCGTGCATCATCCGGCTGATGGTCGAAAGCGACCTGCGCCGCGCCGTCTGCCGGTGCATGAAGATACCGCCACCTACCGTCAAGCTGCACCCATTCCGCACGCGTCCACGGCAGCGGATTGCAGACCGTCCATTCGCCATCTGCCGGATGAATCTCATAGAACACCCTGCGGAGCTTTTCTGTCAGTGCATTGGCCGTTGCAATCACCTGACGGAGCTGCTGTTCGTTCTCCTCATTCACGCGACGGATGCCAACGCCGCCTGCCACATCATGGAACTGATTGAGCAGCAGCGTCCGCCACGCCTCGTGCAAAGCTGTTTTGTCCTCCTGCGTGCAGCATTCCGGCGCACGCGCCATCATTGCTTCCGCATCATGCATTGCAAATTCCGCACGCCGCATCAGCGCCTTTGCCCGTCGCTGGGAGGTGAATACGCCGCGATGCCAGCTCAGGTACATCTCGCCCACCCAGCGGTTGCTGACGCCCTCAGCCGCTATGTGCTCGAAGTATTCGCGCAGTCCGCCGTACTGTGAGCGCGGTACGCCCTCCAAATCCTTCAGGCGCAGGCTGATTTCAACCATGTCGCGTGTCGGACCGCCACCGCCATCGCCGTAGCCGAACGGATGCAGCAGCGTATCGATTTCCGACTCCTGCACGCGGTTGTCCTCCCATCGTTCCTTGAAGGAGACGGGGTCAATCGGCCCGTTGTCCTTCATGAACGACAGTCCCAGCACCTCCGAGCCGTCGATGCCTTCCCAGATGAAATGGTGATACGGAAAACGCTCGCATTCCGGGTCGGCGCGCTGCAGCTTCTGCGTTGCGAAATACGGCACGCCCAGCTCCTTCAGGATTTGCGGCAGTGCAGCGGTGAAGCCGAAGCAATCCGGCAGCCAGCCGACCTGCGTATCCGTGCCAAGCTCGTTCCTGAACCATTTCTTTCCCCAAAGGAGCTGGCGAATCAAGCTTTCGCCGGAGGGCAGATTCGTGTCGCACTCCACATAGAACGCGCCTTCCGGCAGAATCTGACCGCGTGCGCACGCATCCTGCACGCGCTGATACAGCGAGTGATCCTGACGCTTCAGCATGTCCAGCAGCGCCGGCTCGCACAGCAGATAGCGGTATTCCGGATACTCGTCCAGCAGCGTCATCTGGTTGGAGTATGTGCGAACCGACTTGCGGAACGTGTCCTCCATCGGCCAGAGCCACGCCAAATCGATATGTGACTGGCCAATCAGCCACATCAGCGGCGCGGTCGAGCCGTTATGGCAGCCGAGCACCTCGCGCAAAGCCAGCCGTGCCTGACGAAAGCTCTCCGTCCGCTCCGTCATCGGCAGCTCCGGGTCTGCGATGTGCGTGAAGCGGTCAAGCGCCGCCGCAACGCGCTGCATGCGCAGGCTTTTTTCCGGCAGCACCTTCATCAGCCGGTGCAGCGTGTACACATCCAGCAGCAGCTGATATGCCTCCTCGTTCCACACGGCGAGGACGCACTTGCCCACCGTGCACTGCCTGTCCGGCACCGGCGGAATCGCTGCACGCTCCGGCGGGCAAAGCCCGAGGCTCTCCAGCCGAGCGCCATGACCGGCATACGATTCAACCAGCAGGTGCACCTGCTCCCCTGCCTCAGCGCACCGCGTCAGCGTCACATAAGGATGTCCCTTATCCACCGAGCCGATGGCTTTCCCATCGCGATAGTACAGCTGTTCACCGCCGAGACCGCCCAAAAGGACAACGCGGCGTCCAGCGCACTCCGCCGGCAGATGGAAATTTGCACGGAACCAGCCGTATTCCCAGCATGCACCCCATGCCGTTCCTTCGGGATATGGTGCGAATTGCCCCTGCTCTGCCTCCGCGGTCGTCAAGCTTTTCATCGTCGTGAAGCCCTCGAATGCCACCTCCGCGATCGGCGTATAGACTTGCCGCTTCATTTCCTCCAGCCACGTTTCCTGCTGCTGGCTGAACTGTCGCCCCATCACCATGCTCACCTCCGTTCCTCCATCGTCCGCAGGCGGTCGCATTCCGCTTGAATCCATCCGGGAATCAACTGCTTCAGCTCCTCCCACGGCATCAGAAGGCGCGCAATTTTCTCCGGCGCCATCACCTTGCCGAACGACAGCGTCGGCACGAAGGACAGCCTTTCGCGCAGATACTTATCCGACAGCGCATCGTCCTCCTCGGTCGGCTGATAGACCCCTGCGAACGGTCCGCCAACCAGCACACCGCCGCCTGCTTGCGTGCTGCACGCCTCGCGCCAGTCCGGCAGGAGTCGGCACAGCTGTCCATCCGGCAAAAATGCATGCTTGCCCGGCTGACAGAACGCGCTGACATGGTCGTTTTCGACCTTCCGGACATTCGGCAAATCCGGCAGCAGCTTCAGGTACTTGCCATGGAAGCTTCCTTCCGCATCAACGACCTGTCCGTTGCTGTCTGCCATCACCCACACGTGCTCCAAATCGTACATGTGCTGGATGTCATAATCCCAGTAGAAGGCATATTCAATCATGATGCCATCCTTCGGCGGCGTGAGCATCCGCTTCGGGAAGGAGTCGCTCCGCCGGTTTTCCCTTGCTACGGTATAGCCGACCGCGCGCAGCGGAATCGTTTCTGCATCATCGAAAAACACGCGCGGAACATAGTGCTCCGCCAGCTGCTGATTCGTCATACAATCCTCCGTATGTCAAGAAGAGGGACGTCACAAGTGCGGCGTCCCTCCTGATATAGCTTTACAGTCCGGTCTTTTCGGCGATATACTTCCGCGCCTTCACGGCATACTCGAACGGATTCGCCTTGGCAGGATCCTGTTCCGCCTCGACAACGACCCAACCGGCGTAGTTATTTTCCGCCAGCGTATCGAAGATCGGTGCAAAATCCACATTGCCGTCGCCCGGCACCGTGAACACGCCGTTGCGCACCGCCGTCAGGAAGCTCCAGCCTTCGCGCTGCGCCTGATCGCGGATTTCCATGCGGACATCCTTCAGGTGCACATGCCACACGCGGTCGATGTACTTTTTCAGCACAGGCACAGGGTCAACGCCAGCAAACGTCAAGTGACCGCTGTCGAAGAGCAGCCCGACAAGCGCCGGATCCGTTTCCGCCATGAAGCGGTCGATTTCCGCAACCGTCTGCACGCCTGTGCCCATGTGGTGGTGGCACGTCAGGCGCATGCCCTTTTCCGCTGCCAGCTTGCCGAGACGATTGAAGCCCTCTGTGACCTTCTTCCATTCCTCCTCGGTGTAAACCGGCTTGTCGCTGCCAAAGATGTTCAGCAGCTTACCCTGAATGGAATTGCCCTGCTCGCTCGCGCCGATGACCTTTGCGCCCAGCGCATGCAGACGGTCGCGATGGCGGATGAACGCCGCCTCTGTTACCTCGTAGGGTTCGGAAGTGAACAGCGTCGAGAACCATGCGTTGCAGATGCGCATACCGCGGACGTCCAGCTTATGCTTGAGCACCTCCACGTCCTGCGGATACTTGTTGCCGATTTCGCTGCCGGTAAAGCCTGCCAGCGCCATTTCACTCACGCACTGCTCGAACGTGTTCTCCGCGCCGAGCTCCGGCATATCGTCGTTCGTCCAGCCGATCGGCGCAATGGCCAACTGCACCTTTGCGGGATCAAGTTTCATAGGAATCTCCTCCTCTGATCCGTCAATAATCTCTCGTTTCACGGATATGTGCCGTCAAATTCTCGTATGCCTTCTGAACGCGTGCCTGCGTCGACACCTCTGCCACGCCCACGCGCCACCAGCTTTCAAAGCCGTCCGTCATGGTCTTCGGCTTGACCTTGATGTCGTAGAGCACCGGTTTATCCTGCGTCAGCGCGTCCGAAAGGGCAGCCCGAAGCTCCTCCACCGTGCGGATGGTGTACGTCTTCAGCCCATAGGCGCGTGCATTCATGGCGAAATTCACTGCCAGCACATCGCCATCCAGCTCGCCTGTCGCCTGATTCCGCCTGCGGAAGACCGTGCCGAATGTGTCGTTGCCCTGATTGTTCTGCAAATTCTCTATGCAGCCCCAGCCGCTGTTGTCAAACAGGCAGAAGTGAACGCGAAGCCCCTCCTGCACGCAGGTCAGCAGCTCGCTGTGCGCCATCAGGTACGAGCCGTCGCCGAAGAAGGTGTACACCTCTCTGTCGGGTGCTGCAAGCTTCACGCCGAGAGCACCGTTGGGCTCATAGCCCATGTTGCTGAAGCCGTATTCCATGTGGTACGTGCCTGTTTCGCCGGCACGCCACAGCCGCTGCATATCGCCCGGCAGGCTGCCCGCCGCGCCGACCGCGATATCGTGCTTGGACATGAAGCGGTTGATTTCGCCCAGTGCACGCGTCTGGCTCAGCCCATCCGGCAGCTCCTGCGCATAGTACGCATCGACGATTTCGTCCCATTCGCGCCTTGCCTTTGCCGGTTCATCTGCCCATGCAGAGCGGTAGCCGTTCAGGGAGGCAGCCAAGGTGGTCAAGCCCTCGCGTGCATCGCAGATGAGGGGTTCGGCATCCATCTTGATGGCGTCAAACGGGCAGATATTCAGCCCGAGCACCTTCGCATCCTGCCGGAAAAGCCACTTTGAGGAGGTTGTGAAGTCGCTCAGCCGCGTTCCGACTGCCAGAATCACATCCGCATCCCGTGCAATGACGTTAGCCGCCTTACCGCCGGTAACGCCCACACCGCCCATATTCAGCGGATGCTGCCAGGATACCGTGCCCTTGCCTGCCTGCGTCTCGCCGAAGGGGATGTTCGCTTTTTCGCACAGGTCAATGAATGCTTGCCCTGCCTCGCTGTAGCGCACACCGCCGCCGAGAATGGCAAAGGGATGCTTTGCCTTGCGAAGCACCGCCAGCGCACGTTCTGCCTGAGATTGCGTCATAGGACGGCGATCCATGTGCCACACGCGCTTTTCAAAGAAGCTCACGGGATAGTCGTATGCTTCGCCTTCCACATCCTGCGGCATTGCGAGGCACACAGCGCCCGTCTCTGCCGGGTCGGTCAGCACGCGCATCGCATGCATCGCCGCCGTCATCAGCTGTTCAGGGCGCTCGATGCGGTCAAAGTAGTGGCACACGCCGCGGAACGCGTCCGTGACTGTCTGCCCGTAGCTCTGGAAAAACTCCGCCTGCTGCAGCACCGGGTCCGGCTGACGGCATGCAAAGGTATCGCCGGGCAAAAGAAGCAGAGGAATGCGATTCGCCGTGGCGCAGCCTGCCGCCGTCACCATATTCATGGCGCCCGGACCAATGGAGGACACGCACGGAATGATTTCGCGGCGGTTCCTCTGCTTGGCAAAGGCCGTTGCCGCCAGCGCCATGTTTTGTTCGTTCTTTCCCTGCAGAAAACGGATGTGATGGCCGCCCTGATTCAGCGCCTGACCAACGCCTACCACGCAGCCGTGACCGAATACGCCGAAGATGTTGCGGACAAACTTGTTTTCCACCCCATCCATTTCCACATATTGTTCATCCAGAAAGCGGACGAGGGCTTGCGCCATGGTCAGGCGAACCCGCTCCGCAACGCGCTCAGTCATGGTGATCATCTCCCCAATAGGCCTGCCCGGGCTTCTGTACCCACAGGTGCTCCGGCACAAAGGTGGGCGTGCCGTAGCGGTCGCCGTCCAGATGGCGGATGCCCCACAGGTACCACAGGGCATATCCCGGCGGCGTGCTCTGCGGATGCGTCAGCCCCGGCTGAATAAACACGGTGTCGCTGTCATGCACCTTGAGCACATCCTCGCCGACCTCGGCATACGCAAAGCCGTTTGCAGGATTCAGTTTATAATAGTAGATTTCCGGCTGCGGATGATGATGCGGCGGGAAGCTCGACCACTTGCCGGGGAAGCCGATGACCTCGCCGAGCACGAGATTCGCGTACGGTGCATTGCGGTCATCGAAAATCGTCCGGACGATGCGTGTGCTCGCTTCATGCATCGTACCTGCGCCACGGTATTCATCCGGCGTGTCGCTGGGCAGATACAGCTTGGACGGGAAAACCTTCTCGTTATCCGTGCGGAGAATGTCAATCTCGCACGTATCCGACAGGCACTCCAGCGTCACCGTTACATTGCGGCATACATGCAGCGCCGTCGGCGGCACATCGAAGCAGTTTGCGCGTTCTTCCTCGTGCTGCTGATTTTCCCACGTGAAGCGCACGCGTCCGTGCACCAGCAGATACGCCTTCTCCAGCGCCTGCGTTTCCGTCCAGCATTCGCCCTTCTTCATCCGAAGCACGCCGAAATCCATCAGCATTTCCGCATGAATGCCGTTCATCTCCGCCAGCGCCGTATAACCCATCGGCAGCTGCCCATGAGCGCGCGTAATCAGATCCATGCTCATCCCTCCAGCACTTCGGAGATTTTGACCGGGCGATGCTCGTCCAGCGACTTCTTCGCCACCTTTGCCAGCACGACGCTCATAAGCCCTGCATGAATGCCGACCGGCACATCGGTATCCGTCTCAACTGCATGGATGAACTGCTTCATTTCCGCGATAAAGGAGCCCATATAGCGCTCCAGGAAGAAGAACTGCGGCTTGTCGCTCATCACACCTGCCGCGGTGGATACGCGCACGGTCGTATCGCCGTCATTTTCATCCGCTGCCATGCCGAGGCTGCCGAACACTTCCACACGCTGGTCATAGCCATAGGCGGCGCGGCGGCTGTTGTCAATCACGCCCAGTGCACCATTGGCGAACGTCAGCGTCACGATGGCGGTGTCCACATCGCCTGCTTCGCCGATGCGCGGATCAACGAGGCTTGTGCCCATTGCGTACACTTCCGTCACATCACAGCCGGCAAGGAACATCGCCATGTCGAAATCGTGAATCATCATGTCGATGTACAGACCGCCGGAGGATGCAGCATATTCAGGAGACGGCGGTTCGGGATCGCGCGAGGTGATCTTAATCAGCTCGATATTGCCGAGACTGCCGTCCTGCGCGAGCTTCTGCACCTGCGCGTGGTTGTGGTCAAAGCGCCGGTTGAAGCCGATTTGCAGCTTTCTGCCGGTTTCCTTGGCAACCTCTGCCGTCTTCTTGATCTTCTCAATCGTCAGGTCAACAGGCTTTTCGCAGAAAACATCCTTGCCTGCCTGCATCGCGGCGATGGCGATGTCCGCATGGGTCGGCGTCGGCGAACAGACCAGCACCGCGTCAATGTCCGGATCATCGATAATCATCCGGTAATCCTTGCCGTACTTCGGCACACCGAAGCGCTCGGCGAGCTTCTTGGCGGCTTCCTCGTAGACGTCCGTCACACAGACGACCTCCGCCTCCGGAATATGATACGTGATAGACTGCGCGTGGACATTGCCGATGCGTCCGGCGCCTACAATACCGATGCGAAGCTTTTTCATGACAATCGTCCTCCTCTTTTCCTATCCGCTGCTTTACAGCGAGCCGTCCCAGGAATCAACGTGTTCCTTCTTCATTTCCTCTTCATCAAACCAGCGCGTCGTAACGGTCTTCGTCTCCGTGTAGAAGCGGAACGCATCCTTGCCGTGGCAGTGCAGGTCGCCGAAGAAGCTCTGCTTATGTCCCGTGAACGAGAATACGCCAATCGGCACCGGAATGCCGACGTTCACGCCCACCATGCCGCCATCCGTCCGGCGGGCAAATTCACGCGCATAATAGCCGTTCTGCGTGAAAATGACGCTGCCGTTGGCGAAGGGATTGGCGTTCATCAGGGCAATGCCTTCCTCAAAGTCCTTGACGCGCTTGATGCACAGCACCGGTCCGAACACCTCGCGCTGACCAATCGTCATGTCGGGTGTCACGTGATCGAAAATCGTATGACCGATATAATAGCCGTTCTCGTAGCCGGGCACCTTCACATCGCGTCCGTCCAGCACGAGCTCCGCGCCTTCCTCAACGCCCTTTGCAATCCAGTCCGTGACGAACTTCATATGTCCTGCCGAGCCGACAGGTCCCAGCTTCGAGGTCTTGTCATATGCCGGACCAATCTTTTGCTGCTTGCACAGGCGAACAAGCTCCGCAACCAGCTGATCCGCGATGGCTTCCTCCACCACAACTGCCGGCAGCGCCATGCAGCGCTCGCCCGCGCAGCCGAACGCAGAGTTCATGATGCCTGCCGCCGTGCGCGTAATCGGCGCATCCCGCAGCACAAGCGCATGATTCTTCGCCTCGCACAGCGCCTGAACGCGCTTGCCGTGCGCCGCAGCGGTTTCGTAGACGTGCTTGCCAACTGATGTGCTGCCGACAAACGTGATACCCTTGACATCCGGATGCGTCAGCAGCAGCTCCGCCTCGTTGCGGGAGCACGGCACAATGTTCAGCACGCCGTCCGGGAACCCGGCTTCCTTATACAGCTCGGCGAACTTCAGGCTCGTCATGGGCGTTGTGCTTGCAGGCTTGAGCACGAAGGTGTTGCCGCAGACGATGCACAGCGGCGCCATCCAGCCGACAGGAATCATCGCCGGGAAATTCCACGGTGCGATGCCGCCGAATACGCCGATCGGCTCGCGGTACGTCGTCGTATCATAGCCGGTGGACGTGTTCATGAGGCTGTCGCCCATGAGCTGCATCGGTGCATTCGCCGCCAATTCGGTCATTTCCAGCGCTTTGCCGACGTCGCCTGCCGCCTCCGCGAGCGTCTTACCGTTTTCCGTCGCGCACAAAAGCGTCAGCGAATCCATATCGCGGACAATCAGCTCACGCAGCTTCAGCATCAGCTGGGCGCGCTTGCGCACCGGCGTTGCGCTCCATGCCGGGAACGCCGCCTTCGCCGCCGCAATCGCCGATTCCATCTCCGCCTTCGTGCAATTCGGCACGCGTGCAATCACATTGCCGGTCGACGGGTCGAAAATGTCATGGTACTTTTCGGATTCAGAGTCCACAAACTGCCCGTTGATGAATGGTTTGAGTGTCTGCATAGTTTCAACGCTCCTTTGCCGGTATCTATTTAGATTCTTGTGACCATATCACCGTACTGTGCTTTTTTCTCCGCGATAAACGATGTCAGCGACGCCTCGTCCGGCATGTCACGCGAACAGGCATGGCTGGCCACCAGCATCGCGGCAGATGCGCTGCCCATTTCGAGCGCCTCGGGAAGCGATTTTCCGGTCATCAGCGCATGCAGGCATGCCGAGGCATAGCCGTCGCCGCCGCCGAAGCCCTTGAGCGCCGCGACCGGGAACGGCTTAACGTTCCACGCGCTGTCTGCCGTGTACGCCTTCGAGCCTTCCTTGCCGTGCTTGATAATCAGCAGCTTTGCGCCCCTGTTCAGCCAATAGTCGGCGCTGCTGCGGTCGATGCCGTCCAGTCCGAGAAGGCGTTCCATCAGGTCAAATTCCTCACGCGAGCCGAGAATGATGTCGCTCTTTTCCGCCGTCATCGCCGTATAGATGGAAATTTCATCCTTGTTCTTCCATGTATAGGCACGGTAATCCGCATCGAAGATGACCGTTGTTCCGCAGCGCTTTGCAAATGTCAGCGCCTTGAACGCCGCCTCGCGCGTCGGGCTGCAGCACAGGCTTGTTCCGCTGATGAGCAGCGCCCTGCTTGACGCGATGTACGCTTCATCCACATCGTCTGGATGCAGCATCAGATCCGCCACGCCCTCGCGGTACATCAGGATGCTCGACTGCGTCGGGGACAGAATCTCCGTGAAGGTCAGGCCAAGCTTTTCGCCGTGCTCACAGCGCCGCACATGGCTGACATCGATGCCCTCGCGGACAAAAAACTGCTCGACAAAGTCGCCGAACGCGTCATCGCTGATGCGCGCCAGAAAGCCGACCTTCCGCCCCAGACGCGCCATGCCGACCGCGATGTTCGCCGGGCTTCCGCCGAGATACTTGTTGAAATGCTCACTCTGGGAGAGCGGACGGTTCATGTCCGTCGGGTTGAAGTCAATCGCAATCCGCCCGACCGGAATGATATCAAGCGGACGAGATTCCTCCGTAAACAGCATGGAAAGCACTCCTTTCTCGATTGGCTGATTATTCCTCCGTTGCAATGCCAAATATGGCAATATGCTCCTTTACCGTCTTTTTAACCGCCTCGGTGATTGCGCCCGACACGGCGAACCATCCGCCCGATGCCGCTGCCTGCGCCGCACCGGCAGACGCCATGAAGATCGCTGTGGCAATGTTGATTTTCCGCACGCCGCATTCAATGCAGCGCCGGAAGTTCTCTTCGCTCGAGCCTGTGCCGCCGTGCAGGACAAGCGGTGTTGCGCAGCTTCGCCGGATGGCGTCAAGCACCTCGAAGTGGAACACGGGCGTGCCGGCGTAGACGCCGTGCGCATTGCCGATAGCGACGGCCAGCGCATCCACATTCGTTTCCGCCGCGAAGCGAACCGCATCCTCCGGGGCAGTGTAGCACGCCTTCGTCACCTCGCCGGACTCCGTGCGTCCGAGACTGCCGACCTCTGCCTCCACCGCTGCGCCGTACTTTTTCGCCATGCTGACCACGCGCTGCGTATTCGCGATATTCTCCCCGAGCGGCAGCGCAGACCCGTCATACATGACAGACGTGAAGCCGATGTCAAGCGCCTGCGCGATGCAGTCAAAGGTCGTTGCATGGTCAAGATGCAGCGCCACAGGCACCTTTGCCTGCTCTGCGGCCGCACGCATTGCCGGTCCGTACACGACCAGCGGCGTTGTCGGCAGACGCACCTGCGCGACCTGAATGATGATGGGCGTGTGCAGCTCCTCAGCCGCCTGAACCGCGCCGCAAACCATCTCAATGCCGGAGACGCTGAACGCGCCTACCGCGCGCTGCTGCCGTCCGGCATGTGCAATTAAATCCTTCATGTTGGCAAGTGGCATGAGCCTCCAGCACCTCCTGCGGTTTTTCCGCTTAATTTTTCTCCGCCGTCAGCAGCACCGCGCCAGCCTTCGTGATGGCGTCAAAATACGGCTGCTGCGGTGTGCGATCGGTCACGATATAATCAAAATCGGTGAATTTGCCGTATGTTATTAACCCGGCATGTCCGAATTTTTCCTCGCTGACCAGCAAAATCTTCTTCTGGCTGCACTCGATGGCGGTACGCTTGATTTCCAGCTCCTGCGGCGCGGAATTTGTCACGCCGTCCTGCGTCGTGCCGGTCGTCGCGAGGAACGCCTTCTGTACATTATATTGCCGCAGCTTGCTGACCGTATCCATCCCGGTGAGCGAATTGGTCTTTCTGCGCAGCTGCCCCGGCAGCACAATCACGCGCAGATTCTCGTACGGAATCGCCTTCTGCACCAGCGCCAGATTGTTGGTGACGATGGTCACTTCGCCGAAATTCGCCAGATAATCCGGCAGCTGCGCCGTTGTTGTGCCGGAATCTACAAAAATGATATCGCCGTCCTGAATCAGCTCCGCAGCCTTGCGGCAAATCGCCCGCTTGGATGCCTCGCTGATCTGCATGCGCTCATCGTAGGAGCTCAGATGCTCCTGCACGCTCTTCACGGAGGTCACGCCGCCGTAAACCTTCTCAATTTCACCGCGGCGCTTCAGCTCCGCAATATCGCGGCGGACAGTGTTCATCGATACCTGAAAATGGTCGCAAAGCTCGGTCATCGATATGGTTCCGCTTTTCGCGATCATCTTTTCCATTTCATTCAGCCTTGTATTTCTCACTATATCAACTCCAGACTCGGCTTACTGGTTTCATTTTATCACACCTTTGAGTAAAAGTAAAGAGCAAAATGAGTAACTTTTGAGTGATTTTGTGATATTCTTCTGAATAGTGATTGATTTTTCATTCAACTTCTGTTATACTAATCACACAGCGCAGCCGCGAAAACTCGCGCCGCCGCAAGACGCCGATTGTACGTTCAAACCGACATGCTGCAAGGAGGTTATTCACTTGGAACCCAATTATCAGGAAATCGCCGCACGCGTTCTCAGCCGCCTGCAAGGATCTCACGGTTCAGGCGACATCCATGACCACATGACGCTCGACACGTGGGAATGGCCGCAGGGCGTCGCCGTCTATGCCATGTACAAGCTGTACAAGGCGACAGGTGATCAGCAGGTGCTCAATGACATCATCGCATGGTATGACCGCAACATCGCCAAGGGGCTGCCGCCGCGCAATGTCAACACGACTGCGCCCATGCTGACCATGGCGTTTCTGTATCAGGAAACGGGCAATCCCGTTTATCTGCCGATCATCCGCGACTGGGCCGACTGGGTCATGAACGACATGCCGCGCACGAAGGAGCACGGGCTGCAGCACATCACGTCCGATGACGAAAATCTGCAGCAGCTCTGGGATGACACGCTGTACATGACGTGCCTGTTCCTCTATCGGGCAGGCGTTGTCCTCGATAACGCGGAAATGCGCACGGAAGCGGAATACCAGTTCCTGCTGCACATCAAGTATCTGCATTCCCGCAGCACCGGGCTTTGGTATCACGGCTTCTGTTTCATTGGAAATCATCATTTTGGCAAGGCGTTCTGGGCACGCGGCAACAGCTGGTTCACCGCCGGCGCGGTTGATTTCCTGGAGTGGCTGCCGGAGGGCTCGCTGCACGACATGATCCGCCGGACGTGGCACGAGCAATGCAAGGCGCTCCTCGCCCTGCAGGACGAATCCGGTCTGTGGCACACGCTCCTCGACCATCCTGACAGCTATCTGGAGACCTCCGCATCCGCTGCCATCGCCTACGGCTTGCTCAAGGGCGCACGGCTCGGCATGCTGAGCGACCAGTACCGCGTCGCAGGTGAAAAGGCGCTTGCCGGCGTGCTGAAGCAGATTGCACCCGACGGCACTGTGATGGGCGTATCGTACGGCACGCCCATGGGCGACACGCTTGATTTCTATCGGAACATCCCGATTCAACCCACCGCCTACGGGCAAGGCTTGACGTTCCTGATGCTGACGGAGAAATTACGGAAGGACTAAGCTGCTCATGATTTCACGCTATCTCTACGGTGCGCCGATTCCGACCATGGCCGTCGTGCAGGACATTGCACCGAGTCAGGGCGCAATGCCGCATTTTACCGTGTCGAAGCACGGCGATGCGCTGTCGTTCACCGTCACGCTCGGCGAGGATGACCAGATTTTCGGGCTGGGCGAGGCTGTCCGCGGCATCAACAAGCGCGGGCATCTCTATCGTGCGTGGAATTCAGACGACTTCAGCCATACGGAGAACAAGGCCAGCCTGTACGCCAGCCATAATCTGCTGCTGTTCAGCGGCGAATGCGGTCTGTTCGGCGCGTACTTCGATGACCCCGGTGCCGTCACGTTTGATCTGGGCTATACCGACAGCCGTCAGGCCGTTATCACCTCTGAGACCGGCGCGCTGTCCGTCTACCTGCTTGAAGGCGAATCGCTCATTGGAATAGTGCGCGAATTTCGCCGGCTCATCGGCAGAAGCTACCTTCCGCCGCGCTGGGGGATGGGCTACATCCAGAGCCGCTGGGGATATTCGAGCGCGGAAGAGCTGCGCTTTATCGCAAGCGAGCACCGCAGCCGCCACATCCCGCTGGACGCCATCTGCATGGACATCGATTACATGCAGGATTTTAAGGACTTCACGTGGAACCGCGAGCATTTTCCCGATTTGAAGGGCAGCTGCGATGAGATGCGCAGTCAGCACCTCCGCCTTGTGCCGATTATCGACGCAGGCATCAAGCAGGAGGACAGCGACGAGGTCTACGAGGAAGGCGTCAGGGGCGATTATTTCGTCCGAAAGGAAGACGGCAGCCTGTTCGTCGGCGCGGTCTGGCCGGGTCGCTCATGCTTGCCGGACTTCCTGCGTGAGGATGTCCGCACATGGTTCGGCAACCGCTATCACGCGCTGATGGATAAGGGCATCGAGGGCTTCTGGAATGACATGAACGAGCCTGCGCTGTTCTACAGCACGGACAGCCTCGATGACGCCTTCCGCCTTGCCGATTCTCTGCGCCACGAGAATCTCGGCATCCAGAACGTATTCACGCTCAAGGGCGCGTTCGAGGGCATCTCCAACAATGCCGAGGACTACCGCCGCTTCTATCACACCGTTGACGGGCAGCGCGTCCGCCACGACCGTGTCCACAACCTCTACGGCGCGATGATGACAAAATCCGCCGCAGACGCCTTCCGCCGCTATAACCCGAATCGCCGCTACCTGCTTTTCAGCCGTTCCTCCTTCATCGGCGCGCACCGTGACGGCGGCGTGTGGCAGGGCGACAACAGCAGCTGGTGGTCGCATCTGCTCCTCAACATCAAGATGATGCCCTCGCTGAACATGTGCGGCTTCCTGTATACCGGCGCTGATCTGGGCGGCTTCTCCTGCAACACGACGGAGGATTTGCTGATGCGCTGGCTTGCATTCGGTGTGTTTACGCCGCTGATGCGCAACCATTCCGCGCAGCATACGCGCAATCAGGAAATCTTCCGCTTTCCGCACTGGCAGACCATGCGCGACATCGTTTCCGTCCGCTATGCGCTCCTGCCGTATCTCTACAGCACGCTGGTGAAATGCGCCTGCCGCAGCGACATGATGTTCCGGCCGCTTGCCTTTGACTATCCGCAGGACAAGACCGCCATCCGCATCGAGGATCAGCTGATGCTCGGCGAGGAATGCATGATTGCGCCCGTGTATGAGCAGAACGCACGCGGCAGGCACGTCTATCTGCCGGAGGACATGCTGCTCATCCGCTTCCATTCAGGCGATGAATATACGGTCGAACCGATGCACGCCGGTCACCACTGGCTGGATGTGCCGATGGACACGGTCGTGCTGTTCGTCCGCCGCGGACGCTTCATCCCGCTGTGCCAAGGTGCAGAGTACACCGAGGCGATTGACGCCGCGCATCTGACGCTGGCAGGTTGGCTCGATGCTTCATGCAGCGAAACGCTCTATGAGGATGACGGCATCACCACGGATATCTCGTTGGATGACGGCCTGAAGTCCATCCGGGTGAGCATTGCCGAGGGCATTGCAACCGCTTCCTGCGAAGGCAAGGAAACCATCGCTTCAAGGCTTGTCGTTCAATAACAGAACCGGCTCGCATCACCCGTTTCAGGCGGTGCGAGCCGGTCTTTTTCTGCTTATTCGGCGTTTTCCAATTCAATCATCTGTGCGATGCGCGTCAGCTCATGCACAAGCTCCTCAGCGGTCATCTGCCCCTGCGCATAACGTTTGCGAAGCGTGTAGTAGGTGCTGCGATCCTCGCTGTTGGAGAACACACCCGGCATGGGCACGTAGGCGTACTGCGCCGTTTCCTTGTACCGCGCCATTTGCGAAGGCGTAACGAGGTATTTCGCGTCCTCATCCTCCGTCAGCTCCTTCAGAATCTGCTGGCGCTTCTCGAGGTCGTCCTCAATCTCCTTTCGGTCAACCTCATCGAGCGTGCCGCTTGCGAGCATCTGCTCATCGTACTGAATCCACGATTCCTGCAGGGCGATGTCGTCATCATGCCCGTCGTAGAGGATTGCTTCGCCGTCCTGATAAAGATAGTTGGCGAAATACGGATCCTGATTCTGCACAAGCGCTTCCATCAGCTCAATGCACGCATCCGGATAGGCGGTCTTGGCGCTGACAGCACACACGTTGAGCGTTGCGGTAATCAGTGCAGGCTGCGACTCGTTGATGCGCATCGGCATCACGTGGTACTTGAGGTCAATGACAGTCGACTGCACGCCGCAAAGGATGGACCCGGTGCACTTTTCGCCCTGGTCGTACTGATACAGCGCCTGACCCAGCTCGCTGCAGCGCTTCAGCAGGGCAATCAGCTCATCATTGTTGAAATTCAGCGATTCGCCTGCGTATTCCTTCTGCATGATATAGCAGTCCAGCAAGGTCTCCACAAGCAGCTGCGTATACGAATAATCATGATAAAAGCTTGCGTCGCCCCAAACGCGCTTGCCCGCCAACGCCACATTGCTTTCCGGATGATCCTTCAGGTATTCGACCCACTGCTCGACAAAATCGAGAAGCGCCGGAAAAGTCGTCGGCACGGTGACCTCGCCGAAATCCGTTTCCGCCAGCACTTCCGTCGAGAAAGAGGTGTAATTCAGCTGCGCATTGGTCGGCACGGCGTAAATCCTGCCGTCCTTCACGCACGCGGCTGTGTACGCCGGATACATCCGATCGATGGCGTTTCGGATGATTTCGCTGCTCGACAGGTCAAGGCAATAGCCCTTGTCGATAATCACGCTGTAATCGATACACAGGTTGTGAACCTTAAAGATATCGTATGGAAATGAATCCAGCAGCAGGTCCGTAATGATTTCGCCGGTGGACGTGTAATCCCTGTACTCGTCATCCGCAATCTTCACATTGGGATGCAGGGTGAAGTAATCGCCTACATTGCTCGTGCTGACGCCGTTCAGGTGAAGCA
The DNA here is from genome assembly GCA_963617205.1 of Alloprevotella sp. Taxonomy (GTDB): domain Bacteria; phylum Bacillota; class Clostridia; order Christensenellales; family Aristaeellaceae; genus UBA11524. The sequence goes on along the minus strand of CAVEOA010000004.1, from coordinate 114,991 downwards.
CAATGTTTGGAAGCACCGTGTTTTCAGCGCAGACTGTCGGCAGGGCAAGGCAGCAGAAAAGCAGCAGAGCCGTGATCCTGCAAAAGAGCTTCTTCATAATTCTCGCCTCCGTTATTTTTGTTCAAAATACATGCTCTCCATCAGCGTGAAGGGCGTGTCCTTCTGAATCTTTTCCCAGATGCGCGTGTAATCGTCCCCCTCGGCGACAACGGGGCAGAAGTTGTTGATTTTCTCATCCGCCTGACTGCTGGTCAGAATCGGAATAATCTCCACCGTGCAGCCGACATAGCTGTCGCCCCTGAAGCGGAGACGGACCTGCGCAATCATCGCATCGAACGTCGTCATGTCATGCGTTCCGCCGAACATCAGGTTGCCGAAGCTGTAGAAAATGACCGAGCCGTTGACGCACGTTATGCCCTGCACAACATGCGGATGATTGCCCACGACAATATCCGCACCGGCAGCAACCGCGCGGTATGCCATTTCTTCCTGCAGGTCATTGTGGGCTGCAGCATACTCTGTCCCCCAGTGACAGCTGTAGATGATGACATCGCAGCCCTGTTCCCGCAGCGAGAGGATATCGCGCGCGATGACCGTTTCGTCATCCTTGTATGTCGTTTCGCGGCAGCCTGCAAAGCCGATTTTGTGCCCATCCTGCTCCCAGACGTACGTGTATCCTGCGCCGCTGAAGGGCATCCCGGCGTCAATCAGCGCCTGACGCGTTTCGTCCTGTCCCTTCGTGCCGTAGTCGATGTAATGATTGTTGGCAATGTTGACCTGCTCAATCGAGCCTGCCCAGAGCGCCTCGGTGTAGCTCGGCAATCCGCGAAAGCGCCATTCCTTGCTCTTGTTCTCCCCCTCTGCCGTCTCCTTCAGCACGCATTCAAGGTTGATGAACGTCATGTCATCCGATGAGAAAATGTCATACAGACCGCTGAACGGGTAGCTCATGCCGTACTTTTCCAGATAGCTCGGCAGGCTTTCCTCGCTGTCCCACCAGTATTCGCGGGTACCGAGCACCGCATCGCCGCCGAGCGTCAGCACGAGCTCCGTTTCGTCCTCCGCAAGCTCGGGCACTTCCTCCGGCTCCTGCGCCTGGACAATCACCGTGCTGCTGACTGCCGCCGCCTGCAGTGTCCTGTTCTCCTCATCATCGAGGATAATCAGCCGCGTGTTGTACGGCAGATGCGTCCAGAAATAATATGCGTTAATGCCGCTTTCATCCGCCGCTCGCTGAATCCGGATGCAGCCGTGCGATGCCTTCTGCCCGAGCACAGGCTCCTGCGCGGAAAAGTCCTTCTTGGTGCGCTTCGCCTTGTATCCCAGCTGATGGATGAGGTTGCCGCCGTCATAGCGGATGGGGTATTCGTAATGGTAGCCGCTGTCCTCGAACGCGTCCATGTGCTCCAGCGTCACGAACGAGCCGGCCGCCGTTTCGCGGATGAGGCGGTTTTTGCCTGCCAGACCGCTCGAAATGCCGAACTGCGCGATGGTTTTCCCCTGATAGAGCACGCGCATCTGCTGCGTCTCCTTGTCCACCAGCAGCGCGTAATCGCTGTTGGGCGTGACCGTCTTGAGCTTTTTGAGCGGCACCCAGCCTTCGATATAGCCACCCGATTCATGCTGCCACGCGCCGATTTTCGCCCAGTCTCCCTCGATTTTGAGCACCTCAAGGCACTGGCTCTGTCCGTGCAGCGTCCCCAGGGAGGTCGAGGACGAGGACGCCTTCTCATACACCTTCTGATGATTCGTGCACGTGATGTCCAGCACCACGGAAGGCTGCATCATCAACTCCCACAGCGCCTCATCGTCCATGTCCCATGACGGCATGATGCTGCCCGTCACCGCGACCGGCACCTCCGGTCTTGTTCCCTCCGCAATGGTCACCCTGACCTCACGGACGTAATCCGGATTATCCTGCGCATACAGCTTCAGGACGTACTCCCCTGCCGGCAGCGCTTTCTTATTCACATAGCCATTCCAGCTGATTTTCGTCACGCCGCTGATGCTCTTCTTGATCGTATCCAGCTTCTTGTCCGGCTCATCCGCAGCATAGATGTCCATGATGACGCGGCCGTCGCGGACAAGCCGCACCTCGCAGAACCAATCCTTGTCATCAAGATACAGCGTGTCGCTGCTTCGGAGCGCAAACAGCAGCGCCTGCTTCGGTCGCGCCGCCGTGACCTTCGTTTCGCTCGTGATTTCGCCCGTTTTCGTCTGTAGCGATGCATAGAACGTGTAGTCGCCCGTCGGGAGCTTTTCCTCGTTTTCAGCAAGCCCGTTCCAGATGATTTGGGTCGTCCCCTGCTCGATTTCCTGCGTGAGCGTGCGGTACACGCCGTACGAATCGGCAAGCCTCAATGTCAGCGTCCCTGCCTGTGCTGCCTCCACCGTGATGGTGTTATCGCTGAAGCCGACAATGTCCGATGACGCCGTCACCGTCAGCGTCTCTTCGCCGAGCGCCGCCGTCATCAGCAGCAGAAGCAGCAGGATTGCCGCAAGGATGCTTCGTTTCATGTCCATATCCCCCTGAAAATTGATCATCTGATTGCCGACGAAATAATACACCTAAGAATTAACGAATCGGCAGCACGTTTTCATCCCTGCTCATGGCTAAAATTCGCTGCACCCTATTAAACGAAGGAAGAGAGCTGTTTTTCCACCGCCGAAAACAATTTTTTAACCAGCCGTGCAGCCGATGTTTGTACTTTTTCTGTTTCTGCATGCAGGATTCCCTCGCTTCGTTTGACATTTGTCCGAAATTATGCCATACTCTACATTAGACAGGAGGAGTCTGATTTTCCGGTCTCAATGGCGAGTCGGATTCATCTTTCATCCTCCAGAAAGAAAAAGAGGGATCTTATGAGTCAAAATACAGTGTCCTCTGCCCCCAATCGGGAGAGCTTTGCCTCCCGGCTGGGCTTTATTCTTGTGAGCGCAGGCTGCGCCATCGGCATCGGCAACGTGTGGCGTTTTCCCACCGTGGCGGGTCAGAACGGCGGCGGCGTTTTCGTGCTGTTCTATCTGCTCTTCCTGCTGATGCTGGGCGTCCCCGTGCTGACCATGGAGCTGGCCGTCGGTCGTGCAGGCCGCGGCACCGCAACGCAGGCGTATCAGGCGCTGGAGAAAAAGGGGCACAAATGGCACCTGCACGGCTACGTCTGTCTGCTGGGCTGCGTCGTGCTGATGATGTATTACACCACCGTCAGCGGCTGGATGCTGGCGTACTTTGTGAAGTTCCTCACGGGCATCTTTGACAGCATCAACACCATGGATGCGGTGTCGAATGTGTTCAGCGAAATGCTTGGCAGCCCCACGGAAATGGGGATTTTCATGGCAATCACGGTCGTGCTGGGCATCCTCATCTGCAGCATCGGTCTGCAAAACGGCGTGGAGCGCATCTCGAAGTGGATGATGTGCGCGCTGATTGTCCTGATTGCCGTGCTGGCGGTGCACAGCTTCACGCTTTCCGGTGCGAAGGAGGGGCTTTCGTTCTTCCTCCTGCCTGACTGGGAGCGCGCCGCTGAACAGGGCATCGATAAAGTGATTGTGGCGGCCATGAACCAGTCGTTCTTCACCCTGAGCCTCGGCATCGGCGCCATGGAGATTTTCGGCAGCTACATGTCCCGTAAAAACACGCTGTACAGCGAATCCATCCGCATCTGCGCGTTGGACACGCTTGTCGCCATCAGCGCCGGTCTGATTATCTTCCCCGCCTGCTTCTCCTACGGCGTTAACCCGGACGCAGGTCCCAGCCTGATTTTCAAGACACTGCCCAACGTTTTCGCCAACATGGCCGGCGGACTCATCTGGGGCACGCTGTTCTTCCTGTTCATGACCTTCGCGAGCTTCACGACGGTGCTTGCTGTGTTTGAGAACATCATCGCAAGCGTCATGGAGCTGTTCCATATGGATCGCAAAAAGTCCTGCATCGTGTGCGGCATCTTCCTGCTGATTGCGAGCATCCCCTGCGTGCTGGGCTACAACGTGTGGAGCGGACTCCAGCCGCTGGGCGAGGGCAGCACCGTGCTCGACGGCGAGGATTTCCTCGTTTCCAACCTGCTTCTGCCCATCGGCAGCCTGATTTACCTGCTCTTCTGCGTCAGCCGCTGGGGCTGGGGCTTCGACAAATATCTGGAGGAAGCCAACACCGGCGAGGGCATCCACCTGCCGCGCTTCCTGAAGCCTGTATTCCAGTTTGTGCTGCCAATCCTCATCATTGTCATTTTGGTGAAGGGGCTCTTCTGATTCACCTGCGTTTGTGTAAGAAAGCGGCGCCGCTGTAGACTCGATGTTCTGCAGCAGCGCCGTTTTTTATGTTCAATTTGCAATCAGGAACAGCAGACCGTCTCGGAAAACGGGCAAGCTGTAAATCAGGCAAAGCCCGTCAGGTTCTCTCGTTGATTTTCTGCAGGAACTGCTTCGTTCTTGCTTCCTTCGGGGATGCAAAGAAATCCTCGGCGCGGTTCTGTTCGATGATGTGTCCGCCTTCCATGAAGATGACGCGGTTCGATACGTGCCGCGCAAAGCTCATCTCATGCGTCACAACCAGCATCGTCATGCCCTCCTCCGCAAGCTGGCGCATGACGTTCAGCACCTCGCCGATGAGCTCCGGGTCAAGCGCCGAGGTCGGTTCATCAAAGTAGATGATTTCCGGGTCGGTCGCCAGCGCACGGGCGATTGCAACGCGTTGCTGCTGTCCGCCGGAAAGCTGCGACGGATAGTGGTCGCACCGGTCAGACAATCCGACCTTTTCCAGCAGCCGGCGACCGATTGCCTCCGCATCCGTCCTCTTCATGCCGCGCGCGACAATCAACCCTTCTGTGACGTTCTGCAGCGCCGTCTTGTTGCGGAACAGGTTGTAGTTCTGAAACACGAACGCCGTCTTCCGGCGAATCCGCGCCACATCGCGGTGCGACGCGCCCTTCAGGTCAAATTGCTCGTCATCAAAGACAAGCGTACCGCCATCCGCACGTTCAAGGAAGTTCAGGCAGCGCAGCAGCGTCGTCTTGCCTGAACCGCTCGGTCCCAGAATCGCGACGACATCGCCCTTGTCGACCGACAGGCTCACATTATCCAGCACCTGTGTCTTTCCGAACGATTTGCTCAGATTGCTGATTTCAAGCATCGCCATGTTGCTCACTCCTTCTGCGCGCCATAGGTGCTCAGCTTCTTCTCGCCCACGCGCTGGAGCCATGTCAAAACCGTAGAGAACAGCAGGTAAATCAAACCTACCTCAATATACAGTGCCATCGGCTCATAGTAGTACGCCACCAGCTTCTGCGTCGCCATGAACATCTCCGTCACCGTGATGTTCGCCGCGAGCGACGTGTCCTTCACCATCGCAATCAGGCTGTTTGACAGCGGCGGAAATGCCGTGCGGAACGCCTGCGGCAGCACGATGCGGAACATCACCTGCAGATAGCTCATGCCGACGCAGTAGCCCGCTTCGAGCTGACCGACCGGCACGGATTCGAGCGCCGCGCGCATCGTTTCAGCGCAGTACGCGCCCTCATTGATGGAAAAGACAATCACCGCCGCAGGAAACGGGTCGATGATGACGCCCAGCGACGGCAGCCCGTAAAAGACAACAAACAGCTGCACAAGCAGCGGCGTTCCGCGCACAATCCATACATAAAACCGCATTATCTGCCGCAGCACGGGCACACGCGCATACTGAATCATCGCGGCGATAACGGCAATGACCATCGCGATGGAAAAGGCGATAATCGTCAGCGGAATCGTCATCTTCAGCCCGGGCAGCAGAATTTTCGGAAAGGACTCAATCAGCAGTTTGACAATGCGTTCACTCATGACCCTTCGGGTATCCCTTCATCCTCTCGCACATGACGAATTTGGTACTCTAAAGACAGACGCGCCCAAATCAGAGAGCATCTGTAGGTTTATCGTACCATGCTGTCCTTTAAAATGAAACGATTCCGTAAAATCATTTTTCGCTTTTCCGATTGACATGTTCCAAATTCAACAGGCAGGAAAGTCGCCGTGAATAGCGCTGGAATAGATAGCGGTTGTTTTGTGCCGTTTGCGTCTGTTTTCTGCCATTTGAGCCAAGTGAAGCGCCGTTTATTCTTTTCACGGGTGATTTTGCGCCTCCCCGGATGCAGTTTGTGCCGGTTTTGTTGTTTGTCGGTGGGCAGCTTGCTATCATGATGCCAGAAAGTCAGCTCCGGGGCGTTTTCGGCATAATCCAATATGAAGGGAGAAATGATCTGGTCTGCTGCCGGCGCTTCCTGCTGACAGGATTTGCAGGACAAGGAAAATTAGGAGGTAACTATGCGGAACATCGGAAGAAAGCTTCTGAAATCCACTGCGGCGATCGCCATGGCAGCCCTGATGGGCGTCACCGCCATCGCGCCTGCCTTCGCCAGCGATGTGGAAGCAAACGGCAAGTACTACTCCAGGTTCGCCAGCTATGCTGAGCTGCTGGAGCATGTCGGCGAGGTCAACACGCAGACCGCCGAGGAAGGGCAGGTGCTGCTCAAGAACGACGGCACGCTGCCGCTGCTTGGCACGGAAAAGGTCAGCGTGTTCGGCATCGCGTCCTCGACTACGGTCGCAGGTCCAAGCAATAGCAGCGCCTACAAGCAGTATACGGACTTTTCCGTCAGCGATCGCGGTCCGATTTACGACGGTCTGACCGTGGCAGGCTTTGACGTCAACCCCACCATGGCGGATTTCTACGCGGCAATGGGTTTCTCCACCGGCAGCTGCGGCAAGGAAACGCTTGACTTCAGCGATGAAGCGGCTGCTTCTGTCGCGGAATACAACGATGTCGGCGTAATCGTGCTGGCACGCTACGGCGGTGAGGGTGCTGATCTGGATATGATCACCACCGAGGTCAACGACGGCATGTACGGCGCGCAGGAATCGAAATACAGCCACGACGCGCTCTACACGGGCGAGGTCGCCGAGCCTGCGCAGACCGGCAGCCGCGGCGGCGGCATGGGCAGCTCCTCCGCCTACGAGGTGGCTGAAACAAGCGCCAACTACGACAAGGCAGGCACGGAATACAAGCACCACCTCATGCTCACCGATGCCGAGGAAGCGCTGATTGACTACGTTGCAGCGAACTGCAAGAAGGTCATTGTCGTGCTGAACACCTCCAACGCGATGGAGTGCTACGACCTGCGTGAGGACGCCCGCGTGAACGGCATCCTGCTGATGGGTCGCGGCGGCGAGACCGGTCACTATGCCGTAGGCGAAATTCTCGCGGGTCTGGTTAATCCGTCCGGTCGTCTGGTCGATGAATGGAATACCGACTTCACTGCCGATCCCACGTGGAACAACTACTCCTACAACGCCCAGACCGGCAGCCAGAACATGTATTATGTCGGCGAATGGGGCACAGGCGTGCTGTCCTACAGCGGCAACGGCAACTACGATGACTATCTCGAGCGCGACGGCTCCATGGTCACCTACGGCAGCCACAACCAGAACGCCTACTACGGCACGGACTACGAGGAGGACATCTACCTCGGCTATGCCTACTGGGAGACGCTCTACGCATCCCTGTACGAGGCGCTGCTGGCGAACGAAACCGTGACCTATCAGGGCAACGGCGTCACGCACACCGTCACCCGAGCGGATGCGCCCGGTGAAACAGTTGAGGAGAAGGCCGCCTATGCCACGAACGAGTGGTGGTCGAAGAACGTCACCTTCGCTTTCGGCTCCGGTCTGAGCTACACCACCTTCAGCCTGAACATCGATGCAAGCGCCATCACCGCATACGGCGGCGCGCTGAAATCCGATGACGACACGCTGGTAGAGGGCTTCAATTTCGCGACCGACATGACGGCTGAAAACCTGTCTTCCTCCGATGGACAGCCTGCCAGGGTCAAGACGCTCGTCATCCCCGTCACCGTGACGAACACAGGCGACAGGGCCGGCAAGGAAGTTGTCGAACTCTACGTCACCGCTCCCTACAACGCCGATACCGCGAAGCTGCAGAAGTCCTTCGTGACGCTGTCCGCTTTTGCGAAGTCCTCCCTCCTGCAGCCCGGCGAGAGCGAGACCGTGCTCGTGTCCGTCAACGTGCAGGACATGGCTTCCTTTGACTACACCGACATCTACAACGAGGGCGTGACCGGCTACACCATGGAAACCGGCGAGTGGATTCTCCGCGCGATGAACACGTCCCACTACGACATGGCAACCGACCTTGATGACACGACCGACGAATACGCCGAGGTTCGCTTCACGCTGGCCGAAACGACCGAATCCGGCTCCAAGGGCGCTGCACGTCTGGTGCTGGATGACTTCAGCGGCAAGAACAGCGAAGCCATCTTCTCCGAATCCTATGAAGAGAACGAGAATATTGACGGCAACGTCTGGGCGACCGACACAGACGAGGATCACTATCAGATTTTCAACTCCCTGCGCACGTCCAACCTGATGGCGGACGGCGAGAGCGAGGAAGTGCTGCTCACCCGCGACACGTTCCTGACGTACTTCCCGGCAACGCCTGCTCAGGGCGATCTGGTCTTCTCCGAGAGCTATGTGGCGCATCTGGACTACTGGAACCAGTTCTCCGCTGCCGACATCGAAGGCGATGAGACGTATCAGACGGCTGACGAAGCCATCGCCGAGGGCTGGGCACAGGGCACCGGCGTTGTCGACGAGACGACCGGCACCTACGCCATCGTGCTGGCAGACATGTCCGGCAAGGCGCTCTTCGACGAGGACGGCACGCTGACTGCTGAATGGAACGAATTCATGAATCAGCTCACCGTCGACGAAATGACCACCCTCATCCGCAAGAACACCAACATGTGGCGTTCGACCGGTCTGCCAACCATCGGCAAGGCAGCCAATCAGCAGAAGGACAGCTACAACAACAACGGCGACACCTTCCTGTGGGTCGATGCACCGACAATTACCGCGACGTGGAATACCGACCTTGCGTACGAAATCGGCGTTGTCCGCGGCAACCTGAGCCTGTACAACGGCTGGTCCGCATGGGGCGGTCCCGAAATGGACACGCATCGCAGCCCCTTCTCTGGCCGCAACTACGAATACATGTCCCAGGACGGTCTGGTTGGCGGCTACATCGCAGCCGGTCTGACCGCCGGCATGGAATCCATGGGCGTCACCTGCTATATCAAGCACTTCGCCTTCAACGACCAGGAAACCTGCCGCGACGGCATGGAGAACATGGTCTGGGTCTCTGAACAGGCTGCCCGTCAGATTTACCTGAAGGTCTTCCAGATCTGCATGCAGGAAGGCGGTTCCGCGTCCTCGATGACCGGCTTTGCACGCTTCTGCGGCGTACCCACGTCCTCCAATAACCGCCTGATGGAAGGCATGGTTGTTGACCAGTGGGGCTGGGACGGCTTCTTCATCACGGATGGTTACTCCGGCTTCTCCCGCTGCACCACGATGGCGAGCATGATGCGTTCCTTCGTCGTGCCGCTGCCGCTCAAGGGGCGCATTCCTGCCATCTCCGGCCGCTATGATGCCGAGACCGGCAAGTTCTACGCTTATACAGGCGCGTGGGATACCGAGTACGACTTCTACAATGACAACTTCGCCACCACCACCGTGATGTATAACGACCGCGGCACCATCGCGGACGAGAACGTCACCGGCGGCTACCGCGGCGTTGAGGTTGAAAGCCCGTCGCAGTGGTACTACCTGCGCATGCTCGCAGCGCGTATCCTGTACGCGGAAGCGAATGCCCTGACGAACCTGAACGGACATTCCCTGACAAAGCTGCCCGAGCTCTCCGCTGAGGAGCGTACATTCGCAAACGGCAGCGAGGTCAGCCTGACCTTCACGCTTTCCGGCGAACATTCCAGCACCTACACCCTCGATGAAAACGGCGTGAAGACGCCGCTGTACACCGTTGAATACAGCATCGACGGCGACCTGCCCGCGGGTCTCACCTTCGACACCGCGACCGGAACGCTTTCCGGCGTCCCGGTCGAAAACGGCGAATACAAGGTGACCGTGCATGTGCTCATCGACGGCTGGGTCTGCGCCGACCTGGTCAACGATGACAAGCAGCCCTTCAACCGCTACCTGACCTGGACGTACAAGCTGCTGGTCAACGATGACGGCGTTCCGACGGCGGACATGAATGACGAGCTGGAAGAGAATCAGGAAATCGTCGTCACTGAGAGCAATCAGATGGGCGGCGGTGGCGGCGGCGGTGATTTCACCGTGAAGCCCGAGAATCTCTCCTTTGCCGAGGATGCGGCGTCCTTCTCCTTCTCCGTCGGCTCGCATCAGCTCCTTAGCACGACCGCTTCCAAGACGGACACGGCAGAAGGCGACCAGTACACCTTCTCCCTCGCGCAGGGCGATCCCGGCGCACCCTTCACTGTCCCGATGACGCTCCACCTGCTTGCAGACGGCTCTGCAAAGCTCGTTGTGGGTGAGGCTGGTCCCATCTCCGCGTCCGAAACCATGGGCACGTGGACAGCTGCAGACGGTCAGATTACCCTGAACTGGGGCAACTAAAGCTTAACAACCGTTGGGCGCTGCGTTTTTCGCGATTCGCAGCGTCCAACGGCAGCTATGATAGAAAGGCGGAACATCCATGAACATGAAATCACCTCTGGCGCTGCTGTGTGCGCTTCTTCTCGGCACGGGCATCTGCATGGCTGAGGACGCTTTGCCTGCCGAGGAAGTGCCCGTCAAAAACACCTATACGCTCGAAGCCGAGCATACCAATCTTGAGGACAAATACGGCAGCGGCTACTCCGGCTCCACCACGGGCGTCGGCATGGTGTCCGGCGATGACACCGACAGCCATTCCGCATCAAACGGCTACTATGTCAGCTGGCTGTATTACTCCGGCGCCTATCTGAGCTTTGAATTTGAGGCAGCTGAGGACATCGATGACCTCGACATCATCTTCCGGCTCTCCGCGCAGTACAATGCTGTGGAGGTCAAGGGCAGTCAGATTGTCGTCGGCATCAACTACAACGAGGATACCGAAGCCTACGAGCAAATGTTTGATTTTCCGATGCAGATTGCCTCCTATTCCGAATTCAGCAGCCTTGTCAAGGACTTTCAGGACTACGTCGTTGTCGAAAACGTGTCCGTCAAGAAGGGGCTCAACACCATCGAGCTGCTCATCAACAACGACATCAAGGGTGTCGGCGGCACGATGAAGGCTGCTGCGCCGCTGGTGGACTGCCTCTACCTGCGCACTGCCGGCGAGCTCACCCCGATTTCCTACAATCCGCAGTTCAAATGATTCGCATCTGATCATCCTGCAAGAGAGGTTGAAACAGCCATGACCCAAGCATCGACCTGCAAAAAGCAGCCGTTCAATGATTCCCGTGCGCTGACGATTGTCTCGGCGCTCCTGACTGCCGCTGCGCTCATCGCCTATGCCCTGACAGGCAAAAACACTTTCACGCCTCAGCTGTCCGCGAAGGTCATTGCGCTCATGGGCAGCTGCATCCTCTTCGGCGCACTGCTGTCTGTTTTTCAGCTGAAGATGGGCAAATACGCGCTCTATCTGCTCAGCCTGCTGACATGGCTGGAGCTTCTCCTCTATCAGGCCTCGTATATCTCGAACGTGCTTGTCGGCATTGACGGCAATCTGTTCAGCGGCGGATTTCTGCTGTCCGCAGGCTGTTCGCTGCTCGGCACGGTGACATCGCTCATCGCCGCCATCAGACAGCCGATGGAATGGGTCTCGCCGTTTCATCGCAAGGCTGCCGGAAAGGAGGCGCACGCATGAATACGCTGATTCGCAAAAAGAAGCTTTGGCGCACGCTGATGGTGACGTTTCTGACGCTCGCCATCATTTTCACCATGGTCGGGCAGCTTGCAAACACCTACGCGCCCGCGCTCAATTACGCCCTGAAGACAAGCTCCTACAAGCTTGTCGAAAGCGACGATGAGCAGGAAAGCTCGGAATATTTTGCCCGCGATTACCTGACGGATGAGGATGTCACCGCCTACGGCAAATCCGTCAGTGAGGAAATTGAAGCGGAAGGTCTTGTGCTGCTCAAGAACCAAAACAATGCGCTGCCGCTGAGCAGGGGCACGCCGGTTTCAACCGTCCTGCAAACGGCGTACAGCTTCAGCTACGGTTCGTCCGGCTCCGGCGCGATTGATGCCTCGAAGTACAGCGACCTCAAGACGGCGCTGGAAAACGTCGATCTGACGGTCAACGCTACGCTGTGGGACTTCTACGCTGCGAATCCGTCCCAGCAGGCAATTACCTACAGCCGCAAGGGCGACCCGGTTTACAAGGTCAACGCCCTTGCATGGGACAGCTACACCGATGAGGTCAAAAATTCCATTACCGCAGCCGGCGGAACGGCGATTGTCGTCGTCGGTCGTCTTGGCGGCGAGGGCGCGGACGTGTCCGCCGCAAAGAGCGATGGATACGATGGCAGCTATCTGTCGCTGACAGCAGAGGAAATCGAGATTCTTGCCGAGCTGACGCAGATGAAGCAGGCCGGTCAGCTCGATTCCATCGTTGTGCTCATCAACACGGCGCTGATTTTTGAAACAGCCTTTCTTGATGAAAACTGGACTGTCGAGGTGAACGGCAGCGCCTTTACGATTGATGTCGATGCATGCCTGTGGGTCGGCAACGTCGGCATGGGCGGCATTGATGCCGTGGCAAAGGCGCTTGTTGGCGATGTCGTTCCGTCCGGTCATCTGACGGACACGTATGTCAAAGACAACTTTTCTTCCCCCGCCATGGCGTCGTGGGTGAAGGCAAATTCCGCAGGCACCTTCTCCGCAAAGTACGAGAACAGCGACCTGCTGTCCTCTGACGCGCAGAAGCGCTACGGCGTGTATGTCGAGGGCATCTATGTCGGCTACCGCTACTACGAGACGCGCTATGAGGACATGGTGCTCGGACGCGCCAACACAGGCGATTTCGACTACAGCGGCGTTGTTTCGCGCCCATTCGGCTATGGGCTGAGCTACACGACATTCGCCTATCGTGACTATACCATCACAGAGTCGGAGGACGGCTGGCAGATTTCCGTCACAGTCGTAAACACCGGCGACGCTGCCGGCAAGGAAGTCGTGCAGGTCTATCTGCAGAAGCCGTACACGGAATACGATGAATCGCACGGCGTCGAGAAAGCATCCGTTGAGCTGGCAGCGTTCGGCAAGACTGAGGTGCTTGCACCCAGCGAATCGCAGGCCGTCACGCTGTCCGTCAGCCGTGAGCAGCTCAAGACATACGACGCGAACGGCTACAGGACGTATATCCTCGAGCCGGGCGAATATTACCTCGCCGTCGGCATGACCGCCCATGACGCGCTGAACAACATCCTCGCGCTCAAGGGCAAGACCGTCGCAGACGGCATGGATGCGAACGGCGACGCCGCCTTCGCCGTGCAAATCGGCAGGGACATCGTGCTGGATACAACGACATACGCCGTTTCGAGTGAAACAGGTGCTGAAATCACGAATCAGCTTGATTTTGCCGACATCAACAGGTACGAGGGGCGCGGCGATAATTCCGTCACCTACGTCAGCCGCAGCGACTGGGCAGGCACCTTCCCGATTGCCGCCGTCACCCTGACCGTCACCGAGCAGATGATTGCCGATTTGGCGAGCACCAAAGCCATTCCTGACGGCGATTCGGCGGACATGCCTTCTTACGGCGCTTCAAACGGGCTGTCTCTCATTATGCTGCGCGGTGCGGATTATGATGACGCGCTCTGGGACGATTTGCTCGACCAGATGACATGGAATGAGCAGGCAGAGCTCGTCATGCTGGCAGGTTACGGCTCCAAGGGCGTTTCGAGCATCGCGCTGCCGGAAATCAAGGCGCAGGACGGACCGACCGGCGTGGTTGACAGTGCCGAGGACGTGTCCTTCCCGTCTGAAAGCATCTGGGCAGCCTCCTTTAACACCAGCCTGACTAAAAAGGTCGGCGATGCGCTGGCGGAGGACGCGCTGAACGCGGGCGTAACCGGCATGTACTTACCCGGCGTGAATCTCCACCGTACCCCCTTTGGCGGACGTGCGCATGAGTACTTCTCCGAGGACCCGTATCTGTCCGGCATCGCGGTATCAAGCGAAATTCAAGGCTTGCAGGCAAAAGGCGTCATCCCGTACGTGAAGCATTATGTCTTCAACGACCAGGAGGACAGCCGCATCGGCATCGGCATCTGGCTGAACGAGCAGAGTGCGCGTGAGCTGTATCTGCTGCCGTTTGAATACGCAGTCGCGCCCTCGAAGGGCAATGCGCACGGCGTAATGAGTTCCTTCAACCGCGCCGGCTGCATCTGGACGAGCGCAAGCAGTGCGCTGATGGAGACGATTCTCCGCGGCGAATTTGGCTTTGACGGCGTTGTCCTGACCGATATGGCGCTTGGTCAGAACGCGTACATGTCCTACGATTCCTTCGTTTACGGCACCGACCTTTTCCTCGACCCGAGCGGCGCTAAAACGCAGTTCGACAGCTACGCTTCGAGCACGGTTTTCCGGCAATCCGTCCGTCAGGCGATTCGCCGGTATTTGTACACGATTGTTAATTCCTCCGCCGCGATGAATGGCTTCTCCGCCGCAAGCGAGATTGTTCCCGTCATGCCATGGTGGCAGCTGCTGATTCTCGTGCTGCAAGCAGTCAGCTTCGTTGTCGGCGGCGCAGGCTTCATCCTGACCGTGATTGCCATCGCGGCAGAGGCGAAAAGACGCAAAGCCTGCCCGTAAGCAAACGGCACACCGCTGCATACAATTTTCGCGTGTTGAGCCTTGACAAGCGACAGGCAATCGGGTATACTCATGCATCATCCCTGCGGTTCTCATCCGCAAAGAAAGAAGGTTTCCCATTTGCCTGATTCTGCCGCTCGTTTCCGTTTGCCCGAATTTAACGTCGATGCCGAATCATTGCCTTCCCTCAAGGCGCTTTATGCCGACAATTTTGATTTCGGCACCGCCGTTGTTTACCCCGAGCTGCTCGACAGCAGCCGAATGGCGTTCTGCAAGCATCAGTTTTCCATCATGACTGCCGGCAATGAGATGAAGCCCGAAGCGCTGCTGGATTTGCCGGCGTGTGTGGCGCTTGCCAAGGCTGATGAAGCTGCGGTCGCCGTGAAGTTCGACAGGTGCACGCCGTTTTTGAACTGGTGCCGCGACAACGGCATCAAGGTGCATGGGCACGTCCTCGTCTGGCACTCGCAAACGCCGGAGGCCTTCTTCCATGTTGGCTATGATGCCGAGCAGCCGCTGTGCAGCCGCGAAATCATGCTTGCGCGCATGGAGCGCTACATCCAGCAGGTGCTGACGTGGACAAGCGCAAATTATCCCGGGCTGATTGTGTCGTGGGACGTGGTGAACGAAGCCGTCGCCGAGGACGGCACCAAGCTGCGCGAATCCAACTGGACAAAGGTCGTCGGCGAAGATTTCGTCAACCGTGCGTTTGAATACGCCCGCAAATATGCCGCCGAGGGCATCAAGCTGTTCTACAACGACTATAACTCCACCGGCGACCCCAAGCTGGACACCATCTGCAAGCTGCTGGACAGCCTGATTGCAGACGGAACCATCGACGGTCACGGCTTCCAGTGCCACTATTCGGTCGATCACCCGACTGCCGAGCGCGTTGATTTCGCCTTCCGTCAGATGGCTGACCGGAATCTGCTGATTCGCGTGTCCGAGCTGGACGTCAACGTCGATGACAACAGCGAGGAGAGCTTCACCAAGCAGGCAGCATACTACGGTCGCCTGATGCGCGTCTTCCTGCGCTATGCTGACCGCATTCCCGCCGTGCAGGTCTGGGGCACGGTAGACAACCTGAGCTGGCATGCCGACAAATATCCGCTGCTGTTTGACGGCGACGGCAAGATGAAGCCCGCATTTCAGACGTTGGTCAATATTGCTAATCAGCAAGCCGATTGATTTTTTCCGCAGGAGCACAATTCCGTTGCTCCTGCCTTTTTCTTTTTCAACCGAAACGAAAAAAATAAAATCATAAATTTTCCTTCAGGAGCATTGAAAGCGTTCTCAAAACATGATATCATCATGCCGTCTGCAAGGCGCTTGCAGACAATCCTTCAACCATGAATCAACAAGGAAAAGGGAGGAAACCGTCCATGGAGGTCAGCAGCTTCTGCTGCCTTGGGGACAGCATCACAAGCGATCAGGTCAGCGGCATCGGGACGCTGATCGGTCACCGGCTGAACGCGCAGCACGTCTTCAATGCCGCCTGCGGCTATGCTACCGGTTCGGACTGGCATAACGGGAGCACCAACCTTACGCCGCTGACGCTTCTTGTGCCGCCGAACACCAACACACCCGACAACGTCCTGTCCAATCAGGTGTACCGCGTCCTTCAGGCCATGACGGCGGCAGACGCGCCCATCTGCTGGACGGTAGACGGTCAGACGAACCGCCTGCCGGAGTCGCTCGGCAAAGGCACGGGACTGCTGCCCGCGCAGCAGGTAATCTACATCGCCATCTCAACCAACGATGGCAATCAGCCGCAAAACGCAACGGTTGATGACTTCGATGCCGTAGCGGACATTCCCTGCGGTCAGCAAACGCGCTGTTCGCTTGCCTCGTCCCTGCTGTGGGCAGTCGAAACGCTGCAAGCTGCCTGCCCGAATGCCGAGATTTTCCTCGCAACGCCGCTGCAAACGTACACCGATCAACCATGGATGGATGAAAAGCACGGGCTGCTCAAGCGGCGCATCATCTGCCGGGTTGCCGAAAAAACAGGCGTTCACTGCATCGACAGCTTTTACGGAAGCGGCTTTGACCGCGAAACGGCGCGCCTGCACGGCGAGGTGCATCCCGATGACGAATGGAAGGAACGCATTGCCGACTTTGTGACTGCGGAGATCGTCCGCGCCCTTAGCAAGGAGTAACAAATGCAGAATATCAAATGGCTGTGGAGCCTGATGGACAGGCGCTACCACAAGTGGCACATCATGGCGCTGATTATCAGTGCCGTAACCTCGCTGATGCTGCTGATTAATCCGTACCTGACAAAGCTGCTGATGGATGACGTCATCATGGCGCAGAACCCCGAACCGCTCGTGCCGCTGCTGCTGACGATGCTGATCGTCAAGCTCGTCCGCGAGGGACTGCGCTACCTGATGGTCATCACGCTGGAGCATACATCGCAAAACGTGCTGATGAACCTGCGCACGCGGCTGTTCACGCGCCTGCAATATCAGGATCAGCGCTTTTTCGACCTGCACCGCAGCGGCGACCTGATGACGCGCCTTTCCTCTGACACGGACTGGTGCCGTCACTTCCTCTCCTACATCGATTATATGGCGATTGACAGCATCGTCATGTTCACCGGCTCGTCCATCTACCTGTTCACGGTGAATTGGAAGCTTGCGCTCGCGATGGTCTGCGTCACGCCCCTGCTGATGATCATCACGAAGGTCTATTCAAAGGGCGCAAGGCGTATGTTCGTGGACATGCGCGACAAGATGAGCGACATGAACGCCAACGCGCAGGAAAACATCGCCGCAAACCGCGTTGTCAAGGCGTTTGCCCGCGAGGAGTATGAGAAGGAGCACTTTGACCAGCGTTCCTGCGCCTTCCGCGATGCGAACCTTGACATCAACAAGCGCTGGCTTTCCTTCTATCCGTTCATCGAGATTCTTGCCAACGCCATGACGCTGCTGACCGTCTTCTTCGGCGGATATCTGATGATTACGGACGGCATGACTGCCGGCGACCTGACCATCTTCACCTCGCTCGCATGGACGCTGAGCGTGCCCATGCGTCAGCTCGGCAACCTGCTCAACGACTGGCAGCGCTTCATCACCTGCTCCAACAAGGTCATGGAGATTGAGATCTCCAAGCCGCAGATTGTGGACAGCTCCTGCGCAGCTGACCATGAGCGCGTTGAGGGTGCCCTTGCGTTTGACCATGTATCCTTCTCCTACGGCAAGCAAGATGTGCTCACGGACATCACCTTCTCCGCCAAGCCCGGGCAAACCATCGCCATCATGGGACCGACCGGCTCCGGCAAAACGACGCTGATTCAGCTGCTTGCACGGTGCTATGACGTCACCAGCGGCAGCATCTCGGTGGATGGCTGCGATATCCGCCGCTGGAAGCTCCAGCAGCTCCGCGACGGCATCGGCACCGCCACGCAGGATGTGTTCCTCTTCTCCGACACGGTTGAAGGCAACATCGCCTTCGGTGATCAGTCGCTGACAGAGGATGAAGTGCACGATTTTGCTCGCCGCGCCGATGCGGATGAATTCATCCGTACGCTCTCGGAAGGCTATGACACCATCATCGGCGAACGCGGCGTCGGTCTTTCCGGCGGCCAGAAGCAGCGTATCGCGCTGGCCCGTGCGCTTGCCGTCAAGCCCGGCATCCTCGTCATGGACGACACGACATCCGCTGTCGACATGGAAACCGAAAAGTACATTCAGTCGCAGCTCCGCGCTCTCCCCTACGCCTGCACCAAAATCATCATCGCGCAGCGCATTTCATCCGTCAAGGATGCTGACCTCATCCTGATTCTCAAGGATGGCGTCATCACCGAGCGCGGCACGCATGAGGAGCTGCTCCGTCAGAAGGGGTATTATTACGAGACGTACTGCCTCCAGAACGGCATTGAGCCGGGCGTGGCAAACAAGGAGGTGATGTGACATGGCACGCAACAAGTTTGACGTGGACGAGCGCCTTGAAACCCCGTTTGACATGAAGCACTTAAAGCGCGTCGGTCACTACATCGGCAAGCACAAGTGGAAGATGCTGCTTGCGCTGCTGCTGTCCTCGCTTGCATCCGTCAGCAGCCTCGCAGTCCCGAAAATCACGCAGACCGTCATGGACGTTGCCGTGCCCAACGGCGATGTGCAGCTTCTGCTGAATATGGCGCTCGCCTTTATCGGCATCATCCTCATCGGCATCGTGTTCACGGTCATCCGCTCGCGCATGATGGCGTATGTCAGCCAGGAAATCATCTACGACATCCGCAAGGATCTTTTCGCGCATCTGCAAAAGCTGCCTTTTTCCTACTACGACAGCCGCCCTGCCGGAAAAATCCTCGTGCGCGTCATCAATTACGTGAACTCCGTTTCCGACATTCTCTCCAACGGCATCATCAACTCCATTCTTGAAATCATCAACATTATCTTCATCATCATCTACATGTACACGACCGAGCCGACGCTTGCAACGATTGTCGTTGCCGGACTGCCGGTGTTCGTCGCCATCATCGTGACTCTCAAGCCCCGTCAGCGCCGCGCATGGCAGAATCAGTCGAACAAAAACAGCAACTACAACGCCTATCTGGCTGAATCGATTGACGGCGTGCGTGTCAGCCAACTCTTCGCACGGCAGGAGGTCAACTGCTCCATCATGCAGCGCCTCGCAAACGCCTGCCATGACGCCTGGATGAAGGCGATTTACATCTCCAACAGCGTCTGGCTGTCGTCGGAAATCATCACGCAAATCGTCTTTACCATCATGTACTATGCCGGCGTATACTGGCTCGGCGGTACGGTCGTGTCCTTCGGCGTCATTCTCGCCATGGGTCAGTACGTCAGCCGCTTCTGGCAGCCCATCACGAACCTTGCAAACATCTACAACAGCTTCGTGAACAATCTGGCCTATCTGGAACGCATCTTCGAGACGATGGACGAGCCGGTTGTGATTGACGATAAGCCCGATGCCGGAGAGCTTCCGCCCATCACCGGCGAGGTCGACTACAACGACATCACCTTCGGCTACGAGGAAGGGCAGACAGTCCTTAAAAATGTGTCGCTGCACGTCAAGGCAGGCGAAAGCATTGCGCTGGTCGGACCGACAGGCGCAGGCAAGTCGACCATCGTCAACCTGCTCTGCCGCTTCTACGACCTGCGCAGCGGCTCCATCACCCTGACGGATGAAAACGGCGTCAAGCATGATATCACCGATGTGACGCTTCACTCCCTGCGCTCGCAGCTGGGCATCATGCTGCAGGATTCCTTCATCTTTTCCGGCACGCTGATGGACAACATCCGCTACGGTCGCCTCGATGCCACCGATGACGAGGTTCGCCGCGCCGCCGCCGTTGTCCGTGCGGATGACTTCATTCAGGAGATGCCGCAGAAGTATCAGACAAGCGTGAACGAGCGCGGCGGCAGCCTCTCGCAGGGACAGAAGCAGCTGATTGCCTTCGCACGCACGCTGCTGAGCGACCCGCGCATCCTCATCCTGGACGAAGCCACCTCCTCCATCGACACCAAGACCGAAAAGCTGCTTCAGGACGGCATTCAGGCGCTGCTGAAGGGGCGTACATCCTTCATCATCGCGCACCGCCTGTCCACCATCAAGAACTGCGACCGCATCCTCTACATCGGCAATCAGGGCATCATGGAGGAAGGCTCGCACGATGAGCTGATGGCCAGGCGCGGCGCCTACTACGAGCTCTACACCGCGCAGGCACGCGAGCAGGGCTTCACGGAAGGATAACCGGAATTGCATAAAGGTCCGCCGCGCTGGCATGATGAACCGGCGCGGCGGACAGTTTTTATTCGTGTGAAATTGATTATTCCGTGTATTTGCGCATCAAATGTGCTATAATAGTTATATCATGCTGTTGATTTTGACAGCTCAGTGCTCTGCGTTCAGTTGCACGGCATCGTTTCCGACAACAACATCATCGAAAGGAGCAGCTTATGAGCAGCTTTGAGAATCTCCGGATTGTGGACAACTTCTACCAGACCTCCCTCTTCTTCCCCATGCCGACCGTCATCATCAGCACCCTGTGCGAGGATGGTCAGACGACCCTCGGTCCCTATTCGCTCGTGCAGCCGTATTACGTGGCAGGCAAATCCTTCTACGCCATGCTGCTGAGCTGCCGCAACTCCTCCAACACCGCGCAGAATATCCTCCGCAACGGCAAGTGCGCCCTGAATTTCATCGATGACAAGCCCAGGACGTTCAAGGAAGCCGTCAAGCTCTCCTGGCCGGGCGACAAGCCCTCGGACAAGATGCCCAAGTGCAGCTTCCGCCTTGAAAAGAGCAGCCTCGAAGAAGAAACCGGTGAACAGCGCCCGATGGTGCTGACGGACGCCATTCAAGCCATCGAATGCACATGGGCGCGCGAGCTGGATGGCGCGGACAAGGATTTGCCCGGCGAGCTGAACGGCTACGAGCCGCCGTACCATGATTTCAACGGCATCACCAGCAAGTTCGGCGCGCACTTCATCCTCCGCGTCGACCGTATCCTGATGAAAAAGAAGTACAGCGATGCCATCATCAACGGTGTGCGTGCGAAGGACTTCCCGCCCCTGCCGGTCGATTACGGCTACCGCGATTCCAAGAATTTCTGGTTCCACCGCAAGACGCGCATGCGTTCCGAGCTGCTGCAGGTGCGCAAGGCAACGCTCGCTTCCGTCCGCTATGCCGCCGACCGTGCGGATGACAAGGTCAAGTTCACAGATGATGCGCTCGAAACCATCCTCGGCGTGCCGCGCGTGTTCCTCTCGACCGTGCTGAAGGGCTGCGTGCAGTGGGCGAAGGAAAACAATGTCGAGCTCATCACCGCCGAGCACATGAAACTCATCAACGACAAGCGCGCCAAAGAAAAGAACAGGAAGTAAAGCATTTTCTCTGTCAGCATCCTGACTGCCTCGATGCCCATCGCATGGAGGAATACCGGAGCGTTCGCGTTCTGCTGCGCTTTCGCCGCTGCCCTGCCGGCTCGCCGAAGTCCTGCCGATATTTCTCTTGCAATCTGCTGCCATTTATGCTATCATGGTCGCACAGAGGAGGAGAAACACATATGGCTACTCATCTTGGGGACAAAGTCACCGACCTGACCGTTGCCTATATCGGCGGCGGTTCGCGTGGATGGGCATGGGGCTTCATGCGCGATATCATCGCCGATGGGCAAATCAGCGGCACCGTTCGCCTGTACGATATTGACCGCGATGCCGCCGTGCGCAATCAGAAAATCGGCACAATGCTCGCCGCACATCCCGATGCCGCGTCAGCATGGCAGTTTGCCGTCAGCGATTCGCTTGCGGATGCACTGACCGGCGCGGATTTCGTCGTCATCAGCATTCTGCCCGGCACGTTCCAGCACATGCAGAGCGATGTTCACCTGCCTGAGCGCGTCGGCGTGTACCAGTCCGTGGGCGACACGGTCGGCGCAGGCGGATTCATGCGCGCCATGCGTACCATTCCCATGTTCGTGGAAATCGCCGAAGCCATCCGCGACTATGCGCCGGATGCGTTCGTCATCAACTACACGAACCCGATGACGTTGTGCGTGCGGACGCTCTACGAGGTGTTCCCGCAGGTGAAGGCGTTCGGCTGCTGCCACGAGGTGTTCGGCACGCAGGCGGTGCTCTGCAAGATGCTTGAGGAGCAGGAGCATATTCCCGGCGTCAAGCGGCAGGATCTGTACACGACCGTCACCGGCATCAACCACTTCACGTGGCTGACGTCCGCAAGCTATCAGGGCATGGATCTCATGCCGCGCTACGCCCGTTTTGTCGAGGAGCACCCCGAAGGCATTCAGCTCGGCTCGGACAACTGGATGAACAGCCATTTCGCCTGCGCCCACAAGGTCAAGTTTGACCTGTTCCGCCGCTACGGTGCCATTGCCGCCGCCGGTGACCGTCATCTGGTAGAATTCCTGCCGCAATGGTATCTGCATAGCCCCGAAACGGCGCATCAATGGAAATTCGACCTGACGCCGGTGTCGTGGCGCATCGACGATCTGCACAAGCGCATGCAGCGCTCGGACGACCTGCTCAGCGGCAAGGAGCCGCTCGACCTGAAGCCGTCTGGTGAAGAGGGACACCTGCTGCTCAAGGCGCTGCTCGGTCTGGGCAACATCGTCAGCAACGTCAACGTGCCGAACCGCGGACAGATTCCGAACCTGCCGATGGGTGCCGTCGTCGAAACAAACGCGCTCTTCTCGCGCGGACGCATCGACCCGATTTGCGCAGGCGATATTCCGTCCAACATTCTGCCGCTCGTTGCGCGCCACGTTTACAATCAGGAGAACACGCTCCGCGCAGCGCTGCATTGCGATCGCAAGCTCGGCTTCTCCACCTTCATGAACGACCCGCAGCTCGGCGGCGTGACGCTTGAGGACGGTCAGAAGCTCTTCGATGACATGCTTGAAAATCAGAAGGATGTCCTGCCAAAGGGCTGGTTCGAATAAGGCAATACCACCTCATTTGTGCGGTGCAGCCGCAACGAAAAAGGCTGTGAAGGAACGTGATGTTCCCTCACAGCTTTTTTCATTCTTCGACGTAGTCCAGCAGATTATCGGCAACCTTCTGCGGCGCATTGCCCGGCACGATGCCAGCCGACACGCCGCCCAGTGCAGCGCCGGACAATGCGCCAACCGCAGCGGATTTGGCAGCGACGGCAAAGAGGTTTTCGCGGCGGCAACAATCAACTATAAGGAAGAAGTGCTGTTCACGATAAATTACCGCACGGACATAACGACCGCCCATGTTGTGCGCTACAACGGCATACTGTACGATATTACCCGCGTGGACACATTCGAGGGCTACAAAGAGGACTTGACCCTGTATTGCAGCAGACGGGCAAGGCAATACTGCAAAACGGCAGGCGTATTGTACGCTTGCCGTTATTTCATTAGATTATTAGATTGGACTATTTTAATATCTGCCTGTTATCTTTCTGCTGATTTTCAGCTATGCTGCGCATAAGCAGAATACAATTTTACCGCTTTTCGCATTTGCGACCGCACAGAAACAGATAATGCCCCAAAACTTTTCTCTTTTTCAAGGTAAAACAGGTATGTGTCTGTGTCATTCCACTCTAAAATGTTGTCAGCGCGTCGTATACGTGATGCAGTATCACATATTACTGCATCGCTGTATTCGGTATTATTTTTGAGCCATTTTTTGAAATCTTCTGTTTTTACCATGCTATCTTATTCCCCCGTAAAGCACTTTGTAGTTTCGCCAACGAATTTGGCAAGGTTTACAGGAACGGCGTTTCCTATCATTTGTTCAACATCCGTTTTGTTGCCTATCCATTTGTAGTCATTTGGAAAAGTTTGTATTAGGGCGCGCTCATTGGTTGAAAGAACGTGCAGGTCACTTGTGACATGGCAAGCATCATTTTGATGTCCGGGATAACCTTTCGGCACGGGACGATTGACACCGCGCATTGTCGGTGCTGGTTCGTCAATGGAAAAAACGGCACGTCTACTATAATTGCGAGGGTGTCTATAATAAAACTCAAAGCCAAGCGTATCGCCAAAATAATCACGTAAAGTCATTGGTTTTTTTGCAAAACGACTTATAAAGGCATCGTATGCAAAAGCGTCTTCTTTTCCCAACATACCGAAACAAATAAAACGCTTTCTTTTTTGCGGAGTACCACAGAGGCTTGCATCAAGAATTATCTCAGTCAAGCCATATCCTGCTTCTTTAAAAATTCCCCGTGCGATTGCATAAGCATGGCTTTTTTGCGCTCTGTCCACATTTTCCATAACAAAGCATTTGGGTTTAATGCCAGCGACAATTTTTGCATAGCTTTCCGTCAGTTCCGCCCGGTCATTTTCAATACGCTTTCCTGCGTGAGAAAAATCCTGACACGGCGGTCCGCCTATAATCATATCTGGAACAAACTTTTGAATTTCTTTTATTGCATTGTCTGTATTTGACAAATCAAGTTGAATAACAGGATGGTTGAAGTTTTCTCTATAGCAGTTCACAGCAGTGCCCCACCACTCAAAGGCAGCCACAACATTGTAGCCAGCCTTTTCAAATCCTAAAGACAGGCCACCACAACCTGCAAATAAATCCACTACTTTCATACTTTGCACTTTCCTTTCTTCGTATGCTGTGGTATAATTGTAACGGTTCTATGTCATTATACCGCCAATGCGGAATGACGTCAAGTAGTTGACGCCGCAAATTTTGTTTTTTACGAAAAGGGGGTTTACCTATGTCAAGTGGATTGTTCGGCATCGAACACACAAACCGCCTTGATATGCAGCATTGGACAAAAAACTGCTTTAATTCCTCTTTCCCTACAGCTTTAGCCTGTTACATGATGGCACATGAGATACCCGCAATCTATGCGAAATTAGCCATTGTAGATGGTGAACTGAAAGTTATTTGTGACGAAATATCCATTAGAGAGCTGTTTAATTGTGGAAACAAGCACCCGTCAGAATTGCAATTTGACTTTGAGTCTAAATTTGAGCCATATCAGAATTTTGCTTTTGATAGCATTGATGGAATTGATTTAGTTGTCAGAGATTTGCAAGGGAACTATCTTTCCCCTGTTGAAGTAAAGTTGACCGTGCTACCAACGAGCGCAACCGCCAACAAGCCTGAAGATGAATGGGGCAGCGAAATCGTTGTACGCACTGCCACAACATCTTATTGTGCCTTTTCGATATGGGACATGATAAAAGACCGTCATGCCCATGTTAGAGAAGTTTTTGAAGATACCTGTAGCGATATAGGCTCGTGGACTAACGACTTTGAAATGTCTCACAAAACAGAGAACCTTAGGGCTACATTGAATGTCTTTGAGCGTGAGTTTATCGACTATCAGCGTCCTCTTGTTATGCAACCGTTTTGGAAAACAAGAGGGCAATCGCCTATTCTGTGTGATAATGCATTCGATATTGTTGTTTGGTCTAACCTTGCTTTTTCGCGCCTATTTATTGAAACTTCAAATGATAATTGCATGAGCCGTCCCATGCGAGCATCAGCAAGAATGGCGAGATGTATTTGGGAACTAAGCAAGTCTGGTAAAATACGTGTTGAAGAAATTTATAGGCAAATGGCCTTTGGTCAACAAACGGATAAAGAAGTATCGGTACCCGGTGATAGATGGAGACGATATATAACATCCGACAGAACTATAAACCCAGCAGTTTCAAAAGATGCGCTTTCGGAAATTATTGCACCGGGTTATATTGAAAACCTGCGCCCCGAACGCCGCTTTGACCAAACGCTATACTTTACATATGCAGCAGGAAACAACGAATAGGCTGTAATGTCTTTTAGTATCTGCTTGCAGATTTAAGCGACAAAAAAGCGACAAACAAGCATAAAAAACGGCAGAAATCCTTTGCTTTCAAGGGTTTCTGCCGTTCTGAATATACTCTTTTTCAAAAAAATAGATTGTTGTTTTCTTGCAGGATCAGCACCGGATTATGAGACAAAAAAACTGCGAAGGCACAAGCATTGTCTTCGCAGCCCTTCTGTTCACTTTTGTTCCCTGATACGCAAAACAGCCTCATCGACCGCCTTTTGCACCGCCTCCGCCATGGACATTTTGGGCGTGCCGGCGATGGTTGTCTGACAGCGGCTGACCGGCAGGAGGATTTTGTGTGCGCGGCTGCGCCCGACAGCCATCGCCATGGCAGGCGTAACCTCGCCGAGCATCGCATCGCAGAGCACCATGCCGATGGGGCAGAGAATCAAATCCGCCCTGCCACTGGTGACAACAATGGCGTTTTCGCCGGTCGCGCCCTGATCTGCGCCCGCACGGAGCATCGCCGCCGTAGCAAGCGCGTTGGTGCCGACAGCGATGACTGGCTGTTCGGGAAGCGCCTTCTTCAGCCCTTCCACGAGCATACGACCCATGCCGCCGCCCTGGGCATCGAGGATGACAACTGTCATGAGAGGATTTTCCTCCTTGTGGATTATTGGAGTCGTTCGCAAGCTTTTACCATGGTGTTACCCTGTGGAAAAAAACGCCCGTATGCCGCCGAAACGGATAAAAAACAGGCAAAGCCTGCCGCTTATGCGCCAATCAAAGGCATATCATACGCAAACAGCACTTCATTGATTTCAAACACATTGTATCGACGGTTCGCGATAAAATATTCCACAATAATGTCAAACTTGCTGGCATGAGACAGCGTAAACCCTGCTCTTTCCAGCAGTGCCAGCGTTTCCGGCAATGTCAGCTGCAGCGCGACGGCAAATGCAATCACCGTCGGTTTGCTCGGGCGGTATTCTCGGTCGCTGCGGATTTTTGAAAAGAGTCTGCGGTCGATATTCGCCTTGCGGTAGCATTGCGCGTCCGTCATGCCGGATTCATCAATCTTCCGCAGGAGCATTTCAGAGAAGGACTCATCCATCCGCTTCAGCGCCTCATCCAATTCCGTCTCGGTCTTCTCGGTCTTCTCGGTCTTCGACCGATTTTCCTGCTTTGCAGACTTCGGCTGGTTTTCTTCCTTTATTGAGCAGCCTTTTATCCCTGTATCTTTATCCTGTCTTTCCCTGACTCCCGGCCTCGCTTCGGTTTCAGGCAACCCGTCCATCATGACTGACGAACATGCCGAGCCTATGAATGCGCGCCGAATATCCGGTTGTACTTCTACCCACGAGGCATTGCGCGCCGCGATTCGGGTGCACCTGTCGATATACGCATTCACGTCATCAAACAGCGATTCGCTGACCTGATACGCGCTGCGGTCAAAGATGACGATGGTCACCGTCATGTCGTTGTCCATCAGGAATTTGCTGATGGTATCCACAGCGACACGAAGCGCCTCAGCCCACGGATAGCCGTACACGCCGGCGGAAATCATCGGGAATGCGACCGATTCGCAGCCGTACTCCTTCGCCAGTGCCAGCGATGACTGGTAGCAGGATGTCAGCAGCTCCTTCTCATGCTGATTGCCTCCCTGATAGATGGGGCCGACCGTGTGAATCACGTACCTGCACGGCAGGCGATAGCCGCGCGTGATTTTCGCCTGACCAACCTTGCAGCCGCCAAGCGTCCTGCATTCCGCCAGCAGCTCAGGACCTGCCGCACGGTGGATGCAGCCATCCACACCGCCGCCGCCAAGCAGCGACGGATTCGCCGCGTTGACAATGGCGTCAACCGCCAGCTTTGTGATGTCACCTCGTATAATTTGCAGAGGAATAGCTGTTCACTCCCTTCTGCGCGCCATCGTCCCGAATCTCATTGAGGCAGCGGTTGAGGGCATCCTCCCAGCGGGGCATGTGCACCGCAGACTCGACCGGACCTGTCAGCAGACGAACACAGGACGGATGCGCCGCGCTGACCGAGCCGCGGTTGCCGTTGACAGGCTGAACGCGGCATCGGCTGCCGACCATACCCAGTGTAGCGATGGCAAGCGTCGCGAGGTTGCATTCGCCCTCATTCGTCAGGTGATAGATGCCGTACTTATCCGTCTGAATCAGGGAAACAACGGCGCGTGCCAAGTCAAGCGTATACGTCGGGCATGCCATCAGGTCATTGGAGATGGTCAGCCGCTGATGCTCCTGCGCCGCGCGGAGAATCATGCGAATCGGTCCCTTTTCGTATGTGCTGAACAGGCATCCTGTCCGCACGATGAAGTACCGCGTCATCAGCGCACGCACCGCCTCCTCCGCCTGCACCTTCGACAGCCCGTACACATTCGCGGCGCACGTCTTGTCGTTCACCGTGTGGACGTCATCCGGCTCTGCGCCAAACACCTCCGCCGTGGAAATCAGCAGGAATTTCGCACCGATGCGCAGGGCCGCACGAACCATGCTCAGCGTGCCGAACGCGTTCGTCTGGATGCACACCGCCGGCTCATTCTCCGCGCGCTGAATATCCGTATACGCTGCGCAGTGGATGATGGCATCCGGCTTTTCCGCCGCAACGAACGCCTTTGCCTTTTCCTCGTCGGTGATGTCAAAATCCGCCAGGTCAACACCGCATGCGGGAATATGCTTCTCCCGAAGCGCACGCATCACATCGCGCCCCAGCATGCCATCCGCGCCCGTTACCATGACCTTCATACACTGCACCTCTTCCGAATGATAGTCTTTATCTGATTATACCATTTTTTTCGCATGCGTGCAACGGAAATTATCGCGAATTTCCTGACCATCAAACGGAAGAGGCATGAACACGGCGCACCGCTGCTGACAGGCGCCGCGTATTACAGCATCACGATCAGCGCGCCCAGCGCGGCAATCGCGGCGAACAGCGGAATCCCGCGCACGAACGACATCAGATGCTGATGTGGATCCTGATACATGGTCTTCTCCGGCAGGAAGGAAAACCGGATGCGCTTCGTATTCCGCCACCAGAGCAGATCAACAATGACCAGATCAAACAGTCCCAATCCTTCGCCGAGAATCAGCAGATATACCAATGCGCTGCCGTAATCTGTCAGACCAAGCGGCCCCTTCAGCAGTCGTCCCAGCACCCCGAATACGATGCTGAACACAACCAGATTGCTCAGCAGAATCTTCCAGACCGGTTGTGCCTTCGGTGCAGCATCAGCCAGCTGCGATTCATTCAGAACCTTCTCCTGTACCGCCGTCGGATACGAACGCAAGCCACGCAGATTCTTCTTGTCCGTACCGGTATTCAGATAGCAAATCAGCCAGTAAAGCAGATAAAAAGCGACCGCAAATACAACACGAAACATTCTCTTTCTTCCTCCTGTTATTTTTCCCTGCGCAGAAACGGCAGCTCCGGCAGCGCATTGCAATCAACAATCGCCATCAGCATATCCGCAAAGCCCTTCGGATTGCGGATTTGAAACTGCATGTGGTTATGCTGCTCAAAAACCGGAAAATGCCCATGCGGATATGCCTTCATCAGCGCCTCGCGGTACTGAAAGTGCTCCTCGATGCTGCCAAAGCTCCAGAAGCTGTGTTCCTGCAGCGTATCCGGCAGCGGCAGATAGGGCTTCTTCTCCATGCTGCAGGCGACATGACGGCGAAGATTGCCGTATTTCAGCGCCTTCCCTGCCGCAATGAAGTACGGCTTGATCGCATCATCATCGCACCACATGATTTTTTTGAGCGTGCCGCCCTTGCTCCAGTACAGGCTCTTAATGGCGAAATACAGAATCGGCGTCATCATTCTGCGGAGTCCGAGGCTGATTTGCGAGAACTGTCCGCCGTCGAAAAGCACGTGCGCCACCGGCACATCCGTTTGCGCAAGGAATGCGGTTGCAAGGTCCGCACCGAGCGATGACGCAACGACAAGTGCAAGCGATTGGATGCCTTCACCCTTCAAGTATGTCTCCACCTGGCGGATTTCGTCCTGCTTGGAGATGTATTTCTGACCCTCGCAGTAAACGGTCGCTGTCGGCATGATGCAGTAAAAGCGTTTGCTGAGGTGTCTTGCAACCGGTTCGCTGCTTGCACCGGTGACGCCCATCGCATGAAAGAAAAGCACAGCGGGGTTTGCTTGATCGCCCATCGTCTGGAAAAGCACAGGACATTGCTCCTTTCGTCGTTTCTTGAATTAGTTTCAACTAACCCATGCCGATTATACCACGCAGAGGATGCATTTGCAATGGGTACGTGGAAGCAATCTGCATCATATTGGCAGAGAAATCCGCATGATTTTGATGCAAGGCAACAAAGCAAACGGTCTGCACCCGACACATCATCGGCAGCAGACCGTCTTGTTTATCTGGAATATTCTCCTGTCAGAATCTCCCGAATGTACGAATCCCGATGCGGCAGATTGACCTCCGCACGGGCAATGTCCGCCGCTGCCTCGTTGTCATACGGTACGGACAGCGCCGTCATCAGCAGCATCGACGGCGTTTGCGAGCCGACCTCGCCTTCAAGCAGCAGCGCATGCGCCTTGGGTACGCCCATGCTGTTGCCGACGCTGCCGGTGTTGAGGATGTACCCGGCATCGAGCGTCCGCAGGAACGGGCGATGGCTGTCTGCAAAGGCAACGCCGCCATACGTCACGCCGTTCGCCGTGAAGGTGGCGGAAAGCAGCGCCTTGTCATCCTGCGCGCGCAGCAGCTCTGTCACGGGCCGACCATGAAAGAAGCGGAAGTGCGTGCCGCTGAACCACTCGTCCGTCTCGCGCGGGAGCGAACAAAGCCACTGCATGCGTTCCTCGCCAAGTTGATTCCAGAAATACCCGTCCTCGGCAAATTCGCGTCCGCCGATGCCGTAGTCCCAGTTGCCGCCGACAAAACGCGCGCAGTTTGCCCGAACCCAGTCGCAGGTTTCGCGGGACTGCGGTCCTTTGCCGACCGCATCGCCCAGAAACCAGATTTCGTCCGCACCGCAGCTGCGTAACGCCTGCTCCATCGCCAACGTCGCGGTCATGTTCCCATGGAGGTCGCCCAGCAAGGCAATTTTCTTCATGCGTATCTCCCTCAATCCGGATAGGTCATCGTGCCTTCGCTGCAATTTGCCAGCACAGCGCAGTATTTTTCCGCCTCGCGCTTCGCCTCAGGCAGGTCATGTTCCATATAATTGCCGCACTCAATCCGCTTCGCACCGGGGATTTCACCCTCATAATCCGCCGCAAACCGGAACGCATCCTTCACGAGCCGAATTGCCGCGTCGCGGCTCATCGCGTCGCGCAGGATGAGATAGAAGCCTGTCCGACAGCCCATCGGTCCGAAATACACCACCTGCTCCGATGCATCCGACGAACGGACAAACGTCGCAATCAGATGCTCCAGCGTATGCAGCGCGCCCTGACCGATATAATCGCCCTGATTGGGATACTTGAGCCGCAGATCATACGTGATGCAATCGCCGTCGATGCGTGAAATATACATGCCCGGCGTCAGCGTGTCATGATTGATGGAGAAGGATGCAATCTTTTTCAGCATGAGGATTCCTCCTTGTCGAAATCAGGATGATTATAGCACATTTTCATGCGCGTGACAAGTTGCACGCGGAACCTATATGCAAATGTGCTCAACCCAATCGCGAAAAGGGTCAAGGGGAGACTTCGTCCCGTTTCCTGTCCCTTGCAGTGTGCAGGGACAGCGTCCCTGCCGGGAATTGGGGCAACACCCCAAACAAAAGGGCAACTCCAACAATGCAAATGTCCCCAACCCTACCCTCACGAGCGCTGAACAGAGAAGCGACGTAGTCCGCGGAACGCTTTCAGCGCAGTGCAGGTAACTCCAGTCAGCTGCGCCCTATTTTCCTGAAGCACTTGCAACTTCCGCGCAACTCGTGCTATAATGGTCAGGAAGTGTGTCTTTTGATGATGCAGAGGCGGCTTCATGAATGATTTTATCAGGATCTTTCCTGTTTATTTCTGAAAGGAGAACCTTATGTTTGAATGGGTCAAAAAGCTTCTGGGCAGCAGCAACGATGCGGAGGTCAAGCGTCTGCAGAAGACCGTCAACGCCGTTGAAGCGCTCGAGGAGGAATATAAGGCGCTGAGCGATGACGCGCTGCGTGCCAAGACGAATGAATTTCGTGAACGCCTGAAGAACGGCGAAACAGAGGACGATATCCTGCCCGAGGCGTTTGCCGCCATCCGTGAGGCGGATGCGCGTGTGCTGGGCATGCGTCCGTACCGCGTGCAGGTTATGGGCGGTCTGGTGCTGCATCAGGGGCGCATCGCGGAGATGAAGACAGGCGAAGGCAAGACGCTTGTTTCCACGCTGCCTGCGTACCTGAACGCGCTGTCCGGCAAAGGCGTGCATATCGTGACGGTCAACGATTATCTGGCTCGCCGCGACAGCGAGTGGATGGGCAAGGTGCACCGCTTCATGGGTCTGAGCGTCGGTCTGATTGTGCATGATCTGGACGGCGCCCAGCGCCGCGCCGCTTACGCCTGCGACATCACCTACGGCACGAACAACGAGCTTGGCTTCGACTATCTGCGCGATAACATGGTCATCCGGCAGAACGATCTCGTGCAGCGCGGTCACAATTTCGCCATTGTCGATGAGGTCGACTCCATCCTGATTGATGAAGCCCGTACACCGCTGATTATTTCCGGCGCGGGCGACAAGTCCACCGACCTGTACGCCAAGGTCGATGCCGTTGTCCGCACGCTCAGGCGCGATGAGCACTTCGAGGTCGAGGAGAAGAAGAAGGCCATCACGCTGACCGATGAAGGCGCCAGGCGCATCGAGCAGGCGTTCAGCATCGAGAACATCAACGATGCGGAAAACGCTGAGCTGAATCACCACGTCAACTGCGCCCTGCGCGCCAACTTCCTGATGAAGCGCGATGTGGACTATGTCGTCAAGGACAATCAGGTCATCATCGTCGACGAATTTACCGGACGACTGATGATCGGTCGCCGCTACAGCGAGGGTCTGCATCAGGCCATCGAAGCGAAGGAGCATGTGACCATCGAGCGCGAAAGCCGCACGCTGGCAACCATCACCTTCCAGAATTATTTCCGCATGTACCACAAGCTCTCCGGCATGACGGGCACCGCCAAGACCGAGGAGGACGAGTTCCAGAACATTTACGCGCTGGACGTCGTGCAGATTCCCACCAACAAGCCGAATATCCGCAAGGATCTCGATGACATGGTGTACAAGACGAAGGACGCCAAGTTCGCCGCCGTCGTCAATGCCATCAGCGAGGTGCACGAAAAAGGTCAGCCGGTGCTGGTCGGCACGGTCACGGTCGAAACGAGCGAGATGCTGTCCTCTCTGCTCAAGCGCAAGGGCATCCAGCATGAGGTGCTCAACGCCAAGAACCATGCCAAGGAAGCTGAAATCGTCGCGCAGGCAGGTCACTGGGGCGCCGTTACCATCGCCACGAACATGGCTGGACGTGGCACGGACATTCTGCTCGGCGGCAACCCTGAATTTCTCGCTCGCCGCGCCATGCGCCAGCAGGGCTTTGATGACGAAATCATCGAGGCGGCGACAGGTCACGCAGAGGACGTTTCAGAGGAAATTCTCGCCGCGCGCGAAACGTACCAGTCGCTCTATCAGGACTTCAAGAAGACAACCGATGCCGAGCACGAGCGTGTGCTGCAGACCGGCGGCCTGCACATCATCGGCACGGAACGCCATGAATCACGCCGCATCGACAATCAGCTTCGCGGGCGTGCCGGCCGTCAGGGTGACCCCGGCTCCACGCAGTTCTTCATTTCGCTGGAGGACGACCTGATGCGTCTGTTCGGCGGCGAACGCATCATGCCCATGGTCGATCGCCTCGGGCTCAAGGATGACGAGCCGCTGCAGGCAGGCATGCTCACCAAGCAGATTGAAGCCGCGCAGAAGCGCATCGAGGGACGCAACTTCGATATCCGCAAGCACGTGCTGGAATATGATAACGTCATGAACCGCCAGCGCGAAATCATCTACGGTCAGCGCCGCCGCGTGCTCATGGGCGAAAACGTCCGCGAAAACATCCTCGGCATGGCGTACAAGCTCATCGATGCCGCGCTCGCACGTCACTGCGCCGCGGATGACGGCACGGATTGGGACATCACGCAGCTGACGAATTATCTGGAGAACCTCTGCATCCATCACGGCAAAATCGCCGAAATTGACAGCATCGTCCGCTCCGGCGATCGCGACCAGCTCGCGCAGGCACTCAAGGATGACGCACGCGCCTTCTATGAGGAGCGCGAAGCGATGCTGACGGAGCTTGGGCTGGACATGCGTGAAATCGAGCGTGTTGTGCTGCTGCGCTCGGTCGATTCACGCTGGATGGATCACATCGATGCGATGGATCGCCTGCGCGACGGCATCGGTTTCCGCGCCTACAGCGGCAAGAACCCCGTCACCGAGTATCAGATTGAAGCCGGTTACATGTTCGACGAACTGAACCACCTCATCCGCGAGGACACTGTCCGCCGCATGTATCAGCTGCGCATCGAGCGCACCCCCGAACGCGTCCAGACAGCTGTCCGTCCGGTCGAGGGCAAGCCGATGGTGCCGGGCAACGGTCAGCCGCGTCAGCCGAAGCGCGTGAAGCCGTCTGAGCGCATCGGGCGGAACGACCCGTGCCCCTGCGGCTCCGGCAAGAAGTACAAGAACTGCTGCGGCCGCAACACGGGGGAAGCCTGAAGGACGGATTGTCCGGCGCATCCGCCGTAACGTCCGCTGCATCCCTTTCACTCGCTTCCGACCGAATAATAAGGAGAGAATACCATGGCGCTTATTGATATTCCGCAGTACCGTCAGCAGCTTGCAGAGATTCAGCAATCCCTCAAGGCTTCCGGCGAAGCGCTGCACATCGACCACCTCCGCGAGCAGCTTGATGAGCTGACCGAGGAGATGAATCAGCCGGAATTCTGGAACGATCCGGATCATTCCGCAAAGGTCAATCAGAAGGTATCCAACCTGAAGGGCAAGCTGGAGCATTACGAGAAGCTGCTTTCCACTGCCGATGACATCGAAGTGATGTTCGAGATGGCTGAGGAAGAGCATGACGAGGACACCGTCAACGAGGCGGTGGAGGAAATGAATCAGCTCCATGAGCATGCCGATGCTCTGGAGCTGGAAACCCTCATGCGCGGCGACTATGACGACCGCGATGCCGTGCTGTCCCTGCATGCAGGCGCAGGCGGCACCGAGGCGCAGGACTGGACGCAGATGCTCTACCGCATGTACACGCGCTACTGCGAGAAGATGGGCTTCACCGTCAAGCTGCTCGACCTGCTCGACGGCGACGAGGCAGGCATCAAGTCCGTCACGTTCGAGGTCAGCGGCGACCATGCCTATGGCTACCTGCGCGGCGAAAAGGGCGTGCACCGCCTCGTTCGCATCTCGCCGTTTGACACCAACGCACGCCGCCATACGTCGTTTGCCTCCCTTGACGTTGCGCCGATGCTCGATGAAGAAGATTCCGACATTGAAATCAACATGAAGGACGTCCGCGTCGATACCTACCACTCCAGCGGCGCAGGCGGACAGAACGTCAACAAGACCTCTTCCGCCGTCCGCATGACGCACTTTCCGACCGGCATCGTCGTTTCCTGCCAGACCGAACGCGATCAGGTGCAGAACCGTGCGACGTGTATTAAGATGCTCAAGGCAAAGCTGCTCGAGCTCCGTGAACGCGCCAAGGAAGAGGAAATGGCAAACATCAAGGGCGAAATGAAGAAGATCGAATGGGGCAGCCAGATCCGCTCCTACGTCTTCCAGCCCTATACCATGGTCAAGGATCACCGCACGAATTACGAATCCGGCAACATCGATGATGTGATGGACGGCAATCTGGAAGGCTTCACAACCGCCTACCTGAAGATGCAGTGATGCGCATAACCACCCGAATTTCCGCGGCGCTGCTGAGTGTTGGACTGCTTGTCTGCTTTCTCAGCAGCGCCGTCTATCTGCTGGGGACAAATGCAGCCGTAATGGAAGCGCTTATGCGCCGCACCGCGCCTCCGGAGGATACGTATCTGCCGGAGGCGGATTATCCGCTCGCCGTCAGCACCATCACGGATTATCTGACCGGCAGAACTGAGGCGTTCCAATTCACC
The DNA here is from genome assembly GCA_963617205.1 of Alloprevotella sp. GTDB lineage: Bacteria > Bacillota > Clostridia > Christensenellales > Aristaeellaceae > UBA11524. The sequence goes on along the minus strand of CAVEOA010000004.1, from coordinate 78,925 downwards.
TTCACGATGGATGGCACGGCATACCTCGCGTTCAATGCGAAGGAGCAGCAGCATATGGCGGATTGCCGCGTGCTGTTCCTGCTCTGCGGACGAATCGCCGCCGCATCCTGCGCGATGTCTCTCCTGCTGGTCTGCCTGCTGCTTGTCCGGCGTGAACGAACGGCTTTTTCGCTGCTTGGACGGCTGATTGCTGTGGAAATCCTGCTGCTGATGGTCCTCGTTCTCCTCGCAGCCTGCTTCTTTACGGATGCCTTCACGCTCTTCCACCATTTGCTTTTCTCCAATGACCTCTGGCTGCTCAATCCGCAGACGGATCTGCTTGTCCGCCTGATGCCGACAGCCTTCTTCACGCATTACGCGCTGCTCATCGCTGCGGCCGTCCTGCTTGCGCTGACGCTGTCCGCCGTGCTCGCGCAAATTGCCGCACACCCCGTCCCCAATCACCGAAAGAAGGAGCTTTCATGACATATACCGAGCAGGCTGCGGAAACGCTTGAACGCCTCCGCAGCCAGTCCACTGTCCGCATCCTCGCGCTGGAAACGTCCTGCGACGAAACGGCTGCCGCCATTGTCGAGAACGGGCGAACCATCGTATCCAATATCGTTTTCAGCCAGATTGACCTGCACGCGCTCTATGGCGGCGTTGTGCCGGAAATCGCCAGCCGTGCCCATGTCGAGGCGTGCGACCGCGTCATTGACGAGGCGCTCGCCGCCGCTCATATGCGCCTTGCGGATGTCGATGCGCTTGCTGTCACCTACGGTCCCGGGCTTGTCGGCGCCCTGCTGACCGGCGTGAGCTGCATGAAGGGGCTGAGCTACGCTGCCGGAAAGCCGCTCATTCCTGTCAACCACATCGAAGGGCACGTTTCGGCGAACTATATCTCGAATCCGGATTTGAAGCCGCCGTTCCTGTGCCTTGTCGTTTCCGGCGGACATAGCCATCTGGTGCGCGTCAACGATTATGGCGACTACACGCTGCTCGGGCAGACGATGGACGATGCTGCCGGCGAGGCGTTTGACAAGGCGGCGCGCGTGCTGACGCTCCCCTACCCCGGCGGTCCTCGGATTGACGCGCTGGCAGAGGAGGGCAATCCGCACTACATGACGCTGCCGCATCCGCACACCCCCGGCAAGTATGACTACTCCTTCTCCGGCATGAAGACGGCGTTCCTGAATGCGGCAAACAAGCTGGAAATGAAGGGTGAACCGCTCCCGAAGGCGGATATGGCGGCATCGTTCCGGTACTCGGTCGTGTCGGCGCTGGTAGAAAAGGCGATGCTCGCGGCAAAGGACACCAAAGCGCCTGCGCTGGCGATGGCCGGCGGCGTCTCGGCGAATCGGCTGCTGAGAAGGATGATGCAGGAGGCAGCGGATAAGGCTGGCTTGACGCTGTATATGCCGCGGATTGATTTGTGCACGGATAATGCAGCGATGATCGGGTCTGCTGCCTATTACCGGATGCTCAAGGGAGAGCTTGCGCCTCTGACGTTGAACGCGGTTCCCTCGCTGAAGCTGGTTTAAGATGATACAACAGACGAGGTCCCAAAAACAGACGGAGTCTGCAAAGTCCGCGAGGTAAAATCAGACGAAGTCTGCGAAAAAAAACAGACGGAGTCTGTCTGCGAAGAGGAGGGCATTCCATGAAGAATAAGAACGTGTGGCAGGCGATTAAGTTCACGCTGTTCAGCGCGTCTGCCGGACTGATTCAGCTGCTGAGCTTCACGCTGCTGCATGATGTGCTGCATCTGGAAGGGTATCTGCTGAGCTACCTGCCGTCGCTGGTGCTGTCGGTGCTGTGGAACTTCACGTTCAACCGGCGGTATACATTCCGCTCGGACGGCAATATCCGCCGTGCGATGCTGCTTGTCGCGCTGTACTACGTCGTGTTCATTGCGCTGACGAGCTGGTGGAGCGATGTGCTTGTCAGCCTCGGCGTACACGATTGGCTGATTGAGGTGCTCAACATGGCGGTGAACTTCGTCACGGAGTTCCTGTTCCAGAAATTCGTGGTATACCGCGACAGCATCGACACGAACTCGCTGGCGCAGGCAGAGCGCGAAAAAGAGGAACAGCAGAGCGCAAATCAGCTGTGAATCTCTTGTTTCCCCTTGACGACTGTGCTATAATACATGTCGGCGGAAATTGCCGCCAAGACCCCCGCAAGCGTATGAATAGGAGATAACAGCTATGGTAAAGGTGAACATTATTTCCGGCTTTCTCGGTGCAGGCAAGACCACGCTCATCAAGAAGCTGCTGACTGGCAGCATCAGCAAGGAGAAGATTATCCTGCTGGAGAACGAGTACGGCGAAGTCGGCGTTGACGGAAGCTTTATGAAGGATTCCGGCATTATTGTGGATGAGCTCAATTCCGGCTGCATCTGCTGCACGCTGGTCGGCGACTTCCAGAAGGCCGTCGATGAGCTGATTGAAAAGTACCATCCTGACCGCCTGCTGATTGAGCCGTCCGGCGTCGGCAAGCTCAGTGAGATTCTTGTTGCGGTCGAGCATGCGAAGGAGCGTCATGCTGATCTGGTTGTGTCCGGCTGTGCGACGGTTGTCGATGCCGGCAAGTGCCGCATGTATATGAAGAACTTCGGCGAATTTTTCCTGGATCAGATCAAGACGAGCGCGACCGTCATTTTCAGCCGCACGCAGCTGCTGTCCGCCGAACGCATCGAGAAGAGCCGCGCACTGGTCGAGGAGCAGCATCCGGGCGTCCGCATCGTGACGACGCCGTGGGATGACCTGTCCGCCGATACGCTGCTGGAGGTCATCGAGTCCGGCAAGCCGATGGAGATCCATATCGATGAGGACGATGATGATGACGACGAGGACGAGCATGAGCATCATCACCACCATCATGACCATGACCATGACGACCACGACCATGAGGACGGCGTCTGCCCGTGCTGCGGCGGTCATCATGACGAGGACGATGATGATGACGACGAGCATGAGCACGAGCATCATCACCACCATCATGACCATGATGAGCACGACCATGACCACGAGGACGGCGACGCCTGCTCCTGCGGGCATCATCATCACCATCATCACGGTCATGACGCGGACGAGGTGTTCGTGTCTGTCGGCGTAGAGACCGCGAACCGCTACGAGCAGGACGAAATCAAGGCCATGCTCGACAAGCTGTCCGACGAGGAGGAATACGGCACCGTGCTGCGTGCCAAGGGTGTCCTGCAAAACGCGGCAGGCGAATGGTTCCAGTTCGACTACGTGCCGGGTGAGAGCCAGTTCCGTCCGGGCACGGCGGATTACACCGGCCGCATCTGCGTCATCGGCGCGCACATCGACGAAAAAGCACTGCGGGAGCTGTTCAAGGCATGAGCGAGCAGGAATTTACGCCAGTCTACCTGATTACAGGCTTTCTGGAAAGCGGCAAGACCCAGCTGATCAACAACATGCTGACGGACGAGAATTTTTCGCGCGGTCAGAAGACGCTTGTGCTGTGCTGCGAGGAAGGCGTGGAGGAATACGAATCCGCCAAGAACGCGACGGTTGTCGTGCTGGACGAAGCGGACGAGATGAACACCGCGCATCTGGAGGCGCTGGACAAGCAATACAAGCCTGAACGCGTCTTCGTTGAATACAACAGCATTTGGACGATTGAACGGCTTGGTTCTTGTATGCTGCCGCGCAAGTGGGAGGTCGTACAAATCATCACGACCGTCGATGCGAACACGTTCGACAACTACTTCACCAACATGCGGCAGATGCTGACCGACCCGATGAAGGTTGCCGACCTGATTCTGTTCAACCGCTGCAAGCCCGGCACCGAAAAGAGCCCGTGGCGCAGGCAGGTCAAGGCTGTAAATCCGCGGGCGAACGTCCTGTTCGAGAACACCGACGGCACCAGCGAGGACGGCGTTGCGGATGAGGATTTGCCGTACAACATGAAGGCGGCGGTCATCGAAATCAAGGATGAGGACATTCCGACGTTCTACCTTGACTCGCTCGACCATCCTGACCGCTACGACCGCAAGACCATTCGCCTTGTCGGGCAGGTGTTTGCGGATCGTTCGCTGCCGCGCGGCTACTACATGTTCGGACGCATGGCAATGACGTGCTGCGCAAACGACATTCAGCCCATTGGCTGGATTACGCAGGGCGTGCAGAAACCCGGCACGAAGAACTACTTCCGCATGACGGCACAGTGCAAGGCTGTTGACGCACAGGGCGAGAAGATGCTGATGCTTCAGGAGGCGCGCGCGGAGATTGTTCCGGCGCCTGCCGAAGAATACCTGAATTTCAACGCATAATTGATGGCTCCTGACAGGATGGCTGCATTCTGTCGGGAGCTTTCTTTGTGCTTGTTTTATTTCTGATTTCCATACTAATTGAACTTTTTATGAAAAATTTGCATTTTATTTATTTTTCGTATTGAAATATTTATTTTTTGATGATACAATTAAAAAAAAGAATAAAGGAGTGGTTGCCGTTGGTGCATTAAATGTCGCTCTATGTTCCTTTACTCGACCGATCACGCAAAAAAAGGAGGCTTTTATGAAAAGATTTTTCTGTTTTGTGATGATTCTTTGCTTTTCAGTCATCAATCTGTGCCTCTCAAATGCTGAAAGTGGTGCATCCCTAACCATCCTCTATGAAGGCTACGACTATCCTTCCTTCAATGATTATGCTGCCGCCGGCCATGACCTCACCTACCGCTACGGCACCTTCAACGATATTGCCACAGCCATCGCCACGCATGACGCCAATGTGGATGTTTTCGTTTTCCAGACGCGCTACGGGCTTGACCAGATCAAGAAGCAGGACTATTATTATCCCCTGACCGAAAACACCGCACTGATGGATAAGCTGTCCGACCTCTATCCTGCATTCCGGAACGCCCTGATGGACGGCGACGCTCTCATCGGCTGGTATGTCGATGCACAGGCATGGAGCTGGCAGGTCGTCATGCCCGACATCCTGACCGAGGCGGAGCAAACCGAGCCGACCACCTTTGACGAGCTGATTGACGTCTGCGATGGCATCCTCAAGAGCGGTCTGCTGGGCGACCAGTACACGCTGATTGGCGAATACCCCTACACGCAGGAAAGCATGCTGCAATTCTTCATGACGCAATATCTCGTCGCCTCCGAGGCTGCGGACGGACAGGTCAATTTCTATCGTCCGGAATTTGCGCGGACGGCTGCCAAAATCAAGGATACCGCTCCTGCAACCAGTCAGGAATCCATGTATTGGGAGACCGAAATCTTTACCACAGCCTGCGCTGCAACCGACCTCAGCCAGCACATGGCGCTGATTCCCTCCGTGCTGGATGGCGAAGAAAATCTGCTGTACTACGTATCCGTTGTGGCGGTCGTGAATCCGTATTCGGACAACATCGATGCCGCCGTTGACTTCATCGAGTATCTCTCCGCCTACGAATCCGGCACCGCATATTTCTGGGATTCCTCTCTCAACAAGCCACACATCCGCAACGACTATGAGGACATGCTGGCGAACTATGATGCGCAGATTGCGCGCCTTGAAGCCATCGCCGAGCCGACCGAGGATGACACGTTTGAATTGCAGTATATGCGCGAGGCAAAACAAGCCCTCATCGACAACCCGTACGACATCACTGCGGAGGATGTCGCGCACTATCAGGACATCGTGCAATACGCCTACATATCCGGCGATTCACCTGTTTTGCTCGATGACACGCTGCAAACGCTCATTCAGCGCTATCTGAACGGCGCATATGACGCAGACGGCTTCGCTGAAGCATGTCAGGAGCATGTCAATCAGATTTATCAGGAGCTCGGCATGGAACCGGTGCAAAAATCCGAATGATTGTCGCTTGTCAGGCGACCAATTCTCCCGCGCTTTCCGATAGAATAAGGCTGTGCAACAGAGAAGCTGCACAGCCTTATTCTTCGATATGGAGGGATTCATCATGAAGGGCAGCCTGACAGAGCTCGTATTCATTCTCGACTGCAGCGGTTCCATGCACGGTCTTGAGGCAGATACCATCGGCGGCTTCAACAGCATGCTCGACCAGCAGAGGGGCAAGCCCGGCGAGGCGTTCATCACGACATTCCTGTTCAGCTCAAGCTGGCGTCTTGTCCACGACCGTGTGTCGCTGGAGAAGGTGCGGCCCATGACGCGGAAGGATTACATCACCGGCGGCTGCACAGCGCTGTTCGATACGGTCGGGCACGCCATCGCCCACATCGAGAGCATCCACAGGTACGCCCGACCGGAGGACGTGCCGGCACAGACCATGTTCATCATCATCACCGACGGGATGGAAAACGCAAGCCGCGAATACGCGCGACGCAAGGTGAAGGAGATGATTGAAGGCAAGAAGCGCGACGGCTGGGAGTTCCTCTTCCTCGGCGCAAACATCGATGCAGCGGAAACGGCGGATACGCTTGGCATTGCTGCCGACCGTGCGGTGGATTACCATGCGGACAGCGAAGGTACTCGCCAGAATTTCAGGTCCATCAGCGACGCGATTGATGCCGTGCGCGGCGCAGCACCGCTGACAGCCAGCTGGAAGAAGGGCATTGAGCGCGACTTCCGCAGCAGGAAGAAGTAATTCGGCGCATTGTTTCACCCCGGCCATGACGCTGTCCCCGCGTCCTGCAAGGGCTTTTCTCGCTTGACCCTTTCTGTTACGTTTCGGGCAAATTTTCGTCATCCAAGCCATTGACAAAGGGTTTACGCTTTGTTACAATTATGGATAACCTACAGGTAGCCGCATTCGACAGCGACCTGCTGATAATTCACTTTTGGCGTGATGAGGAGGATAATTGCCCATGCTGCAAAAGGTTGTTCGGGAAGGGCTTACGTTTGACGATGTTCTGCTGGTACCCGCACGCAGCGAGGTGCTGCCCAAGGAAGTTGATCTCTCCATTCAGCTCACTCCGGTCATTAAGCTGAATATTCCCCTGATGTCTGCCGCCATGGATACCGTGACGGACTCCCGTATGGCCATCGCCATGGCGCGTGAGGGCGGTCTGGGCATCATCCACAAGAACATGAGCATCGCCGAGCAGGCGGCTCAGGTCGATAAGGTCAAGCGTTCCGAGCACGGCGTTATCACCGATCCGTTCTTTCTCTCTCCCGATCATCTGATTCAGGACGCGGAAAACCTGATGGCGCGCTATCGCATCAGCGGCGTCCCGATCACCCGCGACGGCAAGCTCGTCGGCATCCTGACCAACCGCGACCTCCGCTTTGAAACGGACTATACCCGCAAGATCAGCGAGGTCATGACCAGCGAAAACCTCATCACCGCGCCCATCGGCACCTCTCTGGAGGAGGCAAAAAAGATTCTGGCGAAGCACCGCATCGAGAAGCTCCCCATCGTCGATGAGAACGGCATGCTCCGCGGCCTGATCACCATCAAGGACATCGAGAAGTCCACCAAATATCCGAATTCCGCCAAGGACGCCAAGGGTCGTCTGCTGTGCGGCGCCGCTGTCGGCGTAACGCATGACGTGTTCGACCGTATCGATGCGCTGATTGACGCGAAGGTCGACGTCATCTCCATCGACACAGCCCATGGTCATTCCGTCGGTGTGCTGCGTCAGGTGGAAGCCATCCGCAAGCGCTACCCCGACATCCAGCTGTTCGCCGGCAACGTTGCCACCGCCGCCGCCACGCACGACCTCATCTCCGCCGGCGTTGACTGCGTGAAGGTCGGTATCGGCCCGGGCTCCATCTGCACCACCCGTGTGGTTGCCGGCATCGGCGTTCCGCAGGTAACTGCCGTGTCCGACTGCGCCGAGGAAGCCGACAAATACGGCATCCGCGTTATCGCTGACGGCGGCATCAAGTATTCCGGCGACATCGTCAAGGCACTGGCTGCCGGCGGCTCCTGCGTCATGCTCGGCAGCATGCTTGCCGGCACCGACGAAGCGCCCGGTGCGACCGAAATCTATCAGGGACGTTCCTACAAGGTCTATCGCGGCATGGGTTCTCTGGCTGCCATGGAGCACGGCTCCAAGGATCGTTACTTCCAGGATGACGCCAAGAAGCTCGTTCCCGAAGGCGTCGAGGGTCGCGTGCCCTACAAGGGACTGCTGTCCGAGACCGTGTTCCAGATGGTTGGCGGCATCCGCTCCGGCATGGGCTACTGCGGTGCAAAGACCATCGATGACCTCCGCAAGAACACCGAGTTCATCAAGATCACCGGTGCCGGTCTTGCCGAAAGCCATCCGCATGATATCTCCATCACGAAGGAAGCGCCCAACTACTCCCGCAACTCCTGATTTTCAAACAGCAGGCAGCCCCCTGAGTTCATCGCTCAAGGGGCTGCTTTTTTCATTGCCACACATCCGGCAGCGAATCGATCACTCCAGCTAACTCCTGCGCCATCTGCGCTGCCTCGCTGCGGCGGACATGTCCGGGCGTGCCGCAGCCGTTCCTTGTATACAGGAAATGCCTGATTTTCGGATCAGCCAGCCTGCGGCAAACCTCGTCAATCGCGCGATCCCACGACGCATCGTGTCCGAGAATCGTTGTCGTCAGAATGATATACGCATTCGGGTAGACCCTCCTGATTTCGCCAATCCATCCGGCGTAAGCGCTTTTCCAGCGCTCCGCCTGTGCGCCGTGCTCATCCTCCGCCATGGTATTGACCGGATGTGCGTCATTCTGCCCGATGGCAGCAATCACAACATGCGGCGTATACCGGCTGAAGTCCCACTCGATCGTTTCGCCCAGCGGCGGATAGAAGTTCACCTTGTCCCACGCGCTCAGCATACCGATGGTGTCCGGCATATTGAAGTAGCCCGTACCATCCAGCAGCGCCATGCCGCCGGTCGCGTTGTCGTGCAGTTCAGCGCCCAGCAGGCGCGCCGTCTGCCATGCATAGCTCCAATAACCATTGCTGTAGCGCCCTTCATGCCCTTCGGGGTCCGTCTGTCCGCATGCAAATTCTGCCTCGGACACCTCCCCTGCTGACACGCTGTCGCCATACACCTCGATGCGGCGATTCGGGCGCGGCGGAAGCATCCGCAGTTGCGCATCCTCCGCGACTGCAAAGCCGCGCAGCACCATCGCATGGCAGCAATCCTGCCGTTTGAACAGCAGGACGTGATTTTCGCCGTCTGTCAGCCGGTCAGACAGGTCTATTGCCTGTTCACCGTCCGATAACAGCACGCTCGTCTGCACGCCGTTGATGATTACACCCAGCCGATTCTGGTAGAAGGCGCGCCTATTCTCCAGAAAGATGCGCAGAACACGACCCGTGACAATCATCTCCGCAGAGGAGCAGACATACACCAGCATCGGCGCGTCCGGATTGCGGTCGTCGATTCTGCCCGTGTATCGAATGCAGGGATCTGACGGCGCAATCCGTTTTTCGCCAGCCTGAAGCACAATCTTCATGCGTTTTCCTCCTGCCACACGTTCGGGATAGATTCGATATACGCAGCCAGCTCCTGTGCCATTTCCGCCGCCTCCGATGCGCGGACATGCCCGGGTGTGCCGCGTCCGTTCCTTGTATACAGGAAATGATGTACCCGCGAATCCGACAGCTTCCGGCAGACCGCTTCTATCGCGTCATCCCATTCCGGCGTATGCTGCATGATGGTCGTCGTCAGCAGAATGTGTGCCTGCGGATATTTTGCCCGAATTGCGCGGATGAAGCCTTCATAGTCGCTGCGCCACTGCTGCGCCTTCACGCCCGCGTAATCCTCCGCCATGAAATCGCCCTTCGCCCTGTCATTCTGCCCGATGGCGACGACGACCACGTGCGGCGTAAAGCGGCTGAAATCCCATGGCTTCAATGCGCCGAAATACGGATTGTACGCGAGCTTATCCCAGCACGAGAGCATCCCCGTGTCAAAGAAGTAGCCGTTGCCGTCCTGCAGCGCGATGCCACCCTGCGCAATATCGCTGATTTCCGCATTGAGCAGCCGCGCCGCCTGCCACGCATAGCTGAAGTACACGTTGTTATACCGCGCATTGTGATCCGGCGGATCAAGCTTTCCTGCATAATCCGCCGCTTCGCTGACTTCCCCTGCCGACACGCTGTCGCCGTAAAATTCGATGCGCCGCGTTTGCCTTTCCGGCGGATTGAGCAGTGTATCCGAAGCACCGATCATCAGCGCATGGAGCGTGATTCTGCAGCAGCTGTCCTGTCGCTTGAAGAGCATCACGTCATTTTCGCCGTCGCGCAGATGGTCGGACAGGTCGATTTCGTTCACAGCATTCCACTTGAGCAGTACGCCAAACTGTTCGCCGTTGATGACGACGCCCAGCCGGTTTTCCCACAGGTGATGCGTGTTCGTCAGGATGACGCGCAGATAGCGCCCGACCATGCGGATGCGCACATACGACGCGGTAAAAAGGAATACAGGGTTGTCAGGATCCTCAAAATCGACGCGGCCTGTGTATTGCAGGCGGCTGTCACTCGGGCAGATGCGCTGTTCATCTGGTTGCATATCACGGTCAGCCTTTCTATTAAGGGAATACTCAAATGATGTGGTCCGATGAATGGTGAATTATCCGGCAGACGCAAAGGGCACATTCAGCGGCTTCACCGAATTGTGCGGTGTTGCATGAGCATCAGAAACCTCCACCGCAGGCAAACCCGCGATGGAGGCTGTGTTTACACCGGATTAGTTGCCAAGCAGAGCGTTGATGCCGTTCTGGATTTCCTGGCGATACGTCTCCTGCAGCTGTGCAGTCGTGTATTCGCCGTTGATGAACTCGCGCAGCGGCAGCTCATACTCGCTGCTGATGCTGGCATAGTTGTCCAGCATCTGATGGCGGCCCATTTCCATCATGATTTCAAAGTTGTAATCCTGCAGGTCGATATCCTTCGCGGTCACGCCGTACCACCAGCCGAGCGTTTCAGGATCGTCGCGGATAGCAAGAGCCGCTTCGCCGCCATCCTCGCTTTCGGCATCGTAGCCGTACCAGTTGAGCAGATCATAGAGCACGTTGAACACAAGCTCCGGATCCTCCACGCCGACCGGAATGACGAAGGTGGAGTTCTGGGTTATCTTCTGGGCGTTGGTTTCCGCGTTGCCGTGCGGTCCGACAGGCCACGGAATGAAGATCATGTCGAAATCGAGCGTTACGCCGTCAGGCTTCTGAAACGCATAGTCAGCATTGGAGTCCATAATCCAGGCGGCAATGGGCGTAAAGGCGACCTTGCCGTCGCGATACAGAAAGCGGCAGACGTCCCAGCCGTTCTCTTCCGGAATCGGATACATGACCTTGTCCACCAGGTTCAGGTCCTGGATGAACTGCAGCACTTCGCCAACCTCAGGCGAGGACAGGTTCTCAATCGCAGTTGCGGCAATATTGGTGCCGTTGGACATCACCAGATTCAGGAAGTAGTCGCCCGGCCAGCCGCCGAAGCCGTACACATCGATGTTGCCATCGCCGTCGGTGTCCTTCGTCAGCTTAATGCAGTATTCGCGGAACTTATCCCACGTCCATTCGCCTTTTTCGACCAGATCGCGCGGATCCTCAAGGTTCGCGTCCTCGATCATCTGCAGGTTGAATGCGAGCGGCATGGTCGAACCGACCATGTTTTCCGCGTTGTTGGCGCAGAGCAGCTGCACAGCGCCGCTGCCGGTGTCGATGTAGGACATGACGGGGTCGGTGCCCTGCAGGACAGCGTTGTCGCTGGGCAGCACGTCGCGCATGTCAACCACGTAGCCGTTCGCCGCGGCAGGCGCGGAAATCGGCAGGTCGAGCATATAGATATCAACGTCCGGCGTACCTGCCAGCACGGAGGTGTTGATGGACTCCTTCGCGCCTGCGTACGTCAGGTTGATATATTCAAACTTCACGTTCCACTTTTCTTCGATCTTCTTCACGTTCGCGAACTGCAATTCGTCCGCCGTCGTGCCGCTGTAGTAGGGGTTTGCATCGATGGATTCATCAAAGGAGTCCCAGTAAACATCCCACGTCGTACCGATGGTGATCACGCGCGTCTCCTCGGCGGAGGCGGCGATGACGGTCATGCTCAGCACCATCGTCAGGGCGAGCAAAAGTGCGGCAAACTTTTTCATTGAATTTGAGTCCTCCTTGCTGCTTATTGGGGTACGTCTAACATCTGCGGAGGAAGGTCAGGACGCATCCCAACCTCCTCCGTAAGGTTCATTTTGATTGGACTGCCTTGTCAGCCGGCGTTCAGTTGCTCTGACCGACCGTCACAGCGTAGACCTTCCACGCGCCATCGGATTCAAACTGCATCCGGCTGCCCCACGTGGAAACATCATCGCCGCAAACCGCTGCGATCTGCTCGAAGGTGATCTGCGCCACAGCGCCATCCGTCACAGCCGTCTGCTGCTGAATGCGGGACCAGCCGGCAGCCGCGTCAGGCATGACAATCCAGATGTTGTTCGTCTCGGACTCGTAGGAGATGTTGATGACCGCACCGGGCACGAGCGCCGCAATGATGTTTTCAGGCATCTCGACGCCGTTCTGTCCCCATGCACTGCCTTCGCACGCCGCGCCCTCGAACGCGATGTTATCATGAGAACCAACCATGTAATCAATGCTGACGACAGTCACCGCGTAGACCTTCCATGCGCTGGAGGCTTCGCACTGCATGCGGGTGCCCCAGGTGGACTTGTCTTCGCCGCACGCCGCAGCAATCTGCTCGTACGTCACATACGCCTTGCCGCCGGAGATCGTTGCTTCGCCCTGCGCGACACGCATCCAGCCCGCCGCGGAGTCAGGCATGACGATCCACATCGTGCCGTCCTCGGACTCGAAGTCAATCTGCACCGCCGTACCGGGCACGAGTGCATCGCGCACCGTATCGGGGATGTCAAAGCCGTTCTGACCCCAGCCGCTGCCCTCGCATGCAAAGCCATCGAAGGAAACGAGCTCGGAGGCGACCATGCGCGGCGTCTTTTCGCCGACCTTCACGGCATAGACCTTCCACGCGCTGGAGGCCTCGCACTGCATGCGGGTGCCCCACGTCGACTTGTCTTCACCCAGCAGCGCCGCAATCTGTTCATACGTAATCTGGCAGACCGTGCCGCTGTTGTTGATTGCCGCCGTCCCCTGCGCAACGCGCGTCCAGCCCGCTGCCGCATCCGGCATGACAATCCACATCGAGCCGTCCTCGGACTCGAAGGAAATTTCAATCACAGAGCCGGGCACGAGCGCATCGATGATTTCCTGCGGAATATCGAAGCCATTCTGACCCCAGCCGCTGCCCTCGCACGCAAAGCCCGCGAATTCAACCGCGTTCTTCACGTCGTAGAGGTTCGTGCGATCCTCGCCGGTTTCCGGCGCCGTCCAAACAGCCGTCGTGTCGATGGGCAGCGCATTGCCTTCCACATCGAAAAACTGGAGGTTGCTGATGTAAAAATCACGCGGCGCCTCACCGTCAAACTTACCGGATGCGGTGAAGTTGTCAACTTCCTTGCTGATCTGAAGCGTGTCGCCGCGGCCGGACACGAGCGCACCCTCGGGGATGTTCACTGTCGCGGTCTTGGGATTCTTGCGCTCCATGTACACCGACCAGTCAGCCTCCTTCTTGGAGCTGTCCTCGCCGCTGACCATGTAGACCTTGCCGGACTGCGCGTAGAAGGCACCGTCCGTGCCCAGCTCGACGCCGACATCGAAGGTCATCTTGACAGCCTTGTCCAGGTTTTCGCCCAGCAGACCATCAATGTTCAGGGAAACGTACGGCACCTTGCCAGCCGCAACAGGGCTGACGCACAGCGCCTTGCCGTTCTGATAGTCAATCACGCTCAGCTCTGCGGCATCCGCGTTGCCCAGGGTCATGTCCAGACCGAGGAACGCGACGTTCTCATCCGCAAAGTCGATGTTGGTCTTCACCTCGCCCGCCACCGGCGATGCAACCTCTGCAAAAGCGCAGCTCATCACCAGCATGCACGCAAGCAACAGAACAGAAACGACCTTTTTCACTTGGATAACCTCCTTCATGTCCCTTTTCCAAGGACTTGGTTCCGTTTGTGCAGCTTGTTACCATGGTTTCCTTTTGGACGACAATCAGCAGCCTGCCATACCGGTCAATTTTGAGCCAAATACGCCATGGCTTCTCTACTCCCATCATAGCACAAACCTGCACTGTAAGTCAACTGGTAAATCACGAAAAAATCGCTCTTTTTGACCGAAACTCTCCGAAAAAATGTTTTCGAGGGATTTAATTCGCCCATAAAGTACAGTATCGGCAAGGAGGACTCAACTGGTCGCCGCTTATGTGCACCTTATGGGCGAATATGTCGATGTTAATTGTTTTGCTTACATTCGCTAACGTTTAGCTTTTGTTACTTCATCTCATTAGCCTACGATACCCGAGCGTTCAACGCCTTCAATGAAGCGGCGCTGGAGCAGCAGGTAGAGGATGAGCAGCGGCAGAATCGTCAGCACAACGCCGGCATTGACGTACAGGCGCTGGATGCGGACGTTCATGATCTTGAGGTTCGCGGAGATGTTGTTCTGCAGCGTCGAGAGGCGCTTGGCGAGCAGCATGTCCGTCGGAATGCGGAAGAGCTGGCTGTAGAAGGAATCGGTGTACTGCCAGACGAGCGAGAACACCGTCACCGTGATGACAGCCGGCATGGCGTTGACAAGCATGATGCGGAAGTAGGTATACCACGTGCCCGCACCGTCGACGAACGCCGCCTCCTCAATTTCCTTGGGCAGCCCGCGGAAGAACTGGTTGAAGATGTAGATGAACAGACCCGCACGCAGACCCGTGCCAAAGACCGTCAGGACGTACATCGGGGTCGCCTCGCTCATCAGTCCCATGCTTCGGAAGGTCATGTACTGCGGCAGCATGATGGTGTGATTCGGGATGACAATCATGATGACGACGCATGCGAACCACAGCTTCTTGAGCGGAAAGTCAAACCGCGCAAAGCCATAGCCGACCATGGAGCAAATCAGTACTTGAATGAGCGTCAGCGCGACGGTGTAAATCAGCGTGTTACCCAGCGTACGGAAGTAATCCATCTGCGTGATAACGGTCGTATACCGTTCGAGCGTGCCTTCAATCGGAATGGTGTAAACCATCGGGTTCGCGGAGTCCGTGTCGGAGAAGAAGGACTGGCTGACGATGCCGATGACCGGCGAAAGGATGACATAGGCAATACCGACAATCAGCACAAAGCGCAGCAGCCACAGCAGGAACGCCTTGCCCTTCTTGACGACACCACCCTTTGCGTCCTCATAGCGAGGAGAATTGCGAAACGCGCGCCATTTTTCCATTGCTTTTCACACTCCTTCGCATCAGTTGTAGTAGAACGTGCGCTTGCTGATCAGGTAAACCACCAGCGCCAGCAGCGAGCAGGTAATCAGCGTTGAAACCACGCTGAACGCCGATGACAGACCGTAATTGCTCTCGGTGAACGCCGTGTCATATGCCAGCTGCACCACGTCGGATTGGCTGAACGCATCGACGATGGTGTAAATCGTGCAGGTAATGATATGCGGCATAACCATCGGGAACGTGACCTTCCAGAACGTCTCGTAGCCCGTTGCGCCCTCAATCTTCGCGACCTCGTACAGCGAGGACGGAATCGATTGCAGGCCCGCGATGAACAGGACGATCTGTACGCCGGATGCCTGAATGATGTCGCTGATGCGTTCGACCGCACCGGTGATGTAATCAAGAATCACATCCGGCAGTGCCAGCTGCGCAAAGAGGTCCATCAGGTACGTCATGTTGAGCGTACCGGCGGAGGAGGACGCTGCCGCCATGTCCGCGCTTGCGCCGCTCAAACCGCCTGCCATCATCTGCGCCGCGACGCTCAACGCGTTGCTGACTGATTCCGCGCCCATCAACACGGGCAGGAAGAAGATTGCGCGAATCAGACCGCGGCACTTCATCTTCCTGTTCAGGATCATCGCGACAAACAGCGAGAAGAAGATGATCAGCGGCACATCGATGATCATGTTGCCGATGGATGTCGTCAGCGTCTGCTTGAAGCTCGCGTGGGAAAAGAAGGCCTCGTAGTAGTTCTTCAGCCCGACAAATTCGAGCTTGTAACCGCCTGTGCTCAGAACGGTCATGGAATTCAGGGAGAACTCCACCGTCATGTAGAGGCTTCGCACGTAGAACAGCAGGAAGCCCAGCAGCCAGGGCAGGATGAAAACGTAGCCGTTAATGGCGCGTTTTCCCGCCATGGAGATACGCAGCTTCTTCATTCGTTTGCACCTCCTGAAAGCAGATACGCCCGGGCAGGAATCGTCTTGCCGTCTGCCTGTGCATCCTGACTGCCGTAGTTAATGTAGATGGTCACGCCGTTGTCGTAGCGAACGGAGCGGAGCGTGTCGGAGATGATGGTATGCTCCACCATCTGTGCACCGCTGACGGCGGACAGCGCGCCGTTCAGGTACGCGTAGTTTTCCGCAGCCTTGTCCGCCCAGTTGTCAAACGTCGTCGCATAGAGCGAATTGAGCGCGGTGTACTTCATATCCGACGCTTCCTGCGCCGTGAACGTGTACCGCGGCGATGCGCCGTACTCAATCATGCTCAGCAGCTCACTCTGCCAGTCCTCGCTCACCGCCGTGTTCATCGCCTGGCCGGTGTAGTTCACGCAGCCGTGCAGAATCATCTCGTAGAGCGGAATTGTTTCATCGACGATGACGTATTCTGTTGCGCCCATCGGGGCATCAATGACGTGATTTGCGCCCTTGACGGCGTACAGGTTGCCGCCGGACACCATCACATGCCTGCCGCTGTCAGCGATGTCCGCCAGCTCATGCCTGACAACCATGAGTGCCTGCTCGCGGTTGATGACTTCCGTGCGGCGTTTGTCCGCATGCAGCTCGCTGCCCAAATCGCGCAGGGAGATGCCGGTGATGTTCAAATCCTTTGTGCTGTTCAGGAATCCGCTGACGTAATACGGCAGGAATTTCGGAGAAAGCAGGTCGTAGATGTTCTCGTCATAGCCGAGGTTCGATGTGCGGCGCAGGCTCGCCGGATTGTTGACGCCGAAGCGTGCGACATAGCCGGCGCCGTAGTAGCGCGACGTCTCCTGATTCGCCATGTAGCGCTTGGAGATCTGCGTCACCTTCTGGAACGCCACATCCGCGTACAGCTCGCCGCCAAGGCGTGTCAGCGCATCGCTGAGCTCCTCCAATGCCTGCTTGCCGCCCAGTTCACTGAGCACGGATACGCGGTTCGCCACATCATGGTAGTAGCCGCCGTTCATCCAGCCCTGGAAGTTCACGACCTGATGCTTCACGCCTGCCTTGTTGAGGCGCTGCGCAATCTCGTCCGCTTCCTTGAAGGTCGTCATTGCGCGGACATGCAGGTACTGGATGCCCATGAAGTGGGTCGTTTCCTTCACGCCGCCGATCAGGTCATAGTAGAAGGGAATGTCGCCCGATTCCGTCTGCGTCGTCAGGACGCCTTCGGAAATCAGCCGTGCGCGGTAGTAGTTCGCCATGCCGCTGTAGCCTGCGTTTTCACCGGTCAGCAGCGTATAGCGGACGATCAGGTCTTCCGCGTAGAGGTTTTCCTCGACAATCGGCATTTCCGACGTTTCGCCGGCGCCGAAGAGCGACAGCAGCTCCGCGCCGCGCAGCGTGAACATCGCATAGGCGTTGTTGTAGGAGTTGTTGCGTCCCGACACGTCCGCATTGATGCTCGCCAGTGCCGAGCCGTTTTCGATGGTCGCCAGCACGCCGGTTTTCTCGCGGCAGATGCCCCAGAGCGGCATGCGCACGGTCTCGGTCAGCTGCGTCTGCGTGTAGTCGCCGTCAATCAGGTCGAGGTCGTAGACGTATTGGCTATACACCGCCGCGGTATTCTTGCCGTTGTTGAAGCGAATGAGGCTGCCCGAGCCATTCGGCACGACCATGTAGCCGCTTTCCGTGTCATCCGCCGCCGCCATGTACGGCAGAAGCTGAATGCGGTAGATTTTGCCGCCGCCGCGCTCCTCAATCGCGCTGGCAGGAACGGTTGCCTCGACGTAATCCTCGCCCAGCTTCCATTCCAGCGTCACGGTGAAGCCCAGCGTTTCCGCCTGCTCCTTGCCCGCGTACGCCTCCATCTCGAGGTATTCCTCTTTCGTTACGCCGAGCGCTTCAAATTCCTTGGAGACGCGCGCCATTTCACGTGTGCGGCTCGAACCCTTTTCGGAAATCCAGTAGCCGTCCTCGCGCTGCTCATAGACGATGTCAGCCGCCTTCTTCGCCTGATCGCCCAGCTGCTCATACAGCGCCTCGTAGCGCTCCGCCGGCAGGTAGGAAGGCGTCAGGTACTGGATGGTATCGACACCGACGATGTAGGTGAATGCAATGCCGTTTTCGATGCCCGCCGCGCTGAAGTTGCCCAGCGAAACGCTCATCGAGTAGCTGTCATAGGTGCTGCTCGTCATGCCGGAATTGTAGTAATCCAGCAGGAACTGACTCTTCAGGTAGTTCTTGTTCGTCTTGTTTGCCGTCTTATCGTTATCGGCATCCGGCGGATTGGAATAGACCGTTTCGCCGGTTCGCTTGTCGTAGACGGCGACGCTTGCCGATTCGATGTCCGCATAAAGCTTCAGGTTTTCGTTCTCAGCGTAGAGCGCGTACGGTGCCTCAACGTCCGGATTTTCGTCCTTGAGCGCCGTCAGCTCCGTCTGTGCCGACGCACCGGCAGGCGTTTCAATCATCTGCTGATATTCCCGCCGGAACTCGAAGCGGAACAGATACCAGACAACAACCGCCGCCACGATGATGACAATCACCGCGAGCACAATCCACAGCCAGCGGCGGGACTTGTGCTGAGATGCGTCCGGCTGGACTTTTGTTTTCTTGCTCATCTTTCCACCTCCGCTCAAGCTCTGAAGATCAGCTCGGTGTAGATGCTCTTGAAGAAGCCTACCACCTGCGTGATGAAGTTAGCGACCAGCATGACCAGGAAAATGATGATGAACACAGCCACGAGCGTCAGCAGCAGCGTCAGGAGCGTCTTGCCCAGCGTGTAGTTATGCACCTGCATGATGCCGGTCAGCGCCATGATGAAGGTGTACGCCGTGCCGATGAAGATGATGATGGAATAGAACGCTTCCTCATTTTCCGCGACAAACTGGCTGACGGTGGTCGCCACGATGTAGCTGACAATCATCGGCACAAGCGAGTAGCCAATGGCAATGGCGATATCCTTCAATCGTCCCTCGCCGTCCATCAGGCATGTCACCGACCAGTTGCCCACGCACAGCAGGAAGTAGAGAATCAGGACACCGCTCATCTCCCATAGCGCGTTGACGGTGCGTTCGTTGACGTTATTGACCACGAAGCCCGCCAGCAGGCGATTGAGGGTGAAGCAGATGCCGAAAATGATGACCATCAGGATGGCAATGGCGACGCTTCCCTTTTCGGCATGACGAATCCAATAGAAGCCGTCAGACGGGTGCGAAACGGTGTAGAACAGCTGCTGCCATTTTTCCTTGCTGAACAGTGCTTTCATCGCCTTAAGCCCTCCTTCCGTTCTTCTTGCTCATTCGCGGGCGGATGACCTTGACGATCAGCACAATCGCGATGATCAGCACAATCACGCCCGTAAGAATGTAGTTGATGTTTTCCTTCATGACTTCGTTGCGGTAGCGCTTGAAGGCAACCGAGTAGTAATCCCGGCTCTGTCCGCGCTTCAGGTACGTCATGGCGAGCTTGTTTTCGCCTGCCGACAAATACGCCTTGCCGATACCGGTGTTCGCCAGCTCGTTGTTTTCGTCCAGCCGGAGCACCTCCTGCCAGAGCGCAACTGCCTGCGTTTCATCGCCGTCATAGCGCAGCCCGACCGCCTCGTTGATCAGCCGACCGTACTCCGTTTCACCGAAGACAACGATTGTGCCCTGCTTTGAGTCCAGCGCCAGCATCTTGTCGCCTGCCTGTTCGATGGCAACAGGCGCATCCATCGTGCCTGCCTGCGTGCCGAGTCCGCCGAAGATATAGAGCAGATTGCCCTCATGGTCGTAGGTGATAATGCGGCCGCGCTTGGAGTCCAGCAGCGAGTAAATACCCTTGCCGCGGTAGACAACGTCGACAATCGTGCTCGGACCCGCATAAAGCGAGGTGCCGCTGATTTGAAGGTCGCCGCCAAGGTTCTTGGACTGACCCATTCTGATGACGTCCTCGCCCTTCGGGTTCAGGCGGCGCACAGCCTGCACGCCGGTCGTATCCTTGTTGGAGGCGTACACGAAGCCCTCGTCGTCGATGTCGATGCCGGTAAATTCTGTCGGTATATAGAGCTGCTGCTTCGAGCGCTCCTCCTTCGTTGCTATCTTCCTCCAGAATTTCTCCCATGCGGTGATTTCAACCGAAATCGTGCCGAAGAAGCCGGTGAAGTCGCCGTTCGTCTCGAAGACCATGATGCCCTCGAACATGTTCTGCGCGATGCAGTACACGCGTCCGGCGTAGTCCACGGAAACCTTCAGGGGGGTGAACATGAAATTATCGTCGAGCACCTCGCTGTCAGGGTTCACCGTTGCGCGTGCGACATTGCCTTCCGCGTCCAGCACAATCAGCTGCTCATCGCTGTCGGCAATGCAAAGCTGATTGGCACTGTTAAGCGCCACGCCCTCAACGCCGCCGATTTCCGCGAATCTCGTGAAGCCGCTGCCCGCGTCCACGCCGAGAATCACATCCGTCACCGCGCCGGTGCGATCCTGCACCTCCACGCAGTTGTTCTGCGCGGTGTGCAGCACGGCGTATTGATCATCCAGCACCAGCACGCGTCCGCTGCTTTCCTTGACGCACAGGCACTGCGTGCCGTTCCAGTCCGCCATGCCGACGCCGGAGACGTTCGCCAGCTGTTCTGTCTGCTTGCCGTTCACGACCTCATTCACGCTGCTGACCGTATCCGATGCCGTATCCAGCACCAGCAGTGCGTCATTCGTCATCGTGCCGACCATCTTGCCGGACGTCTTCATGATATTGACTTCGCCGCTCTTTTCGCCGACAATCAGGTAATCACCCGTCATCTCGATGCCGATGATGTTCTTGAATGCCGTTTCTTCATCCGTATCAGATGCGCCTGCCATGCCCGTCATGCGGGTCAGCGTGCCGGAAGCATCCGTTTTGCTGATGCAGTTGCTTTCGATGTTGCGAATCGTGTCGCCCTGACGGTTCATTTCGGCAATGTGGTTGTCCGCATCGCGAATCATCAGGCTTTCGCCGCACAGAGCAAATTCGGTAATCGAGCCGAAAGAGGACAGGGTGCCCGCTTCGCTCTTGTAGTTGCTGATGGCTGAAACCATGTTGCCCTTCTGATCAAGAATCACCACGGTTTTCGCGCTGATGCAGTAGAGGTTGTCCTCCTCATCCACCGCCAGACCAATCAGTCCGGACAGGCTCGTGATGTTCTGGTTGCCCTTGAGCAATCGTCCGATCAGGATGAACAGGTCGATGTTTGTCGTCGCATCGTACCTCTGATAGTTGAAGGTCGTGCCGTCCGCATTGGTGCGCACGACCGACTTTCCGCCCGATGCGATGACGTACGTTGCGCCCCTGCTGTCCGTCACGGTCGTTTCGAGCTGCTTGAGTTCCTGTTCGTAGGCGCTGACCTGATAGGTTACGCCCTGCTCGTCCGTAAGGCTCGTATCGCTGTCGCTGGCAAAGCACACGGCGCGGTATAGGATGCCATCCGCATTCATTTCCTTTGCAACGTTGTCAAGCCCTTCCACATACGTGCCGACTGCATACTTGATGCCGCCCACCACGCTGACGCTCTGCGACGTCTGCGGAATCTCGATAATGCGGTTGAGCGTGTCATCCGTATTGAGCACGACAATGCGTCGGTTCAGGCTGTCGGCAATGTAGAGCTTGCCGTCATTGCCCAGCGCGACGCCGGTCGGCGTCTGAAACGTGTCCGATACGCCATGATTCTCGAAACCGGTGATGATGCGCCTGACGTTCGCCATGTCCTCCGACAGGACAACGATGCGGTTGTTGCCGCTGTCCGCCAGATAGATGGTGCCGTCCTCCGCTACACACAGATCCTGCGGATTCTTGAACGCGCCAACCTCCTTGCCGTTGCATCGAAGGCTCGTGCCGGTCACGGTGCCTGCAGGCACATAGGCCGCAGGGGTGTAGACAATATCTTCCCAGTAATCGTAATTGTAGGTGATGTACGGCAGCTCGGTATCTGCCTGCGCATACGGTGCAAGGGAGGAAAACAGCATCAGCACCGCCAGTGATGCGAGGAGGAGCCGCTTCATTTTTTTCATGCTTTTATCCTCCTTTAGTCCTTCATGCCCGAGGTCGTCATGGTTTCCAGAATGCTGCTCTGGCACAGCAGGAAGAACAGCACAGGCACCGCCATGATGATGAACGTCACGGCAGCCGCCGCGCCCGCACGGGACACGCCGCCAGCCGTAATCTGCTGCAGAGCGTACTGCATGGGCTTGAGCTGCTCATCGCGCAGGAAGAGCGAGCCGGTATTGCCCCACATCTGCTGGAACTGGAAGATGGCCAGCGTCAGCCAGGCAGGCTTGACGTTCGGCATGACGATTTTCCAGAAAATCTGCCATTCGTTCGCGCCCTGAATGCGTGCCGACTCCATCAGGGAATCCGGCAGCTGCTCCATGAACTGCTTCATCAGGTACAGGCCCATGCCGAAGCAGAACGCCGGCAGAATCAGCGCAAAATAGGTGTTGTTGATGCCCAGCCACGAAATGATGGCGTACTGCGGAATCTGCGTGACCGTCCAGGAGAACATCATCGAGAGCACGACCATGCCGAACAGCAGGTTCTTGCCCGGGAAGTTGTCCTTCGCCAGCGGATACGCCGCCCACGACGCCACGATGACGTGTCCGACCATGCCCGTTACAGTGATGATGACCGTGTTCATCATGTAGCGGCTGAAGGGCACCCACGAGTCGTTCATGAGGATGAACAAATCCGAGAAGTTGCGCAGATTCGGGTTGCGGACGAAAATGCGCGGCGGATACTGGTACAATTCATCCAGCGGCTTCAGGGCGTTGTTGATAATCATGACAAGCGGCAGCGCCATGAAGATGCCGCAGATGAACATCAGCGTGAACAGCAGCGCGTTGCCCGCCATGGAGCGGTTCAGCTTGCGCGCCTTCTTCGGCATAATCTTCTGCCGGCGCAGTTTCTTCTGGAGCTTCGGCGGCAAATCCTTGAATGCCACCTGTCCTCTGCGTTCTGCCATGCTTATTCACCCACCCTTCTCAGGATCCGCTGCACCAGCTTGTTCGTGCCGACCATCAGCAGGAACAGGATGGTCGCAATCGCGCAGGCGTAGCCCATCTCCATACGGGTTGAACCGTAGTCCAGCAAATGGGTGACGATGGTTGCGCCCGCATAGTTGACCGACGGGTTGCCGGCAAGGTTGATGGAGATATCCGCAACCGCGAAGGACTGCGTAATCTGCATGACTGCACCGAACATCAGCTGCGGCTTCATCGCCGGAAGCGTCACATACCACAGCTCCTGCCAGCGGTTCTTGATGCCGTCAATGGCTGCCGCCTCATACATGCTCTTGTCCACCGTCTGCAAGCCTGCAATGAAGGACAGGAAGCCCGTGCCGAGGCTCAGCCACAGCTGGACAATAATCAGCATCGGCATGACATACGCTTCCGTCTTCATCCACAGAATCGGCTCGTTGATGATGTCGAGATTCAGCAAAATGCCGTTCAGGTAGCCGTACCGGTCGCCCGTCAGAATCAGGTTCCAGACCATGTACGCGTTGCCGCAGATGGACGGCGCATAGAAAATCAGCGTCAGGAACGTGCGCATGCCGCGATTGAATTCGTTGATAATCCATGCAAACAGCAGGCACAGCATGTAGCTGACAGGTCCCGTGATGATGGCGAAGATCAGCGTGTTCTTGAGGGAAACGATGAAGATGTCATCATCCAGCAGGAGCTTGACGTAGTTCTGCCAGCCGACAAATTCAGGCTTTTCGAGCATGTTCCAGTCCGTGAAGGACACGCCGATTGCCATGACCACCGGCAGCACCGTAAAGAGAAAGAACAGGATGAAGTACGGCGCCATCAGCAGATAGGACGCACGATGCTTCCAGATGGTTTTGCTCAGGGAGGCGCGCTGCACATGCACCGCGGGGGAATGGCTCGTGCTCATCTTACTCCTCCTTTACCGTGTTCGTCTCCGACTGATGCAGCGGCAGACCGAACTCGGTGCGCTTGTAGTCAATCTCGGC
Organism: Alloprevotella sp.; assembly: GCA_963617205.1. Taxonomy (GTDB): domain Bacteria; phylum Bacillota; class Clostridia; order Christensenellales; family Aristaeellaceae; genus UBA11524. Next base: position 54,835 of record CAVEOA010000004.1, on the reverse strand, counting down.
GTTGATGTAATAGACCTTGTCCATCAGCGCCTCACGCGGGGTCGTATTGTTCGTTGCGGTATCCGTTGTAATGGTGTAGAAGGCATTGCTGATGTTGCGCCACGTGTAGTAGCCACCCGGCACCTGCGGAATGCCCTTGACGCTGCTCATCTGCTCAATCAGCGCGCGGTAATCCCGCATCGGCCAGGACAGATTCGCCAGCGCCTCAACGTTCGCCGTCGCGACACGTGCCGACGCGCCCATGAGCGATTCCATCTCGCGGCCGTAGAGCGTCTGCGTTTCCGTGCTCGTCCACCACTTGAGGAACGCCCAGCTTTCGTCCGGGTATTCGGTTGCGCTCATGATGATGTCCGCCAGACCCGTCGAGCCGGTTGAGCGGTCAATGGTGCCATCCGCCTGCACCGTGCCCGGCACGCAGGTGAAGTCCCACAGACCCAGAATATCCGGCGCGGACACCTGGAGGTTGTTGTAGGTGGTATAGTCGGAAATGATGATGGGGCACTCGCCCGTGCGGAAGCGCTCCTCGACGGACGTTTCCTTGTCCAGCTTGTAATCCGTGTAGTATTCGCAATACTTCTTGAACACGTTGATTGCCACGTCCTCATCGAGCGCAGACGCAGCCTCGTCATCCGTATAGTATCTGCCGCCGTTCTGGTAAAGCAGCATCGCGAAGACCTGTTCGGACGGCAGCATGCCGAATTCCATCTGATTCTTGCTCAGCACCGACATGGCCACCTTGACCTCGTCCCACGTCTGGGGCACCTCCAGCCCGATTTCCGCCAGAATGTCCTTGCGATAGAACATCATCAGCCACGTCTGCGTGTCCGGCAGCGCATAGGTCGCGCCGTCAAACGTGAAGGGCACGATGGCGCTCTCATTGAAGCGCGCCGCAACCTCCTTGAAGTCCTCGAACCGCGTCAAATCCAGCACAGCGTTGCGCAGGCCGTAGTTGACCGGCGTATCGTTGCCGGTGTTCAGCACCGCGCCGGCAATGCCGTTCGTGTTCGCAACTTGAATCGCGACATCGGGACCTTCGCCGGAGAGCGTTGCGCGCAGCAGCGTATTCATGTCAACGAGCTGCACGTTGACGGAAATGCCCGTTGCCGGCGTGAACTTCTCGTCAATCAGCGACTTGATGACATTCGCCTGGTCGCGTCCGGTGCCAATCCACAGCGTCAGGACGACATTCTCGCTGTCGCCCTCGGCAACGTTGCCGACCTTGTTGTAGTCAATAATGAAGGAATAATACAGGCGCTCCGCTTCATGCACAACGCCATCCCACCAGCCGGCGTTGTCGAGTGTCGGCTGCGTATCGGCAGAATGGATGTAGAATCGATCAACCTGCAGCGGCTGTGCAAGCACCTGCGTAATCCAGTTGCCGCATGCGCGTACATTCGTCTTGAAGGACGACAGCACCTCGGTGAAGCGTTCCTGATCCTCAATCAGCTCATCCAGCTGATCCGTCATCGTGCGCAGCACCGTCAGCTTATCCGAATCGTTGCCGGCTGTCTTTTCCAGCGCGGCAATGGCAGCATCCAGATCCTTCTGCACGCTGCGAAGCTCCCCCTCGAGCATGGGCAGCGATGCCGTCAGCTGATAGTCGCGGTACTGGTCAGGCGCAACGCCTGTGATGTAAATCACCTGACGGTAGATGGTGTTGAGCTGCTGCACGCAGTCCTGCACCTGCGAGATGATATCCGCCATGTCGCCCAGCACAACCTCCATGCGCAGCGTATGCTTGCCGGCGGTCAGGTAAATGCGGTACGGCTCGTCATTTTCATCGGAGATGGTCTCCATGCGCCACGTCTGGCTGTAGGAGAAGGGCTGGGCGCTGAATTCCTCGAACGGAACCTCGCCGTCGATCATGATCTTGCGGTATACATCGATGCCGCGGACGAAGTTCTGCTTGTCCACCATGGTGATTTCGTAGTAGCCGTCCTCCGGCACCTCGAAATCCCACTCAATCCACTGTCCGGCGTTCTTCCAGCTGCTGCCGATGGAGTTGTTGAGCAGATAGCGCGCCGACATCGGGTATACAACTGCGCTGGACTGATCCTGCACAGGGTAGAGCATCTGAGAGGACGTCTTGACGGCGTTTTCCGCTTCAAAGCGCACCGAAACGCCCGTCGTATCCTGCTGACCAGCCGCATCGCCCGCCGCCTTCACCTCGGCATAGGACGAGGGACGCGCACTGTTGGACAGCGTGATGGAACGCAGCAGCATCGGCTCGCGCATGGACAGGAGCGTCAGCGTGTGCTGCCCCTTCTCCATGTAGATGCTCATCTCCTCGGAGATGTAGCCGTTGGAGTCGTGCAGGCCGCGCGTGCACCATTCCGGCTGCTCGATGGCAGACGGCTTCAGGTCGTTGCCCTGATTGTCCTTCTCCCACACGCGAACGGTCACGCCGTTTTCATCCACCACCGATTCGTACGTGCCGTTAATCCAGTTGCGGTTGAAGTCCACCATCGCCAGTTCACTGTAGGGCAGCTTGCCATCGATGAAGAACGCACGCTGGATGGCGCTGTTCTTTCCCTCATAGGGGTAATACAGCAGCGTCAGGTCGTAGAGACCGCTTTCCGGCACATCCACGACCCATTCCGTCAGCGATTCCTCGCCCGTCAACACGCTGTTGCCAGCCATGCCCTCGTAATCGGTGAAAATCTGAGGCTCAACAGCAACGCCATCATCCTCGTAGCGGACGAACGTATCCGCATCCACCGTCACGACAGCATCCGGACGATCCGCATCCTCATAGGATGCCAGATAATCCGCATAGCCTGGAATCGATGCGTCAATGGAGTAGGTACTCACGATTTGCTGATAATCCTCGTTCGTCAGCGTCGTTGCACCCACGGCTTGTTCTTCCGCAGGCGCTTCGGCGTCCGAGAGCGTGTCCTCCGCCAGCGCGACGCCCGTGAGCATCAGCACCAGCGCCAGCATCAGGCTCATCAGCGACTTCTTTCCGCTCAACACCATTCACCTTCCCATCCTTTGTTTTGTTTCTATCTGCTTCGGCTGCTTCAGCCGCAAGGGAACGTTGTTCGTTTGCTGTTGTTCATTCCGCCTCGTTCGACAATGGATAATTCCGCAAATCCGGCAGCTCCTTGCGCGTGATGACCAGGTCGCTCTGATACGCCTTCTTGAGGATTGCTTTCTCCGTGTACGTCTCGCCGTACTGGTTGAAGCCGGCGCTCTTGAGCACGAAGTCGCCTTCCCATGTGCACCAGTAGCTCCAGAAAATGCCGTCGCTTTCAAGCTGCTCCGGATCAGGAACGCAGCCGTTTTCCGACAATGCAATCAGCTTGCGCGTGCTTGTGTAGCCAAGCGCCTTGATGAAGCGCGCCGCCTGCGAGGTATAGACGTGCGTGCCCGGATAGATGTCCTCGCCGATGATGTCGACGTACTCATCGCCCGGATACCACGCCGCATCCTGTCCGTTCCACACCCAGATCAGGTTGTTCAGCCCGTGCACGTTCGTCAGCCGGTCGTACATCAGCTTGTAAAGCGTCAGATATGCCTCTGCGCCGGACGCGCCCCACCAGAACCAGCCGCCGCTTGCCTCATGCAGCGGACGCCACAGCACCGGCACATCCGCATCCTGCAGGCGCTTGAGCTGCGCGGCAATCGCGTCGATATCATCCAGCAGCATCTGATAGCCATCCGGATCTCTGCCGTCCAGCGCCTTCGCGAGATTGAAATTCGTGCTGGACGTGTAGAAGGTCGACCACGGATCATTCGCGCTCTTGTTGTATCGCGCATCCGGGCACCAATGCCAGCACAGCGTCACGATGCCGGGCAGCTTGCCCTCATCGGCGGCGTGCCAGTAGTCGATGGCCTGCTCGATGACATTCGTTGTGTCGCCCTTCGCCACGCGCGCCGGCGAATACGAGATCAAATCCATGCCGACAACCGCGGGGTACTGTCCGCCTGTGCCGCGCCAGACAGCCGCGTTGTCCAGCCCGTATGGGCCTTCCTGACATTGCTGCCCCGACAGCACCGTCTTACCGTACTGGTCGCACAGATACGCCATGAGCCGCTCGGCGCTGTCCGTCGCGTTGGGATTGACCAGCGTCGGCTCCACATCGTAAATGTCATCCGGAAGCGGCGCCGATTTCGTCAGCGTAAACGAATCGATTGCAATCCAGCCGTAGCTCTTCGTGACGGACACCGTGTTTTCGCCCTGCTCCAGCCGCACGTACGGCACGGTTTCCTCCGACCAGTCGCCCGTGTTCGTGATGTCGCCGACATGCTGCCCGTTCGCGTTCACTTCGTTGATTTTCGTGCCGCTGCCGATGACCGACGCGCGCACCGTGATATCGTACCAGCCAGCCTCATCGAGCGTTATGCTCACTGCGACGCCATCGCCGTCATGCTCCAATCCGGTAACGCACATGCCATTCTGCGCGATTTTCGCCTGACCGAGCAGCGTGCCGTCTTCGGCCTCAAACGTCAGCACCGGCTCCTCCGCGCAGATTGCGCCGGGCATGCCAACGAGCAGAACGGACGCCGTCAGCAGAGAACATGCTGCTTTTCTGAACCATGAACGATGTGCTGAGAATTTTCGCATTTTCTTCGCTTCCTTTTCGTTAGCCTCTTGTTAGCTTACGTTTCACCCTTCGATTTGATTATACTACATTAGCGCAGTTTACGCAATACCTTTTTGCGTATTTTGGCTGTTTTTCGACAAATTTTTTTCATTGTAAATTCACAATTAGTTTCAATTATTTGTCTTTTTCGTTCATTTTTCTGCCATTTTAGCAGTCAGTCAATTTTCATTTGGATTTTCGTTACTCTTCTTCGATTCTTCTGTCACTCAGTTTGTTAGTTTACAGTTTAGCTAACAAGTTTTTCTTCCATTATATATGCGCACAAAAAAAGGAAGCAGCCGCAGCTGCTCCCCATGAAAAGTCCTTGTTATTTATGCCTCCGGCAACGCCAGATGACCTGTCGTCAGTGTCCCCTGTCCTTCCATCGCGTCAAACTGACTCGACAGGTAGATGATGTGCGTCACCGCAATGATGGTCGCACGCAGCATCTTTTCCGGCGTGCTGCCCGTACCGAAGCGTTCCAGCGTGTCCGTCAGCCCGAAGGTGTACTGCAGCGTTGCCTCAAGCGTGTCGCAGAAGTAATCATACGCATGCTGCACCGTGTATTCCTTCTTCTGCATTTCAAACAGCCGCACGATGTTCTCCATCGACAGCGCCGACTTCGCCACCGCGATAAACAGCAGCTCGGCAATCTGCTCGGCATTGTACTGCTTGCGTACCGGATTGGCAATGTACCCCTTCTTGACATAGTTGCTGACCATCGCCGATGTGATTTCCAGACACCCCAGCGGCGACAGATACCGATTGATGTACTTCACCGTCTGGTCGAGATACAGCCCGACATCCGGAATTTCCCGATAGCGCGGCATCCGAAATTCGCTGATGTTTGCAATCATGCGCCCATTCCCCCTCATGGCTATCATATCACAGGTTTCGCATCTCGTCAATTAAAATATTTATTCCTCTTGACAAGTTTCTGAAAAACTGATATTATGTTCTCCGTAACCATGAAACCATCAATCTGAAGCTCGCTTCGGATTTTCATATTCCGTTTTGCAGGAAAGGAAGGCTGACTGTAATGATGAAAATCGTTGCGGATTCCTCCGCTGATTTGCTGACAATCCCCGATGTTCCCTTCGCTGTTGTACCGCTGCTCGTCCATGCCGGCGACCGGACGTTTGTCGATGACGAGCACTGTGACCTTGATGAGCTGCGCACGTTCTTCCAGCACTACAAGGGCAAATCGAGCACGTCCTGCCCGAGCCTGCAATGCTGGCTGGACGCCTTCGGCGATGCAGAGGAGGTATTTTGCGTCACCATTTCCTCCGCCATGTCCGGCACATACAACGCTGCCTGCATGGCTGCAAAGGAGTACATGGCGCAGTATCCCGAGCGCCGTGTCCACGTGTTTGACACCCTGAACGCCGGTCCCGGCTGCACGCAGATGGTGGAGAAGCTTGCCGCCTGCATCCGCCGCGGACTTGACTTCGATGACATCGTTACCGCCGTCACCGCCTACCGCAGCCGTACCAACCTTGTGTTCTCGCTCGCGTCCATCCACAATTTCGTCGCGAACGGACGCGTCAGTGCGGCGGCAGGCGCCATTGTCGGCATTCTCGGCATCCGCGTCATCTGCAAGGCGGGACAAAAGGGCGAATTTGTCATCTCCGGCAAGGTGCGCGGCGAACACAAGGCGCTGCAGAGCATGGTCGATACCATGATGAAGCAGGGCTGGAACGGCTCAAAGGTGTATATTCACCATTGTAGCAATCAGACCGGTGCGCTCGCGCTGCGTGACGCGCTGCATGCCAAATTCCCCGATGCCGAAATCGAAGTTGCACCGCTGCGCGGCCTGTGCTCCTATTACGCCGAAAACGGCGGCATTTTGGTCGCATACGAGGGCAATCTCCGCGCATAATGTATCCTTTCCCTGTTTTTCGACAAGCCAGCCTTTCTTGACGGTATAAGATTGATGAATTTATAAATTCTGTTAATCTCACTCTTGCTTTTTGCATTTTATTATGTTATGATAACAATAGAAAATGATGCGATAAGCGGGAGGTTTCTTTTACCATGCTACCTGTTTTGAAGGCGCTCAGGATTAACCAGGGGTTAAGTCAGCGTGCGCTGGCTGAAATTTTAGATGTCAGTCAACAGTCAATCAACCAATACGAGAACCGCGATACCGAACCAAACCTGACTGTGCTCAACCGCATGGCGGATTACTTCGGCGTTTCCATTGATTATATTGTCGGTCGGCTTCCGCAGGAGGGTGTCACCACCATCCTTACGCCCGGCGAGCATCGCTTCCTTGTCAATTTCCGTGCGTTGCCGGAGGATCAGCAGCACTCCTGCGCGCTGCTGATTGAGCGCATGCTCCGCGACAATGAAATCAACATGAAGAAGTAATCAGCAAAGCAACGTTTCTCTTGCACCCTCCCTGACGATATAAAGCCGGTTTTGTCCGGCTTTTTTTGTATGCCCAAAAGGAGCCGACCTGTGACGGTCAGCCCCTTTGAGAAACATATTGTTCATGGAAAACGGAATCCAACGAGAAAATGCAGCGAAGAAAAGCAGCGAAGTTGCCGTTCAGGGCTCGTAGAGCCAGCGGATTGCCTTGACAACGCCATCCGTGCCGGTTTCGTAGTCGAGCTGCCAGATGTGGCTGTCGCCTGTTTCGACGCGGTAGCGGATGATTTTCGTGCCGTCCTCCTGCTTGTAGATTTTGCCCTTGTTCGTTTCGTCCTCGTACAAGCCGCGATTTCCGGATGGGCTTTCCACCTGACCGTAGTCCTTGTAGACGCTGACAACCTCGTCCTCGGTATTGCCGATTTTCGTGCTGCGCGGCGCAGTGAACTCATTGGTCGTCATGTAAAGCTCCACCAGCACATTCACCGTCTTCAGGCGCGCAAAGCAGGCGTATCCCCAATCGTATGTGACCTTCTCCGTATCCATGCTGATGGTGTAGCTGTACACATTTTCGGTGCTGTTGCCCTCGCCGCATGTCGCCGTGAACACCTCCTTCGAGGTTGAACCGAGCTTCCAGCTGCCAATGACATCATCGACCGTCATCATTGTCTTCGTGTACGGCTTCTGCTTGAATTTGTATCCGACTTCCTTGATGGTGCTGGACTTACCGTAGCCGTTGACGGAAATCGCCTTAAGCGTCACATTGCCGCCGGGCATGGTAATCCAGTTGCCGGTGGTGTAGATAGGGCTGTCCTCATCGGGCGTTGAGCCGTCAATCGTGTAGTAGATGGTGATTGTCTGCGCAACCTCGTCCGTCAGCGTCGCGGCATAGCCCGGATTCTGTTCCAGCTGCGCCTTGGTCAGCGAACCGGGGGTCAGACCAACCTTGATGCGCTTGTCGTACGTGCCGGGTGCAAGCGAAACGTCCGGCTGGAGCGGCGTCGGCATGTAAATCTGATAGGTGCCCTTCATCTCATCGCTGACAAGGTCGCCGCTGATGCTGACTGCGCGCAGCGTCCATTCGCCCTCGCCCAGCTCAAGCGGCCCGGTATACAGAATGCCCTCGTCCGGCAGGACGTTCAGCGTGTTGAACGTGTAGTAAATCGTATAATCGGACGCGATGTCAAACGAAATTGTCTGCTTCGCGGTGTAGTAGCCGGCTGTGACGCTCGCGCCCGGTGTCGGCGGCAGGATTTCGCTGCGCTGCGTGCTGAAGGATGATACGCCCGTGTTGGCGTACGCCGTCGCGAGCAGCTCCGCCGCCTCCTTGTCGCGCCCCTGCGCCAGATAAAGGCGCACCTGATTCTTGTACGCGTCAGATGCGCTCGGCGCAATGTCGGTATACAGGTACGCGTAAACCTCCTCCGCCTTGTCGAGCTGATCGTTCGCCTCGTATGCGTTGCCGAGCATCAGCAAGCCGGACACATTCGCATTTTCCGCGCCGTCCAGCTCATTCGCCTTTTCAAAATAATCGATTGCGCCGGTCAAGTCGCCGTTGTTCATGCGCTCCTCGCCGACCTGCCAGAGCGCTGTGGAAGTCGTTTCATCATATCCCATGCGTGCCAGAAGCACCTGACCGGCGTCGGTTTTGGTCAGGAAAAGATACGTTCCGGCAATCAGGCAGATGACCCCGATGAACGCGCCCACAAGCACCGCCATCCAGTTGACGTGGCGCTTCAGGTACTGGTCGCTGCGCCTTTCCGGGTTCTCGTTTTTCGCGCGCTTGCCGTAGGAAATCGGCGCATCCGGCGCATGGCTGGGCGAAAGCATCTCGCTGTCATTCAGCATCGCCTCTTCCCTGCCGTACACATGCTCGGGACCTTCGCGCCCATAGCTGCCGGCAGACGAAACATCCTCCTCATCATCCTGCGGCGCACGTGAACCTCTCCTGCGGCGGCGCGTGCTCTTTTCAGGCGGCGTCGGTGCCTTCTGACGCCCCTGCAGATGCCGCCCCTGGCGGAAGCTCAGCAGGTCGCTGTCCTCCTTCTTCTCCCCATCATCCGGCAGATTCAGCGGCATGCCGCACTTCGGGCATCGAACCGCGTCCGGTGCGGCATAGCCATGGCAATTCGGGCAGATCATGCTTCAGCCTCCTTCCGCAGGTGCATGCGTTTACTGCTGCGGCTCATCCGAATCGCTCTCCATGCCATGCAGCAGGTCAAATTCCGGATCATCGTAAAAATCGCGCTCCGGCGCCTCGCCGCCGAGCTCCTCAATCGCCGCGCGCAGCTCAATGTAATCGGCATAGCGGCAATTTTCCTCCATGGCAGCCGCCTTCAGCGCAGGCAGTGCGCGCTCATCCCCCAGCTTCGCCAGATAGCTTGCGAACAACGCCCGACGATCGGGGTTCTTGTCGAACAGGCGCACCGCCAGCTGATAGACGCTCTCATTGCCGGGGAAGTTCGCCAGCACATCCAGCAACGCCTCCTGACCGGCTTCGTTCGCCTTGGGCAGATTCTCCAGCATCGGCTGAAGCGCCTCCCTGCCCATGTCACGCAGGCTGTCCAGCGCATTGTCCGCCAAATCGTCCTCCGCCTTGCGGTTCAGCTGCCACGTGATGTAGAGCATCTTCGGCAGCGTGCTGCCCATGTCGCGCAGCAGCCCGATGGCGGTCATTTTTGCCTCCTCCGGCACATCCGCCTCATCATCGCGCAGCAGCGTCAGCAGGCGCTTTTCGCACGGACGACCGACCGCCTGAATCTGCTCCATAAGCATGTCCGGCACGGGAACGCCCTTGCGACAGTACGCCACGAGCCAGTCCACCAGATCCTTCGCATCCTCGAACTGCGTGAAGTACGCGCCGGGCGTCACGTTGTCCAGCCACTTGGCAGGCGTATTCAGAAATTCGGTGTACACGCGGGGCAGGTCGTCCTCCATCTGGTCATACGTCTTGTATTCGCTGCGGTGCGCCTTCATCCAGCTGGATGTAAAATCCGCAAAATGGTCGTCAAAATTGATGCACTTCATGAATGTCGTGTCTCCTTTTATTCACGCGTTGCCTGCGAGAGCAGTGCCTTAAGCTGTTCGGTCGTGAACTGGTACTGCTGATGGCAGAAGTGGCAGCCAAGCTCCGCGCCTGTGTCCTCATCGATGATGGTTTGCAGCTCCTTGCGTCCGAGCGAGATGAGCGCCTTCTCCATGCGCTCCCTGCTGCAGCCGCAGTGATAGCGCAGCGGCGTTCGATCGAGCAATTCGGGCTTCATGCCGCGGAACCAGTCCTCCAGCAGCTGCTCCTTGTCCGTTTCGGTCAGCTCACGGCTGATGTCGGCAAACATGGGGCTGCGGAGCTCAAGCTGCTGCAGCGTTTCCTCCTCGCAGCCCGGCATCGGCTGGATGAGCAGTCCGCCTGCCTTGAGCACGACATCGCCGCTGACGAGCACGCCCAGCGACACGAGCGACGGCTGCTGCTCGGACACGGTGAAGTATTGCGCGAAATCGATGCCCAGCTCACCGCTGACAAGCGCAATGGTGCCGATATACGGCTCCTTCATGCCGAGATCCTTGATGACGGTCATGCGTCCTGTGTGACCGATGGCGCCGCCGACATCGAGCTTGCCATCCGCACGCAGCGGCAATTCGACATGCGCATCGTCCGCGCAGACCTTCACATCGCCGTGATTCGCAACCGCGACGAGCGTTCCCATCGGACCGTCGCCGTGGATATTAACCGTCACGGACTCCTGATCGCCCTTCATCATCACGCCGAGCATGCCGGTCGCCGTCATCAGCCGACCCATAGCCGCCATGCAGACAGGCGTTGCGTGATGGATATCTGCCGCACGCTGCACCATGGCGGTTGTCTCGCACATCATGACGCGGACCTGTCCGTCCATGAGGGTCAGCCGGAGCATTTCATCGCCTGCGCGGCGCTCGATTTTTGTTTCTGTTGCTTCAGACATTGTTTAAGCCTCTTTTTGATGGATGGACGTCCGTCATCCGGTTGTCGTTCATCCCTGTTGCTTTATTTTTTCGCGGACTTCGTCCGATTTTCTCAAATATAGTTTCTCGCCTGTTCCATAACCCCTGAAATCCGCCGGCTATCGAAAACGCTTCTCAGCCGATGAATTATTCAATGGGCTTTCTTGCCGCAATGTGCCAGCGATGCTCCTCCGGATTGGGCTTGCTCAGCGAGGACTTTCCGAAAATCCGCACATCGCGGAATCCGGTCGACTGCAGGAGTCCGGCAAGCTTCTCCGCCGTATACGCGCGCTGCGTCTGATCCTCATCGATGCGCCGGTAGCGTCCATCCGCCTCCTTGACGAAGATCGCCAGGTGCATATCCAGCAGCTGTTTCTCCGGATGATAGCGATTCTGCCAGAAATACGTGATATCCGGTCGATCCTCACCCAGCAGCTGATCGCCGAGCGCATGCTCCAGCTTGTACGGCGTGGATACGTCGAAGAACAATCCGCCGCCAGGCTTAATGGCCTCCCATGCCGCCTGGAAGAATGCCGCCGCATCCACATCCTGCAGCAGGTAGTTCACGCCGTCACAGGTCGCAAGCACTGCGTCCACCGGGCGATGCAGGCGCAGCTGGCGCATATCCTGCCGAATGAAGGGGATACCGAATCCCGCCTTGCGCGCCTTCTGCGCCGCCTGCCAGAGCATCTCCTGCGACAGGTCGATGCCCATCATGTCATAGCCAAGCTGCGCCAGAGGCATCGTCAGTGCGCCCGTTCCGCAGGCGCATTCACAGACCCTGCCGTTGCGGGGAATGCCGTACGCCGTCATCATTCGGGCGTACATGTCTGCCCATGCGCCATAGTGGACATCGTTCATCAGCGCATCATAGACCTCTGCAAATCCAGTGTACATGCGTTCCTTTGCTCCATTTCTTTCAACAACGCCTGCTGCCCGACAGAGATTTCGCGTCTTCAGACGCGACCAAAGGGCTTTCCGGTCGCCCCTTGGAAACCTTCGGGCTGCACCCATATTGAAAGTGTATACGTTTCCTGATTTGGGCAATACCGCACAAAACTGTCGGTACCATGAATCGCGAATCATGTGCCAGATACGATTGCAGAAATCGAAGGGTTACCGGGTGTAAATCAAGATTTCTGCAAGAAGCAGCTTGGAAGCCCGAAAGGGGGTTCCAAGGCTGCCAAAGGCACATTCAGCAGCGACGTCGAATTGTGCGTTGTTGCCTTTGTTATTTCTGGTCCGTGTAGCCGTTTTCCCACGGCTTCAGCGGACGATTGTTGTCCTGATCATCGTCATCGTCGTCGTCATCATCGTCGTCATCCTCTTTGGCAAGACCGCGGTTGACCTCGGCGCCCTCGATGCGCGAATTGATGTACTTGTCAAACACCGCGTTCGTGTAGCTCGCCGTGATAAAGCGGCTGAATGCAAAGCCAAAAATCAGGTAGTACGCGATCAGCAGCAGCATCACCCACGGCTGATACGTCAGGAAGAAGATGAGCGTGAAGAGAACCGTCGGCACGCAGTGCAGCAAACGGATGCCCACGCTGCCCGGCAGACGCCCGATGGCGAGAATCATGCTGTTGCGCAGCACCGTGCGGAAGTTCATCTTGTAGGTGATGAGCATCGGATACATGTAGCTGACCGCCAAAGACCAGAGAATGCCCAGCATGAGAATCAGAATCTGCGGGAATACCCACAGGACATTATCCGCTGACATGCTGCCGTAGAATCGCCAGCAGATGTACACGAAGAACGGCACGCAGCCGGTAATCGCACTGATGCCGAGCGCCTGCTTCCAGTTTGCCTTAATGGCATCCTTGTAATCCGACCACGCGAAGGCATGCTCGTCACGCGCCCAGTTGCGCGTCACGTAGCTCAGCCCTGCCGTGAACGGACCCGTCAGCGCAATGCACGGAATCAGGAACAGCAGCGTCATGAAGATCACATCGTTGCACGTCTGAAACGCAGTCGCCAGCACCGTCTGATCAATCGTCTCGATGACCTCGCCGGCCTCATCCACCTCCACGGAGCCGATCAGCGTCGTCATAACCGACAGGATTCCCAGAATCAACACGATCATCGCCGGCAGCCATGCCAGCACATACGTCAGGTTCATCCGGCACAGCCCGCTCAGGCGCGTCTTGAGCATCTCAAGAAACAACTGCCAACGCGTTTTCGGCAGATCATCCGGCGTATAGTCGCCCTTGCCGCTCTTGCCGTAATAGTAGGAATTCATCAATTTGTTGAACATTCATTCGTCCTCCTTCGGGATGTGTCGCCCCTGCTGCCTCCTCGCAGGAACGGCAAGTCAGTTTATTATAGCATATCCGGCGGAAAAAGCAAAGACAAACGGAATCTTCTTTGCAAATTGTTCATCACATCAGCACGCGGAATCCGTTTGCCGATGGCGTGCCTCCATCGCGAAAAGGGGGAATGCACCTGCAAGGTGCAAGAGGACCGCTTTTTTTCAATGCATGCAGTCCGCATCATAAGCCAAAACCCCGACCGGCATGTGTTTTCTGCCGATCGGGGTGCATATTGCCTGATGCGCTTACTCGCGCCGCTTCCTGCTTCTGCCGTAAACCTGCGCATTGTCCGCCTGGGCGTCCTGCATATCGTCCATGTCATCCGCCGTCAGAATATCCTGCGCGGCGCCGGACTGTTCGCTGCTTTCCGCCGTATCATCAGACGTGCTGACGGGGTGCTGTGCCTCGTCCTGCTTCTCGTCCTGCGCCTCATCCTGCTTCTCGTCCTCGCTGATCAGCACGCGGTCGTCATCCGAAACCTTCTGCGTGTAATCGCGGCGCATGTTCAGATCATACTGTTCCTGACCGTCCTTGGGACGGTTCACAAAGCGTCCGACCAGGCTGACAATCAGCAGTGCCGCCGCGACAATCGCCAGTGCGCCAAAGACGTAATACAGGATCGTCAGCGCGTTCTGCGCCTGCGTGACGACGGCAGGCAGATTGTCCTGCGTGGGCAGCTCCTCCTGCGTGAACATCTTCGGCGTCGCCACAGGCACCGCAGTCGGCACCTCGGTCGGCGCAGCCTGCGAAATGCGAATGGTGTCGCCTTCAAACGTCACGTTTTCGCCGATGTCGTTCCTGTAGGTAGCATCAAAGCGGAACTGACCCGTCATCTGCACCTCGATGTCTCGCTTGATGGTGGCTGACTTGCCTGCCGCGAGCGTGCCGATGCTTGCAATCGTTGTTCCGGAAGACACCACCGTCACATTCTTCGCGTCAACCGCGCCGTTGTTTGTGACGGTCGAGGTGATGCTCAGCACCGACGGCAGCGTATAGACCACGTCGCTGGTGATTTCCGTCTCAATCGTCAGAGACGGCGCGTTCGTCGGGTCCATCGCGATGACGTTGATGCGCCCAGTCGCGGTTTCGATGTCTGCCGTGCCTTCCTTGCCACTGACCGTGAACTGATAATCCGCCGTCTGCGCCACGGTGATGGTCGTCTTTTCCGTCACGGTCTTGCCCGCATCGACAGACAGATCGGTGAAAAGCGTTCCGAGAACATCGTCCGTCACGGTCAGACCGGTCATATTCTTCTTGCCGGTATTCTTGAGCGTCAGCGTCAGCGTGACCATGTCCCCGATGTAGCCGCCGTTCTTGTCCGCAGTGAGCGTCGCAGTCAGGTTGCTCTTGCCGTACTTGATGGTCGCATTCTCGACCTTCGTCGTGTAGCTCTTGGTGCCTGCCGTATAGGTGATGGTCGCGTTGCTCGTCAGGTTCTTCGTGCCCATCTTCACCGTGAACACATACGTTGCCTTCGCTCCCGCAGCAATCGTGCCGACAGAAGCCGCCTTCGAGGAAACAGCAGAGCTTTCCTTAATCTGCACGCCGGTAATATTAACCGTGCCGACGTTGCTGATCTCATAAATCACGCTGACTTCCTGATTCTTGCTCGCAGTCGCAGGCTTAATGGTGCGCGTCACCTCCACCTCAGGCTCTGCTGCAACAAGCGTCAGGAGCTTGGCAAACGATGAACGTGCGTTGGACACAATGCCGTTCTCATCCGTCACGGGGTAGCGCACACGAAAGGTAATTCGGCCTGCATCCAGCTCTGCCTGCGTCACGGCCCACGTGCCCGTCCACGAAGCGCTTGCTCCCGCCTCAAGCAGGGGCGTGCCGAATTCGTCAATCAGCTGCCCGTTCGGATCCTCCAGCGAAACAGGGCTGGTGAATGCCGCATCCGTCACGTTCGTCACGCGTACCGTGACCGTAATCTCCTCCGGTCCGGTCAGCTGCGACTTGGACAGCTCGATTTCCACCTTAATCGGCAGAGTGGACGCGCTCTCCGCGCCTGCTGTCTGGCACATGCCCAGCAGCATCAGCAACAGAACAAATACCGAAATCACACGCTGCTTCATACTCATCCTTTTTTCGGGCGGCACACGACCGTCCTTCCCCCTTCCGCCGGCTGACAGTGCAGCGGGCAGAATTCATGCCTGTCCGCTCCAGTCAGAACGGATACACATATTCAGTCTTATTTTACTCGGTAACAGGGCTTTCTGTCAAGGTACAAGGCGCCCTTAAATGTAAATTGTTCCTCTTTGACTGCGACCGTGCAGCTTTTTCCCGTTTTTTCTGCGTTCTATTTCACGTTTTTTGCGCTTCGACCTTGAAAAATCGCTTTGACAACGATATAATGTTTTTAGGAGTTACTAAAGGAACATGCCGCACCCCTGCGGCCTCTGCGTCCGATTCACAAGTTAAGAGGAGGGCTTTTTCGTATGGATGTCCGAACTGCTTATGAACAATGGCTGCATGATTTCGCATCCGACGCTGATACCGTCGCCGACCTGAAATCAATCGCCGATAATCCCGCTGAGATCGAAGACCGTTTCTATACCGAGCTGTCCTTCGGCACAGCCGGCATGCGCGGTGTGCTCGGCGCGGGCATGAACCGCATGAACCGCTACAATGTCCGCCGCGCAACGAAGGGGCTTGCGCTCTATCTGCTTCAGAAGCCCGAGGAGGCCAAGCGCGGTGTCGTCATCGCGTATGACAGCCGCCGCTTCTCCAGCGAGTTTGCCCGTGAGACCGCGCTCGTGCTCGCGCAGGAAGGCGTCCCGGCTTTCCTGTTCGATGCGCTGCGTCCCGTCCCGATTCTGTCCTATGCGGTTCGCCATCTCCATGCCATTGCCGGCATCGTCATCACCGCAAGCCACAATCCGCCGCAATATAACGGCTATAAGGTCTACGGCGAGGACGGCGCACAGGTCGGTCCTGAAACGGCTGACGGCATCACCGCATACATCCGCTCCACGCCCTACACGGCCTGCACGCTGATGGACGAGGACGAGGCAAAGGCGAAGGGGCTGCTCAAAATCATCGGCAACAAGGAAGTTGATGATGACTACATCGCGCAGGTCAAGACGCTCTGCATCCAGCCTGAGCTGCTCGCAAAGGAAGGCGGCTCGCTGTCCATCGTTTACACGCCCATTCATGGCTCCGGCAACGTGCCTGTCCGCCGTATCCTGCATGAGGTCGGCATCAGCAATGTGTCCGTCGTGAAGGAGCAGGAGCTGCCCGACCCGAATTTTTCCACCGTCAAGGTGCCGAACCCCGAAGATCCCGGCGCGTTCGTGCTCGCCATCAAGCTGGCGGATCAGGTCGGCGCGAAGGTGATTTTCGCCACTGACCCCGACTGCGACCGTCTGGGCGTTGCCGTCAAGACCGGCTCTGGCGAATGGCAGCTGCTCACCGGCAACCAGATTGGCTGCGTGCTGCTGCACTACATCCTGTCCACCAAGAAGGCACAGGGCACGCTTCCGGCAAACGGCGCCGCCGTCAAGTCCATCGTGTCCACATCGCTGGCGAACAAGATTGCCGCATCCTTCGGTGTCGAGATGTTTGAAACGCTGACCGGCTTCAAGTTCATCGGCGAAAAGATTCAGCAGTTCCAGGATACCGGCTCCAACACGTTCCTCTTTGGCTTCGAGGAGAGCTACGGCTTCCTGTCCAGCACCTTCGTGCGCGATAAGGACGGCGTCAATGCTTCCCTGCTGATTGCCGAGGTCGCCTGTGCATGCGCCGCGAAGGGCATCACGCTCTACGATTATGTCCAGTCCATCTTCAGCGAATACGGCTATTATGTGGAGAAGGTCGTCAGCAAGACGCTGCCGGGCAAGGATGGTCTGACCCGCATGAAGGAAATCATGAAGGATCTGCGCGACAATCCGCCGAAGGAGCTGTGCGGTCTGAAGGTGACGGCTGTCCGCGACTACCTGAAGGGCACGCGCATCGCCGACGGTCAGACGACTCCGACCGGTTTGCCGGCCTCCGATGTGCTCTACTTCGAGCTGGAAAAGGGCAACCGGGTTTGCGTGCGTCCGTCCGGCACCGAACCGAAAATCAAGCTCTATGTCAACACCAACGCCGACACGAAGGACGCTGCGGAGAAGCTCAATGCCGACCTGCGCACCGCTTCCGAAGCCCTGCTGGCGTAAGCTTATCTCTTTCATTCATTGGCGCAGCACCCGGCATAAATGGGTGCTGCGCTTTTTGTGTCGGATGAATTTTATGAGCTGTTTCCCTTTACTGCTTGATGAACCTCATGCCGTTAATGTAGATGGAATCGCCGGATTTCGAGAACGACTGCCGCCACGTGGTTTCAACGCCGAGGAGCGTGTACGTGATGGCGATTTCATCACCCTCGATGGCGTACGTGCCGGTTGCGTTGATGCCGAATGCGGAGATCGTGACGAGGTCATCCTTGAATGTGAACGACTGCGAAACGAGGTCAAGCGAGGTGTACGTGCCGCTGAGCTTTTCGCTGCAGGATGTCAGCGTCACCGTCAGCAGCGCCATCAGCAGGCACAGAGACACCGTGCGTACAGTTGCATTCCTTTTCATTTTTCCGTTTTCTCCTTTTCTATCAGAAAGTATTGTACTTTGTCCGGCGTTTCCGCGGCACTTCGCGCCCTTGCCAGTCAGCCTCTGCACAGACCCGAATCGCCGCAGGCATACCGCTGATAATGCCATGGAAGCCGTTTTTTGCTTACATCAGATATTTCCGCTTGAAATAGCCGTCAAGATTGCCGTATTCACTGACCGTAATCTCATCGATGCCGAAGCGGCGCATCACGGCGCGAAGGATACAGATGCCGTGGACGACAATGTCCGCACGGTTCGGCTGAAGACCCGGCAGCTTCCTGCGCTCCTCAATCGACATGTCCGCGAGCGATCGCTCCAGCCGTGCGATATCCGCCGCCTTGAGCACCGTGCCATGCATGTACGTCCTGTCCGACCAGTAAATCCCCTTCACCATCGCTGCGAGCGTCGTGAAGGTTCCGCCGGTGCCGCGCCAGCTGGATGGCATCGTCAGCGCCGGATAATCGAGCAGCTTATCCGCGAGGATGTCTGACGCGACCTGCTCGACCGCATCTAAATCACCGTGATCGCGAATCGGCAGCTGGCGAAACAGCCGCACCGCACCCATCTGGCAGGAGAAGGCACAGCGGATGCTCATGCCCTGCCCGAAGATGATTTCCGTTGAGCCGCCGCCGATGTCGATAACGCCGGAATCGCCGCCATCCGTCGCGCCAAAGAAGGACAGCGCCGCCTCCTCGTTGCCGGAGCAGATTTCCAGCTCAAGCCCCGTTTCCTGCCTGAGCAGCTCCGCAAAGTCCTGCCGATTCGCTGCGTCCCGCGTGGCGCTCGTCGCGAACAGGTCGATGCATTCGGCGTTTT
The DNA here is from genome assembly GCA_963617205.1 of Alloprevotella sp. Taxonomy (GTDB): domain Bacteria; phylum Bacillota; class Clostridia; order Christensenellales; family Aristaeellaceae; genus UBA11524. Next base: position 36,192 of record CAVEOA010000004.1, on the reverse strand, counting down.
GCTCCCTTGCGGATTCCGCCATCTTCCGGACAGCATCGCAGGAAACGAGCATCGCCTCGGCAGAAAGGCGCTTCTGTTCATCAAGACCGGCGAAAAGGCGCGTGCCTGCACGTTCGCGGCTGATGCGTTTCATGTCCTGACCATTCGTTTCGGCAACGAGCATTCTGACAGAGTTGGATCCAATGCCGATGACTGCTGCTCTCATGGTTTTGTCTCCTCTTCATCATTGCGAAAAAGGAAGAGGCCTCTGCAAAGCGCAGAGACCCCCCTTTATTCTCTGAATTCCTCCAGCAGGGCGTTCCATTCGGACTCTGTGTACCCTTTCAGCACATCGATGCTGGCAAAATGAAACTGAATTTCGCCGTTGCGCACATAGCCAAGCTCGCTTCGCGCCGCCTCTTCGACATACGTATCCGTCGATACATACTTCAGCTCGCTCTGCAGCTCCTTGTTCTCTTGATCCAGCGACGCATACGTCGCCTGCAGCTGCTCCGAGCGTGTCTGCAGCGATGCCAGCTGCTGCTTGGCCTGCGACATCACGACATAGAAGATAATGCCGAGCGCGAGAAACAGAATCACGACAGACCGCCATTGGACAGACCTGTGCTGCACGGCATATCTCCCCTTTCATGATGATAATGATAACTTCATATATTCTTGATTTTTCGCCGGATTCCTTCCTTGCTTTGAAAGAATTTAAGGCTTTTCCTTACGCATTTTCTTCCTTCTGCCATTCTGCAAGGATGCTTTCCAGATTCGCCAGCCACAGTTGATTGTGCGCCGCGTCCCACAGCACGGTTTCCGCAACCTGACACTGCACAACGAACAAGCCCTGATAATCATGCTTTTTCACGCATTCGTCCATCAGCAGGCGCAGCTGCTCGGGCTGCTTCGTATGCGCATCGATATCGTGCAGGTGGTCGATGCATGCCTGCAGCAGCTCCGGCACGGTCATGTCGAAATCATTCTTCTTCATGATTTCCGCCAGCCTCCTCAGATGCTGCACGGCCTCCTCCGGCGGATTGCCGATTTCGTACTGCTCCATCAGCCAGAACCAGATTTCCGCCATGTGCGACCATTCGTCCATGACCTGACCGCCGGTGAACACCGTCATGCCCTTGTCCATGCCGAAATCCTCGCACGCATGAATCGCCAGCATCGGCACGCGCCGCGAGTGCTCATGAAGGTACAGCCAGTCCTCGCTCTGGAACGGTGTTTCGCTGTCATAATGGAAGCACGCCGTCCAGAGTCCGCTGGGCTGAAGCGCGATTTGCAGCCGGCACGTCTGGTTGATTGCATCGCCGTAGGTGTACCGTGCAATCATGCCGTAATAGAACTCGCTCTCCGCGCCGCCCAGCTCCACTGCATGCTGATGCACCTGCTCCAGCAGCTCATTCAGGGCGTATGGAGGACGGTCCTCCGGCATCTCCAGCCAGTCGCAGTTTGCCAGCATCGTCCTGCAGATGGCGAGCATGTCCTCCTCGCTGCCGATGGTCACGATGCGCGCCCGATGCAATTCCTTCTTCATTTGTTTCTCCTCCTGTCACCTCAGAACATGCTAATCTGGCTTGTTTCGCTCATGCCCTCCAGCGTGCCGTGTGCACGGAGCAGCTCAATCACTGCGCCGGACACATGTGCACGCTCCTTCAAATCCTCGATGGAGAGGAACGGTCCCTTCTCGCGTTCCCTGACGATGCCGATGGCAGCCGCCTCGCCCAATCCGCCGAGGGACGTGAACGGGCAGCGCAGGGAATGCTCATCCTCCATGCGGAACTTCTTCAGGTCGCTCTTGTACAGGTCGCACGGCAGGAATTTGAAGCCCCGCATGTTCATTTCCAGCACCAGCTCAAGGCTTGTCATGGTTTTCTCGTCCTTCGCTGTCGCTTTCGGGTCGTTCTTGATTTGCTTGATTTTCTCGCGGATGGTCTCCGGGTCAATCAGCATGGTCATCGCGTCAAAGCCGTCGCCGCGAACGGTGAAGTACGCGCAGTAATACGCCAGCGGCTTATGCACCTTGTACCATGCGATGCGCAGCGCCATCGTCACATACGCCACAGCATGTCCCTTGGGGAACATGTACTTGATCTTCTTGCAGGAGTCCATGAACCATTGCGGAACATTCTGCTCGATCATCGCCTGCTCCATTTCAGGCTTCAGGCCGCGCCCTTTGCGGACGCTCTCCATCGTCGTGAATGCCATTTTCGGCGCGACGCCCTTATCAATCAGATAATTCATGATATCGTCGCGGCAGCAGACGCATTCGCTCAGCTTTGCGGTGCCCTTTGCAATCAGCTCCTGTGCGTTGCCCAGCCACACGTCCGTGCCGTGCGACAGACCGGAAATGCGCAGCAATTCCTCCATGGTCGTCGGCTTCGTTTCGTCCAGCATGCCGCGGACGAACGCCGTACCAAATTCCGGCACGCCGAATGTGCCGGTCGTGCAGCCGATTTGCTCCTGCGTCACGCCGAGCGCCTCCGGGGAGGAGAACAGACTGCGAACCGCCGGGTCATCCAGCGGCACATCCTTGTACCCGATGCCCGTCAGCTCCTCGAGCATATGCAGGACTGTCGGGTCATCATGACCGAGGCAGTCCAGCTTCACGAGGATATCGTGCATGGAGTTGAAATCGAAGTGCGTTGTGGTGAAGTCGGAATCAAGGTCGTCGGCAGGATGCTGCACGGCGGTGAACTGGTAGATTTCGTATTCCTTCGGCACAACGACCATGCCGCCGGGGTGCTGACCGGTTGACTTCTTGACGCCCTCGCAGCCTGCTGCAAGGCGTTCCTTCTCCGTGTTGCCGACCTGAATGCCGCGTTCCTCGAAGTACTTATACACATAGCCGTACGCCGTTTTTTCTGCAAGACCCGTAATCGTACCTGCGCGGAAAACGTGGTCATGACCGAAGAGCTCCTCGACGTTATGGAATGCGCGGTTCTGATATTCGCCGGAGAAATTCAGGTCGATATCAGGCACCTTGTCGCCCTCAAAGCCCAGAAACACCTCAAACGGGATATCGAAGCCATCCTTGATCAGCTTCTGTCCGCAAATCGGGCAATCCTTGTCAGGCAGGTCAACGCCGACCTTGTATTTGCTCTTGTCCACATCGAAGAAGCCCTTGCGGCAGTGCGTGCAGCGGTAATGCGGCGGAAGCGCGTTCACCTCCGTGATGCCGCACATGCGCGCAACGAGGCTCGAGCCGACCGATCCGCGGCTGCCGACAAGGTATCCTTCGGCATTCGACCGGCTGACAAGGCGCTGCGCGATGTTGTACAGCGTCGCAAAGCCGTAGCCGATGATGGATTTCAGCTCCTTGTTCAGGCGGTTCACGACAATTTCCGGTATTTCGTCGCCGTAGAGCTCCTTCGCCGTGCTCCACGTCATGTTCTGGATATTATCCGCCGCATCCTCCCAGAACGGTTGGAACGTATCCTCGCCCTTGGGATGCTTGGGGAACAGCTGCAGCTTTTCGACCTGATCGGCAATCATCCGCGGATTGTCAATCACAACCTCGCGGCACTTCTTTTCGCCGAGATAAGCAAATTCCTCAAGCATCTCGTTCGTGGTCTTGAAGTACAGCGGCGGCTGAAGGTCAGCGTCATCATAGCCCATGCCCGCCTGAATGATGGCGCGGTTGATGGCGTTGTGCGGGTCGAGGAAGTGCACGTCCCCCGTAGCGACAACCGGCTTGCCGAGCTCCTCGCCGAGGCGGACGATTTTCCGGTTCAGCTCGCGCAGCGCTTCCTCATCTGCCGCATAGCCCTGCCGAATCAGAAATTCGTTGTTGCCGATGGGCTGAATTTCCAGATAGTCGTACCACGAGGCGATTTTCTTGATTTTCTCCCACGGCTCCTCATGCAGCACCGCACGGAACAGCTCGCCTGCCTCGCACGCGCTGCCGATAATCAGCCCCTCACGGTACTGGTCGATGATGTGCCGGGGCATATGCGGACGATTGCGGAAATAGTCCAGATGCCCGATAGACACGAGGCGATTCAGGTTGACCAATCCCTGCTGGCTCTTGACAAGCAGAATCACATGATAGCTTTCGCCGATAGCGCCGCCCTTGAGCGTGTTCAGGTCGCTGAGCTTCGTGAACTGCTTGTCCTCCTTGAGGGACTTAAGCATTTTCGCGAGACAGAACGCCGTTGCGGTCGCGTCATGCACGGCGCGATGGGCATTTTTCAGGCTGACGCCAAGCTGCTTGCAGACGCTTTTGAGCTTGAACGAGCCCAGCTCCGGAAACATCCGCCGCGATAGCGCCAGCGTATCAAGCACAGGCACATTGAGCGTCCGTCCGAGACGGCGCAGCTCCGCCTTGAGCAAGGAAGCGTCAAAGCTGGCGTTATGCGCGGCAATCGCAGAGGTGCCGATGAAATCCATCAGCTTGGGAATCGCCGTTTCCGCCGTTTCCTTGTCGGCAAGCATCGTGTCGGTGATGCCGGTCAGATCGGTAATTTTCGGCTTAAGCGGCTTTTTCGGGTTGACCAGCAGCGACAGCGTGTCAACGACCGTATCGCCGACCAGCTTGACCGCACCGATTTCGATGACGCGCTCCGTCGCCGTGTTCAGACCGGTGGACTCAAAGTCGAGCACGACAATCGGCTCCTCGAGCGAGCGGTCATCCGCATCCGTCACCGTCACCGATTCATCAATCAGATAGCCCTCGCAGCCGGGAATCAGCTTAATCGGCTGCTTCTTGACGGCATTGAACGCCGCCGGGAACGATTGCAACACGCCATGGTCGGTGATGGCCACGGCAGGATGTCCCCACTCGATGGCGCGCTTAATCAGCACATCCGCCGGCGTCATCGCATCCATGGCGGACATGTTCGTATGCATGTGCAGCTCAACGCGCTTTTCCTCTGCCGTGTCCATGCGGACGATTTTCTCCATCGGCACAAGGTCGCGCACACTGATGGACAGCTCATGGACAAAGTTGTCAAAGAGGCAGTCGCCGCGCACCTTGACATTCATGCCGACCTTAAGCTGGTCGACCTTGTCCATCACCGCCTTGCGTTCCTCCTCAGTGATGGGCGGCAGCTCCTCGCCTTCCTTGCGCCTGCCGAAGGAATTGCGGCGGAAGCGCATGAACGCCTTGCACAGCACCGACGACGTGTAGTCCGTAACGGCGAAGGTCACCAGCAGCATTTCGCCGCCCTTGAGCTCCTTCGTTTCAAGCTTGAAGATATCGCCCTGCACGACGACGAGCCCCGTATCGCTCGTCAGCTCCTTCATCTCCATCGGGCGATCGGCGATGGCGCGTCCCATGATGGGCTTGCCGATGGCGTGATCCGTCATGACCGGCATGAGCGGGTCGCGCGGCGGTTCCTTTTCTTCCTGCTTTTTCGGCGCGGACGGCTTGCGTTCGCCTGCCGGCTTGTCGGTTTTTTTCTTCTCCTTCGCAGGAGGCTGATTCAGCATGTCCGGCGCGACGGCGGTCATGTGCTCGCGCATGCGCTCCTCGCGGATTTGCGCAAGCCGTTTCTCCTGGTCGCCCGCCACGGTCAATTCCACCTGCATTTCTGCGGAGAAGATGTCCTTCACCGCCTGCTCCAGCCTCGCCGCGACATTCTGCCGAGCCATATACTCCAGCGAAAATGCGTCCGGGAACGTCAGCGTGATGCGGTCGCCCTCACAGCGCCAGTCGATTTGATCCGTCCAGCTGACGGATGCCGGATAATTCCGGCGGAGGAAGTCCGTGAGCACCTGCTTATAGGTGCCGATGTTCTGCTTGAAATCATCCTTCAGAGCCGGCGAAACGACGCGAAGCGCCAGCGCACGCTGTGAAAACACGCGGCGGAGGATTTTCTCCATCTTCAGGAAGGTGGCTTCCTCGACCAGTACATTTGCCTCGAAGGTGATATAGACCTTCTTCTGCTCCTGCATATAGACCGCACGCGGCATATGTAATTGTCCCTTAAGGTGCGGCAGTTCTGCGTAGATTTGGGCAAGCAGCTCATCGTAGCTCATTGATTTCCTCCTTATCTTTGCAGGATTCGCCTGTTTTTTCTTTCAGAATTTCTTCGCGGTGCGTATTTCATCCATGGTTGGTTTGATTTCCGGCTTTCGAGGGCTTTGCGCTCGCCCCCGAACCCCTTCGCAGTGCACATTTGCATGGTTGGTTTGATTTCCGGCTTTCGGGGGCTTTGCGGTCGTCCACGTACCCCTTCGCGGTGCACTTTTCCTTAGTTGGTTGGGTTTCCGGCTTTCGAGGGCTTTGCGGTCGTCCCCATACCCCTTCGCAGTGCACTTTTTCATGGTTGGTTGGGTTTCCGGCTTTCGGGGGCTTTGCGCTCGCCCCCGTACCCCTTCGCGGTGCACATTTCCTTGGTTGGTTGGGTTTCCGACCTTCGGGGGCTTTGCGCTCGCCCCCGTACCCCTTCGCGGTGCACATTTGCATAGTTGGTTTGTTTCCGGCTTTCGGGGGCTTTGCGCTCGCCCACGTACCCCTTCGCGGTGCACTTCCACGTCAATTACTTTGTGCCATGGCAGAAAAGGTTGCTTTTCTTTGCCTTTCTTTCGCCAAGAACGTTAGCGAATGAAGAGCGTCACCCGATGTTTGTTTTCTTTTCCGCTGCGATTTTTCTCGCGGTTTCAATCAGGCAGTCAGCGAGATTCTCCTCCACCACGATGGGCTCCTGTCCTTTGACAAACAGCACGCCGCCGCGCTTTCCGCCGGCCATGCCAACGTCCGCATCACGCGCTTCACCCGGGCCATTGACGACGCAGCCCATGACGGCGACCTTGAGCGGCACATCTATGTCCGCCAGCTCACGCTCCACACGCGCCGCGATGCCGGACACATCAATGCATGTGCGTCCGCAGGTCGGACAGGACACCAGCTGAACGCCATGTGTCCGCAGATTCAGTGCACGCAGAATATCCCACGCTGCCTTCGCCTCGGGAATCGGGTCGCCCGTCAGGCTGACGCGAATCGTATCGCCGATTCCCTGCGCCAGCAAGGCGCCGATGCCGATTGCGCTCTTGATCGTCCCCTGCCCCGGCAATCCTGCCTCCGTCACGCCGACATGCAGCGGATAGGAGCAGCGCTTCGCCGCCAGCTCATACGTTTCAATCGTCAGCCGCACATCCGATGCCTTCATTGACAGCACGATATCCTCAAAGCCGACCTTCTCCAGCATTTTCGCGTGATTCAGTGCGCTCTCAACGAGCCCCTCCGCGCACGGACCCCCGTACTTCGCCAGAATATCCTTCTCGATGGAGCCTGTATTCACGCCGATGCGAATCGGAATATGATGCGCCTTCGCCGCCGCAGCCAGCTCGCGCACATGCGCCTCGCCGCCAATATTGCCGGGATTGATGCGCAGCTTGTGGATGCCGTTCTCCGCCGCAGCGATGGCAAGCCTGTGGTTAAAGTGGATATCCGCCACCAGCGGCACAGGCGACTGATCCACCAGCGTCCGCACCGCCTTTGCGCATTCCTCATCGTAGACGCTGACACGGACGATGTCGCAGCCAGCCTTCGCCAGTGCGTTAATCTGCGCAAGCGTCTTTCCCGCATCGCGCGTGTCGGTATTGGTCATGGACTGCACCCACACGGGGGAATGCCCGCCAAGCGTCAGCGAACCGACGCGAACCATCGATGTTTCGTACATGTTGTTCTCCTATTTCGCCTGCAGATTGTGCATAAAATGCCACTTTGCCGTGTTCGCCCCTGACGCTTTCGCTTATCCGCCAATCAGCGTCCAGACATCCTTGAAGATAAGGAAGATCATCAGCGCAAACAGCAGTCCCATGCCAATCAGGTTGACGGTTGCCTCGTACTTCTGCGGAATCGGCTTGCGGCGGATGGCCTCCAGCAGCAGGAACAGGAAGCGTGCGCCGTCCAGACCGGGAATCGGCAGCAAATTCATGATGCCCAGATTGATGGAGATGACCGCCAGCGCATTGATGAACGCCTCGAAGCCATACTCCGATACCTGCTCGCTGACCATCGCAACCGTGCCGACCACGCCGCCGACCTCATTCAAGCCTGCACCGGTCGTTACCATGCCGCGCAGCGCCTGCCAGATGACCGTTCCGGCATACACGCAGCTTTCCCATGAGTAGCTGATGGCCGAGGCTGCGGAAATCCTGCAAGTTTCCCCCGTTGCGGCGCTCGCGACATACACGCCCATCCGGCTGCGCAACAGAGCCTCGTCATATTCGGGCGTCACCGTCATTTCGAGCTGCTCATCGCCGCGCTGCACCGTCAATTCAACCGTTTCACTGCCTGCGGCGGCAATCAGCTCCGTCAGCGAGGTGGCGGCATTCTCCTTCGGCACATCCACGCCGTTGACTGTGAGAATGACATCGCCGCTCTGAATGCCGGCTGCCATGGCAGGACTGTTTTCCTCAACGCCGGAAATGACCGCCTGCGTTGCGGACACGCCGCCAATCCAGAAGTACAGGAACAGCACCAGCAGCGGCAGAATGAAGTTCATGCCCGGACCCATCAGCACCGACAGCATCCGCTTCCACACCGGCTGACGATAGAACGCGCGCGGGTCATCGACCGACTTGCCATTCACATCGTCCTCGCCGTAGAAGGCACAGTAGCCGCCGAGCGGAATACAGCGCAGGGCGAACTTCGTGCCGGATTTGCCCGTCCAGCCGACAATTTTCGGACCGAAGCCGATGGCAAATTCCATCACCTCGATGCCGGTGATGCGCGCAAAGAAATAATGCCCGAATTCATGGACGGTAATCAGGATTCCGAGCAGCAGAATGGCTGCCAGCACTGAAATAAATGTCATGACGCACCTCTTTGTTATGCTTTGATGCTTGCGGCTACGCGCCTCGCCTGCCGGTCCGCCTCGAAAATATCCGCCAACGTATCAGCTGGAAGGCTGCCGCAGCGGTTCAGCGTTTCCTCTACAATCCGGCTGATGTCGCCGAAGCGGATGCGGTCATGCAGGAACGCATCCACCGCCATCTCATTCGCGCCGTTGAGCACCGTGCAGGCAGCGCCGCCAGCGCGGAGACATTCTCCTGCCAGCCGCAGCGCCGGAAAACGAACCGGGTCGCCCGGCTCAAACGTCAGCGTGCCCACCGAGAACAGGTCAAGCGGCTGACTGCCCGTCGGGATGCGCCGCGGATACGTCATCGCATAGGCAATCGGGACGCGCATGTCCGGCACGCCCATCTGCGCCAGCACCGCGCCGTCCGCAAATTCCACAGCGGAATGGACGATGCTCTGCGGATGCACAACGACCTGGATCTTCTCCGCCGGCATGTCAAACAGCCAGCGTGCCTCCATGATTTCAAGCGCCTTATTGAACATGCTTGCAGAATCAACCGTAATTTTCGCACCCATTGACCAGTTCGGGTGCTTGAGCGCCTGCGCACGGGTCGCATTTTCCATCTGCTCACGCGTCCACGTGCGGAAGGGACCGCCTGACGCCGTCAGCAGAAGCCGCACAGGGCGATTGTCGCCGGCGGCCTGCAGGCACTGGAATATCGCCGAATGCTCACTGTCGACCGGCAGAATCGGCTTGCCGATTTTCTTCGCCGCATCCATGACGAGGTGACCGCCGGTGACGAGCGCCTCCTTGTTCGCCAGCAGCACCTGCCGGTTTGCGCCGATTGCGTCCATAACGCTCTGCAATCCGGCAATGCCGACCACGCTGACGAGCACAAGATCAGCCGGAACCTCCGCCGCCGCGGCATGAAGCGCTTCCTCGCCCATCACCCAACGGCAGAAGCGGACGTCCTCCGGAATATCCGCCATCGGAATCGGCTCGGTCAAGCCCGCTGCTTCCGGGCGAAATTCGCGCACCTGCTCGAACAGCTTCTCCGCATTGCGGCGCGCCGTCAGCATCTTCACCTGAAATTCATCCGGATGCAGCCGCACGACTGCAAGAGCCTGCGTGCCGATGGAGCCGGTGGAGCCGAGGATTGAGATCGTCTGCATAGGCTTGCGTTCCTTTCCTTCAAATCGGGCAAAAGAGGCGGTTCGATCATGTCGGTCGCACCACCTCGTATCGGTATTATATTCCGGCGAGCAGCCGATAGCAGAGCATCAGCACCGCCATGAACAGCACGCTGTCTATCCGATCCAGCATACCGCCGTGACCCGGGAAGAGGTTCGAGAAATCCTTCATGCCGCAATAACGCTTAATCAGCGAGAAGAAAAGGTCGCCCATCTCACCGGCAACGCCGCCAAGAATGCCCAGCAGCAGGTAGACATACCACGCCGGCAGCAGCGAGCGGTTCTGCCCGGACAATGCGTAGGCAATCACGCCGATCAGCAGCGACATCAGCATCGCGCCGATCATGCCGCCAATCGCGCCGGAAATCGTCTTATTCGGGCTGACTTCCGGGCACAGCTTCGGTCCCTTGACGGCCTTGCCGACCCACATTGCGCACGCGTCCGCCATGCACGGGATGCCGATGGTCAGCGCGAACATCGTGATTTGCAGCGATTTCGGCTCGATGAGCGCAAAGGAAATGGCGCTCATGCCCGGCAGCGCGATGGTCAGCATGGGCAGCATGCTCATGACAGCGTCCTCGAGCTTCGGTTCAGAGCGGAAAACGACGCAGATGATCGTCAGCAGACAAATCGACATAATGACCGGCAGAATCATCTTCGTGCCGAAGAAAAGCGTCAGCGGAATCGACACGACCATGCCGACCCATGTCGGCCACGCGACAGGACGATGACCCGCCTGCGCCAGCGCATGAAATTCCTCCTGCACGCCGAAGCAGACAATAATCAGGACGCTGATTGCCATGACCCAGCCGCCGATCACCATCAGGACGGCGATGCATGCCGCCATCAGCAGACCTACGATTGTTTTTTTTCTCACGGAAGTGTTCCTCCTCTTGCTTGTTGCACTGCCGCTGTTAGGGAAGCTTGCCTATTATAAGCATGGATTATGATTTGTTTGTGAATTCATCACTGCATCTTTGGTCCGGAAAAGCGCCTTGTCAATGCAGCCGACTGCCGAACCTTCTCTCGCGGCCGCCAAAAACGGTCAGTGCAGCGTCATAATCCGCAACGGTGAAGTCAGGCCAGAGCACCTTCGGAAACTCAAATTCCGCATAGGCGCACTGCCACAGCAGGAAGTTGCTCAGTCGCATTTCGCCGCTCGTGCGAATCATCAAATCCACATCGGGCTGACCTGCGGTATACAGGCTTTCGGACAATCGCTCCTCATCGATGTCCTCCGGCTTGATGACGCCCTGCTGCACCTGCTCTGCCAGCAGCCTTGCCGCACGCGTCAGCTCCGCACGTCCCCCGTAGTTCAGCGCAATGTTCAGCTTCAGGCCGGTATTGCCGCACGTCCGGCGTTCCGCCTCAATCAGCGTCTCGCGCTGCTTCTCCGGCAAGGCGCTCTTGTCGCCCATAATCAGAATGCGGACGTTCTTCTCATCCAGCTCATCAATTTCCGATTTGAAGAAGTCGAGAATCAGCTGCATGAGCGCACCGACCTCCTCCGGCGAACGCTTCCAGTTCTCCGTCGAAAAAGCGTAGATGCTCAGCGACCCGATTTTGAGGTCGTCCGTATGGCGGATGATTTCGCGGAGCGTTTCCGTGCCCTGCCGATGCCCCTTCGCCACGTTCAGACGGTGCTTCTTCGCCCATCGACCGTTGCCGTCCATGATGATGGCGACATGCTTTGGAAGTCGCTGGAAATCCTCACGCGTCATTTTCCTCTGGTGGTGATGCACAGGTCGGGAGAAAAGGCTCTTCAGCCGCTGAAAAGCTTCGTTTGCCATGGTTTGCTCCTTAGTAAAGGAAATGCGCAGACTTCCGCCCGGAAGGCCGCGCATCGCCTTGTATTTGCCTTGTCAGATCTTCGTCAGCTCCTCCTGAAAGCGGCTGACCGTCAGAACGCCTTCCTGCGCCCGGATGACCCGGACAGTGCCGAGTTCTCGTCCCTTCGGCGGCAGCGTCATGATGACCTTCGGCTCGATCTTCTGTTCCCTGCAAATCCGCAGCGCGTCCTCAAGACGCATCCCCAGAAGCTCCTGCATGTTCATGAAGGCATCAGACCTCCATGATTTCCTTTTCTTTCGCGGCGCAGACGGCGTCGATATCCTTAATCGCCTTGTCGGTGATCTTCTGAATATCCTCCTCGCCCTTATGCTGGTCGTCCTCGGTGATGAGGGAATCCTTCTTGAGCTTCTTGATCTGCTCAACGCCGTCGCGGCGGATGGAGCGGACAGCCACCTTCGCGGCTTCGGCGCTCTTGCGGGCAGTCTTCGTCAGCTCCTTACGGCGTTCCTCGTTCATGTCGGGGAACACAAGGCGGATGACCTCACCGTCGTTCGTGGGATTCACGCCGAGGTCGCTCTTCTGAATCGCCTTTTCGATCGCAGAGAGCATCTTCTTTTCCCACGGCTTGATGATAATCAGCTTTGCCTCGGGCACATTGATGTTGCCGACCTGCGGAATCGGCGTGGGCGTGCCGTAGTAATCCACGGTGATGCGGTCCAGCAGACGCGGATTCGCGCGGCCTGCGCGCAGGCTTGACATTTCCGTCTGATAAACGCCGATGGTCTTGGACATTTTTTCCTTTGAAGTGTCAAGAATTTCCTTTACGGTCATAATAACAGCCTCCTTCTTCTCGGGGGATTGATTCAGTTCTATTGTACTTTGTTTTGACGAAAAAGGCAAGGGGTCGCGCCGATTTCCTTGTCAGGGGTGGACGAAAGTCCCCATATCGCTGCCTTCCAGCACCTTGATCAGGTTTTCCGGCTCATTCAGCCCGAACACGCGCACCATCGGCACATGATTCTCCGCGCACAGCGCAAACGCCGCAGCATCCATGACCTTCAGTCCCTTCTGCAGCGCCTCCTGATACGTGATGTCCCTGATGAGCACAGCCGACGGATCGCGATGCGGGTCAGCGGTGTACACGCCATCGATGTTCTTCGCCATCAGAATGGCATCGACCTGCATCTCGATGGCGCGCAGCGCAACAGCCGTATCCGTGGAAAAGAACGGATTGCCCGAGCCTGCCGCGAACAGCACGACACGCCCTTCGGACAAATAGCGGCGCGCAGTCATGGCGTTGAACGGCTCGCAGAAGCGGTTCATGTCCACTGCGGACATCACAACCGCGTCCACGCCGGCCGAACGCAGCGCATCCGCCATACACAGGCAGTTAATCACCGTGCCGAGCATGCCCATCTGATCCGCCGTAACCGCGTCCATGTTGGCAGCCGGACCCTGACGACCGCGCCAGATATTGCCGGCGCCGATGACGATTCCGATTTCCGTGCCAATCGATGCCATTTTGCGGATGACCTCCGCTGTATGCCGAACCTGCTCGAAATCAAACAGGTCAGCGCCGGTTTTCAGTGCCTCGCCGGAGAGCTTGAGTAAAACGCGATGATACACCGCCATGGTTGTTCCTCCTCGAATGTCGATTACTCCATTCCCTATTCTACTCCATGACGCGATATTTGGCAAGAGGGCGAATAAAAAAGCGCTTCATAATAAATCAATGTCCGTCGTCCCCTGACCCGTTTTCGCGAATCAGCTGAACGCATCTACCTATGCGCTATGTAAAATTTTTGTGCAGGCACGATTTTTGCTTTCAGGAGTGTTGACAGATAAAAAAGCGTTTGTTATAATGACAGCGCAATCGGGGAGGCAATGCGCCTCCGCCGGTTCATCCATCATCCATCAAGGGAGGCGAGCGCATGGACGGTAGTCAGGGTTGTTTACGATGCTGCATGATGATCCGCAGGATGCAGGATGCAGGATTGCACCATATTCCGCACGCGCTCGCTGCCTGTGCGCTGATGCCTGCTTTTTTCGGTGACGCTGCCCGTTTTGGCGGGTAAAGCGTCCCTTGGCAGCGCTTGCTTTTGTGTGCCGTCTGTTTTCCGCCGTTTTGCGAATCATCGCAGGACGGCGTTTTTTGTTTGCGACCGAAAGAAAGGATGTGAGACGCATGGACGCCGGAAGTTATCCCTTATGCCAGTTTCTTGACCCGCCGCTGCGGACGCCGTGTCCTGTGTCTTGCTCTGACAGGAGGGCTTTTCGAGCGCTCTCCTGACGCCTTCGGGCATGCACTGGAACAATCACGACACAGGCTTCTGCGGCGGTATCACGCGAAGGAGGTATACCGCCATGACGCTGAACCTGAAGAAGAAGATGAAGATGAGCGCCTCTGAAATGATGAAGAGCACCAATCAGGAGGCAACGAACCGCCTGACGCTCGCCGCAACGAGCGCCGAGGAGACTATTTTCACCAGTTTGAACGCATCTGCCGCCGGAATGACGGACGAACGTGCCGAGGAATCCCGCGACCGTTTCGGCAGCAACATCCTGCCGACGAGCAAGCGTACCCCGCTTGGAAAGCGGCTTGCATCGGCGTTCATCAACCCGTTCACCATCGTCCTGCTGATTCTCGCGCTTGTGAGCGTGCTGACGAATGTCGCCATGGTTGATCCGGGCGATGAAAGCTGGGCAACCGTCATCATCATCACCGTCATGGTGCTGATTTCGGGCGTGCTCCGCTTTGTGCAGGAGACGCGAAGCGGCAATGTCGCTGCGAAGCTCTCCGAGATGATTCACACGACCGCATCCGTCCTGCGCGACGGCGAGCGGAAGGAAATTCCGCTGGAGGACATCGTTGTCGGCGACATCGTCTATCTGTCCGCCGGCGACATGATGCCTGCCGATGTGCGCATCCTCACGGCGAAGGACTTGTTCGTCAGTCAGGCAAGCCTGACGGGGGAAAGCGAGCCGGTCGAGAAGTCCGGCAGCATTATCGAGCAGGTCGGCAGCCTGACGGAGTGCGATAATCTCGGCTTCATGGGCTCGACCGTCGTGTCCGGCAGCGCGACCGCTGTTGTCCTCGCCGTCGGCTATGACACGATGCTCGGCGCGATGGCTGATGCGCTGAACGTCAAGCCGCCCAAGACCACCTTCGAGAAGGGCGTCAACAGCGTCTCGTGGGTGCTCATCCGCTTCATGCTGCTGATGGTGCCGCTCGTGCTGGTCATCAACGGGCTTACCGACGGCGACTGGGTGCAGGCAGGGCTGTTTGCCATCTCGATTGCCGTCGGGCTGACGCCGGAAATGCTGCCGATGATCGTCACGACGTCGCTGGCAAAGGGCGCCATGGCCATGAGCCGCGAGCGCGTCATCATCAAGGACCTGAACGCCATCCAGAACCTCGGCTCCATGGATTTGCTCTGCACCGACAAGACCGGCACGCTCACGCAGGATAAGGTCGTGCTGGAATATCACCTGAATGTGGACGGCGAGTCGGACGACCGCGTGCTCCGCCATGCCTTCCTGAACAGCTATTTCCAGACGGGGCTCAAGAACCTGATTGACCTTGCCGTCATCGATGTGCAGTGCAAGCTGGGTGCCGAAGCGCTGATTGAGCGCTACGAGAAGGTCGATGAAATTCCGTTTGACTTCGAGCGCCGCCGCATGAGCGTTGTCGTGCGCGACCGTTCCGGCAAGACGCAGCTGGTCACCAAGGGCGCCATCGAGGAGATGCTCCGCTGCTGCTCCTTTGCCGAACTGCACGGCGAGGTGCTTGCCCTGACGGACGAGGTGCGTGCGCGCGTGCTCGCCAAGGCGGATGAGCTGAACGACCGCGGCATGCGTGTCATTGCCGTTGCCCAGAAGACGAATCCGGCGCCGGTCGGTCAGTTCTCTGCGGCAGACGAGGCGAACATGGTGCTCATCGGCTTCCTTGCGTTCCTTGATCCCCCGAAGGAAACGACCCGCGATGCCATCGCTGCCCTGCATGAATACGGCGTTGGCGTCAAGATCCTCACCGGTGACAACGAAAAGGTCACCTGTGCCATCTGCCGTCAGGTCGGTTTGTCTGCCGACCGCGTGCTGACCGGTGCAGCGGTCGATGCGCTCAGCGATGAGGCGCTTGCAGAAGAGGCGGAGCAGGTCACCGTATTCGCCAAGCTCTCCCCTGCCCAGAAGGCGCGTGTCGTCCAGGTGCTGCGCGACAACGGGCATTCCGTGGGCTACATGGGCGACGGCATCAACGACGCAGCCGCCATGAAGGCCGCCGATGTCGGCATCAGCGTCGATACGGCGGTTGACATCGCCAAGGAAAGCGCATCGGTCGTGCTGCTGGAGAAGGATTTGATGGTGCTGGAGAAGGGCGTGCTGGAGGGTCGCCGCATCTACGCCAACATGATGAAGTACATCAAGATGACGGCAGCCTCGAACTTCGGCAACATGTTCTCCGTCCTCGCCGCAAGCGCCTTCCTGCCGTTCCTGCCCATGTCCTCCCTGCACCTGATTCTGCTGAACATGATTTACGACATCTCCTGCACCGCCATCCCGTGGGACAATGTCGATACGGAATATCTGCGCATTCCTCGCAAGTGGGACGCATCCGGCATCAGCCGCTTCATGCTCTGGATGGGACCTGTCAGCTCGCTCTTTGACATTCTGACGTACCTGCTGCTGTATTTCGTCATCGCGCCGATGTGCTGCGCCGGCATGACCTTCACCCAGCTGACCTCGCCTGCCATGCAGGATGTTTTTGCCTCCGTCTTCCAGACCGGCTGGTTCATCGAGTCGATGTGGTCGCAGACGCTTGTCCTGCACATGATCCGCACGCGCAAGCTGCCCTTCATCCAGAGCCGCGCATCGCGTCCTGTACTCCTGCTGACGGCGCTCGGCATCGGTATCGTGACGCTGCTGCCCTTTACGCCGCTTGCCGCACCGCTCGGGCTGACGGCGCTGCCCGCTGTGTACTTCGCCTACCTCGCGCTGATTATCGTCGGCTATATGGCGCTCGCCACGCTGATGAAGCACGTATATGTGAAGAAGTACGGTGAGCTGCTGTAAAAACACGCGGAGGCTTCGCGCTGATCATGGGCGTTTTCCTTGCCAAACCATGCCTTCTTATGCTATAATGCGCACGGTGAAAGGAGCATCTCATGAGCAAGACGAAGGAACGGATTCACGACAGCAATCTGCGCTATAAGCAGGGCTTGGGACAGAATTTTATTTACGATGACGACCTGCTGCGGGCGCTTGTTGCATCGAGTGAAATCACGAAGGACGATGACGTGCTGGAAATCGGTCCCGGCTCGGGCAGCATGACGAAGCATCTGTGCAATGCGGCGCATCATGTGCTGTCGGTTGAGCTGGATGAGCGGCTGATTCCGCTGCTGCGGACGTTTCTATCTGACCGCGACAATTTCTCGCTCGTGCAGGGCGATGTGATGAGCCTCGACCTTGCGGCGGTGACGGCGGAGCTGCGCAAGCCGCTGTCCGTGGTGGCGAACATCCCGTATTACATCACAACGCCGCTGATGACGATGCTTCTCGAAAGCCCGGTGCCCATCCGGCGGATGGCCCTTATGGTGCAGAAGGAGGTCGCGGACAAGGTGCTCGCGAAGCCCGGCGATGACGGCTGGGGCATGCTGAGCGTCCGCAGCCAGTTCTGCTGCGAGCCGTATCTGGCGATGGACGTGCCGGCGGAATGCTTCACGCCCGTGCCGAAGGTGGACAGCGCGTTCATTGTCCTGCCGAAGCGCAGTCATCCGGCGGTAGAGGTTCTCAATGAGGGCGACTTCTTCCGCGTGGCGCAGGCCGCCTTCGCGCTTCGCCGCAAGACGATGACAAACGGGCTGTGCGCCGCCTTCCATATGGACAGACCGACCGCGCTCGAGCTGATGAAGGCCGCCGCGCTTGACGAGAAAATTCGCGGCGAACGTCTGACGCTTGAGGAGCTTGCACGGCTTTCGGATGCCTACACGAGCTGGAAGCAGGACCATCAAATTCGCAATGAAGAAAAGGAGTAATCACCATGTACATTTCTAACATTGACCATGACAAGGTCCAAACCCTTACCGACCTCATCAGCGTGATGCCCGGACAGATTGTTTCCCGCACGCTTGCGCAGAATAAGGCGGTCAGCGTCACCCTCTTCGCCTTTGATAAGGGCACCGAAATCAGCACGCATGACTCCACCGGCGATGCCATGGTGCAGGTGCTCGAGGGCACGGGACGCTTCACCGTCAACGGACAGGAACGCCTTGTGCATGCAGGCGAGGTTCTCGTAATGCCAGCAAAGGTGCCGCATGCGGTCTACGCGCCGGAGGCCTTCAAGTGGGTGCTGACGGTCGTTTTCCCGGACGGCTTCAAGAAGTGATGGCACAGGCGGATTTGCAGCCGCTTCGTGCGGAGCTGCTCGGCAGCGTCATCGGGCTGGCGCGCACATGCACAACGCGTCCGCCGACAGATTCGACCTATGGGCTGATTCTGGCAGGCCTGCACATGGCGGATGACAGCACTCCGACCGATGCGCAGCGCCTGACCGCGCTGATTGCACGCGTCCGGCAGAACAAGTTCGAGGTCAGCCCGAACTGCGCGACGTGCGAAAGTCCCTGCGGCAAGAACGCAGATTATGACGTGCGCAGAATTGCGAAAGCCTCCCCGGACGTCCGTCAGGCGAAGGAAAAGCTGCTTGCGCTGCTCTTTCAGTGCGGACACCGCGGCAAAATGGCGGATTGCGTGATGGATTCGCTCTTTGCCCTCGCCGAGGACTGGGACGCGGCGGATTTCACCGTCTATCAGGAGCAGCTGACAGCGCTGCTTGCGCAATAAAAACACACCGTGTCGGCAAAAAATGCTGGCACGGTGCTTTTTTACGGCTGCTTTTTCAGCATGACGTCGATGTTCTCGTTCAGCTTCCTGAGCACCTGCACGGCTTGGGCAAGCATGGCGCGTTCAGCGAGTGTCGGGTCGACGAGCAGCAGCACGTCCGGCGCGGTTGTCGATGGCATGAGACGCTTGTCCGTCTTTGCCATCGCCTGAATGAACACGGTCTGCTCCGGCATATACGCGGCATTCAGGCGCATGACCATAAAACCGCCGCGCTTGTAGGACACGAGCGAAATGCCCAGCTGATTGGCGTTGACGCGCAGCTGCGACACATCCAGCAGCGTCTCCACCACGTGCGGCAGCGGTCCGAAACGGTCGAGCAGCTCGTCGGTAATGTCCTCGCGGTCGGCCTGTGTCGTCAGGCTGGCGATGCGCTTGTACATCTCCATCCGCTGGCGGTCGTCCTGCACATAGTCGTTGGGCAGATATGCATCCACCTTGAGGTCGACGCGCGTTTCAAGGTGCGGCTTTGCCGGTGGCAGACCCTCCTGCGCGGCGCGTGCCTCCCTGAGCGTCTCCTCCATCAGCTTGCAGTACATCTCATAGCCGACGGCCGCAAGATGCCCGTGCTGCTCAGGTCCCAGAATGTTGCCTGCACCGCGAATCTCCAAATCGCGCATGGCGATGCGGAAGCCTGCGCCAAATTCCGTAAATTCACGGATGGCCTCGAGGCGCTTTTCCGCCGTTTCCGACAAACTGTGTTCCGGTCGGACAGTGAAGTACGCATACGCCTGCCGGTTGCTGCGTCCGACGCGTCCGCGAATCTGATAGAGCTGGCTGAGACCAAACCGATCGGCATCGAAGACAATCAGCGTGTTTGCCGTCGGGACATCGAGTCCGCTTTCGATGATGGTCGTACAGAGCAGCACGTCATAGCTGCCGCCGTAGAAGTCCATCATCACGTCCTCAAGCTCGTGCTCGCGCATCTGTCCGTGAGCGATGCCGATGCGCACCTCCGGCACAAGCTGTTTGAGCCGGTCATAGAACGCGCCAATGCTCTGGACGGCGTTGTAGAGGAAGTAGACCTGCCCTCCACGCGACACCTCCCGCAGGATGGCATCGCGGATGAGCCCGTCGTTGTAGTCGATCACCCGCGTCTGCACGGGCAACCGATCCTCCGGCGGCGTCTCCAGCACGGACATGTCGCGGATGCCGACCATGGACATGTGGAGCGTGCGCGGAATCGGCGTGGCGGAGAGCGTCAGCACGTCCACCTGATGCTTGATGTGCTTGATAATTTCCTTGTGCTGCACGCCAAAGCGCTGCTCCTCATCGACAATCAGCAGACCGAGGTTCTTAAAGTGCACATCCTTGCCGAGAATCCTGTGCGTGCCGATGAGAATGTCGATTTTGCCTTCGCTCAGCCTTGCAAGGATGTCCTTGACCTCCTTTTGCGTGCGGAAGCGGCTGAGCACCTCAATGCGCACCGGAAAGCCGCTGAAGCGCTTGACGACCGTGTTGTAGTGCTGCTGTGCGAGAATGGTGGTCGGCGCGAGAATGGCGACCTGCTTGGTGTCCATGAGCGCCTTGAACGCGGCGCGCAGGCTGACCTCCGTCTTGCCGTAGCCGACATCGCCGCACAGCAGGCGGTCCATGTTGCGCGGCGATTCCATATCCGCGGTGATTTCCCTGACGCTTTGCTCCTGGTCGGGCGTCAGCTCGTAGGGGAACATGTCCTCAAATTCGCGCTGCCATGGCGTATCGGGGCTGAAGGCAAAGCCGGTTTCCTGCGAGCGTTGGGCGTAGAGCTTGACGAGGTCAAACGCCATCTTCTGCAGGCCTTCCTTGACCTTCGCCTTCTGCTTCTGCCAATCGCCGCCGCCGAGCTTGTTGATGGCAGGCGGCGTGCCGATATAGCGCTGGACGCGGCTGAGCGCCTCGATGGGCACGTAGAGCTTGTCGCTGCCGGCATACTGAATCTGCAAATAATCGCGTCGTGTGCCGCCGTTGGTCATCTGCGCCGTGCCCATATAGATGCCGATGCCGTGCTCCTCGTGGACGACATAGTCGCCGACCTTAAGGTCTGTGAACACGGCAATCTTTTCGCCTGTCGTCTGACGCTTCTTTGCCTTGCGGTAGCCGGAGCCGTACACGTCGGCGTCGCTGATGACGACGAGGTGCGCTTCCTCCCAGATGAATCCATGGGTGAGCGTGCCCGGCAGCACCTGAATGCAGTTTTCTGACAGCGTATCGGGATGCTCGGAGAATGTCGCCGAGACATCGTACTCCTGCAGCGAATTGGCCAGACGCTGACCACGCGCCACGCCGCCGCACAGCACCGCAATCCGGCAGCCCTCGCGCAGCCAGCCATCGCAGTCCTCCGCCAGCGGACGCAGCTGCGAGGAATACCCCGCGACGCGCTGAACGTTCAGCGTGACGGCATCCCTGACCGGAACGCCCGCCATGCCGTCCAGAAACTCCGTGACGGCGACAATCGGATGACGGACGAGCGCCTTCAGCAGCGTGTCCCAGTCCATGAGCAGCGACTCCTGCGCCTTGACTGCCTCGCCGCGTTCAATGGCGCTGTCGAGATCCTCCGCAAAGCCCGTTATGCGCTCCTGCGAACGCTTGCGCAGCAGATTCGGGTCGGACAGCACGACAAGGTCAGGCGCAAACCAGTCCGCAACGGTGCTCGTGTCGTCCGTCAGCACGGACAGCCATGCGCGGATGCGCTTGAACGGCAGCCCTGCCTCCAGCAAATCGGCATCGGCAAGCAGCTGCGTCCTGCGGCGTTCCAGCTCCGCCTTTCGTGCGGCGCTCAGCTGCTTTTCGCGGAGCTTCGGCGAAATCGCCTTGTCGAAGAACGCCGCGTCCTCTTCCGCATCCTCCGGCAGCGGCGGCAGGTCGGAGAACAGCGATGATGTCGCCATCCCCGCATTGCCGCCGAGCTGCTCAATGGCATCGCGCATCCGCCGTGCCGCCCGCTGCGACTGTTCCTCATCCAGCAGCACCTCTGCCGCCGGCGTCAGCGTGCAGTCATCGACGGCATCGAGGCTGCGCTGGCTGATGCAGTCAAACGCACGGATGGAGTCCACCTCGTCGTCGAAAAACTCGATGCGCAGGCTCTGGCTTTCGGCTGGCGGATACACGTCCACAATGCCGCCGCGCATGGCACATTGTCCTTTGCCTTCAACCATGCTGACACGCTCATAGCCCATGGCAGTCAGGCGGCGAATCAGTTCGTTCGGGTCGATGACGCTGCCCGGCGCAAGGCGGATGGTTTCTTCGCAAAAGTGTGCCGCGCTGCCCATGCGCTGCATGGCGGCATCCATGCTCGTGCACAGCAATCGAACCTCGCCTGCCTGCACGCGTGAGAGCGTTTCGAGACGCCGCCATGCGCTTTCGTGGCTGGATGCGCCGCGCGTTAAATCGATTTCGCCGCCGGGCAGACAAGCCACGCCGCTTTCCAGCAGCTGCTGCGCGTCGTCTGCGTCATGGGACGCCTTCAAATCGTTGGCGGAGAGCAGCAGCACCTTTTTGCCCGTCTCTGCGCAGAGCTTGGCGGACAGAAACGACGCCATGCTTTCCGGCAGACCCGTCACGGCGATGGATGTGCGGTTCGTCACCGCCTTCAGCAGTTTGTCATACGCTTCCGAACGAACGGCGGATAATAAAGCCTGATTCATAGTAGCTCCTTACACGGGTGCCTTGTTGTATGCCTGCATCGCATGCTCAATGCCGCTGATAACCCAGTCCTCGGCGCAGTCTGCCGCGCGGGCGAATGCGTCCTGCATGGCCTGCTGCTCCTCGCGAATGGTGTACTTGCTCAGCACCCAATCCGCCAAATCCCAGCCATCCGGCTTTGCGCCGACGCCTACGCGGATTCGGGGGAAGCCCTGCTGTCCGCCGACATTGGCAAGAATCGAGCGCATACCGTTATGCGTACCGGCACTGCCGCTCTTGCGGACACGAAGGCGGCTTGCCGGCAGGTCAATGTCATCGTAAATGACCAGCAGATTTTCCAGCGGCGCCTTATACCAGTTCAGCAGCTCCGCCACGCACTCGCCCGACAGATTCATGAACGTCTGCGGCGCACAGAGCACCACGCGCTTGCCGCCGACCGTTGTTTCCGTCAGCAGACCCTTGCATTTCGACTTGTTCAGCGTCACGTTCCATTTCCGGCAAAGGCTCTCGAGCGTATCGAAGCCGGCATTGTGGCGCGAATGGGCGTATTGCGTGCCGGGATTGCCGAGACCGACGATGAGGAGCGTTTCCTTTTCCATGGGTTATTCCTCTTTTCCAAAACAGGTCATGGCGGAGAGGGATCATGTCCCCCTCCGCTTCAGGATATGGCAGGCGCTTCACCTGCATTGTGATCTTGTTACTTTTCGGGCTTCGCTTCCGATTTGATGCGCTCGATTTCCGCATTCACCATTTCCCTGGTGCAATAATTCAGCGGCGAAAAGCACCCGTTCAATGCGGTTTCGAGCTTTTCAAGCGCAGCGTCGGCATTGCCTTCCTTCAGGTCATAGCGCGAAAGGAACCACAGCGTGTCAATCTGACCGGGACGCTCCTCATGCGCCTTCTCGAACCACTCGCGTGCCTTGTCCTCCTCGTGGGTGACACGGAAATACGCCTGACCGAAATTATCCAGGCAGATGGCGTCCTCGTCATCATAATCAATGGATTCCCTGATGAACGCGAACATGTTCTCAATGCCTGCCTGCCACTCCGCATCAATCTCTTCCTGCGTTTTTGCGTGGTCTTCCGTTTCATTGTCGGCAGCGACTGCCGCGACCGGCTTTTCGCCTGCGTACTTTTCGACATACAGATAGCCCAGCGTCTGATAGGTCAGCCCGATAGGGGCACGGCGGTGCTGCTTTTCCAGCAGGCGGATGCCCTTTTCCAGATCGCCCTTCTTCTCGCAGCATGCGGCATAGTCCACATACAGCTGGCTCTTCTGCTCAGGCGTGAGGTCAGGGCAGTTCTGCGTCTTGAGCAGCAGGGGCATCGCCTTGTCGTAGCTGCCCTCGCGGATCAGCAGCAGCGCATAGCCCAGCATCGGGCGCGCCGAGTTAAGTCCCTTGGCGAGCGCCTCCTCATAGAACGTCTTTGCCTTTTCCAGATCGCCGTTTCCATGCGCGCGCATTGCCTGCTGCGCCTTGATGGTTGCCATCAGTCCCATAAACATTTTCTCCTTCAGCGGTCTTTGGCTGCCTTCCTTTTCAGGCGGTCATACCGATATTGTAGCGCATTTTTCTCCGCCTGTACAGTAGGCGTTTCAAAGAATGACGGTTCAGCGAGCAGCATCATGGCTCTGCGGGTCATGTGCAGTGCGGCAGCGCAGTCCCGCGCCTGATGCTCGTAATACTTTGCCAGCTCGATATAAGGCGTAACGCCGCCCTCGTGAAGGCTGATCATCTGCTGCCAGATTTTCACCGCCTCCTGCATTTCGCCGCGCTTGCGGTAGCTCTGCGCCAGACGGATTTGCCCCTGCGCGTGCATCGAGCCGCCGGAGAGCGCATAACACCTGCGCGCCTCCTCGACATGGTCGAAGCGTTCGAGCGCCACGCCCATCGAGTACACATCCTCGTCATGGTGCACCTGCTCGGGTGAAGCGTACATCTCCGTCATGGTGTTGAGCAGCACGCAAAGGCTTGCAACGTCCTGCGCGTTGTGCTCAAGCACGTCTGTCAGCAGGTTAAAATCGCCCGTTCGCAGATAATCAAAGTACCGCTGCGGCACGAGCGCGCCGGGCAGGTCATCAAAACGCGGAATGCCCAGCACCGCTTCCTCAAGCGTAACAAGATTGCAGCGCTGCAGGCGGAGCTTGAACACGCGCCGGGCGATATGCAGCAGATCTATGTGCGGCTTGTCAAGGCAGGCGGGGTTCATGCGGTTCATCAGGAAGCGGCCGCGCAGCAGCGGAATGTCGAACGTGCGCCCGTTGAATGTGCAGATGACATCATAGCCCCTGAGCGTATCCGCGATGGATTCAAGCAGGAATCGCTCCTCAGGGTAATCACACATGACGAGCTGATGAATCTGAAAGCCCGCATCGGTCAGGCAGCCGAGCCCGACCTCGAACGCGACGGTCCCCGCCCCTGCCAGACCGGTCGTTTCCGTATCAAGATACAGGATGCGGCGCGGGTCAAGGTCATCCGGCAGATTTTCCTGCGTCATGAGGCGGAGAATGTCCGGACGCAGCGAAAACGCGCCGGGAAATTCATTGAGACTGCGCATTACGCGCCCGTGCCAGCAGTTCGTGTAGACCTTTGCAGGTTTTGACGACTTTTTCGATGCATTGTCTGTGATGGCGTTGAGCTTGTCACGCAGATTCATGCTGTCAGCTCCTTCAGCAGCGCAAGCGCCGTGGCCTTGCCGTCCGTTCCGACCTCGCCGACCGGTCCGACGCAGCTTGGGCAGCCGGAAAAGCACGGGCAGCCCTCAACGATTTGCAGTGCCTGCTCCAGCAGCAGTCCGCGCATGGCATAGGCCTTCTGCGCCAGCCCGACGCCGCCGGGGCACTGGTCGTAAAGCAGGATGGTCGGCTTGTCCGTCAGCGGACTTTTGACCTGATACACCACGGCAACATCCTGCGGTGCGCACATCAGCGACAGCGGCGCGACAATCCGCAGCAGATTCGCGATGCCCATCATGCCGTTTTGAAGCGTATCGCTCGCATAGCGTGAGGACAGCGCATCGGGCAGCGTCCACCACATGGCGGTCGTGTGCATGTCCGTTTCGGGCAGGCGAACGTGACCGAAGCCGATGGTTTCATGCGTATCGAACTTGATTTTCTTGAACATCGTCACGAGCGTCGACACGCGGATTTCGCCGAGCGCGGCTATCATGCCGTTCTGCTCCTCCTCCTTCTCCTTGTCCAGCAGGGAGATGGTGAGGTTCAGGTCCGCATCGGTGTAATAGTCCACATTCACGCGGCGGATGTACGCCTTGCACGCCTCGAAATCGAGCTTCTCAACCTGATACTGCTGCGCCTCGTGCATGTAAATCGCGTTTTCATGCAGGAGCATCGGCACGGTGTAGCGGTCCATTTCGCCGATGACGCGGTGATGCGCCGGGTCGGAAATGTCGATAATGATGAAATTCTCCTCCGCACGGGCGCTGCGCAGCGAGATTTCACTCGCTGGGAAATCCTCCGCCGACCAGTGGTATCGTCCGCCGACATGATGCAGGATGCCCGCGTCCTCAAGGTAGGACAGCAGCTCGGACGAACCCGGCGCGTTGCCGAGTCCTTCGCCGTCCTCAAACGGCAGCTCGAATGCAGCGCACTTGAAGTGGTTGAGCAGGAGATACAGATTATCAGGATTCAGCAGCGCGTTTTCAGGCGATTTCTTCATCAGGTAATCCGGATGCGACACGATGTACTGATCGATCGGCGCGGACGAGGCGATGTAAAACACGATGGATGTGCCCTTGCGGCGTCCTGCGCGCCCCGCCTGCTGCCATGCGCTGGCGATGGTGCCGGGATAGCCGCAGAGGACGCATGCATCAAGCGCGCCGATGTCGATGCCAAGCTCGAGCGCGTTGGTGGATACGACCGCATCGATGCGTCCGGCGCGAAGCCCCTGCTCAATGTCGCGGCGTTCGGTCGGCAGATAGCCGCCGCGGTACCCGCGAACGCGCCCTGCGCTGCCGATGGGGTCATGGGCAATGTCCTTCAGGTACTTTGTCAGCACCTCGACATTCAGCCGTGAACGTGCAAACGTAATCGCCTGAATGCCGTTTTGCAGCAGCAGACCCGAAATGCGCCGCGTTTCCTGCACAACGCCCTTCCGGATGCCGAGCTGACGGTTGACGACCGGCGGATTATAGAACACGAAGTGTCGGACGCCCATCGGAGCGCCGTTGTCGTCAATCAGCGTGATGTCGCGCCCGGTCAGCGTCTGCGCCAGCTCCTGCGGATTCGCGATGGTCGCGCTGCACAGGATGAACTGCGGATGGCTGCCGTAAAACTGGCAGATGCGCATCAGCCGCCTGAGCACATTGGCAAGGTTCGAGCCGAAAATGCCGCGGTACATGTGGATTTCGTCAATCACGATGTAGCGCAGATTTTCAAACAGCTTGACCCACTTGGTGTGGTGCGGAAGGATGCCGCTGTGGAGCATGTCAGGGTTCGTCACGACAATATGCCCTGCCTGCCGAACCGCCTTGCGTGCCGCGCCGGGCGTATCGCCGTCATACGTGTACGTCTTGATATCGACGCCCATCGCCTCAATCAGCTCATACAGCTCGCTGACCTGATCGGCAGACAGCGCCTTTGTCGGGAACAGGTACAGGGCACGCGCATCGTCATTCTCCAATATGGCGGACAGCACCGGCAGATTATAGCACATGGTTTTGCCGGACGCGGTCGGCGTGACCACGACGACATCATGCCCGTTCAGAATCTCGCGGACAGCATGCGCCTGATGGCGGTACAGCTGATGAACGCCGCGCTTTTCTAGCACTTTCTTCAAGCGCTTGTCGATTTGCGGCGGAAACGGCTCATAGGCAGCCGGACGCGCAGGCAATTCATCCCAGCGGACGACGTTGCGCATGAACATCGGATCCCTGCGCAGGGAATCCGCAAGCTGGTCAACATTCATCGAAGCACACACCTCCTCGTTGCTCAAATGGACAGCAACATTATAGCGGATTTCCGTTCTCTTGTAAAGCCGCATGCAGTTTCCGCGTGTCATACGAAAAGAGCCGGGGATTCAATCCTCGGCTCTCTGGATGGCACAGGTATTACGCCTTCTTCATGGCAGCGATTTCCGCAGCCAGATCATCCTTGCGCTTCTCGATGCCTTCGCCGCGCTCGAAACGTGCATAGCGCACGATGTCCAGCTTGGTGCCGGCTGCCTTTGCGGTCTCGTTCATCAGGGAAGTGATGGTCTTCTCGCCGTCCTTGACGAACTGCTGGTCAAGCAGGCACACTTCCTTGTAGTACTTCTCAATCTGACCGGCGACGATGCGGTCGACGATCTTCTCGGGCTTGCCGGATTCGAGCGCCTTTGCACGCTGGATTTCGGCTTCCTTCGCCACCTTGTCGGCATCGACTTCCTCGCGGCGCACAGCCTCGGGCTTCGCAGCCGCGATTTGCAGGCACACGTCATGGGCAAATTCCTTCACGAGATCGGAATTCTTGCCGGCTTCATCGGTCGCAACCTCGACCAGAACGCCGACCTTGCCGCCCATGTGGATGTAGGTGGCAACGACGCCCTCGCTCTGGAAGCGGGCAAAGCGGCGGACAGAGATCTTCTCGCCGATGGCAACGGTCGCGTCGGAAACCATGTCCTCGATGGTCTTGGACTCGTCGTCGACATACTTCTGCTTCATCAGCTCGTCGAGGTCAGCCGGATTCGCCATGGCGACATGCTTCGCAACGGCGTTCGCAAAATTCTTGAAATTGTCCGTGTTGGCAACGAAGTCGGTCTCGCAGTTGACTTCAACCAGCGCAGCGGTGCAGCCGCAGGGCGTGGTGTACGCCACAACAGCGCCTTCAGCCGCGATTCGGCCAGCCTTCTTGGCGGCCTGTGCAAGTCCCTTTTCACGCAGCCAGTCGATGGCCTTGTCCATGTCGCCGTCAGACTGAACAAGCGCCTTCTTGCAGTCCATCATGCCGGCGTTGGTACGCTCACGGAGCTCCTTGACCAGAGCAGCGGTAATATTCGCCATAGGTTTCGCCCTCCTATATAATGTTCTTGTCGCTCAATCGAGGAAATTAGGCTTCCGTCTTCTCGGCGGCGGGCGCTTCCTCAGCGGACTGCTCGCCCTGCTTGCCTTCCAGCACAGCATCAGCCATCTTGCCGGCGATCAGCTTCACGGCGCGGATGGCGTCGTCGTTGCCGGGGATGACGTAGTCGATTTCGTCCGGATCGCAGTTGGTATCAACGATACCGACGATCGGGATGTTCAGGATGCGGGCCTCGGTCACAGCGATGTGCTCCTTGCGGGGGTCAACCACGAACAGCGCGCCCGGCAGCTTCTTCATTTCGCGGATGCCGCCGATGTTCTGCTCGAGCTTTTCGCGCTCGGCCTTGAGCTTGATAACTTCCTTCTTGGGCAGGAGCTCGAACTGACCGTTTGCTTCCATTTTGTCGATGTCATTCAGGCGGCGGATACGGGTCTGAATGGTGCGGAAGTTGGTCAGCATGCCGCCCAGCCAGCGGTTGTTGACATAATACATGTTGCAGCGCTTCGCCTCGGATTCGATGGACTCCTGCGCCTGCTTCTTCGTGCCGACAAACAGCACGGTCTTGCCCTGCATCGCAACGTCGCGGACGAAAGCGTATGCTTCGTCAATCTTGCGGACGGTCTTCTGCAGGTCGATGATGTAGATACCGTTGCGCTCCGTGAAGATGTACTGAGCCATCTTCGGGTTCCAGCGGCGGGTCTGATGACCGAAGTGGACGCCGGCTTCGAGGAGCTGCTTCATGGAAATGACTGCCATAGTGATAATCCTCCTTGTTTTTCACCACCCTCTGCCTTTTCGCGATGCCCACTGCGGAACTGCTCCGCAGAACAAGGTCGCATGGCAAAGGTGCGTAGTCTTGTAGATTATAGCACATCGGATTCTGTTTTTCAACTGCTTTTTTTCGCTTTTCCAAGGTAATTGCGCGAAAAATTACGACAGCTGCAGCTCGTAGAGCTTGCGGTAGATGCCATCCATCGCCAGCAGCTCCTGATGCGTGCCGGATTCGCGGATTTTGCCATGGTGCATGACGATGATGCGGTCGGCATGCTGAATGGTGGACAGGCGATGCGCGACAATGATGGACGTGCGTCCCTCCATCAGCCGTTCGAGCGCCTCCTGAATCCACTGTTCGGTTTCCGTGTCGATGTTTGCGGTCGCTTCGTCGAGAATCAGAATGGTCGGGTCGTGCGCAAGCGTCCGTGCGAACGACAGCAGCTGCCGCTGACCGGAGGAGAAGGTTGCGCCGCGCTCGGTGACATGCTCGTCATAGCCATCCGGCAGACGGTTGATAAAGTGCGATGCATTCGTGTACTCTGCTGCCCGGCGCACCTGCTCGTCCGTGATGTTCTCATCGCGGAGGCGGATGTTGCTGGCGATGGTGCCGGTGAAGATGAACACATCCTGCTGCACCTGCCCGATGGCGGAGCGGAGCTGCTCACGCGTCATGTTGCGGACATCAACGCCGTCAACGCGGATGCTGCCCTTCTGCACATCGTAGTATCGCCCGATGAGATTCAGGATGGACGATTTGCCTGCGCCTGTCGCGCCGACAAACGCCACCTTCTGCCCCGGCTCGATGGTGAAGGACACGTCGCGCAGCACCCAGTTCACGTCATCATACGCGAACCAGACATGGTCGAACTCGATTCTGCCCTTGACGGCCGGCAGCGTCTTTGCATCGGGGCTGTCGTTCACCATGGGCTTGACGTCGAGGAGCGTGAAAATCTTTTCTGCCGAAGCAATGGCGCTCTGCAGGGTCGAGAATTGCTCCGCCAGCTCCTGAATCGGCGTGAACAGCTGCGAAATATAGTCGGTGAACGTGTAGAGCATGCCGATGGAGATAACGCCGTTCAGCACGAGCGAGCTGCCGCCGCCCAGGATAATTGCCGTCGCGATAATCGAGGAGAAATAGATGCTCGGGCGGAAGATGGCGAACACCATCATTTCGCGCAGACCGGCGCGATAGAGCGATTCGTTCTTCTGCTCGAATTCATCGCACTTCTCCTTCTCGCGTGCGAAAATCTGGATGACGCGCATACCGGAAAGGTGCTCGCTCAGGAAGGTGTTCATCGTCGTCAGGCGCGTCCTGACCGTCTGGTATGCCCTGCGGCTCAGCTTGCGGAACACGACCGTCAGCACCGCAACAACCGGCACCATCACGAGCGAGAGCATCGCCATGCGGGGGTTCATCACGACCATGATGGCAATCAGCGCGACGATTTTGACGACGTTACGGAACAGGCGGACAATCGTGTTGGCGTACAGGTCGTTGACCGCCTCGGTGTCGTTGGTAATTCGCGTGACAATTTTGCCGACAGGCGTCAGATCAAAGAAGCGCATGGACAGGCTTTCGACATGCGCCATCACCTCGTTGCGCAGCGTGCTGACGATGTTCTGTCCGGTCTCCTGAATCTTCATGTACTGCACGCGGTTGCACAGGAACTGCAGCACGAGAATCAGGATATACAGCCCGGCAGCCTTCACGATACCCTGAAAGCGCACATCCGGCGCAAGCTCCTGTGCGCTGTCCTGCGTGATGTACAGGTCGATGGCGTCGCCGATGATGCGCGGGCGCAGCACGTCGAATGCCGTCAGGAACAGCACCAGCACGCAGCACAGCGCAACCGTCTTCTTGTACGGCTTCAGGTATTTCATCAGGCGCAGGAAGGCGTTTCCCTTGTATTGCAGGTCGTTTGCTTCCTTCTTATTCTTCGTTTGCATGGTCTGCGCCTCCCTTCTCCTTGAGCTGCTCCTCAAGCTGCTGCTTGCGGTACAGGCTCTGATACAATCCGCCGTTGTTGATGAGCTCCTCATGCGTGCCGTATTCCTCCACCTTGCCGTCATCAAGGACGAGAATGTGGTCGGCATCCTGAATGGTGGAAATGCGGTGCGCGACGATGATGGTCGTGCGGCCGTTCCGCAGGCGGCGCAGGTTGTTGAGAATCTGCCGCTCCGTGTCCGTATCGACTGCGGAGAGCGCGTCGTCAAGCAGGAGAATCGGCGCGTCCTTCATCAGTGCGCGGGCGATGGACGAGCGCTGCTTCTGACCGCCTGAAAGCGTCACGCCGCGTTCGCCGACAATCGTCTGATACGCGTCGGGAAATTCGATGATGTTGTCGTGAATGCAGGCATCCTTCGCCGCCTGCTCGACCGCTTCAAGGGACTTGTTCTCCGAGCCGAACGCAATGTTGTTCTGCAGCGTATCCGAGAAGAGGAAGCTGTCCTGCGGCACACAGGCGATGTTCGTGCGCAGCACCTTCAGCGGAATCTCCCTGAGCGAATGACCGTCAATCGTAATCATGCCATCCGGCACATCATAGAGGCGCATGAGCAGGCTCGGCAGCGTGCTCTTGCCGGAGCCTGTCCGCCCGAGGACCGCCAGCGTCTCCCCTGCCCTGACTGTCACCGAAACGTCCTCAAGCACGGTCGTTTCCGGCTGGTCGGGATAGGCGAACGTCAGGTGATTGATGGCGATGTCGCCGTGCAGCGAGGTCAGGCTGCTATCCGTCCTGTCGCTGTCGACAATGTCCGGCTTCGCATCGAAGATCCCGCAAAGGCGGCGCAGGCTTGCCAGCCCCTGACTGACGCTCGTGATGCATTCGCCCACTGCCATCATCGGCCAGACGAGCATCGTTACATACGAATTGAAGGTAATGAACTGTCCGACATTGATTTCGCCGTAAATCGCCAGATAGCCGCCGTAGACGAGCGTCAGCAGGCTTGAAAGCCCCACGACAAGATCCAGCAGCGGCATGACGAGCGCCTGCAAACGCACCACGCCGAGGTTCTTCTCACGCGTGAAGGCGACCGTTTTGGCAAACGCATACAGCTCCTTGCGTTCCTGCACAAACGCCTTGATGACGCGGATGCCGGAAACCGTCTCCTGCACCTGGTCGGTCAGCGTCGAGAACGCCTCCTGCTTGGCAATGAAGCGCTTGTGCATCAGCTTGCCGTAGAAATAGTCGCCGAAGATAATCAGAATCAGCGGAATGACCGCCACCATTGTCAGCTTCGGGCTGACATAGGTCATCATCTGCCAGAGCACGAGCACCATCATGACGGTCGCATCAAACGCGCTGATGACCGTCATGCCCAGCAGCGAACGCACCGCCTGCAGGTCATTGGTGAAGTGCGCCATCAGGTCGCCGGTCTTGTGCTCGTTATAATAGCGTGCGGACAGCGTTGACAGATGCCGAAACAGGTCGCCGCGAATCTCCTTCTCGATGGAACGCGCCGCACCGAAAAGGAAGATGCGCCAGCAGAAGCGTCCGATGGCGATGACCACGCCAATGAGCACAATTTTCCACACCAGTCCCATCACGCCGTCCATGCCGAGCGTGTGCTGGTCAAGTCCATTGGTGATTTCGCCGGCGAACTGCGGCACATACACATTGACCGCATCAACCACGAAAAGCGCCAGAATCCCCAGAATGTACTGCCACCAGTGACGGCGAACATACCGCCACGCCAGCTTCAATTCCTTCATGGATGCCTCCTCAAGAACGAATACATTTCATTCTATCAGATTTGGCGCCGCTTGTGCATCCTTTCGCCGATTTTTTCGCCCAGCTTTACAGTCCGCGTGGGAAATTGTTGAAGCGCGGGCAGACTTCCATCTGCCTTCCCGATGAATTTTCAAAAAAAATTAACAGGAAAGCGCGGAATCATGCTTGTCAATCGTGCAAGGTTGGGGTATAATGAACAAAGTATCCCCGGAATGAAAATGGTGAAATGGAGAGTATGTTTATGCAGAAAAAAACGTTGCTGGCGCTGATGCTGGTTCTGACGATGCTGCTCAGCGGCTGCTCGCTGATTGTCAAGGATGAGTCCGTTGACGATGCCCGCGTGGTCATCCGCGTCGGCGATGATACGTACACCAAAGCGCAGGTACAGGCGAATATCGATTATACCATTCAGCAGTATGAATATATTTACTCCCTGTATGGCTTGACGTTCGATTCAACCAATGCAGAGACGATTTCCAGCATCACCGACAGCGTCATTGACGGTCTGGTGGAGCGCTCCGTGCTGATTGCCAAGGCCAAGGAGCTCGGTCTCGACGAGTTGACCGACGAGGAAAACGCGCAGCTCGATGAGGACGTGCAGTCCGAGCTGGAAACGCTGCGTGAGAGCGCCGCGAGCAACTTCAGCCTCTCGACCGAAACGCAGTTGGAGGAGATTGAAGCGAAGCTGACGGAGTACGGCTACACCGAGGAATCCATCCGCAAGAGCCTGCTCGAATCCCTGCTCATGGAAAAGGCAGAGGCATATGCCATCAAGGACGTCGCGGTGACCGAAGAGGAAATTACGGCGGAATTCAACAGCAAGGTTGAAGAAGCCAAGACGAGCTACGAGAGCGATCTCGAAGCATACGGCAAGGCGGTGCTCAACGGCGATACCATCTACTATCGTCCGGCTGGCTACCGCTATGTCAAGCAGATTCTCATCAAGTTCAACGACGAGGACGCTGCTCTGGTCAGCGAGATCCAGTCCGCCCTCACGACCGCGCAGAGCGAGGAAACGACGGCAACGACTGCTGTGAGCGATCTCGGCGTGGAGAACACGGATGACCTTGTCGCGCAGGTGACGGTCGTGGCGAAGGAGCAGGAATCCGAAACGCCCAACGCAACGTTTGAAGTCGAGAGCACGACCACGAACTTCACCGAGGAGCTCGAGGAGAACGTCTCCGAAGCGGTGATCACCCTTGCACAGGCCAAGGCGAAGGTCGCGTATCTTGAGCAGCAACTCGAGCTGGCGAAGGCGCAGGAATGGGCGAACATCACGACCGAGGCGGACGAGGTGCTCGATGCACTGGATAACGGCGAGGATTGGGATGCGCTTGTCGCAGCGCACAACGATGACCCCGGCATGGCAGAAGGCTCTGATTACGCCGAGACCGGCTATCAGATCTGCGAAGGCTTCTCTTCCTTCGACTCCGCGTTTGTTGATGCCGCCATGCTGCTGAAGAATGTCGGCGACCACACGACCAAGATTGAAGGCAGCTACGGCTACTACATCATCAAGTACGCTGGTGACGTTGAGGAAGGCGCAGTTGACCTCGAAACCGTGCGCGAAGGCATCGAGTCTGACCTCCTGAGCGCCAAGCAGGAAACCGTGAAGACCGAGACCATTGACCAGTGGGTTTCCGATGCGAATGCTCAGATTAACAAGAGCGTCCTGGATAACTGATTCACCGATATCAGCAGTGGCTGTCTCCCCAAGCGGGAGGCAGCCTTTTTTATTAAGTTGACATACTGCGCCGTTTTTGCTACAATAACGGCAACAGCTGAACGGTCAAATGGAGGAGAGGAGCGAGGCTCATGCATTTGTTGATGATTGCCGCAATCGGCACGTTCATCCTGCTTCTTCTGCTCTTCTTTCTGCAGCGACACCGGAAAAAGCAGAAGGCGGAACGCCTGCTTGTCGAGCGCGTCCGCACAACGGACGTGTATCAAGCGCTCTATCCTGTCCTGCGAACGGCAAGCCGCTGCTGCGTTGACCGCGTCATCATCCGCCGGAATGAGGTGCGCATCGTGCTCTTCCGCCCGATGAACACCGTCTGCCGTTTCATCTTCGAGGAGCGCGGCTTTGACCCCATTGCGGATCAACGCGTGCTGCATGCGCTGGCGCTGGCGATTTCCGCCGACATGGAGCAGCTGCGTGATGAGCGCAATTATTCCTTTGCCGTGCGCGAGGAAACCACCATGAACGGTCAGCGCGATATCTGGTTTGAATACAACATTCAGCCGCGCTATAAGGATATGCTGACAAAGCGCTGGTATCAGAAGCCCGAAATCGAGGACGGAATTATTCGCTGACACGGCAGGAATCCGGCACTCGCCATCGAATTAGAATGACGTTCGCATCGGAAGCGACGCAAAATAAGAGGAGGCAATTCCAATGGAAATTCTGTCTGTATTTGACGCTGCATTCAAGCCCTACGGCCGTGTGGTTGACGGCTATCCTGTGGATGGGCTGCTCAAGGCGCTTGCCGAAACGCCCTGCCCTGCCGGCACCGTTTATGTGCCCCGCGATGAAGCGCTTCACGCTGCCCCCGACGCCGAAGCCATCGGCACAGGTCTCTTCGGCGGCATGCCGTTCCAGCTGGGCTATTGCAACGGACACAACACGAAGCTGAACTGCCTGGAATATCACCGTGACAGCGAGTTCAACCTCGGCACGGAGGACTTCATCCTGCTGCTTGCGACGCTCTCCGATCTGGAGGACGGCGAGCTGGACACCGCGAAGGTCAAGGCGTTCCGCGTGCCTGCCGGCGTGCTGGTCGAGGTCTATGCCACGACGCTGCACTATGCGCCCTGCCACACCGATGATGCGAAGGGCTTCCGCGTGCTGGTCGCCCTGCCTGACAAGACGAACACCGACTTCCGCCCGGCTGACGGCGCGAACAAGCTCGACCGCACGCTGTGGGCACGCAACAAATGGCTGCTGGCGCATGCGGACAGCGGCGAGGCGAAGCAGGGTGCCGCCGTACTGCTCAAGGGCGTCAACATCGACATCGCGGCAGATCTTTAATCCTGCCTGACACGTTTTTTTCGCGGAATGTAGGTTTGTCAATCATTTTGGACACGATAGGAAGCAAGTTTTTGTTTCGGAGAAGCCCACTTCAAAGGACGCATAGGTCGGTTGTTGGTGCGGCTTTGATGGGCAGCTAGCTGCCCATCAAAATCGTCGAGAGAGTAGAAGGAATGGGAATCATAGAAAAGTCGCTGGTCTTCTCGATGACTGCGCTCAACTTTTCCATTATGCCGAGGCGTATATGGGCGGATGAGCTTGTGTCGAATCCCCAACTCTTGAGCCGTGCTTTCAAAAAGGGTCAATTTATCTTTCTGGCTGTTGGAAAAACGATTGGTAAATTCAAACCCGTTATCTGTTTGCACGCACTCGACCTTTACGCCCAATTTTTGAAACTGCTGAA